>NZ_JAGGOS010000146.1 GCF_018614205.1 Streptomyces sp. ISL-36 | reverse complement strand
CCCCGCGCACGCCCCGCTGGCCAGGGGCTGCCGCCCGCGCGGCTGCCGGGCCCCCGCCCGCCGTGTGCACGGCCGCCGGGTGCGGTACGTGATCGGCGACGAGCCCGGTCAGGTCAACGGCATGCGATGGCGCCCGCGCCCCGCGCGCACCTCCTGACCACCCCGCCGTCAGGCCCCTGAGCCTGCCCGGGCCCGGCAACCCTCCGTTGTGCCCACCCGTTCCGCCCCAGCGGGACGAAAGCCCACAACGGATGCCGGGGAGCGGAGCGTCGTGCGCATAACGTGACCATCGTCAGCACGTCATCCGGGGCGTCCGCCCCGCGAGGAGCAGTCGCATGTCCAGCGAGTTCTTCATTCCGGACCCCGAGGGTCAGGTCCCCACCGCCGAGGGCTACTTCGGCGTCTACGGCGGCAAGTTCATCCCGGAGGCCCTCGTCGCCGCCGTGGACGAGGTCGCCGTCGAGTACGACAAGGCCAAGGCCGACCCCGAGTTCGCCCGCGAGCTCAACGACCTCATGGTCCACTACACCGGCCGCCCCAGCGCCCTCACCGAGGTGCCCAGGTTCGCCGAACACGCCGGTGGCGCCCGGGTCTTCCTCAAGCGTGAGGACCTGAACCACACCGGCTCGCACAAGATCAACAACGTGCTCGGCCAGGCCCTGCTCACCAAGCGCATGGGCAAGACCCGGGTCATCGCCGAGACCGGAGCCGGCCAGCACGGCGTCGCCACCGCCACCGCCTGCGCCCTCTTCGGGCTCGAGTGCACCATCTACATGGGCGAGATCGACACCCAGCGCCAGGCGCTGAACGTCGCCCGGATGCGCATGCTCGGGGCCGAGGTGATCCCCGTGGCCTCCGGCAGCCGCACCCTGAAGGACGCCATCAACGAGGCGTTCCGCGACTGGGTCGCCAACGTCGACCGCACCCACTACCTCTTCGGCACGGTCGCCGGACCCCACCCCTTCCCCGCCATGGTCCGCGACTTCCACCGCGTCATCGGCGTCGAGGCCCGCCGCCAGATCCTGGAGCGCGCCGGACGCCTCCCCGACGCGGCCGTCGCCTGCGTCGGCGGCGGATCCAACGCCATCGGCCTCTTCCACGCCTTCATCCCGGACGCCGACGTCCGTCTGATCGGCTGCGAGCCGGCCGGCCACGGCGTCGAGACCGGCGAACACGCCGCCACCCTCACCGCCGGTGAGCCCGGCATCCTGCACGGCTCGCGGTCGTACGTCCTCCAGGACGACGAGGGCCAGATCACCGAGCCGTACTCCATCTCGGCCGGTCTGGACTACCCCGGCATCGGCCCGGAGCACTCGTACCTCAAGGACAGCGGTCGCGGCGAGTACCGTGCCGTCACCGACGACGCGGCCATGCAGGCCCTGCGGCTGCTCTCCCGCACCGAGGGCATCATCCCGGCCATCGAGTCGGCGCACGCGCTGGCCGGCGCCCTCGAGGTCGGCAAGGAGCTCGGCAAGGACGGGCTGATCGTCGTCAACCTCTCCGGGCGCGGCGACAAGGACATGGACACGGCGGCCCGTTACTTCGGCCTGTACGACTCCGAGGCCCCCCGGGTCGAGGCCGACGCGTCCGCCGAGAACGGCGACGCCGAGATTCGGAGGGACACCAAGTGAGCGGGCACATCCAGCTCCTGAGCGACACCCTGGCCAAGGCGAAGGCCGAGAACCGTGCCGCTCTCATCGCCTACCTCCCGGCCGGGTTCCCGACCGTGGACGGCGGCATCGAGGCCATCAAGGCCGTCTTCGACGGCGGCGCCGACGTCGTCGAGGTCGGCCTGCCGCACAGCGACCCGGTCCTCGACGGCCCCGTCATCCAGACCGCCGACGACATCGCCCTGCGCGGCGGTGTCAGGATCGCCGACGTCATGCGCACGGTCCGCGAGGCGCACGCCGCCACCGGAAAGCCGGTGCTGGTCATGACGTACTGGAACCCGATCGACCGCTACGGCATCGAGCGGTTCACCGAGGAGCTGGCCGCGGCCGGCGGCGCGGGCTGCATCCTGCCCGACCTGCCGGTCCAGGAGTCCGCGACCTGGCGTGAGCACGCCGACAAGCACGGTCTCGCCACCGTCTTCGTCGTCGCGCCGAGCAGCAGGGACGAGCGTCTGGCCACCATCACGGCCGCCGGTTCCGGCTTCGTCTACGCCGCCTCGCTCATGGGCGTCACCGGCACCCGCGAGTCCGTCGGCGAGCAGGCCGCCGATCTTGTCCGCCGCACCCGCGCCGCCGGCGAGCTGCCCGTCTGCGTCGGGCTCGGCGTCTCCAACGCCGAGCAGGCCAAGGAGGTCGCGGGCTTCGCCGACGGCGTCATCGTCGGCTCGGCCTTCGTCAAGCGGATGCTCGACGCCGAGGACGAGACCGCCGGGCTCGCCGCCGTAAGGGAACTGGCGGGCGAACTCGCCGAGGGCGTGCGGCGCGTTTCGTAGCCCGTTCGGGTGGATGTGGGACCGGGGAGGCGCGTCCGCGCCTCCCCGGTTCGTTGCTGAGGGCGTGAGCCAGAAGAACAGTGACGGTAATCTGAGCGCGCGGGAGCGCCTCCAGCAGCAGCGCGAGCGAGAGAAGGCGCGCGAGAAGCAGCGACGTGTCCTGATCGTGTCGGCGGCGGTGGTCGGTGTCCTGGGCCTGGCGGCGGTCGTCGGAGTGATCGCCGCCAACAGCGGAGACAAGGACAGCGGCTCCGACAAGGCCGGCCCGGTCGTCGCCCCGACCGGTGCCATCGGGGACGACAAGCCGGCCATCCCGACGGGCCGGCCGGACGCCCCGTCGACGCTCACCATCTGGGAGGACTTCCGCTGCCCGGCGTGCGCCTCCTTCGAGAACGCGTTCCGGGACACCATCCACGAGCTGGAGGCGTCGGGCGCGCTCAAGTCCGAGTACCACCTCGCCACCCTCATCGACGGCAACATGGGCGGCAGCGGCTCCCTCCGCGCGGCGAACGCCGCCGCCTGCGCCCAGGACGCCGGAAAGTTCACGCCGTACCACGACGTGCTCTACATCAACCAGCCGCAGGAGACGGACGACGCCTTCGCGAAGAACGCCAAGCTCCTGGAGCTGGCGGGGAAGGTGCCCGGGCTCGACACGCCCGCCTTCCGCAGCTGTGTCGAGGGCGGCACCCACGACAGCTGGGTCGCGAAGTCGCACGCGGCCTTCCGCAGCGGCGACTTCCGCGGCACGCCGTCGGTCCTCCTCAACGGAGAATCGATCTTCCCGTCGAAGGGGAACGAGCAGATCTCCCCGGAGAACCTCAAGAAGTGGGTCGCCGAGGCGAACAAGGGCAAGAAGCCCGGCACGGCCTCCCCGAAGGCGGCTCCGGCCGGCGGCTCGGAGCGGTAGTTACGCAGACGTTGCCGGGTGGGCTGCCGTCCCGCCCGCCCGGCAAGGTAGCGTCGGTCCTGCCATGGACCTTGCCTACATTCCCAGCCCGTCGACCGGTGTGATCAACCTCGGACCGGTACCGCTGCGCGCCTATGCCTTCTGCATCATCATCGGTGTCTTCGTCGCCGTCTGGTACGGCAACAAGCGCTGGATCGCCCGGGGCGGCAAAGCCGGCACCGTGGCCGACATCGCCGTCTGGGCGGTGCCTTTCGGCCTCGTCGGCGGCCGCCTCTACCACGTCATCACCGACTACCAGCTGTACTTCAGCGAGGGTGAGGACTGGGTCGACGCCTTCAAGATCTGGGAGGGCGGCCTCGGGATCTGGGGCGCCATCGCCCTCGGCGCGGTGGGTGCCTGGATCGGCTGCCGCCGCCGGGGCATCCCGCTGCCGGCGTACGCCGACGCCATCGCGCCCGGTATCGCCTTCGCCCAGGCGATCGGCCGCTGGGGCAACTGGTTCAACCAGGAGCTGTACGGCAAGCCGACCGATCTGCCGTGGGGCCTGAAGATCACCGCGAGCGCGAACCGCGAGGCCGGGATCTACCACCCGACCTTCCTGTACGAGTCGCTGTGGTGCATCGGCGTCGCGCTGCTCGTCATCTGGGCGGACCGCCGCTTCAAGCTGGGCCACGGGCGGGCCTTCGCGCTCTACGTCGCCGCGTACTGCACGGGCCGCGCCTGGATCGAGTACATGCGCGTCGACGAGGCGCACCACGTGCTCGGCCTGCGGCTGAACGTGTGGACGGCGATCGTCGTCTTCGTCCTGGCCGTCACCTACATCGTGATCTCCTCGCGGGTCCGTCCGGGACGGGAAGAGGTCGTGGAGCCGGCAGCGGCGGGCGACAAGCCGGCCGGGAACGCCGGTGACGCCGGGGACGCCGGGGACGCCGAGGACGAGGCGTCCGAGAGCGACGCGGTGGCCGACGCCCCGGTCGAGGCCACCGACGCGGGGGAGCCCGCGGGCGAGCCCGTCGACGAGCGCGTCGACGAGCCCGGGGACCGGCCGCGGACCTCGGACGACGAACCGGCCGGAAACGGCGCCGGCAAGAGCTGACACCCCGGAGACGTCACCCTCGCGACAGGGCCGCCCAGGACCGAGAGGTCCGGGGCGGCCCTGTCGCACGTACGGGGGCGGCGGCCGGTGACCGGGGCGAAAGCGTGACCTGAGCCGCGGTGGGCACGGGCGGTCGGGGCGTCAGACCCTCGCCGCCAGGGCGAGGACGCGGCGGGCCCCCTCCACGACGGCCGCGTCGACGAAGCGGCCGTCCGGAAGGGCCAGGGCGCCCTCCTCCGTCTCCGCCGCCTTCACCACCTCCTCCGCGGCGGCGACCTCGTCCGGGGTGGGGAGATACGCCTGCTCGATGACCGGGAGCTGACGCGGATGGATCGCCGCCCGGCCGAGGAAACCCAGAGCGCGTCCCCGGGCGCAGCTGGCCGCCAGGGTGTCCAGATCCCGGATGTCGGGGTGGACCGACTGGGCCGGGGGCGGGAGGGCCGCCGCACGGGCGGCCACCACGAGACGGCTGCGCGGCCAGTCGAGGCCGCTGTCGTCCCGCACCCCCAGGTCGGCGCGGAGGTCCGCCTCGCCGAGGGCGATGCCGTGGACCGAGGGGTGCGCCGAGGCGATGGCGTAGGCGTGCTCGACGGCGAGGGCGGTCTCGAGCAGGGGGTAGAGCGGGGTGTCCGGCAGGACGAGTTCGGCGATCCGGTGGATGTCAGTGGCGTGTGTCACCTTGGGAACACGGAAACCGCAGAGGCCGGGGAGGGGAGCCAGACATGGGATGTCGCGCGGCGAGTGGATGCGCACATGGACCGGTACGGGCTGGGGTTCGGCGAGGAGTTCGGCGGTGGCGGCCAGGGCGTAGGCCTTACGGTCCGGGGCCACCGCGTCCTCCAGATCGACGATCACCACGTCCGCGCCCGAGACCAGGGCCTTCCTGACGACGGCGGGGCGGTCCCCGGGGGCGTACAGCCAGGTGAGGGGGAAGGTCATACGGCTCCTTCGCCTCGTAGGGCGCCGATCTCGTTCGGGGTGAGGCCGAGTTCGGCGAGGACCTCGGCGGTGTCCGCGCCGTGCGGCCGGCCGGTCCAGCGGATCGCGCCGGGGGTCTCGGAGAGCCTGAAGAGGACGTTCTGCATGCGGATCGGGCCCAGCTCGGGGTCGGGGACCTCGGTGATGGTGTCCAGGGCGCGGTACTGCGGATCGGTCATCACGTCCCGGATGTCGTAGACGGGGGCGATCGCCGCTTCCGCCTTCTCGAAGGCGGCCAGGGCCTCGTCGCGGGTGTGGCGGGCGATCCAGGAGCCGACGGCCTCGTCCAGGACGTCCGCGTGGGCGGCCCGGCCCGCGCCGTCGGCGAACCACGGCTCGTCGATCAGCTCGGGCCGGCCGACCAGGCGCATCACGCGTTCGGCGATGGACTGGGCGGAGGTGGAGACGGCGACCCAGGAGTCGTCGGCGGTGCGGTACGTGTTGCGGGGGGCGTTGTTGCGGGAGCGGTTTCCGGTGCGGGGCTGGACATAGCCGAGCTGGTCGTACCAGAGGGGGTGGGGCCCGATGACGGAGAGCATCGGTTCGATGATCGCCATGTCGACGACCTGGCCGCGTCCGGTGGCGGTCCTGGCGGTGAGCGCGGTCATCACCGCGTACGCCGTCGCCAGGGCGGCGATGGAGTCGGCCAGACCGAAGGGGGGAAGGGTGGGTGGGCCGTCGGGCTCGCCGGTGATCGAGGCGAAGCCGCTCATCGCCTCGGCGAGGGTGCCGAAACCGGGGCGGTGGGAGTACGGGCCGAACTGGCCGAAGCCGGTGACCCGGGCGAGGACCAGCCGGGGGTTGACGGTGGAGAGTTCCTCCCAGCCCAGACCCCAGCGTTCCAGGGTGCCGGGGCGGAAGTTCTCCACGATCACGTCGGCGTCGGCGGCGAGACGCAGCAGGGTGTCGCGGCCGCCGTGGGTGGAGAGGTCGAGGGTGATCGTCCGCTTGTTGCGGCCCAGGACCTTCCACCACAGACCGACCCCGTCCTTGGCGGGGCCGTGGCCGCGGGACGGGTCGGGCTTGCGGGGGTGCTCGATCTTGATGACGTCGGCGCCGAAGTCGCCCAGCATCATGGCGGCGAGCGGCCCGGCGAAGAGCGTGGCGAGATCGAGGACGCGCAGGCCCTGGAGGGGAGGGGAGTTCTCGGGGCGGGTCATACGGCGTCGACCTCCTGGCCGGTGAGGGAGTCGTGGGCGGCGTCGATCTCGGACCGGTACGGCATCGAGGACGAGGCGCCTTCGCGCTGGACGGAGAGGGCCGCGGCGGTCGAGGCCCAGGCCAGGGCCTCGCGGACGGGACGGCCCTCGCCGAGGGCGACGGCGAGAGCGCCGACGAAGGTGTCGCCCGCGGCGGTGGTGTCCACGGCGCGGACACGGGGGGCGGCCACGGTGAACGGTTCGCGTCCGCGGGCGGCGTGGAGGCTGCCGGCCGCGCCGAGGGTGATGACCACCTCGGGCACGTCCCGCAGCAGCGCCGCCGCGGCCTCGTAGGGGTCGGCGATCCCGGTGAGTGCGGTGGCCTCGTGCTCGTTGGGCACCAACAGGTCTGTGGCAGCCAGGAGTTCGGGAGGGAGCGGCCGGGCGGGGGCGGGGGTGAGGACGGTACGCACGCCGAGCCGGCGGGCGGCGAGGGCGCCGGCGGTGACGACGGAGAGGGGGAGTTCGAGCTGGAGGAGCAGGGCATCGGCGGTGCCGATCAGGGCTTCGTCGCCGTGCGTGAGCGAGGTGACGGTGCCGTTGGCGCCGGGGACGACGACGATCGCGTTGCCGCCCTCGTCGTCGACGACGATGTGGGCGGTGCCGGAGGGGCCTTCGGCGGTGCGCAGGAGGTCGGTCTCCACGCCGGCGCCGTCCAGTGCCGCCCGGAGCCGCAGGCCGAAGTCGTCGGTGCCGACCGCGCCGATCATGGCCACCTCGGCACCGGCCCGGGCCGCGGCGACGGCCTGGTTGGCGCCCTTGCCGCCGGGGATCGTACGGAACTCCCGGCCGGTGACGGTCTCTCCGCGCTCCGGGGCCCTCGGCACGAAGGCGACGAGGTCCATGTTGGTGCTGCCGAGCACCACGATGCTGGTCATGGGCGTACTGCCTCCATGTGCGTCAGTTCGGCGAGGGTGTCGAAGCCGATGCCGTCGAAGGACGGGACCGAGGTCGAGAGCCGGTTCTTGAGAGGGGAGGTCCAGCGCTCGGGCAGCCGGTCGGGACGGCCGGCGAGGAGACCGGCGACGGAACCGGCCGTGGCGCCGTTGGAGTCGGTGTCCCAGCCACCGGAGACCGCCGCGCAGAGGGAACGGGAGAAGTCGCCGTCGGCGTGGGTGAGCGCGGCGGCGACGAGGGCGGCGTTGGGGACGGCATGGACCCAGTGATACCCGCCGAGCGTGGCGTGGAGCCGGTCCACGACCTCATCGAAGTCGGGGAGGATGCGGGCGGATTCGATGCCGAGGCGGACGGCCCGGGCGAGGCGTGAGCGGGGCGGGATCACGGCGAGCCCGGAGGCGAGGGCCTGGTGGACGTCGGCGGTGCCGGTCCCGGCGGTGGCGAGGGTGGCGGCGACGAACATCGCGCCGTAGATCCCGTTGGCGGTGTGGGTGAGGGCCGCGTCCCGGTACGCCTGCGCGGCGGCGCCGACCGGGTCGCCCGGGTGCGTCCAGCCGTGGACGTCGGCCCGGATCTGGGCGCCGATCCACTCGCGGAAGGGGTTGCGGCGGACGGCGGTCAGCGGGGGCTCGATGCCGTCGAGGAGGTTGCGGTAGGCGACGCGCTCGGCCGTGAAGGCGCGGCCGGCGGGGAGCTCGTCGAGCCAGAGGCGGGCGACGTCGGCGGTGGTGAAGTCGCGGCCGTGCCGCTGGAGCAGAAGGAGGTTGAGGAGGGGGTAGTTGAGGTCGTCGTCCTCGGGCATCCCGTCGATGTTCTCGGCGAGCGAGGTGACGGCGGACCGGCGGTTCCAGGGGTGGGAGGCGAGGAGCTCGGGGGGCACGCCCTTGGCGGTGAACCAGGAGGAGAGGGGCCAGTTGCCGGCGGCGCGGGCGAGGGCGCGGATGGCGGGGAGCGGAAGCTTCTCGACGGGCTTGCCGAGCAGACACCCGGCCGCCCGCCCGAGCCAGGCGGCGTGCAGCCGGTCACGGAGGGCGGCTCCGCCCCCGAGCCCCGGGGCCTGCGGCGCTTCCGGCCGGGTGGGGGGAGCGCCGTCGCCGACGCCTTCGGGTGGGGGGATCGCGTCGGCCGGCACCGGGGTGGAACCGCCCGCCCCGGTCGTGGCGGTCGTACGTGCCTGGATGGCGGCCAGGGGAGTGGGTTCGTCGGAAGACAGGGGGGAGGGGAGGGCGGCCAGTTCGTCCAGGAGGGCATTTGCCAGCGCGCGCAGTTCCGTGCGAGGGGTGGGGGACGCGCCGGCCGCCCCGGGGGCCGGAGGGCCGCCGGCCGCGTGCCAGCGGGCCGCGATCGCGGAGGCGTCGCGGCCGTCCTCGGCGGCCTGGCGGAGTTCGTGGCCGACGAGGTCCTCCGGCTGGACCCAGGTGACGCGCAGGTTCATCGGGCCGCGCTCGTCAGGGCCGTGTACGCCGCCTCGTGCGCCCGGCGCCGCGCCGTGTCGCGGGCGAACACCTCGTGCGCGACCGCCGTCAACGCCGCCGCCGGGCCGTGCAGATCCAGGCGGCTCGCCTCCGCCACCTGCTTCGAGCAGTCGGAGGGGATGGCCGATTCCCCTCGCAGCGCGCCCACCAGCGCCCCCGCCATCGTCGCGATCGAGTCGCAGTCACGGCCGTAGTTGACCGAGCCGAGCACCGTGCGCCGGTAGTCGCCCCCGCCGACCAGGAGCATGCCCAGCGCGACGGGCAGCTCCTCGATCGCGTGGAGGCGGGACGGGCGGCGCGCGCCCAGGGACGGGGCGCGGTAGTCCGGGCCCACCGTGTCGAAGGGGGCCACCGCGGCCCGTAGCGGGATCAGCGCGGACTCGAAGTCCGCGTGCCGGGCGGCCACTTCGGCGACCGCCTCGATCGCCGAGCGGGTGCCGTCCTTGGCGAGGGAGAGGGAGACCTCGACCACCGACTCCGGCGTCGCGCCCGGCGCGCACGCCGCCGCCACCGCCGCGGCGAACACCCCCGCCGCCTCCCTCCCGTACGAGGACTGGTGCGCGCCCGCGACGTCCAGCGCCTCCGCGTAGGCGCCCGCCGGGTTCGCCGCGTTGACCAGTCCGACCGGCGCCATGTACATCGCCGCACCGCAGTTGACGATGTTTCCGTTGCCCGCCTCGCGGGGGTCGACATGGCCGTAGTGGAGCCGGGCGACGATCCACTTCTCCGCGAGGAAGATCCGCTGGAGGGGGAGGGCTTCGGCCTCCAGCTCCGGGATCCAGACGGGGTTCCCGATGAGTTCGGGGACCAGGTGGTCCGCCACCGCGTACGCGTCGAGGTGGTCGCGCACCTTCTCGTACACCCTGATCAGGGCGTGGGTCATCAAGGTGTCGTCGGTGACGTGCCCGTCGCCCTTGTGGTACGGCGCGATGGGGCGGGCCGTGCGCCAGGCCTCGCCGTTCCAGGGGCCGACGATGCCCGTGACGCGGCCGCCGTGGCGTTCCACGATCTGCTCCGGGGTGTAGCCCTCGACGGGGCCGCCGAGGGCGTCGCCGACGGCGGCCCCGAGGAGACTTCCGGTGATCCGGTCATCCAGTGTGGGTGTCATGTCGGAATTGTCCACCCGGGGTGGCCAGTTCCGTGTTTCCCAGGAGCTCGGCGAGTTCGACGAGATCCGTGCCGGCGAGACGGGGGAGCGCGCAGCCGGCCAGCGTGCGGCAGGCCTCGCGCCAGGTGGCGGGGATGGAGTCGCCGCCGCCGAGTGCGCCGGTGAGCGCGCCCGCGAGCGCCGGGGCGGAGTCCGCGACACGGGAGAGGCACGCGGCGGCCGGTACGGCAGCGGCGACCTCGCCGCGGGCGGCGGTGGCGAGGGCGAGGGCGACGGGGACGGTCTCGGCGGCGGCGATGCCGTAGCTGTAGACGTGGTCGACGATCTGGTGCTCCAGGAGGGGGACGAGTTCGAAGGCGGTGGTCGCTTCCTCGGCCATCTTGACGGCCTGTTGGGCGTTGCGGCCGATCTCGGTGGTGGGCGGGAGCTGCGCGAGCGCGGCCGCCACGGCCTCGTCGACCGGCGCCCCGCCGAGGGCGGCGGCGATGGCGGCGGCCATCGCGCGGGCGCCGTGGACGCCGTCCCCGTCCTGGGTGTAGCGGGCGTCGAACTCGGCGAGTTCGGCGGCGGAGACCGGATCCCCCGGGTGGGCGAGGGCGAGCACGGCGGCACGGATGCACGCGGCGTCGTCGAAGTAGTGCGGGTTGTCGTGGCCGGTGGCGGGCGGCCGCAGACCGGTGGCGAGATTGCCGAGCCCGGCGCGGACCGAGATCCGGGCGCGGAGCGGGAGGACGGCGGACTCGACCTCGGGGGCGCGGTCGGAGGCGGCGGCGATCTGGCTCGCGAGGGAGTTCCAGGCCATGTCGACGGCGGCGCGCATCCGGCGCTCGGGGTCGAGGGAGACGAAGAGGGGCCCCGAGGCGGCGAGAACCGCCTCGGCGGTGAAGACGGCCCACTCGGCGTCGTCGGAGGGGCCGAGGCGGAGGGGCTCGGGGGGCTGGTTGAGGGCGATGGGGACGGGGAGGGTGGTCGTGGCGTTCTGCTCGGCGAAGGTGTCGAGCTCGCGGGTGAGGCGGCGGGTCCACTCGGGCATGCGGGCGGCTCGGTGCCGGGCCGCGGGCCAGCCGGCGGCGTCGCCCGCGGCGAGACCGAGGAGGAGCCCCTCGATCCGGGCCGGTCCGCGGCGCCCGCGCTCCGGTGCCTTGCCCGGTGTGCCCGGTGTGCCGGGTCCCGGCGTGGCCCGGGGGCCCGAGCGGACGACGCCGTACCTGGGCGTCCCGCCCGCCCCCCTCTTGTGAACGGGTTCCCCGCCCGCCCCGTCGGCTCCCGGAGCTCCCGACCCTGGCGCGGCACCGGGCCCCTCGCGCAGGGCGCCGACCAGCGGGGCGCCGGACCCGAAGGTGCTTGCCCGGACCGCGCCGACCAGCGGGGTGCCCGCCCCGGTGCCGCCCCCGACGGTGCTCACCCCCA
>NZ_JAGGOS010000145.1 GCF_018614205.1 Streptomyces sp. ISL-36 | reverse complement strand
GGCGCCGGTGAGCAGTGCGCGGGCGGCGGCCCGCCGGTCGCCGAGACCGAGCCAGGAGTAGGCGCGGTGGGAGAGGGCCTGGTTCCACACCCAGCCGGTGACGGCCCCGGCGAGCAGCGGAACCGTTCCGGCGGGCAGCCCGTGCGGACCGCGGGGGCCGGACAGGAGGGGTGCGCCGAGGACGTAGGCGAGCCCGGGCAGGGCGAAGACGAGGCCGCGCAGCAGACAGCCGGCGAGGCCGGTGTGCCAGCGCCCGCCGGGCGGCGCCTCCGGTGCGGGGTGGCGCCGCTCCACCCGTGCGTAGAGGTCCTCGGCGAGGGCGAAGGAGTCGTCGCGCCCGTAGGTGAGACGGATGTGGTCGTCGGTCAGGCCGTCGGACTCGAGTATCGCGGCTATCTCGTCGGGGTGGACGGCGACCGCGGCCAGCGCGTCCAGTCGGTCCGCGAGTTCGTCGAGCGGGTCGGTGGCGACCGATCCGCCCGGCCGTTGGCGTGGGACGGCCGGGAGGGTGTCGCGCAGGGTGCCGTTCTTCAGCCAGAGGGAGCCGCTCACGACAGGGAGCCTCCCCCGACGAATTCCTGGCGCCAGGGGTCGGTGAGGCGGACCGTCCAGTCGTCCGGCTCTCTCGTCGCAGCGGCGGGCCGGCCGGCGAGCTCGCGGTAGATCTGCCGGAAGCCGTCCACCGAGCGGTGGAGGGTGAACCGGTCGACGACCCGCTGCCGGGCCCTGCGGCCCAGCTCCGCGCGGCGTTCCCCGTCGCGCAGCAGCTCGGTCACGGCCGCCGCCATCACGGCGGGTTCGCGCGGCGGGACGACGAGGCCGGTGTCGCCGACGGCCTCCCGTACACCGCCGACATCGGTCGACACGGTGGCCCGGCCGCAGGACATGGCCTCGATCAGGGAGAAGGGGAACCCCTCGCTGATCGAGGAGAGCACCACGACGTTTCCCGCCGCGTACGCGCGGGCGACGTCGGAGACCCGCCCCTCGAAGGTGATGCCGTCGGTGACGCCCAGCTCGGCCGCGAGCTTCTCCAGACGGGTCCGGTAGTCCTCGTTGCCGGCCGGGACCGGGCCGAACAACCGCAGCCGCAGCTCGGGGAGTTCGGCGCGGGAGACGGCGTACGCCCGGATGAGGGTCTCCAGGTCCTTGATGGGGTCGATCCGGCCGGCCCAGCTGAGGGTGGGGACGTCGGGTTCGGCCTCGGTGTACGGGAAGGCGTGCGGGTCGACGCCGTTGTAGACGGTCCGGATGCGGTCGACCGGTGCGCCGCCGCGCTCCTCCCAGCGCCGGTTGTACTGGTTGCAGGGGGTGATCAGGTCGGCCTTGCGGTAGCCGAGCGAGTTCAGCTCGCGGTAGAAGCCGAGCATCAGGGCCTTGACCGGCCAGCGTTGGGGCTCCGTGCGGTAGCCGAGGTAGCGCTCCCGCAGGTAGATGCCGTGTTCGGTGAGCAGGAAGGGCACCCCTTCGAAGTGTTGGGCGGCGAGCGCCGGCAGGGTGGCGAGCCCGCTGGAGACGGCGTGCGCGACGCTGTCCTCGGCGATCTTGGCCGCGAGCGGACGCAGGGCGTGTTCCAGCAGGTCGGTGGCTGTCAGCGCGTCGTGGACGGTGGGCCGGGCCGCGGCCGTCGGCAGGTGGGGCATGGTCCAGATCCACATCAGGGAGCGCAGCGCCCGCTCGGAGCGCAGGGCGGCGGTGAGCCGTCCGCGGCGTGCCCGTTCGGCCAGGGCGTAGAGCGCCTCGCCGAAGTCGCAGCCCGCCTCCGGGTCGAGTATCGCGAGCAGGAAACGCTCGTACGTGTCGAGGAATCGGCGCCGCTCACGCCCTCGCGTGGGCCGGCCCGCGGCCGGCCCGCGCCCGGCGCCCCAGAGCGGGAAGGAGGTGTGGCGGTACACGTTGGGCGGCAGCTCCCAGGTGACCGGTTCGCGCCCGCTGCCGGTGAGCGCGAGGACGGCGAAGTCGACCTCCGGCATGCCGCGGACGAGTTGGTCGCACCAGGTGCTCACTCCCCCGTGGACGTGTGGATAGGTGCCTTCGGTGAGCATGGTGACGTGACGGCCACCGCTCCCCCTGCTGGTCGGCATGGATGCGTTCCCCCCGGAAACGTGCTGGTCAGGCGGTCGGGAGCGTGAGCGTGACGGTGGACTGGAGGGGCTCGGGCGCGGTCCAGGCCGAGCGGGCACCCGCGTAGGGCGTGCCGAACGCCGCCGTGCCGAGGGGGAGCCGCTTGCGGGTGCCCTCGGGGGCGGTGATGGGCGCGGCCACGCCGGCCGGGGCCTTGACGGTGACGGTGGTGCCGACGCGGTAGGCGGTGACCTTGCCGGCCGCGAGCGCCTGGTCCCAGGCGGTGCGGCGGTTCAGCTCGGTGCCGACGTCGCGCTGGCGCGGGTTGACCAGGGGGGCGCTCTCCGCGAACAGGGCGCGGTAGTCGGCGAGGACCCGGTCGAGGACGGGGTAGAGCAGCCGCTCCTCGGCGAGGTTGGACTGGTGGACGTAGTGCGGGCGCGGGTCGTTCGCCACGATGTGGGAGAGGGCCGTGCGGGCCTCCCGCGGCACGATGTGGGAGGCGTAGCCGGTGGCGGGGTCGAGCGAGGCGGGCAGGCAGGTGGAGGCCGGGTCGGTCTCGCAGATCCCGCTGCCGCCGTCGGCCCGCGCGGTGTAGATCCAGTTGTACTCGTCGGCCATCTCGGCGGCGGTGCCCACGTTGTAGTACACGTTCATGGGGTGGCGCGGGACGGTCCCGGCGGCGCCGACGGAACGTTGCAGCGGCTCGCGGGAGTTGTCGCTCGCCACCCATTTCACGCCGTTGTCGAAGAGCGCGCCGGCGAGGTTCGGATTGTCGGTGGGCTGCTGGGGCAGGGTCTTCAGGCCGGAGTGCTCACCGGTGACGAGTTCGCTCCGGTCGACGGAGAGGCCCTTGCCGACGGCCCAGCCGTGGTTGTCGCGGATCTGCCCCGAGATCTCGGCGCGGCTCATCCACAGGGTGGCTCCGGTGGCGCTCCTGGCGCACTGCCAGGGGACGGTGGTGTTGTCCTGGACGCAGCCGAGGAAGGGGTGGGTGTAGGTGTGGTTGATCCAGCGGTACTGGGCGCGGTCGGCGATCAGCTGGGCGGCGAGCGGGTCGGTGCCCCCGTGCTCGGTCTTCCACTGCTCGCCCTGGCCGCCGTTGTAGACCATGTCGAGGGTGAAGCCCGCGGCCTTCTGCCAGGCGGCGGCGTACCGGGCGTCGGCGGGGGTCATCCGGACCGGGTTCACGCCCTCGCCGTCGTCGCCGGCGCAGTCGAAGTCGCCGGGGGTGCAGTTGCGCGCGGTGTCCCAGCGGGCGTCGGGCGCGAAGACGTCGTCGACGTGGACGGAGAAGTAGCTGCGGCTCTGTCCGAGGTGGACGCCCTGGGTGAGCCATTCGACGATGCCGCGGGCGAGCGCGCGGAACTGCCGCTGGTACCGGTTGTAGGCGAAGGTGACGACGAGTTCGCGGCGCCCGTCGTGGGCGTACTCGCCGATCAGGCTGGCCCGTCCGCCGTCCGCGGCCGGCACGTCGAGGTAGCTGGTGAATCCGGCGCGGGGGCGCCCCGCGTAGCCGTAACTCTCGGAGATGTCCGGGTCGTTGTCCTCGAAGGTCAGCGGTCCGTCGAGGTAGCGGAAGGGGCCCGCCTTCCCGACGGCGGTGACGGAGGCGGCGGCTCCGTCGAGGGGGCCCGAGTAGCCGCCCTCGCTGGTGTAGTCGAGGCCGACGCCGGGGTGGGCCCAGGTGTACGCGTCGACCTGCGGGATGCCGAAGGTCCTCTCGTACGCGGCGAGCGCGGTCTGTTCGGCCGAGTCCGGGCCGAACGCGGTCTCGTGGGGCATGACCACGCCCTGGTACCTGGCGCGGGGGCGGCCGGTCGTGCTGTCGGAGGGTTCGGCGAGGAAGGCGGCGTCGATGACCGGACGGCTCGGGTCGTTCAGATCGACCGTGCGGTACGGCACTCCCGTCGAGCGCAGCTCGGAGGTGATGGCCTCGACCGCGCTGCCGCCGTCGTCGACGACGAGGACGGTCAGATCGATCCTCGGGACGGGCTCGACGGCGCTCGCTCCGGCCGACGGGACGACCGTGGCCAGGAGCGCGGCGGCGGCGAGGGCCGCGGTACGGGCGGCCGCGGGCATGCGGGATCCGGCAGAGTCCATCGAGTGGTGTCCCCCCTCGGCAGGCCGTCCCGGAGCGGGAGGACCTGTGGAGATGATGCGAAGACGCGGGTACCGCGCTTGCGTGAATGAGGCGAGTGTGGACGAGCTCCGCCGCCCTGCGCGGTAAACGCGGAAGAGACACCACGGATGAGTGAATCACCGTCGCCGTGAGCGAGCACGAAGAGCGAGCGTAGGCTCGTTCTCGGCGCTCTCCGGGCCGAAATACGATGCGGCGGGCACGGTCGGCCCATCCCTCGACCGCCACAGAACTCAATGGAAGCGAGATTTCACCACCGTGACTGCTCTCACTCTCAGCACTGCCGGCGCGGCGACGCTGCGCGCCGACGCCCTCGTCGTCGGCGTCGCGAAGTCCGGCAAGGGCATCGTCGTCGCCCCGGGCGCCGAGGCCGTGGACAAGGCGTTCGACGGAAAGCTCGCCGCCGTCCTGGAGACCCTGGGTGCCTCGGGTGCCGAGGGTGAGGCGACCAAGCTGCCCTCCCCCGCCGGTCTGAAGACCCCCGTCGTCCTCGCCGTCGGCCTGGGTCCCGCGCCCGAGGACGGTCAGGGGTACGACGCGGAGGCGCTGCGCCGTGCCGCCGGTACCGCCGCCCGCACCCTCACCGGTGCCAAGAAGGCCGCGTTCGCGCTGCCGATCGCCGCCGTCGAGGACGCCGAGGCGATCGCCGAGGGCGCGCTGCTCGGCGCGTACGCCTTCACCGCCTACCAGAACAGCAAGAACGGCAAGGACGCGAAGAAGCCGCTGGCCGAGGTCGCCCTGCTCGGCGGCAAGCCGCGCGACAAGGCCTACAAGGCCGCCGCCGAGCGCGCCCAGGCGGTCGCCGAGGAGATCAACCGCGCCCGCGACCTGGTCAACATGCCGCCGAACGACCTCACCCCGGCCACCTTCGCCGCCGAGGCGCAGACCGCGGCCAAGGCGCACGGCCTGAAGGTCCAGGTCCTCGACGAGAAGGCGCTCGCCAAGGGCGGCTACGGCGGCATCCTGGGCGTCGGCGCCGGCTCGGAGAACCCGCCGCGCCTGGTCCGTATCGCCTACACCCACCCGAAGGCGGAGAAGACCCTCGCCCTGGTCGGCAAGGGCATCACCTACGACTCGGGCGGCATCTCCCTGAAGCCGGCCGGCCACAACGAGACGATGAAGTGCGACATGAGCGGCGCCGCCGCCGTGTTCGCCGCGGTCGTCGCCGCCGCGCGGCTGGGCCTGGCCGTCAACGTCACCGGCTGGCTGGCGCTCGCCGAGAACATGCCGTCGGGCTCGGCCACGCGCCCCGGCGACGTGCTGCGGATGTACAGCGGGAAGACCGTCGAGGTCCTGAACACCGACGCCGAGGGCCGGCTCGTCCTCGCCGACGCGCTGACCCGGGCCTCGGAGGAGAACCCGGACGCCATCGTCGACGTGGCGACCCTGACCGGCGCGATGGTCCTGGCGCTCGGCAACCGGACCTTCGGGATCATGGCCAACGACGACGACTACCGCACCGCGATCCACGAGATCGCCGACGAGGTCGGCGAGCAGTCCTGGCCGATGCCGCTCCCCGCGGACCTGCGCAAGGGCATGGACTCCCCGACCGCCGACATCGCCAACATGGGCGAGCGCATGGGCGGCGGCCTGGTCGCCGGTCTCTTCCTGCGGGAGTTCGTGGGCGAGGGCATCACCTGGGCCCACCTGGACATCGCGGGTCCGGCCTTCCACGAGGGCGCGCCGTACGGCTACACGCCGAAGGGCGGCACGGGCTCCGCGGTCCGCACCCTGGTGAGGCTGGCGGAGCGGACCGCCGACGGCGAGCTCTGATCCGCCGGACGACGACGGGTACGGCCCCGGGAACGAGGTTCCCGGGGCCGTACCCGTTGCGCCCTCGACGAAATCCGTAGGTTCGTACGCCCGCGTGACCCGCCCGTACGGACGATCCCCCGTCTCAGGACCCGGCCCCGCGTCCCGCCTTCCGGCAACAAGTGCGAAGATGGGTTCTCGGCAGGACAGGGCCCCCACCACAGGGCCGAAATAAAAGCGGCCGAACACCAGCCGCCGCCCGGTCATCGACGACCGGCGACCGGCGCACATGCATGGAGGACGTGACGTGGCGAACGACGCCAGCACCGTTTTCGACCTAGTGATCCTCGGCGGCGGTAGCGGCGGTTACGCCGCGGCGCTGCGCGGAGCGCAGCTGGGCCTGGACGTCGCACTGATCGAGAAGAACAAGCTGGGCGGCACCTGCCTGCACAACGGCTGCATCCCCACCAAGGCCCTGCTCCACGCCGGCGAGGTCGCCGACCAGGCGCGCGAGGCGGAGCAGTTCGGTGTCAAGGCCTCTTTCGAGGGCATCGACATCAAGGCCGTCCACAAGTACAAGGACGATGTGATCTCGGGCCTCTACAAGGGCCTGCAGGGTCTGGTCGCCTCTCGCAAGGTGACATACATCGAGGGCCACGGCCACCTCTCCTCCCCGACCTCCGTCGACGTGGACGGCCGTCGCGTCGAGGGTCGTCACGTCCTCCTCGCCACCGGTTCCGTACCGAAGTCGCTGCCGGGCCTGGAGATCGACGGCAACCGGATCATCTCCTCGGACCACGCGCTGACCCTGGACCGCGTCCCGGAGTCGGCGATCATCCTCGGCGGCGGTGTCATCGGCGTCGAGTTCGCCTCCGCGTGGAAGTCCTTCGGCACCGACGTCACCGTCATCGAGGGCCTGAAGCACCTGGTCCCGGTCGAGGACGAGAACAGCTCCAAGCTTCTTGAGCGCGCCTTCCGCAAGCGCGGCATCAAGTTCAACCTCGGCACCTTCTTCCAGTCCGCCGAGTACACCGACAACGGCGTCAAGGTCACCCTGGCCGACGGCAAGACCTTCGAGGCCGAGGTGCTGCTGGTCGCCATCGGCCGCGGCCCGGTGTCGGCCGGTCTCGGCTACGAGGAGCAGGGCGTCGCGATGGACCGCGGCTACGTGCTCGTCGACGAGTACATGCGCACCAACGTGGAGACGATCTCGGCGGTCGGCGACCTCGTCCCGACCCTCCAGCTCGCGCACGTCGGCTTCGCCGAGGGCATCCTGGTGGCGGAGCGTCTGGCCGGTCTGAAGACCGTTCCGATCGACTACGACGGTGTGCCGCGGGTCACGTACTGCCACCCCGAGGTCGCCTCCGTCGGCATCACCGAGGCCAAGGCCAAGGAGATCTACGGCGCGGACAAGGTCGTCGCCCTGAAGTACAACCTCGCGGGCAACGGCAAGAGCAAGATCCTCAAGACCGCGGGCGAGATCAAGCTCGTCCAGGTCAAGGACGGTGCCGTGGTCGGCGTCCACATGGTCGGTGACCGCATGGGCGAGCAGGTCGGCGAAGCGCAGCTGATCTACAACTGGGAGGCGCTGCCGGCCGAGGTCGCGCAGCTCATCCACGCCCACCCGACGCAGAACGAGGCGCTCGGCGAGGCTCACCTGGCCCTGGCCGGCAAGCCCCTCCACTCCCACGACTGACGCTCACGTCATCAACGGGCGCGACGACCACTTTCCGCAATTCGTTAGGAGCAACTGAAACCATGTCGGTTTCCGTAACCCTGCCGGCGCTCGGCGAGAGCGTCACCGAGGGCACCGTCACCCGCTGGCTCAAGGCCGAGGGCGAGCGCGTCGAGGCCGACGAGCCGCTGCTCGAGGTCTCGACCGACAAGGTCGACACCGAGATCCCGGCCCCGGCTTCGGGTGTCCTCGCCTCCATCAAGGTGGCCGAGGACGAGACCGTCGAGGTCGGCGCCGAGCTGGCGATCATCGACGACGGCAGCGGCGCCGCCGCCGCTCCGGCTCCGGCCGCCGAGCAGGCAGCCGCCCCGGCTCCGGCCCCGCAGCAGGAGGCCCCGGCCCCCGCTCCGCAGGCCGCCCCCTCCACCGAGGTCCAGGCCCCGGCTCCCGCCCCCACGGCCGAGGCAGCCGCGGGCGGCGGTTCCGCCGAGGGCACCGACGTCGTCCTGCCGGCGCTCGGCGAGTCCGTCACCGAGGGCACCGTCACCCGCTGGCTGAAGTCGGTCGGCGAGACCGTCGAGGCCGACGAGCCGCTGCTCGAGGTCTCCACGGACAAGGTCGACACCGAGATCCCCGCCCCCACCTCCGGCGTTCTCCTGGAGATCACCGTCGGTGAGGACGAGACCGCCGAGGTCGGCGCCAAGCTGGCCGTCATCGGCGCCGCGGGGGCCGCTCCGGCCGCCGCGCCCGC
>NZ_JAGGOS010000144.1 GCF_018614205.1 Streptomyces sp. ISL-36 | reverse complement strand
AGCGGGGTCAGGAGCGGGGTCGGGATCGGGGTCGGGATCGGGGTCGGGGGCAGGAGCGGTGGGCGGGGCGAGGGCGGGAATGTCGGCCGGGCCGGAGAGGCCGGCCCGAGCCCGAGCGGGCGAAGGAACGAACGAAGGAGCGCGCGATGGATCCCGTGGCGGCGCTTGACCGGATCGCCTTCCTGTTGGAGCGCGCCCAGGCACCCTCGTACCGGGTCCGGGCGTTCCGTACCGCTTCGGCCGCCGTCGCGGCCATGTCGGACGGCGAGGCGGCAAGGCGCGCGGCGGCCGGGACACTGGAGTCGGTCAAGGGTATCGGGCCGAAGACGGCGGCGGTGATCGCGGAGGCGCTGGACGGGCAGGTCCCGGCGTATCTGGCCCGCTTGGAGGAGGAGATCGACGTACCGCCGGTCGCGGGCGGCGAGACCTTGCGGGCGGCGCTGCGCGGCGACTGCCATCTGCACTCCGACTGGTCCGACGGCGGCAGCACGATCGAGGACATGGGCCGTACGGCGGCGAGGATCGGACACGAGTGGGCCGTACTGACCGATCACTCGCCGAGGCTCACGGTGGCGCGCGGCCTGTCACCGGAGCGGCTGCGCGAGCAACTGGACGTGGTGGCACGGCTGAACGAGGAGTGGGCACCGTTCCGGCTGCTGACCGGGATCGAGTGCGACATTCTGGAGGACGGCTCGCTGGACCAGGAACCGGAGCTGCTCGACCGGTTGGACGTGGTGGTCGGCTCGGTCCACTCGAAGCTGCGGATGGACGCGCCGGCCATGACGCGGCGGATGGAGAAGGCCGTACGAAATCCGCTGATGGACGTCCTCGGTCACTGCACGGGCCGCCTGGTGAGCGGTGGGCGGTTGCGGCCCGAGTCGGCGTTCGATGCGGAGCGGGTCTTCGCCGCCTGCGCGGAGTCACGGACGGCGGTGGAGATCAACAGCCGTCCTGAGCGGCTCGATCCGCCGCGCCGGCTGCTGCGGCAGGCGGTGGAGGCGGGTGTCTGGTTCGCGGTGGACACGGACGCCCACGCGCCGGGACAGCTGGAGTGGCAGATCTTCGGCTGCGCGCGGGCGGAGGAGTGCGGGGTGCCGGTGGATCGGGTGATCAACACCTGGTCGGCGGAGGAGTTGCTGGCGTGGGCACGGGGCGAGTGACCGACGCGGAGTGACGTGCGACGCGGGGACGGGCTCGGTGACCGAGTCGGGGTGAGTGACCGAGCCGCGGTGAGTGGTCAGGCCAGGGGTGGGTGGTCAGGCCAGGGTTGAGTGGTGAGGCCGGGGTGAGTGGTCCTCACGTGCGCTGCCAGACGGTGGTGGCGTTGCAGAACTCACGGATGCCGTGTCCGGAGAGTTCACGCCCGTAGCCGGAGCGCTTCACGCCGCCGAAGGGAAGGGCCGGGTGGGAGGCGGTCATACCGTTGACGAAGACGCCGCCGGCCTCCAGGTCCCGTACGAAGAGGTCGATGTCGCCGTGGTCACGGGTCCAGACGTTCGAACTGAGGCCGAAGGGCGAGTCGTTGGCGACGGCCACCGCCTCCTCGATCGTGCTCACCGGGTAGAGGGTGGCGACCGGACCGAAGGTCTCCTCCCGGTGGATGCGCATTCCGGGGGTGATGCCGGTGAGCACAGTGGGGCTGTAGTACCAGCCGCGCGGCCGGTCCTCGGGACGGCCTCCGCCGCACAGGACGGTGGCGCCCGCGCGTACGGCGTCGTCGACGAGTTCTTCGAGGTCGGTACGGCCCCGCTCGGTGGCGAGGGGACCGACGTCGGTCGACTCGTCGAGAGGGTCGCCGACGGTCAGGGCGTTCATGGCGGCGGTGAAGCGCTCGGCGAAGTCGTCGTAGACATCGGTGTGGACGATGAACCGCTTGGCGGCGATGCAGGACTGGCCGTTGTTCTGCACGCGCGCGGTGACGGCGGTCTTGACGGCCCGGGGGAGGTCGGCGGAGGGCATGACGATGTACGGGTCGCTGCCGCCGAGCTCCAGGACGGTCTTCTTGACCTCGTCGCCGGCGACGGCGGCGACGGAGCGACCGGCCGGCTCGCTGCCGGTCAGGGTGGCGGCGGCGACCCTGGGGTCGCGCAGGACGGCCTCCACGGCGCCGGAACCGATGAGGAGGGTCTGGAAGCAGCCCTCGGGGAATCCGGCGCGGCGGAAGAGGTCTCCGAGGTAGAGGGCGGTCCTGGGGACGTTCGAGGCGTGCTTGAGGAGTCCGGTGTTGCCCGCCATGAGGGCGGGCGCGGCGAACCGGACGACCTGCCAGAGAGGGAAGTTCCAGGGCATGACGGCGAGGATCGCGCCGAGGGGGCGGTAGTGGACACGGGCGGTGTCGGCGCCGGAGTCGCGGACGTCCGCCTCCGCGGGATGCTCGTCGGCGAGGAGCGCCTCGGCGTGGTCGGCGTACCAGCGCATGGCCTTGGCGCACTTGGCGGCCTCGGCGCGGGCGGCCGTGATCGGCTTGCCCATCTCGGTGGTCATCGTCCGGGCGACGTCCTCGGCGTCCTCGTCGAGGAGATCGGCGGCGCGGCGCATGAGTCGGGTGCGCTCGGCGAAGGGCGTGGTGCGGTACTGCCGGAAGGTGTCGTACGCCGCGGCGACGCGCCGCTCGACCTCCTCCTGCCCGTGGGCGTCGTACGTCCGCAGTGTCTCGCCGGTCGCGGGATTCACGGTGGCGATGGCCATGTCTCTCCTCCTGCCGTCTCCCCACGGGAACCCTCCCGCGCCTGGGCCCGCGGCGCAATCGGGGGCGGTACGCGGGGGTGGCCGGGCCTCGGGACGGCCGGCGGAGCACACGAGCAGGGCAAGGCAGGGCAGAGGCCGAGGCCGGGAGGGCAGGGAAGGGGCAGAGGCCGGGGGCGGGAGGGCAGGGAAGGGGCAGAGGCCGGGGCTCTCGTCCCGTCAGCGCTTCCCTGTCCCGTCGGTGCTTCCCCCTGTCGTGGCTTCCCCGTCAGAGCTTCGGGGAGGCGTGGGGCGAGCGGGATCCATCGCCCGCCACCCAGTGCAGCGCCCCCGCCAGGTGCGCGCGGAACGTCTCGTCCCCGTACGCCTCGGGCGAGTGCCCGAGCGCCGTGAAGAACACCCTGCCGCGCCCCGCCTCACGGCTCCACACCAGGGGATGCTCCGCGCCCAGGGTGCCGCCCCGGTAGGTCGACTCGTCCGCGCGGGCCAGCACCCGTACGCCCGTCCCCCGCGGGTTCGACGTGAAGTTGTACCACTCGTCCGTCCACTCCCACCGGCCCGGCAACGGCGCCGTCGACGGGTGGTCGTGTGTGTCCACGCACACCACGCCCGGCTGGATCTCGGGGTGACCGTCGAAGCGTGTGCCGAGGAGGTCCCCGTAGAAGGGCCAATCGGGTTCCGCGTTGGCCGCCGCGTGGATCGCGAGGAAGCCCCCGCCGCCGCCGACGTACGCCTCGAAGGCCGTACGGCCCTCCGGGGTCAGTACGGCCCCGGTCGTCGACAGGAAGACCACCGCCGCGCAGGCGCCCAGCCGCTCCGGCGTGAAGACCTCGGGGTCCTCCGTCCTCTCGGCCGCGAAACCGGCCGCCTCCGCCAGTTCGGCGAGTGCGGCCGCGCCGGCCGGGATCGACTCGTGCCGGTAGCCCGAAGTACGGGTGTAGATCAGGACGTCGGTGTGCGGCACGAGGTCTGGCTCCCAGCGTGGCGTGGCGTGGCGTGGCCTGAGTAAGCGCTTTCTCCGTGACCGTAGCCATCCAGGCGCCCGCGCCGCAAGGCCGTTCCCCTTTGGCGGTCCGTCCTTTCGCGGGGTGCGAGAGCGCACCCTCCATTGCCCCATCGGATGCACGTCTGTATCTTTTGGCGCGCCCGAACTGCCCCGGTGCCGCTCGCACTGCCCAGGACCCCCGGCATGACCGCGCCCCTCCCGAGGAGCCCCATGAGCACCCTTCCGCCCGCTCTGGCCGCAGCCGTCGGCCCCATGCCCGACGGGGTCACCCTCCCCCTGCCGCCCACCTTCGACTCGCCGGAGGAGGAGCGGCAGTACCGCAAGGAGCAACTCGCCGCCGGCTTCCGGATATTCGGCCGGTTCGGCTTCTCCGAGGGCGTCGCCGGACACATCACCGTCCGCGACCCGGAGAACCCGGACGCCTTCTGGGTCAACCCGTTCGGGATGAGCTTCAGCCAGATCAAGGCGTCCGACCTCGTCCTCGTCGACCACGAAGGCACCCTGCTCTCCGGCAACCGCCCCGTGAACCGTGCCGCCTTCGTCATCCACTCGCGGGTCCACGCGGCCCGCCCCGACGCCGTGGCCGCCGCACACTCCCACTCGCTGCACGGCAAGGCCTTCTCCAGCCTCGGCATCCCGCTGGATCCGATCACCCAGGACGCGTGCGCCTTCTTCGAGGACCACGGGATCTACGACGACTACCGGGGCGTGGTCAACGAGCTGGACGAGGGCGACCGCGTCGCGAAGGCGCTCGGCGACCACAAGGCCGTCATCCTCAAGAACCACGGGCTGCTCACGGTCGGGCACTCGGTCGCCGAGGCCGTCTGGTGGTTCGTCACCATGGAACGCTCCTGCCAGGCCCAACTGTTGGCGATGGCCGCCGGTACGCCGCAGCTCATCGACCGCGAGACGGCGCTGATCACTCGGGGCCAGGTGGGTACGCACCTGGCCGGCTGGTTCCAGGCCCGTCCGCTGTGGGATCAGATCACGGTGTCGGACCCGGATCTGTTCGACTGACCGGCTCGCCCCGGTCGTTCGACGCGGCCCAGTCGACCTGCTCGTTCGACTCGTCCCGCTCGACCCGATCGTTCGACTCGTCCCGCTCCTCCCACCCCTCCCCTCCCGCCGTTTTCAACCCGTCGGGCCGCGCGCCCCGTCCGGGCCGATCTCGCGCGACGAGGCGGCCAGGAGCGGGGCGAGGAAGTCCCGTTCGAGACTGCCCGGCGGAAGCTCCTCCGGCTCAACATAGCTCTGCGCCAGCCCGCCCTCCCGCAGGGCGATCACCAGTCGCGCGAACCGGTCGGCGTCCACGGTCAGTTCGCGTCCCGCCCGGCGCAGTACCGTCTCCAGACCGCGGGCGATCTCGGCCCGCAGCCGGGCGTCGTGGCGGGCGAGCACCCAGGCCGCCTGGGGATCGCGGATGGCGTGCAGGGTGAACTCGGTGGTGACCAGGTACCAGTCACGTTCGTCCGGCTCGACCCGGGAGGCGAGCACGGCGAGCCGCTCCAGCGTGTACTCCTCGGCGGGGAGCGCGTCGATCGCCTCCGCGAGGCGCCGTACGACTCGTTCGCTGTGCTCGTCGAACAGGGCGAGGAAAAGCTCTTCCTTGCTCGCGAAGTTCGAGTAGTAGGCACCGCGGGTGTAGCCGGCGCGCTCGCAGATCTGCTCGATCGTGGTCGCGTGGAAGCCGTGCTCGGCGAAGGTCTCCAGTGCGGCCTTCAACAGGGCGGCCCGGGTCCGGGGGCGGCGCTTGGTGACACCTTTCGGCACGGGGTGGACTCTCCTTCGACACGATCGAGTCGCCCACGATACCGGCGCCTCTCGGAGGCACGGATCTCTCCCGGAAGATAAAATTCACGCATGGGACAGCGGCCCGTCGTGCCCGCCGCACCCGAGCTCGTCCTCGAGATCGACGGGGACGCCACCGTGATGAGTCCGAGCCGGGTTTACCGCATCGGGCGCGACCCCACCAGCGACATCGTGCTCGCGGACGCCCGGACGTCCTGGCACCACGCGGTCCTGCGGGCCGTAGGTGACCACTGGACGCTGGAGGACGAGGGCAGCACGAACGGCACGTTCGCGGACAGCCGGCGCATCGCCCTGCGCGAGGTCGGTCCCGGGACGGTCATACGGTTCGGGCATCCCGGAGACGGCCCGCGCGCCGTCCTGTCCGGCCGCGCTCCCGCGCAGGAACCGGAGACCCGCCGCGCCCCCGCGCCAGAACCGGAGACCCGCCGCGCCCCCGCGCCAGAACCGGAGACCCGCCGCGCTCCCGCGCAGGAACCGGAGACCCGCCGCGCCCCCGCGCAGGAACCGGAGGCCCGCCGCGCGCCCGCGCGGGAGCCCGAGCCCTCGGCGCCCGTACCACCCCCGCCTGTACCACCCCCTGTACCGGTCCCGCAGCCGCCGGCGCCCGCGCCGCCTCGGACTCCGCCGCGGCCCTCCTCCGTCTCGTATCCCGCCGCCACCGGGACGTTCCGGCAGCCGACCTCGATCCGGCCGCTGCCCACCCGTACCGTGCGGATCGGCCGGGCCCCCGACAACGATCTGGTCGTCGACGATCTGGTGGTCTCCCGGCGCCATGCGGAACTCCGCGCCCATCCGGACGGCACCTACTGGATCCAGGATCTCGACAGTCACAACGGCACCTACCTCAACGGCCGTCCCGTGGCCCACGCGCGCGTGACCCCGGACGACATCGTCGGCATCGGTCACTCCGCGTTCTGCCTCATCGGGGACCAGCTCGTCGAGTTCACCGACACCGGCGAGGTCTCCCTCGACGTCCAGGACCTCGCCGTGACCGTGGGCCGGAGCGGCCGCGGCGGACGCGGCGGCAGGGCCGGACGGGGCGGCCGGGGACGAGAGGACCGCAAGACCCTCCTGGACGACGTCTCCTTCCCCGTCGGCCAGAAGTCCCTGCTCGCCGTGATCGGGCCGTCCGGGGCGGGCAAGTCGACCCTCCTCGGGGCGCTCACCGGTCAGCGCCCCGCCGACCGGGGCACGGTGCTGTACGACGGGCGCGACCTCTACCGGGACTACGCCGAACTGCGCCAGCGCATCGGACTCGTCCCTCAGGACGACATCCTGCACCTTCAGCTGACCGTCCGACGGGCCCTCGGCTACGCCGCCGAGCTCCGCTTCCCCGAGGACACGGCGGCGGACGAACGCCGGGCCAGGGTCGACGAGGTCATCTCCGAACTCGGCCTGACCGAGCGGGCGGAGCAGCCCATCCACAGCCTCTCCGGCGGCCAGCGCAAACGCGTCAGCGTGGCCCTCGAACTGCTCACCAAGCCGTCGCTGCTCTTTCTCGACGAGCCGACCTCCGGCCTCGACCCCGGCATGGACCGCTCGGTGATGCACATGCTGCGCGGGCTCGCCGACGACGGACGGACGGTCATCGTCGTCACGCACAGCGTGCTGAGCCTGGACGTCTGCGACCGGCTGCTGGTCCTCGCACCGGGGGGACGGGTCGCGTACTACGGACCGCCGGACGAGACGCCGGCCTTCTTCGGGTTCGCCCAGTGGCCGGAGGCGTTCGAAGCCTTCGAGAACGACCGCGGTCGCGACTGGGCCGGTCAGTACCGCGCCTCGCGCTTCCACCGCCGGTACATCGCCGACGCGATGAACCGGCCACCCCTGCCCGCCTCGGGAACGGTGCCGGAGCCCGCGCCGCCGCCCAAGCCGCAGAGCTGGGGGTCCCAGCTCCGTACGCTCGTACGCCGCTACGCCGCCGCCCTCTCCGCCGACCGGACCTTCCTGGCCATCATGGTCGCCCTGCCGTTCGTGATGGGAGCGATGGCCCGGGCGCTGTCGGAGGGCAGTCTGGGACCCGAGTCGACGATGAACGTGCTGCTCATCCTCTGTGTCGGCGGCGTCCTGACGGGCGCCGCGAACGCGGTGCGCGAGCTGGTGAAGGAGCGCACGATCTACCGGCGGGAGAGAGCCGTCGGCCTGTCCCGTTCCGCGTATCTGATGTCCAAGGTCGTGGTCCTCGGCCTGATCACGGTCGTCCAGGCCGTGGTCCTGACGCTCGTCGCTCTGATCGGTGTGCCGTTGAACGTGCCGGACGGCAAGGGTGTGCTCCTTCCGCCTCTCGTGGAGCTCACCCTCGCGGTCGCCCTCCTGTCCTTCACGGCGATGATGCTGGGCCTGTTCGTCTCCGGACTGGTACGCAAGGAGGAGGTGACGATGCCGCTGCTCGTCCTCCTCGCCATCGTCCAGGTGGTGTTCTGCGGCGCCCTGCTGACGGTCCACGGCTCGCCCGTCCTGGAACAGCTGGCGTGGCTGGTGCCGTCGCGATGGGCCTTCGCCGCGATGGGCGCGACCATCGACATCGGCAGGATCGCACCGAGCGAGAAGACGGACGATCCACTGCTCCACCACACGCTGGAGGCCTGGCTGTTCGACATGGGGATGCTGGTGGTGCTCTGCCTCGTCCTCGGCTACGCCGTCGCGCGGCTGCTGCGCCGCCACGAGCCGGTGATCATGCGGAAGTAGGACGAGGGAAGGCAGGCGGCCCATGGGCATCCCGGTCACTCCACCGGTACCGGAGTACGTTCCGGACTTCCGGCCGACGCACGTCGTGCCCCGCGACGGCCTGCCCGCCTGGGAGGCACCCGATCTGGGGCTGCCCACCGTGCCGCTCGACGCGTTCCTCCCCGTGCAGCTCGTGGAGCGGGTCGGCGAGTGGGGGCAGATCCTGTGCTCGAACGGCTGG
Source organism: Streptomyces sp. ISL-36 (assembly GCF_018614205.1). Classification (GTDB taxonomy): domain Bacteria; phylum Actinomycetota; class Actinomycetes; order Streptomycetales; family Streptomycetaceae; genus Streptomyces. Next base: position 3,101 of record NZ_JAGGOS010000144.1, on the reverse strand, counting down.
TCGGCCTGGGTCGACGCCCGGCTCCTCGTCCCTGTACCCGTGGACCCTCCCGAGGCCCGCAAGCCACTCGCCAGGACCGCCGATCCCCGGCCGCTGATCGCCCGCGTCGAGGAGTCACTCGGCCGCTACCGGCGGGCGGCGGAGGAACTGGCGGCGGGGCGGACGGACGGGGAGACGTTCCGCAGGCGCACACGGGGGCTCCGGGTGGGGATGGTGGTCGACGGCGAGTCGCTGTGGCTGTACGACGCCGAGCACGAGCGCTGGGTGTACTGCGACGGGATCGGGCTCACCACCTACGCGTCCTCGGCCGGGCCCTCGGCGGGCGCCGCCGTACCGGTCGACGCGGCCGCCGGCCACGAACCGACCCAGGTGGTGGCGCGGGTCGACGGACGGATCGAGGGCCGGGGCGCCGAGCCGGCCGGCCCGCCGCCCACGCAGGTCGTGGACCGGGCCCAGCTGCCGGGTGAGGACTGATGGCCGGCGCGACCCGGGACACGGACCTGCCCGTGGGCCGGGAGTCAGGACTCGTCGGGAAGCAGATCGCCGGCTATGTGGTGCAGGCCGAGATCGGTCGCGGCGGGATGGCCGTCGTCTACCGGGCGCGGGATGTGCGACTGGACCGGACGGTGGCCCTGAAGCTGCTGGCACCCGAGCTGGCCCGTAACGACACTTTCCGCAAGCGGTTCGCGCACGAGTCGCGGGTGGCGGCCGCGATCGACCATCCGCACATCGTCCCGGTCTTCGAGGCGGGCGAGACGGAGGGCGTGCTGTACATCGCGATGCGGTACGTCCCCGGGCAGGACCTGCGGGCGCTCCTTGACCGCGAGGGGGCGCTGGCGCCGGTGAAGGCGGGGCGGATCGCCGTCCAGGTGGCCTCGGCGCTGGACGCGGCGCACGCGCACGATCTGGTCCACCGGGATGTGAAGCCGGGCAACATCCTGGTCGCCGAGGGCACGGACCGCGACCATCCGGAGCATGTCTATCTCACGGACTTCGGGCTGACGAAGAAGTCGCTGTCCCTGACCGGTCTGACGACGGTCGGGCAGTTCGTGGGCACGCTCGACTACGTGGCGCCGGAGCAGATCTCCGGGAGGCCGGTGGACGGCCGGTGCGACGTGTACAGCCTGGCGTGCGTGGTCTTCGAGACGCTCACGGGGGTGCCGCCGTTCCGGCGCGACGACGACATGGCGCTGCTCTGGGCCCATCAGTACGATCCGCCGCCGCCGCTTTCGGCGGAGCGGTCCGGACTTCCGGAGGCGGCGGACGGGGTGCTCGCGAAGGCCTTGGCGAAGGCACCGGAGGAGCGGTACGGGACGTGTCTGGAGTTCGTCACCGCGCTGCGGGCAGCCCTGGAGCGGGGCGGTCCGGGGCCGGTACGACGGGAGGGCACGGGAGACCCCGAGCCGCCGGCCGCACCACCGATGCCGCCGAAGTGGGCCCTTCCGGTGTTCCGGGAGCCTTAGGTCCGTGCGCCGTGGGGGGTCTCTGAGCCTTGGGTCCGTGCGCCTTGGGGTTTCGGCTCCGGACCGTGGCTCCGTGCGCCTTGGGGACTCTCCCATATGTCCTTACGGGCTTACGGGCTTACGGGCGCTCGGGCCGGGGGCCCGGCCGGGCGGCGGCCTTGCCGGGGCCGGTCTCGTCCTGGTCGAGGCCGGTCTCGATCTCGCCGCGGCGGTGGACACGGGAGGCCAGCAGGCCGCCGATGAGGCCGGCGGCGAGGCCCCAGAGCAGGGCGAACCCCGCCGTCTTCCAGACGTGGGGGCGCAGCAGGACCTCGCCGCCGAGGGATTCGAGTTCACCGATCCCGAGGATGGACAGACCCATGCGCGCCTCGACGAGCGTGACGGGGGCGACGACCAGGATGGCGAGGGCGAAGGCGACCCCCAGGTGGAGGGCGTGCTGCCAGAGCCGGATCCGGGCCGGCGAGCGGACGGCCGCCACGAAGGCCGCTCCGAGGACCAGGACGGCAGCCATGGGCAGCAGCCACCATGCCCGGGAGTCGTGGGAGGAGAGCGAGGACAGGTCCACGGTGGAGAACCCGGAGGCACCCGGATCGCGCAGGACGGCGTCCAGGATCTGTGGCATGGGCAGCCCGAACGGCCCCTCGACCCTGCCCTCCCAGGAGCCCCCGATGCCGACACCGAGACCGAGCCAGCTGACGTTGGGCAGGCCGAGCAGGACGACGGCGAGGGTCTCGGCCGGGTGGCCCTTGGTGGCCGCCACGACCACGCCGATGACCAGCGCGATCAGGACGTACGCGAGCAGCAGGAGGAGCATCGCGAAGGCGGCCGGGCGGACGGGCTCCTGGTACCGGACGAGCCGGGCCGGCAGCGGGGCTCTGCGGGAGACGAGCAGCGCGATGAGCAGGACCCCGAGGATCCACAGGAGGCCGTAGAGGAGGGTGAGGCCCACGTCGGTGCGGAAGCCGACGGTGGGGTTCACCGCTTCGAGCAGCTCGCCGAAGAGGTCGGAGAGCGTGTCCTGACCTTCGCCACCGCCGATCGAGATGCGGAAGTCGTACTGGGCGAGGGCGGAGATGCCGGCGAGCGCGGCCAGCCAGAGGACGACGGTGCGGGCGAGCCGGGCGAGCAGGTCACGGGTACGGGCGACGGCGTGGTGGCGCATCGGGCGCAGGAAGCAGATGCCGGTGACGAGTGCGCCCACCAGGGTGACGGTGAGCGGCATGGCGGTGAGTTCGGCGTTCGTACCGGCGAGCGCCCCCGCGTCGCCGGAGAGGTCGACCTGTCCGCCCGCGGCCATGACGACGACCGCGGCGACGATGTTCGGGAAGCCGCCGGGCAGGTCGGCCGCGCCCGCGGCCCACAGGCCGAGTGCGGCGGTGACGGCCATCGCCAGGAATCCGGCGACGACGGCGGCGAGGGCTTCGCCCCACTGGCGGACGAGGTGGCTGCTCACCCGGCCCACGCTAGTACCGGCAGGTGCTGTCCGCTTGCGGGCGGGACCGGTCCGGAGCACACAATGGGCGCGGAACGGAAGAAAGGGAGAAACGTGACTTCCCAACCCCCGTCCGGCCGTCCTTCGGTGCCCCCCACCGGCCCGCCTTCGGGCCCCCTCTCGGGTCCCGGCGCCCGCCCCGGCTC
>NZ_JAGGOS010000143.1 GCF_018614205.1 Streptomyces sp. ISL-36 | reverse complement strand
CCGCTCGGCCTCACGGATCGCGGCGGCCACGCGCGCGGAGCGGTCGCTCGCGGCGCGGTGGCGCAGGACGGCCTCGGCGGCCTGCCAGGCGGAGTGCAGGGTGCGGGCGTCGGTGAGTTCGCGGCGCTGGGAGGCGGCGCTCTTCTCGGCGACGGTCAGGGCCAGGGAAGCGTGGCGGTAGGCCAGTTCGGCGGCGATGAGGGAGCTGCGGCCGCGTGCGGTCTCGGCCTCGGAGACGGCGTGGGCGGCCGAGGTGACCTGCTGGGCGAGTTCGGCGGTGCGGCCGCGCTCCTCGGTGGCGCGGGCGGAGAGCCGGCGGGCGAGCGTACGGGTGCGGCGCTCGGCGCCCGCGTGGACGTCACGCGCCCGTGCGCGGGTCTCGGCGGCGTCGACGATGCGGCCGAGAAGGTCGACGGAGCCCGCGGTGAAGTCCCGTTCCGCGGTGAGTTCGGCGCGGCGGCCGAGCTTGTTGCCGAAGCCGCTGACGAGGTCCGCGAGGCCGTCGGTGTCCCGGGCGTCGGTGACGGCCCGCAGGAGGAGGTCGGTGAAGTCGGAGTCCTTCTTGACCGCGAAGAGGCCGGCGGCCTCACCTTCGTCGGCGTTCATCTCCCGCTGGTAGCGGAAGAGTTCGGGGTCGAGACCGAGGTCGCCGAGGTGCTCGTTCCAGCGGTCGTGGATCTCCTCCCAGTAGACCTCCAGGTGCGGGTACGCCTTGCCGGCCTCGGTCAGGGCGTCGCGGAAGCCCTTCATGGTGCGGCGGCGGCCCTGGGCGCCGGACGCGCCCTCGACGGGCGGGCGTACGGAGGTGGCCTCGGCGACCGGGAGGTTGTCCAGGCTCAGGCCGGGGCCGGGACGGAAGGAGTACCAGGCCTCGGCGAACTTCCGCGGGTCGTTGGAGACCTGGCGTCCACGCCACTCGCTGGCCTTGCCGACGACGACGAGTTCGCCGGTCAGGGTGTGCTGCCACTCCAGGGCGACATGACCGCAGTCGTCGGCGAGCAGGAACTTGCGAAGCACGCCGGAGCTGGCGCCGCCGAGGGTGTTGCGGTGTCCGGGGAGCATGACCGAGAAGATCAGCTTGAGGAGGACGGACTTGCCGCCGCCGTTCTCCAGGAAGAGCACGCCCGCGGGCGCCGGGCGGCGCGGCGGGCCGACCGGCTCCTCCTCGAAGAACTCCGCCTGCGCGGGGGCGGGGTGGGGCACGGGCGCGCCGACTCCCCGCAGGTCCAGAACGGTGTCGGCGTAGCGCGCACCGGCGGGACCGATGGAGTAGAGGCGGACCCGGGACAGCTCGTACATGGCGGCGGACTCTCGTCGACTGGTTCGGTGATTACGCGGGGCGGTTACGCATGGAACGGCAGGCCGGCGCCGGCGGCCAGCTCGAGGTCGTCGCCGTCGGGCGGCGGCAGCAGGGTCGCGGAGCCGTCGCTGACCGGTACGACGCCGAGTTCGAGGAGCTCGGCCATGGCGGCGCTGCCGGCCATGTCGCGGACCTGGAGCTGGTAGCGGGCGGTGGTGCGGTAGGCGCCGCCCGCGTCGTCGCCGGTGCGCTGGAGGAAGCCGGAGTCGGTGAGGAAGGCGACGGCCTTGCCGACGATGCCGGTGGTGGAGCCGGCGAGCCGGCGGGCGTCCTTGGTGGCTCCCGTCGAGCTGCGGCGGGCGTAGATCCTCCAGGCCGCCTCCAGGCCGGGAGCGTCGGAGGCGGGGTCGGTGTTCTCGCCCTGCTCCTCCGCGCGCTCCTCGAGGCGGCGGCAGGCCTGGCGGACGAAGGCGTCGACGCCGTTGACGGTGAGACGGCCGATGTAGCCGTCGTCGGCGAGGTCCTCGGGGCGGGGGAAGGCCATGGCGGCGACGGCGAGGTGGGCGAGGCCGTGCAGGAAGCGGTCGGCGGAGTCGGTGGAGGCGCGGCGGGCGTAGTCGCCCATGCGGACGGCGAAGACGGAGTCCTCGTCCGCGGTGACGGCCATGCCCGCACGCGGGGAGACCTCCAGGACGACGAGGCCGAGACCGGTGGCGACGGCGTCGGCGAGGCGCGCGAAGGCGGTGTCCTCGCGGTAGCGCCGGAGGAGCTCGGCGTATTCGGCGTCGCGGGCGGGGAGCAGCTTGGGCTGGAGCCCGAACGAGACGAGCCGTGCGGCGTCCGCGGCGTCCGCGGGGGTGACCGCGGAGGAGGTGGTGGAGGGGGCGGGGGTCTGCGGGGGCTCCGGCTCGCTCCACGCGTCGGTGTGCTCGGCGTGGTGTTCGCTCACGGCTGAGGCTCCTCGGTGCGGGTGGTCGGTGGTGCGGTGGGGTCGGCGGCGGGTCGGGACAGGGGCAGCCGGACGGGTGTGACGCTCACACCCCGCCGCCTGGCCGGCACCTCGCCGACCGCGGCCGGCTCGGGCACCAGCCGGACGGCCCGCACATACGGTGCGGGGCTCCGACGGGCGGGCGCGGGCGGCAGCACGACACTGCCGGCCGCGGCTCGACGCGGCGCGGGGCCGTCCTCCTGCTCCGACTGCTCCGGCTGCTGCGGCTGCTGCGGCTGCTGCGGCTGCTGCGGCTGCTGCGGCTGCTGCGACTGTTCCGGCTGCTCCTCCGCGGGGCTCTCTGCCGTAGCGGAGACGGGACCTCCCGCACCGGAGACCGGACCTTCCGCACCGGAGGCGGTGCCCGCCGCACCGGCGACGGAACCGTCCGTACCGCAGGCGGCGCCCTCCGCGCCCGAGGTGGGGCAGGAGGCCGCGACCGGCTGCTCCGGGGGCGGGCTCTGGGCGCCCAGCCGGTCGCTGTTTCGGGCCGGGTCTCCGTCCGAGGGCAGGGCGGCCCTGCTGGGAGTCGTGGACGAGGTCCGTTCGGCCGCGGTGTCGGTGGGGGCGGTCGTCATGACGCCTCCGATCGGGCGGCGGCCATGCCCGCCGCGTCCAGGAGTGCCGTACCCACTATGAGATCGGCGCCGCCGAACTCCGGGTCGTCCAGTGGCGTGCCGTCGTCGACGGCGAAGAGCAGGCGCTCCTCGCCCTGGCGGTAGGCCGTGCCGACCGGGGGGCTCGCCGCGTGGACGGCGAGGAGGGCGACCAGATAGGGCAGGTCCGCGTCCCGGAGACGGGCCTCGGCGAGGAGGCCGGAAAGGCGGCGCGGGGCGTCGTGCTCCAGGTCGAGCAGTTCCATCGCGCTCGCGAGCTGCTCCTCGCTGAAGCGGCTGTCGTCGGGGGTGGCGATCAGGTCCGGCTCGGGCATCTCCGCGCCGAGGTGCGCGCGCTCGACGGGCGGGGTGAGCAGCATCTCCACCAGGTCGCCGACGCGCACGGCCGCGGGGGTGCGCAGGCCGGTGCCGCGGGCGAAGAAGGCATCGGTGACCCTGGTCGCCTGTTCGACGGGGAGCGGGAGCAGCGGGGCGACGAGCTGCCCGTACAGATCTATCCCGGTGTACGAGGTGGGGGCGGCGAAGGCCTGCCGGTCCTGCTCGGCGCGGAAGAGCGGGCCGGCCTCCAGGAGCCGGGACTGGAGCTGGGTGTGGCGGCGGATGCAGTCCTTGACGATGTCGACGAGCTCGGCGGCGCGCCGCTTGTGCTCGTGGTCCTCGGCCTCGTCGCGGGCCTTGCGGATGTTGGTGAGGATCGCGTTCTCGTGGCGGTAGCGGTCGGCGACGTGGTCGAGCGCCTCGGCGATCATGTCGGGGACGGCGTTGAGCCAGTCGACGGCGCGGACGTTGCGCCGGGTCGCCTCCAGGGTCTTGCGGAGGGTCTCGGCGTACTGCACGGTGCGGTAACGCGCCTGTTCGGCGGCGAGCTGGGCGTCGGCGAGCCTGCCCCGGCTGATCAGGATCTCCAGCTTCACCTCGGCGGCGATCTGGGCGCTGGTGACGTCGGTGTCGAGGGCGCCGACCAGGACGTTGACCGCTTCGTCGGTGGTACGGAGGTAGACGCCGCCTCCGTAGCCGGGGACCTCTTCGATCAGCTTGAAGTCGTAGTCCCGGCGGGTGTAGACGCCGTCGGCGCCGAAGGTGCCGTACACGGCGCGGAAGCCGCGGTCGACGCTGCCGACGTTGATCAGGTTCTCCAGGACCCAGCGGGCGACCCGCTCGTGCTCGGCGGCGGGTCGGCCGGGGGCCTGGGCGGCGACGCGGGGCAGGAGCCGGGCGACGATCTGCTCGTGGTCGGCGCCGGTGTCGAAGTCCATGTTGAGCGTGACGAGGTCGATGGCGGCGAGCGCGACCTCGGCCATCGCGTAGACCGAGTACTCACCGGCCAGATTCGCCTTGCGCGTGTCCAGATCGTGCAGCGGCGCGGTGCACGCGAGCGCGCGGAGCCGCCGCGCGAGCCCTTCGTCGGCGGCCGGACCCGGCGCGGGTCGCGGCCCCGCGCTGAGCTGGGGCGGAACGAGGTCCGTCGAGGCAGGCGAAGTCACGGTGCACAGATTAGGTCCTCGCACCGACAACGGTCGAAACGGCGCAGATGCGACCGCCGGGGGCTGCGCTCCGTGCGCGCCCGCGGCCGCCCTTCCCGCGGGTCGCGCCGCTCAGGCGTCGGGGGCCGCCGGGTCGTCGACCGCCTTCGCGTAGACCTCGACGATCCGCGCGCGGGAATCGTCGAGGTAGCGGGCCAGGAGGCGTTCCGCGGTCGCGCGTTCACCGGCGAGCAGGGCGTCCAGAATCTCCCGGTTTCGTACGAGATAGGGCTCGTGCAGACCTCGGGCGTCGTCCACGACGTGGAAGGCCAGCCGGAGTTCGGCGAGGACGCCTCGCATCAGTTCGTCGGTGCGGGCGCTGCCGGCCAGGGCGACGAGTTCGCGGTGGAAGTGGATGTTGGCGGTGGCGACGCCCTTCCAGTCCGCCGCGCGGGCCGCCCCCTCGCCCTCCTCGACGGCGTCGGCGAGGCCGTCGAGAGCGAACGGCGGCTGCCCCAGGCCGTGCACGACGGCGCATTCGACGAGACGGCGGGTGCGATAGATGTCGTCGACGTCGTCGACGGCGAGGACCCGGACGAAGACGCCCCTGTTGAGCTCGTGGGCGAGCAGCCGTTCATGGGTGAGCAGCCGGAACGCCTCGCGCAGCGTGTTGCGGGAGACGCCGAGCGCACCGCCGATGCTCTCCTCCGAGAGCCGGGTGCCGGGCGGGAAGAAGCCCTCGGCGATCCGGGTGCGCAGGATGTCCGCCACGCGTTCCGCCGTGCTCGTACGGCCCAGCAACGCCCGGTCGTCGGCGAGTTCGTCGATTCCGCCCACAGTGCCTCGTTCCTTCCGTCGTCCGCGGCCGAGTCAATCGCAGAAACAAGAACGAGACAACATGCCTCTTGTCGGATCGTTGAACAATCCTCTACGTTAACGACACCGCACGGTCCTCCAGCACGTCCCCCAGGTACGTCTCTCAGGCACGCTCCTCCCCCTCTGCGAGGTGCACAGTGAGCAGGACCCAGTCCCAGCAGCAGATCCGGCGTCACCCCCAGGGCGAACACCCCGACGACACGGGCGCTTTCGCCTGGCTGCGCGCCCTCGGGCCGCGCGGCCGGCGCGCCTTCGGCGGCGCTTTCGGCGGATACGCCCTGGATTCCTACGACTTCTTCACGCTGCCGCTGTCGATGGTGGCCATCGCCGCCTACTTCAGCCTCGACAAGGGCCAGACCGGGCTCCTCACCACGGTCACCCTCGTCGTCTCGGCGATCGGCGGCGCGCTCGCCGGCATCCTCGCCGACCGCATCGGCCGGGTGAGGGCGCTGATGATCACCGTCATCACCTACGCGCTCTTCACCGTGTTGTGCGGCTTCGCCCCCAACTACGAGACGCTGCTGGTCTTCCGGGCCCTCCAGGGGCTCGGCTTCGGCGGCGAGTGGGCGGTCGGCGCTATCCTGGTCGCCGAGTACGCCTCCGCCAGGCACCGGGGCCGTACCCTCGGCGGCGTCCAGAGCGCCTGGGCGGCCGGCTGGGCCCTCGCGGTGATCGTCTACACGCTGGTCTTCCAGTTCGTCGACGCCGACACCGCCTGGCGCGTCATGTTCTGGACGGGCGCGCTGCCCGCCCTGCTCGTCGTCTACGTCCGACGGAACGTCGAGGACGCGCCGCACGCCGCCGAAGTGCGGCGCACCAGCGCCGAACGCGGTTCGTTCACGGCCGTCTTCAAGCCGCCGCTGCTGCGCACCACCCTCTTCGCGGTCCTGCTCTCGACGGGTGTGCAGGGTGGCTACTACACCCTCGCCACCTGGGTGCCCACCTTCCTGAAGACGGAGCGCGGGCTGACCGTGGTGGGCACCGGCGGCTATCTGACCTTCCTCATCTCGGGAGCCTTCATCGGCTACCTGACCGGCGGGTATCTCACCGACCGGCTGGGCCGGAAGAAGAACATCGCGCTGTTCGCCTTCCTTTCGGCGCTGTCCGTCCTCGCCTACACGAACATCCCCTCCGGGGCGAACACCCTCCTGCTCGTCCTCGGTTTCCCGCTCGGCTTCTGCATGTCGGCCATCTTCAGCGGCTTCGGCTCCTTCCTCGCCGAGCTGTATCCGACGGCCGTACGGGGCACGGGACAGGGCTTCACGTACAACACCGGGCGCGCGGTGGGCGCCGTCTTCCCGACCCTGGTCGGCTTTCTCGCCGAGAGCTGGGGCGTCGGCGGCGCGCTGGTCTTCGGTGCCATCGGCTACGGCCTCGCCGTGCTGGCGCTCCTCGGCCTGCCGGAGACCCGCGGGAAGGAACTGTCATGAGCGACACAGCGGTTCCCGACCCGCGGACGGCACGCGCGCGTGCCAGGGCCGGAGCGACCGGCCCCACGGCCGGCTGGGCTCCCGGCCACACCCAGGTCAACCTGATCGCGGTCCCCGCGGACTGGGCGTACGACGTGCTCCTGTTCTGTACCCGCAACCCCCGGCCGTGCCCGGTCCTCGACGTCACCGACGCCGGTTCCTGGACGACGGAGCTGGCCCCCGGCGCCGACCTGCGGACGGACATCCCGCGCTACCGCGTCTGGGAGCACGGTCGGCTCGTCGACGAACCGACCGAGGTGACCTCGTACTGGCGCGGCGACCTGGTGTCGTTCCTCATCGGCTGCAGCTTCACCTTCGAGGCCTCCCTCGCGGAGGCCGGTGTGCCGCTGCGCCACGTCGAGCAGGGCCGCAACGTGTCCATGTTCGTGACCGACCGGGCCTGCCGGCCCGCCGGACGGCTGCGTGGCCCGATGGTCGTCTCGATGCGCCACGTCCCGGCGGACCTCGTCCCCACGGCACGGCGGATCAGCGGGCTGCTGCCCGCCGTGCACGGTGCGCCCGTGCACGCGGGCGATCCCGCGGCGCTCGGCATCCGCGATCTGGAGCGCCCCGACTTCGGCGACGCCGTCGCGGCGGAACCGGGGGACGTACCGGTGTTCTGGGCCTGCGGAGTCACCCCCCAGGCCGCGGTGATGGCCTCGCGCCCGCCGTTCGCCCTGACGCACGCGCCGGGCCGGGCCGGATGCTCGTCACCGATGTACGCGACGCGCGCTACCGCGTCGACGTCCGACCGTAGGACCGGAAAAGACCGGGGAAGAAGGAAGCGACACCATGACCTGGGCCTCGATCGACCTCAACGCCGACCTCGGAGAGGGCTTCGGCCGCTGGACGCTCACCGACGACGAGGAGCTTCTCTCCGTGGTCACCAGCGCCAACGTGGCCTGCGGCTTCCACGCCGGGGACGCCGTCACCATGCGGCGGGTCTGCGAGCAGGCGGCGGCCAGGGTGGTACGGATCGGCGCCCAGGTCTCCTACCGCGATCTGGCCGGCTTCGGCCGGCGCTCGATGGACGTCCCGGCGGACGAGCTGGCGGCCGAAGTGGCCTACCAGATCGGCGCCCTGGAGGTCTTCGCCCGGGCCGCCGGCACGCGGGTCTCGTACGTCAAGCCGCACGGCGCGCTCTACAACCGGGTGGTCCGTGACGAGGAGCAGGCGCGCGCGGTCGTCGACGGGGTCCTCCTCGGCGGCGGCGGCGAGGGCCTTCCGGTGCTCGGGCTGCCCGGTTCGCGGCTGCACGAGGCGGCCGAGGCAGCGGGCCTGCCCGTCGTCACCGAGGCCTTCGGCGACCGGGCGTACACGGCGGACGGCTCCCTGCTGCCACGGGGGCAGGAGGGAGCCGTCGTCACCGATCCCGCCGAGGTCGTGGAGCGTTCGCTGTCCATGGCCCGCTTCGGGGTGGTCACCTCGCACTGCGGGCACACCGTCGCCGTCCGGGCGCGGTCGCTCTGTCTGCACGGGGACACCCCCGGCGCGGTGGGGCTCGCCCGGCGGGTCCGTGCGCAGCTCGAAGCTGCCGGGGTCCGGGTGGAGGCGTTCGCATGAAGGCGCGGCGGGTGTTCCGGGTGGGCGAGCGGGCGCTGCTCGTCGAGCTGGCGAGCGGACCGGAGACGGAGGCCTTCCACGCCGAGCTGCTGCGCCGCCGGGCGGGTGGTGCGCTGCCCGTCGTACGGGAGATCGTGCCGGCGGCGCGGACGGTGCTGCTCGACGGGGTCGACGCCCCGGACGTGCTGGCCGGGCAGCTGCGGGAGTGGACGATTCCGCCGCTCCACGCGCGCGTGGAGCGGGCCATCGAGGTGCCGGTCCACTACGACGGTCCCGACCTGGCGGAGGTCGCGGCGCTGTGGGGGGTGTCCGTGGAGACGGCGGTCCGGATCCACTCCGCCGCCGAGTACCGCGTCGCCTTCTGCGGTTTCGCGCCGGGCTTCGGCTACCTGACGGGGCTCGGCGAGCCGTACCAGGTGCCGCGCCGGGCCACCCCGCGCACCTCCGTCCCGGCCGGCGCGGTCGCGCTGGCGGGGCCGTACACGGGGGTGTACCCGCGCTCCTCCCCCGGCGGCTGGCAGCTGATCGGCTCCACCGACGCGGTGCTCTGGGACGCGTCCCGTGAGCCGGCCGCGCTGCTCACGCCCGGCGCCCGGGTCCGTTTGGTGGTGGAGCACCGGTGACCGATCGTGCTTTCGCCGTCGTACGGGCCGGAGCGCTGACCACGGTGCAGGACCTGGGGCGGTTCGGCTGGGCCCATCTGGGCGTCCCGCGCTCGGGCGCGCTGGATCCGGGGGCGGCGCGGCTGGTGAACCGGCTCGTCGGCAACGCGGAGGGCGCTGCGGTCCTGGAGACCACGGTCAACGGGTGCGCGGTGCGGCCCCGGTGCGCGGTGACGGTCGCGGTGGGCGGGGCACCGTGCTCCGTCACCGTGGACGGGCGCCCGGCCGCCTGGGGGACGGCGCTACGGGTGGGCCCCGGGGCCCTCCTGGAGGTCGGCGCCGCCGTGCGCGGGCTGCGCTCGTACGTGGGGTTCGGCGGCGGGGTCGCCGTCGACCCGGTCCTCGGCAGCCGCTCCACCGACCTGCTGTCGGGGCTTGGCCCGGCACCGCTCGCCGACGGGGCCGTGCTGCCGTTGGGGCGGGAATCGGCCGCACGGGCGCCGGTCGACGCTCCTCCCTGGCCGGGCCCGCCGAAAGAACTCGTCCTGCGGGTCCGGCTCGGGCCGCGTGACGACTGGTTCACCAGCGGGGCGCTCCACACCCTCGCCACGCGCGCGTACCTCGTCTCCTCCGCCGGCAACCGCATCGGCCTGCGCACCGAGGGCCCGGCCCTGGAACGGGCCGTCCCCGGCGAACTGCCCAGCGAGGGCATGGTGCTGGGCGCGGTCCAGGTTCCGCCGGACGGCCGTCCGGTGGTCTTCCTCGCGGACCATCCGACGACCGGTGGCTACCCGGTGGTCGCGGTGGTGCGGGAGCGGGACCTGGCGGCGGCGGCGCAGGCGGTGCCGGGAACCACCGTGCGGTTCGTGCCGGTGCGATGAGGGCTCAGCGCTCCACCCGCTCCACCCGATGAGAGCTCGGCATGGGATGGGAGCGCGGCATGGGGTCAGCGCTCCACGGGCGCGCAGCCGCCTCCGGAGCGCGGTTCGGGCTCCCCGGGGGCAACGGCGCCGTATCCCCCGCCGCCGGGCGTCCGGAGCACCAGGACGTCGTCGGGGCCTACCTCGGTCGCGTCGACTCCGGCGAGGTGCTCGACCGTGCCGTCGGCGCGTTCGACCGTGTTCTCGCCGAGGGCTCCCGGCTCCCCTCCGGCCATGCCGTAGGGCGGGACACGGCGGTGGCCGGTCAACAGGGTCACCGTCATCGGCTCCAGGAAACGGATCCGGCGCTCCACCCCGTTGCCGCCGCGCCTGCGGCCGCGACCGCCGCTGCCCTCCCGTACGGCGAAGGAGTCCACCCTGACGGGGTGGCGCCACTCCAGGATCTCGGGGTCGGTGAGCCGGGAGTTGGTCATGTGGGTCTGGACGGCATCGGCGCCGTCGAAGCCGTCGCCCGCGCCTGAGCCGCTCGCCACGGTCTCGTAGTACTGCACGCGCGCGTTGCCGAAGGTCACGTTGTTCATCGTCCCCGACCCCTCGGCCTGGACGCCGAGGGCCGCGTACAGGGCGCCCGTGACGGCCTGGGAGGTCTCGACGTTCCCGGCGACGGTCGCCGCGGGGTAGGCCGGCGCGAGCATGGAGCCGGGCGGGACGCGGATGTCGAGGGGTTCGAGGCAGCCGCTGTTGAGCGGGATGTCGTCGTCGACGAGGGTGCGGAAGACGTACAGGACGGCGGCCATGACGACGGAGGTGGGGGCGTTGGCGTTGCCCGCCTGCTGAGGCGAGGTCCCGGTGAAGTCGACGACGGCGGCGCGCCGTTCGCGGTCGACGCGAACCGCCACCTGGATGACCGCGCCGCCGTCCGTCTCGTAGCGGTAGGAACCGTCCCGCAGCCCGGCGACGATCCGCCGTACGGACTCCTCCGCGTTGGCGCGCACGTGCCGCATGTAGGCGTGGACGACGTCGAGGCCGAACTCGTCGGCCATGGCCCGGAGTTCCTCGATGCCCTTCTCGTTGGCGGCGATCTGGGCGCGCAGGTCGGCGAGGTTGGTGTCCGGGTCGCGGGAGGGGTACCGGGCGCCGGTCAGCAGGGCTCGTGTCTCCTCCTCCCTCAGCCGTCCGTCCCGTACGAGCAGCCAGTTGTCGAAGAGGACCCCCTCCTCGTGGACGGTCCTGCTGAACGCGGGCATGGAGCCGGGTGTGATGCCGCCGATCTCGGCGTGGTGCCCGCGCGAGGCGACGGCGAAGAGCAGCTCGTCCCCGGAATCGTCGAACACGGGTGTCACCACGGTGATGTCGGGGAGGTGGGTGCCGCCGTGGTACGGGTCGTTGACGGCGTAGACGTCGCCGGGGCGCAGGGAGTCGCCGCCCCGCCGCAGCACCTCCTTGATGGACTCGCCCATGGAGCCGAGGTGCACGGGGATGTGCGGCGCGTTGGCGATGAGGTTCCCCTCGGCGTCGAACAGGGCGCAGGAGAAGTCGAGGCGCTCCTTGATGTTGACGGAGTGGGCGGTGTTCTCCAGCCGTACGCCCATCTGCTCGGCGATCGCCATGAAGAGGTTGTTGAAGACCTCCAGGAGGACGGGGTCGACGTCCGTGCCGGCGGCGACCCGTGCGGGGCGGGGCCGCACGCGCGTGAGGACCAGGTGTCCGCCGTCGCCTGCGGCGGCCTGCCAGCCCTCGTCGACGACGGTGGTGGCGTCGGCCTCGGCGAGGATCGCGGGGCCGGGGACCGTGTCGCCGGGGCGCAGATCGTCACGCCGGTAGAGCGGGGCCGCTACAGCGGCGCTGTACCGGCCGCGCGGGGCCGGGGCCGGTTCGACCGCACTGTACCGGCCGCGCGGGGCCGGGGCCGGTACGGCCGCGCCGCCGCCGCTGTACATCCGTACCGTCGCCCGGGGCGCGAGCTGCCCCTCGCGTGCGCCCGCGTCGACGGCCACCGGGCCGTGGGGTCCGGCGAGGCCGACCGCCTCCACGGAGACCGCCTCGACGACGAGCGGCTTGTCCATGGTGAAGGCGTACCGCGCGCGGTGGGCGGTGGTGAACGCGGCGGCCATCTCGTCATCGGAGGCGAGGCCCACCTGGAGGCTCGCGTCCGTGCCGGCGTACCGCAGGAGCACGCGCGCGCGGGTGGTGATCGCGGAGTCCGGCAGCCCGTCCGCGCGCAGTTCCTCCCTGGTCCTCTCGGCGAGCGCTTCGCAGAGCTCCGTCACGCGCGCGTGGGTCCCCGGTGCGCCGAGTTCCGCCTCGACCGACTGCTCGCGCATGGCGGTGGCGTCGGCGAGGCCGATCCCGTACGCGGAGAGCACCCCGGCGAGCGGTGGCACGAGGACGGTGTCGACGCCCAGCGCGTCGGCGACGGCGCAGGCGTGCTGGCCGCCGGCGCCGCCGAAGCTGGTGAGGGCGTAGCGGGTGATGTCGTGACCGCGCTGGACGGAGATCTTCTTGACGGCGTTGGCCATGTTGAGGACGGCGATCTCGAGGAAACCGGCGGCGACCTGCTCGGGGGTGCGCCCGCCGCCGATCTCCGCGGCGAGGGCGGTGAACTTCTCGCGGACGACGTCGGCGTCGAGCGGCTGGTCGCCGTCGGGCCCGAAGACGGCCGGGAAGTGGGCGGGCTGGACGCGGCCGAGCATCACATTGGCGTCGGTGACGGTCAGCGGGCCGCCGCGGCGGTAGCAGGCGGGGCCGGGGACGGCGCCCGCGGAATCGGGTCCTACGCGGTAGCGCCTGCCGTCGTAGTGGAGGACGGAGCCTCCGCCGGCGGCGACCGTGTGGATGTTCATCATCGGGGCGCGCATCCGTACGCCGGCGACCTGTGTACCGAGTTCACGCTCGAACTCGCCCGCGTAGTGCGACACATCGGTGGAGGTGCCGCCCATGTCGAAGCCGATGACCCGGTCGAAACCGGCCTGCCGGGAGGTGCGGGCCATGCCCACGACGCCGCCCGCCGGGCCGGACAGGACCGCGTCCTTGCCCCGGAAGTGGGCGGCCTCCCGCAGGCCGCCGTTGGACTGCATGAACATCAGCCGGATCCCGGCGAGTTCCCGCGCCACCTCGTCGACGTACCGGCGCAGGATCGGGGAGAGATAGGCGTCCACGACGGTGGTGTCGCCGCGGGGGACGAGTTTGATGAGCGGGCTGACCTCGTGGGAGCAGCTGACCTGGGCGAAGCCGAGGGCGTGGGCGAGGGCGGCGATCCGGGTCTCGTGGACGGGATGGCGGTAGCCGTGCATCAGGACGACGGCGGCGGAGCGGTATCCGTCGCGGCGGGCCTCGGCCAGCGCCTCGGTGACGGTGTCCTCGTCGAGCGGGCGCACCACCCGCCCGTTGGCGTCGACGCGCTCCGGGACCTCGACCACCCGCTCGTGGACGGCCTCGGGGAGCACGATGTGGCGGTCGAATAGCCGAGGCCGGTTCTGGTACGCGATGCGTAGGGCGTCCCGGAAGCCCTGGGTGACGAGGAGGACGGTCGGCTCGCCGCGACGCTCCAGGAGGGCGTTGGTGGCGACGGTCGTGCCCATCTTGACGACGTCGATCCGGTCGGCGGGGACGGGTTCGCCGGGTCCGAGTCCGAGGAGGAGCCGGATCCCGGCGACGGCGGCGTCATGGGGGCGGTCGGGGTCGTGGGAGAGGAGTTTGCGGGTGACGAGCCGGCCGTCGGGCCGTCGGCCCACGATGTCGGTGAAGGTGCCGCCACGGTCGATCCAGAACTCCCAGCGCCCGCTCATTCCGCCATTGTGGCCACCGGCGCGCCGAGGGACACCGCGGCGAGGACGGCGGGCAGGGCGCGTTTCGGCCCGCCGACGGAGCCGGGCTCCGCTGCCGTCCGCCCGGTGCCGCAGCTCGGCCCCAGGAGGTGTGGCGGCAGCGGGTCGTGGCAGCGTCGTACGCCTCCGGCCGGTGGGCGGCGGTGGCGCGCCGCAGCAGGGCGTCCGCGCGGGTGGGCGGGGGGCTCTTCGGGCTCGGGCGAGGGCGGCGTGGCGTGGGCGAGGCGGAACAACGGCCGGGGCACCCAGCCGTAGCCGGCCGAAGCGGAGCAACGGCCGGGGCACCCAGCCCTCCGGCGGTGCCGGGCCTGAGCCGCGCGCCCGTCCTCGTGCCCCACTGGACACCCGTGCCGGTCCAGAGCTCCCGGGGCCCGTGGCGGTCCGGTGCCGGCCGTCCGGCGCCCCGCCGCGGTGGCCGGTCCGGGCGGGGCCGCGAGTCCGGGGGGTCGGGGGTCCGGGCGGAGGTCGGGGGCCAGGGGGCGGGTCTCTCCGGGGCCGGGTTCAGACCTGCAGGTCGGGCCCTATCCGGTTGCGTACCGCCGTCTGGACCTCGGCCTCCTCGGCCGGGTCCGCGGCCAGGCGCCGCAAGCGCTCCGCGACCCGTACGTCGCCGGTCTCGGCGTGCAGCGCCGCCACCTCGCGGGTGGTCTCCTCGCAGTCCCAGAGGCACTCGACGGCGAAGCCCGTCGGAAAAGTCGGGTCGGTGGCGGCGAGGGCGCGGGCCGTGCGGCCGCGGAGCTGGGAGGAGGCGGTCTCCCGGTAGACGTGGCGGAGCACGGGGGCGGCGCAGGCGATGCCGAGGCGCCCGGCGCCGTCGACGAGGGTGTAGAGCGCGGTCGCGTCGGGGCCCTCGGCCCGGACGGTCTCCCGCAGGGCGCCGAGGACGAGGTGGGCGTCCCGGGCCCCGCCCCGGCAGGCGAGGACGCCGGCTGCGGCGGCGCCGAGGGGATCGGGCCGGTGGACCCAGCCACGGGCGCGGTCCACGGCGTCCTCCCCGCACATCCGCTCGAAAGCGGAGACGGCGGCTTCGGCGACGGTACGGGAGTCACTGCCGGCCGCGGCCTCGATGAGGTCGAGCACGGCGGGATCGCGCGCCTCGGCGAGGTAGTGCAGGGCGGCGCAGCGCGCGCCGTCGGGGCCGCTGCGGGCGGCCTGGACGATCGCCGCCCGGTCCTCGGGTCCGGCGACGGCGGTCAGGCAGCGGGCGGCGGGGCCGTGCAGGACGGTGCCACGCTCCAGGCCCTCCTGGGCCCAGTCGAAGACCGCCTGGACGCTCCAGCCGGGCCGGGGCCCGCTCGGTCGCATCTGGCGCTGCCAGCGGTCGAAGGAGCCCTGTTCCCGGGCCGCCCTGATCCGGCCGCCGACAGCGTCGCGCCGGTCCTCGGCCCACAGCCGCCAGGGGCGGGGCTCGAAGGCGTCCCGTACGGCACTCGCGAGCTCGGCGTCACCCTCGGGGGTGGCGGGGAAGCGGGCGAGGACGGGGACGGCGAGCGACCGCAGGCCGGCGTCGTCGTCGCGCAGGGCGAGCTCGTCGAGCGCCCAGGCCCAGTTGGTGCCGCTCGCGGCGTACCGCCGGAGCAGTGCCAGGGCGTCCCGGCGGCCGTAGGAGGCCAGGTGTCCGAGGACGGCGAGGGCGAGCCCGGTCCTGTTCTCCTCGGTGTCGAAGAGGTCGTCGGCCCCGAAGAGGTGGGCCTCGATCTCCTCGAGCCCGCCGTGCAGGTCGAGGTAGAGACGGGCGTAGTAGAGGGAGCGGTTCTCGACCTGCCAGTCGTGGCGGGGGTCACTGAGAACACAGTGGTTCAGGCCCGCGAGGGCTTCGGCGCGTGGCGCGGCGAGCGCGTGCAGAGTGCCGTCGCCGCGGCCCCTCTGCAGCAGGCCGAGCAGGGTGCCGCTCGGCGCTATGACTGGTTCGAACATGGAGGATGCCTCACATCAAGCTGTCGACACGACCGGGGAGTACCGGGGACTGGTGATCGCCTAGGCCGCGCAGCAACATGGAGGGCCGCCCGTCGTCCTTCGCTTGGTGTTGACCATCTTCCTCTGCCTCTCGTCGGTGGCCCCTTGCGGGCCCGACGTCATGATGACCCAGCCATTTCGCCACCGCGACCACATTTACGACACCGCTCTCACCTGGGGTTCAGTGCCCGTTCACCCTGATCTTCACTGGGCGCCGAACAGTTCGAGGAGTTCTGCCTTCCCAAACATCCGAGCAGTATCCACGGCGGACGGAGTCCCTGCTTCCGGATTTGCCCCGCCGGCGAGCAGGACGCGGACGACCTCGTCCTCACCCTTGAAGACCGCGCCGGCGAGCGGGGTCTGACCGCGGTCGTTGGCGCGGTCGGCGTCCGCGCCACGGGCGAGCAGGGTCCCCACCGCGTCGGCATGCCCGTGATAGGCGGCGAGCATGACGAGGGAGTCGCCCTTCTCGTTGGTGAGGTTCGCGGGGACGCCCGCGTCGACGTAGGCGGCCAGTGCCTCGGCGTCGCCCGTGCGTGCCAGGTCGAAGACCTTTCCGGCCAGTTCGACGACCTCGGGGTCCGGAGTCTCGCTCATCGGGGCGTGCCCGCCTTTCTCTCGTGCTCTGGTGATCTCGTGCTCTGGTGATCTCGTACCGGAGACCTCTTGCGAGGTTCTCTTGCCGGAGATCTCTTGCGGAGATCTCCTGCCGGAGATCTCTTCCTGCTGATCTCGGTGTCGACCGGGGCACTGACCTCGGCCTCGGCCTGCGCCTGGCAAGCGCCGCCGTACGAGTGAATCGACAGGGTACTGCCCGTGCGGCGACATGACCGGGACCGTCCGCGGCAAAGATCACCCCAGCCGCGCCCGGGGCCGGCCGGCGGGAGCGCGGCCGGTGCGTTTCGCCACCCGGACGAGCCCTCCCCATCCGCCAGTCAAGTGAAATCGCCCGCCTTTCACCCATATGCACCTTTAATCGCATAGATACCTACGGTGAATCTGGAAGGACTCATGGTGACTGTCCCCTCAACCAGGAGAACACCTCATGATCCTGTCCATCTCAGGCGTGGTCCTGCTCGGCATCATCTGCTTCCTGTTCTTCAAGAAGGACGGACTCAAGGCATCCCACGCATTCGTCTGCTCGCTCTTCGGCTTCTACCTGGCGGGCACCGCCATCGCGCCGAGCATCACGGCGGGCGGTCAGAGCCTCGCCAGCCTTCTGGGCGGGATCAATTTCTGACGCGCCCGCTCCACAGCCCCTTCCACAACTCCAGGAGTACGACGTGGCCCGGCGACCACTCCCCCGCATTCTGAGCAGCGGCAGCGACCGGATCGCTCGCAGTCGAGAGATCGCGCGCACGGCCGCCGACAGCGCCACGGATGTGCTCCATCCGCTGATCACCCTCACGCGTGGTCTGCGGAAGCTGGCCGCGACCGCGCGCGCCAGGTGGGCCGCGACTCCCAAGGAGCGGCGCGGTCCCACGCTGTTCCTGGTCGCGGCCTGCGTCCTCGTCCTCGCCCTCGTCCCGTACGGGCCGCTCCTCGCGCTCGTCTCGGTCATGGGCGCGGCGGCGTGGAAGGGGCGTGAGCGCCCGGTCGTGAAGACCGGGCCCGACGATGCCGAGATCGAGCGGCTCAAGAGCCTCTACGAGGCGCTGGTGCCGTACTTCTCCGTCCCCGAGGACCCGGCCCCGCTCTTCGCCCACGGCGGGGACTGGAGCGGCGCCTTCGGCGACTTCGCCTTCGACGACGGCGGTCGCCTCACCCGCCTGCGGATCAGGTACCCCGCCTACTTCACCGACGGGGAGGTCTCCTCCCGCGCCCGGATCGAACAGCTGCTGCACGCCAAGTCGGGGCGCGGCCGGGAGTACCTCTTCGACTGGGACCAGGAGGGCAACGAGCTCGTCATGAGCGTGCTGCCCGCCCTGCCCACCACGATCGCCGCCCAGCGCTTCGTCACCGCGCCGGGCGAGACGGTCCTCGGCTTCACCGATGCCGACGCCGTGCAGCGGACGGTGCCGGTCCTCGCCGCCGACGGCGAGAAGGACGCTCCGCCCGTGGTCTGGCGCACCGGCCCGCGCTCGACCGAGCCGCATCTGCTCGCCGTCGGCCAGCCCGGCAGCGGCACCACCTCCCTGGTGCGCTCCCTCGCCCTGCAGGCCCTGCCCCACGGCGACGTCCTCGTCATCGAGGGCAGCGGGACCGGCGAGTACGCCTGTCTGACCGGCCGTGTCGGCGTGCTGGCCGTCGAGTGCGGTCTCGCGGGCGCGCTGGCGAGCCTGGAGTGGGCGGCCCACGAGACCGAGCGGCGGCTGATCGCCGCGAACCGGGCGCGTCAGGCGGGTCACCCCGCCCCCGAGGACACCAAGCGTCCGCTGTGGATCCTGCTCGACCGGCCGAGCGTCCTCGGCCATCTGGCGGCGGCGGCCGGGCGCCCCGACCCGCAGGACCTCCTTCAGGTGCCGCTGCGGCACGGCCGGGCCGCCCAGGTCACGGTGGTGGTGGCGGAGCAGTTCGACAGCGTGGACGCGCTGAGCGAGACGGTACGGACACACACCCGCGCCCGCGTGGTGCTCGGCCACGCCTCCCCCGCGCAGATCGAGTCGGTCCTCGGCGTGGCGCCGCACACCACGCCGACCCCGGTCGTCCCGCCGGGCCGCGGCTACGCCCGCCTCGGTACGGGGCCGGTCCTGCGCCTGCAGGTTCCGGCGACGCCCGACCCGTACGACGACGCGACGAGCGAGGCGCACCGCAGGGCCGTCCTGGAGCTCCTGCCGGAGCGCCAGGACGCCATGGCGACGGCGATCGAGGCGGTCCCCGGCTCGGCCCCGGACCCCGGCCTCATCCCCGGCGCGACTCCTGCCCGGGCGCCCGAATCCGTCTCGCCGGTCGTCGCCCCGCCCGCGCCCGTCATCTCCCCGTCCGCCCCGCAACCGGGCCCGGGGCCGGTCCCGCGCCACGCCCCGGTCCCCGCGGAGGGCTGACGACGCACCGGAGGGCGGGTACGGACCTGGATCCGTACCCGCCCTCCGGCCTTGCTCCGCGCCCGGGGGGACCGGGGATCGCACCCCCGGGACCTCGGACCGCGTCACGGGAATCGCACCCCGGGGACCTCGGACCGCATCCCGGGGACCGGGGATCGCACCCCCGGG
>NZ_JAGGOS010000142.1 GCF_018614205.1 Streptomyces sp. ISL-36 | reverse complement strand
CCGCCCCGGCGGGACGACGGCCCGCGACGGGGTGGGGAAGGGGCACGGGCGACAGGCTCACTCCGCCCCCGCCAGGCGCTCGATCGCCGCCATCGGGACCGGGAGCCAGTCGGGGCGGTGGCGGGCCTCGTAGACGACCTCGTAGACCGCCTTGTCGGTCTCGTAGGCGCGCAGCAGGGCCGGGTCCGTGCGGGGGTCGGTGCCGGCGGCCTCGGCGTAGCCGGAGCAGTAGGCAGCCCGGCAGCGGGCCGCCCACTCGGCGTTCCAGGGGCGGTGGGTGCGGGCCGCGTAGTCGAAGGAGCGGAGCATCCCCGCGACGTCGCGGACCGCGGGCTGGGGGCGGCACCGCTCCGCGAGCGGCTTCGCGGGCTCGCCCTCGAAGTCGATCACCGACCAGCCGCCGTCCGCCGACCGCAGCGTCTGCCCCAGGTGCAGGTCGCCGTGGACCCGTTGCAGCTGTCCCGCGCCCGCGGTGTCGCCCGCCGCCGCGAAGACGGCCCGCAGGCCCGGTACGTACGGCAGCAGCGCCGGTACCGCCTGGGCGGCCGCGTGCAGGCGCTGGTCCATCTCCCCGGCGAGATGCTCGGTCTGGCTGCGGTGCAGCCTCTCGGTGGGGAGCGCCGCCGCCAGCGCGAGGTGCACCTCGGCCGTGGCCCGCCCCAGGGCGTGCGCCTCTGTGGTGAATTCCTTTCCCTCCGCGAGCGCGTCGAGAGCGAGCCGCCAGCCGTCCCGTGAGTCGCTCAGATAGGGCTGGAGCACACCGAGCGTGTTCGCGCCCGACTCGAACCAGGCCACCGGCTCCGGCACCCGGGCGCATCCGGCCCGGGCGAGGGCCAGCGGCAGTTCCAGATCCGGGTTGGCGCCCGGGCTGACGCGGCGGAAGATCTTCAGGATGTACCTGTCGCCGTACACCAGCGAGGAGTTGGACTGCTCCGCGTCCAGGACCCGCGGGGCGAGGGAGGCGGGCAGGGTGGCCGATCCATGGAAGTGGAGCGGCCCGATCCGGCCTGGTGTGCGCAGGCGTTCGTAGAGCAGTCCGGCGAGCCGCGGGTCGCGCAGCCCTTCGTAGACCGCCCGGCCCGCGAGGGGCCCCTGCCGGATCCGCCCGATCAGGGCGGGGGCGAGGCGAGGGGGCAGCTGGGTCCTCACTCCCAGCAGTAGTTGGTAGCAGTCCGCCGGCGTCTGGGCCGGGCGTGCCGGTTGTTCGACCCGTACCAGCAGATGGAGCAGACCGGGTCCCGTGCCGTCCAGCGGCAGCAGCTCGGTGGCCGCTTCCAGCGTGAATCCGGTGACCCGGCGACCCTTGCCCGCGAACCAGCGCTGCCGGGGCAGCCATTCATGGAGCAGGGGTGCGAGTGACGGAAGGAGGGCGGCCGGGGCCCGGGTGGTGGATGCGGTCTCCGGCATGGCATCGCGTCCTTTCCCCGGGGGGCGCATGAGTGGTTCCAAATGCGCAGAGTGTCCCGGATGGCGGCTTCGGCTGTCCGGCTGTGCGGGACGTGTCGGGCGGGGAAGATCCGTATGGGCCCGACAAGAAGGCCCGTATGGACCTGAATCGCCTGTGTGTGGGACACAGTGCCCAGGGTGGCGCGGGGGAAACCGCCCCACCCCGGGCAGTTGACTGACGATCCGTCAGTCAACGGTCTCGGGGCTCTTCGCCGCACGGCTCTTCTTCAGGCGGAACCAGTAGAAGCCGTGCCCCGCCAGGGTGAGCAGATACGGCCACTGACCGATCGCGGGGAACCGCACCTGACCGATCAGCTCCACCGGGTGCATGCCGTCGAACTGCCGCAGATCCAGCTCCGTCGGCTGTGCGAACCGCGAGAAGTTGTTCACGCAGAGCACCAGGTCGGCGTCCAGCCCCTCTTCGGGCGGGGACTCCCGCAGGAAGGCGAGCACGGCCGGATTGGACGAGGGCAGTTCCGTGTACGAGCCCAGCCCGAAGGCCCGGTTCTGCTTACGGATCTCGATCATCCGCTTCGTCCAGTGGAGCAGCGAGGACGGCGAGGCCATGCCCGACTCGACATTGGTGACCTGGTAGCCGTAGACCGGGTCCATGATGGCCGGCAGCGTCAGCCGACCCGGATCGCAGGACGAGAAGCCCGCGTTCCGGTCCGGCGTCCACTGCATCGGGGTCCGCACCCCGTCCCGGTCACCGAGCCAGATGTTGTCGCCCATCCCGATCTCGTCGCCGTAGTACAGCACCGGCGAACCCGGCAGCGAGAACAGCAGTGCGGTGAACAGCTCCATCTGGTTGCGGTCGTTGTCGAGCAGCGGGGCGAGCCGCCGCCGGATGCCGATGTTGGCCCGCATCCGCGGGTCCTTGGCGTACTCCGCGTACATGTAGTCGCGTTCTTCGTCCGTGACCATCTCGAGCGTCAGCTCGTCGTGGTTGCGCAGGAAGATGCCCCACTGGCAGCGGTCCGGGATCGCCGGCGTCTTGGCCAGGATCTCCGAGACCGGGGTGCGCGACTCCCGCCGTACCGCCATGAAGATCCGCGGCATCACCGGGAAGTGGAACGCCATGTGGCACTCGTCGCCGCCGGAGGGGAAGTCGCCGAAGTAGTCGACCACGTCCTCCGGCCACTGGTTGGCCTCGGCGAGCAGCACCGTGTCCGGGTAGTGGTCGTCGATCTCCTTGCGGACCCGCTTGAGGAAGGCGTGCGTCGCGGGAAGGTTCTCGCAGTTGGTGCCCTCCTGCTGGTACAGGTACGGCACGGCGTCCAGCCGGAAGCCGTCGATCCCCAGGTCCAGCCAGAACTTCAGCGCCGAGAGGATCTCCTCCTGCACCGCCGGGTTCTCGTAGTTGAGGTCCGGCTGGTGCGAGAAGAACCGGTGCCAGTAGTACTGCTTGCGCACCGGGTCGAAGGTCCAGTTCGACGTCTCCGTATCGACGAAGATGATCCGGGCGTCAGGGAACTGCTTGTCGTCGTCGGCCCAGACGTAGTAGTCGCCGTACGGCCCGTCGGGGTTGGCGCGTGACTCCTGGAACCACGGGTGCTGGTCGCTGGTGTGGTTCATGACGAAGTCGATGATCACGCGCATTCCGCGCTGGTGCGCCGCGTCCACGAACTCCACGAAGTCGGCGAGGTCACCGAACTCGGGCAGCACGGAGGTGTAGTCGGCGACGTCGTAGCCGCCGTCCCGCAGCGGCGAATCGAAGAACGGCGGCAGCCAGAGGCAGTCGACGCCCAGCCATTGCAGGTAGTCCAGCTTGGACGTGATGCCCTTGAGGTCGCCTACGCCGTCGCCGTTGCTGTCCTGGAAGGACCTGACGAGCACTTCGTAGAAGACGGCCCGCTTGAACCAGTCCGGGTCACGGTCCTTGGCGGGCGTGTCCTCGAAGGTGTCGGGGACGGGTTCGTTGACAGTCATGAGGTGGGTGACCCTCCGATCGACGGGGACGGTCGCAGAGCGAGGAGATGCGCGGGCGCGACGCCCGGCTCAAGGCGCACATAGTTGGCTCTGCCCCAGTGATAGGTCTCGCCGGTGAGCTCGTCGCGCACCGGTACGGTCTCGTGCCAGTCGAGGCCGAGCTCCGGCATGTTCAACGAGACCGTGGCCTCCTGGGTGTGGTGAGGGTCGAGGTTCGCCACCACCAGAACGGTGTTCGAGCCCGACCGCTTGCTGTACGCGATCACCTGATCGTTGTCGGTCGCGTGGAAGGTGAGGTTCCGCAGCCTGCGCAGGGCCGGGTGCCGGCGCCTGGCCCGGTTCAGCGTGGTGATGAGCGGGGCGATCGAGGCCCCCGAGCGCTCCGCCGACTCCCAGTCCCGCGGCCGCAGTTGGTACTTCTCCGAATCGAGGTACTCCTCGCTGCCGGCCCGCACCGGGGCGCCCTCGCAGAGCTCGTAACCGGCGTACATGCCCCAGGTCGGCGACAGGGTCGCGGCGAGCACCGCGCGCACCTCGAAGGCCGGCCGGCCGCCGTTCTGCAGGTAGGCGTGCAGGATGTCGGGCGTGTTCACGAAGAGGTTCGGCCGCATCTGGGCGGCCGCCTCGCCGGACAGCTCGGTGAGGTACTCCGTCAGCTCCTCCTTGGTGTTGCGCCAGGTGAAGTACGTGTACGACTGCTGGAAGCCGATCGCGCCGAGGGTGCGCATCATCGCGGGCCGGGTGAACGCCTCCGCCAGGAAGATCACGTCCGGGTCGGCCCGGTTGATCTCACCGATCACCCGCTCCCAGAACACGACCGGCTTGGTGTGCGGGTTGTCGACGCGGAAGATCCGTACCCCGTGGTCCATCCAGTGGCGCAGGATCCGCACCGTCTCGGCGACGATCGCGTCCATGGTGTCGGGGGCCCCGTCGAAGTCGATCGGGTAGATGTCCTGGTACTTCTTCGGCGGGTTCTCCGCGTAGGCGATGGAGCCGTCGGGCCGGTGGCGGAACCACTCCGGGTGCTTCTCCACCCACGGGTGGTCCGGGGAGCACTGCAGGGCGAAGTCCAGCGCGATCTCCAGCCGCAGTTCACGGGCGCGGGCCACGAAGGCGTCGAAGTCCTCGATCGTGCCCAGGTCCGGGTGGACGGCGTCGTGGCCGCCCTCGGGCGAGCCGATCGCCCACGGCACACCGACGTCGCTCGGACCCGCCGACAGCGCGTTGTTGGGGCCCTTGCGGTGGGTGGTGCCGATGGGGTGGATGGGCGGGAGATAGACGACGTCGAAGCCCATCGCCGCGATGGCGGGCAGTCGCTCGGCCGCGGTACGGAACGTGCCGGGGACCGTCCTGCCCCGGACCTTCCGCACGCCCTCCGAGCGCGGGAAGAACTCGTACCAGGAACCGAACAGCGCCCGCTCCCGCTCCACCTGGAGCGGCAACGCCGGGGAGGCGCTGACCAGTTCGCGCAGCGGATGGCGGTCGAGCGCCTCGGTCACCTGCGGCGCGAGCGCGGCGGCGAGCCGGGCCGCGGCCGGCCGGGACTCGTCGCGCAACGCGTCCGCGGCGGCGAGGACGGCCTCACGCCCGCCGCCCTTCTTCGGGACGCCCTTCGCCGCACGCTCGTGCAGCGCGGCGCCCTCGGCCAGAACGAGTTCGGAGTCGATCCCCGCCGGGATCTTGATCCTCGCGTGGTGGCGCCAGGTGGCCACCGGATCGCTCCAGGCCTCGACCGTGTACGTCCACAGGCCTTCGGCGTCCGGGGTGACCTCGGCGCCCCACCGGTCGGTGCCGGGGGCCAGTTCGCGCATCGGGGTCCAGGGCCCGGGGCGCCCTGACGGGCCGCGCAGTACGACATTGGCGGCGACGGCGTCGTGGCCCTCGCGGAAGAGGGTCGCCGTCACCTCGAAGGTTTCTCCGGCCACCGCCTTCGCGGGGCGGCGGCCGCAGTCGACCAGTGGGCGGACGTCCAGTACGGGAATACGTCCCATGAGCGGATTCACAGCATCACCTGAGGGTTTACGGGGGTGCGGGTGGTGGTGCGCTCTTTGTAGCTCCGTCGAAGGCTG
Organism: Streptomyces sp. ISL-36; assembly: GCF_018614205.1. Taxonomy (GTDB): domain Bacteria; phylum Actinomycetota; class Actinomycetes; order Streptomycetales; family Streptomycetaceae; genus Streptomyces. The sequence goes on along the minus strand of NZ_JAGGOS010000142.1, from coordinate 11,056 downwards.
GCGGGTTGCGGGCATGGCCGCTCCTGTCCGCGTTCACTCGGATGGCGGGTCTACGAGGGTGTACCGGAGGAGCCTTCCCCCAGGTTTCGGGTGGGCAATCCGGCGCTTTGTTAACTACTCGGACGTAGCAGTACGGACAAGCTCACGGCACCGACAAGAAACCGGCCCCGTCCTTGTGGGACGAGGCCGGTCACCCGGGGTCCGGGCCGTGACTCCGGTCCCCGCGAGCGGGAAGCCGAGAGCGGGGGGCGAGGCTGGGCCGGGTGGTGGTCAGTTCTGCGGCGAGGGAGACTCCTCCGTGTCGCTGGACCACACCTGCCACGGCTGACGCGTCACCCACTCGTCCACCGGCGCCGCCTTCACCGTGAGCACCTCCGCGGAGACACCGTCGTCGGCCGCCATCAGCAGCGGGTCGGTGCCCGTCGCCATGTAGTGGTAGATCCCCGCGACACCGGCCGCCGTCTCCGGTCCGAGCAACTGCGCGAGCCCGCGCTCGAAGACGTCCGGCGGCAGCGGCAGATACTGGACCGTGCGGCCCAGCCCCCGCCCGAAGGCGTCCGCCAGCTCCGCCCCCGTCAGCGACCGCTCCCCGCCGATGTCGAAGGTGCGGCCCTCCAGACCGTCCTCGGTCAGCGCCGCGTACACGGCCTCCGCCAGGTCCCGGTGCGACATCCAGGCCGTCGGCGTGGACGCGGGCAGCGGATAGGCCAGGACGCCCTCGTCGACCAGCGCCGGGCCGTTCCACGGCGAGAAGAGATTGTCCAGGTACACCGGCGGCCGGACGACCACCAGCGGCACACCGCTGTCCCGGAGCACCTCCTCCGCGATCCGCCGGGTCTCGAAGGCCGCCACCGAGGTCGGCCCCTGCGGGATACGGGTGTTGGCGTTGTAGACCAGACGCACGAGACCGGCGTCCAGGGCCGCGTGCGCGATGTTCCGGGCGTACAGGCGTACCCGCTCCGGCTCGTACACCAGCGGCATCACCACCGAGGCGTGGGTCATCCCCTCGAAGAGCCGCCGTACGTCCACGGCGCTCGCCAGGTCGCCGGCGACGAAGGACGCACCGGGCAGCGGTGGACGGTCGCCCTCGGGCCGGCGCGTGAGCGTCCGCACCCGGTGGTGCCGCTCCGCCAGCAGACGCGCCACCGCGCCCCCCTGGAAACCGGTCGCTCCCACGACCGCGACTCTCATCGGAATCTGACTGGACATGTGTCGTCGAGGCCCTTCGATAGGCTGTGGCTGCTGCCGTGTCGGCTCTCTCAGGCTGGCGGCGGCGGCTTCGGCCGTTCAATTAACAAACCGGGGCGGAAGTTGAAGGATCGTCCATGGACACCGTGGGAACCGACCGTGACGACCAGCGCGACGACCTCCTGAGCGAGCTGCTGAAACCGCTGCGCCTCACCGGCGTCTTCGACAGCCGGTGGCACGTCCGCGCGCCCTGGGCGATCGAGGGGGACGCCGAACAGAGCTGTGCCGTCCTCCACTACCTCGTCGAGGGCGGCTGCTGGATCACCGGCGAAGGCCAGACCCCCATCCAGCTGCACGCCGGCGACCTCATCGTCTTCCCCACCGGGATGGCCCACCGGCTCTCCGACCGACCCGACCGCCAGGGCGTCCCGCTCAAGGCCGTGCTGCCCGAACGCCAGCCCGGCACCTCCGGCGAGATAGTCATCGAGGGCACCGGCGCCGAGAGCCGGCTGCTGTGCGCCGGACTCCACTACGACGCCAGCGCCGCCACCGGTCTCTACACCTCGCTGCCCTGGGCGCTCGTCCTCGACGGGGCCCAGGTGGACCGGGAGCCGCTGCTCCGCGACACCCTGCGGTTGCTCGCCTCGCCGGACCGGCCCGTCGGACCCGGGGACCGGCTGATCACCCTGCGCGCCTTCGAGATGGCCCTGGTGCTCGCCCTGCGCCCGCTGCTGCGCGAACTCACCGACAGCCCGGCCTCGCTGCCCGTGCTCCGCCACCCCGGCATCAGCCGCGCCATGGTGATGATCTCCACCCGGTTCGCCGAGCCCTGGACCATCGAATCCCTCGCCAGGGAAGTCGGCATGTCCCGCTCGGCCTTCACGGCCGCCTTCCGGGAACTCGTCGGCGAGGCCCCCGCCCGCCACCTCACCGGACGCCGGATGCAGGAGGCCGCCCGGCTGCTCACCGAGACCTCGATCCCGCAGTCCGCCGTCCCGCCCCGAGTCGGTTACCAGAGCGCCGTCGGCTTCCACCTGGCCTTCCGCAAATGGTTCGGAATGACGCCGGGGGAGTACCGCTCCGGCTACGACAACGCCGCCTGACCTCGGGGCATCCGGGCAAAAGCCGCATGAACGGAAGCTGACTGGCCGGTTCTTAAGGACCACTGGACGGACGTTCATTGCCCTGGACGCCACGCACCGTACAGGCTCGGTCACGGCAGAGACGTACACACACGAGGAGAGGCGATAAGCGGTGACGAGGTCCGGGCGGGAATATCTGGAGGCACTGCGCGACGGGCGCGAGATCTGGCTGGACGGAGAGCGGATCAAGGACGTCACCGCGCACCCCGCCTTCCGGGCCGCCGCCGCCTCCTTCGCCGGGCTCTACGACCTCGCCCACGACTCCCCGCACACCCCCGCCCTCGTCGCGGGCGCCGTGCACCGCGCGTACGCCGTGCCCCGCTCGTACGAGGACCTGGTCGCACGCCGCAAGGCGTACAAGGTCTGGGCCGAGGCGAGTTACGGCTTCCTCGGCCGCACGCCCGACTACATGGCCTCCGGCGCGGCCGGATTCGCCGCCGCGCCCGAGGTCTTCACCACCGACTGCTTCGACGGCGCGGAGAACGCCCTCGCCTACCACCGCAGACTCGCCGAGGGCGACCTGTACTGCGCCTTCACCATCACCGACCCCGCCGCCGAGCGGGTCCGGGTGGTGGAGGACCGCGCCGACGGGATCGTGGTGCGCGGTGCGAAGACCATCGGCACCGGGGCGGTCTTCGCCGACGAGATCCTCGTCGGCACGATCGAGCCGCTCGCGCCGGAGGACACCGAGCGCGCGCTCTCCTTCTCGATCCCGGTGGACACCCCCGGCCTCAAGCTGATCTCGCGGACCTCCTACGAGGGGCGGGCCCGGTCCGTCTTCGACCAGCCGCTCTCCGCCCGGTACGACGAGAACGACGCACTGCTCGTGTGCGACGACGTGTTCGTGCCGTGGGAGCGGGTGCTGACCTACCGGGACGTGGCCGCGACCGCCGCGATGTGGTGGCAGACCCCGGCGTACCTCAACTTCGTGCACCAGTCGGCGACCCGCTTCTGGACGAAGCTGGAGTTCCTCACCGGCCTCGCGATCCTGATCGCCCGCTCCAACGGCACGGACAAGCTGCCACCGGTCACCCAGGCGATCGGGCGGCTCCTCGGGATGGTCGCGCAGGCCAAGGCGTTCGTCCTCGCGGCGGAGGCGTCCTGGGAGCCGGTCGACGGCGGCCGGGGCGGGGTGCGGCCCGGGCAGGAGATCTCCTTCGCCCAGCGCATCATGGCCGGCGAGCTGTACCCCCGGGCGGTCCAGGACATCAAGCTGCTCGCGGGCGGGTCCCTCATCCAGACCCCGGCGAGCGGCCGCGATCTGCTCCACCCCGAACTGGGCCCCCTGGTCCGCCAGTACTTCCGCACCCCCGGCCACCCGGCCGAGGACCGGCTCAAGCTCCTCAAACTCGCCTGGGACGCCCTCGGCTCCGAGTTCGCCGGCCGCCACGAGCAGTACGAACGCTTCTACCAGGGCGCCCCGCACGTCTACCTCACCATGCAGACCTGGGCGGGCGCCGCCGACGACTGCGAACGTCTGGCGCAGACCTGCCTGGACGGCTACGACCTCGGGACGACGAGGTGAGGGCGCCAGGGCCGTGGGCGGCCGGCGGGGGGCCGGGGGCCGGGCGGTGACCGTCTCCCGCGCGCCGAAAGGCGCTCTCGCGCTGCTCGCGTCCACGCAGTTGCTGCTGATCCTGGACACCGCGATCGTCAATGTCGCGCTGCCCTCGATCGGGGAGGACCTCGGCTCCGGCTCCGCCGGACTGTCCTGGGTGGCCAACGCGTACCTGATCACCTTCGGCGGGCTGCTGCTGCTCGGCGGGCGCGTCGCCGACCTCCTCGGCCACCGCCGGCTCTTCGTCGCCGGCCTCGGCCTGCTCGCCGCCGCCTCGGCCCTCGGGGCGCTCGCCCCCCACGCGAGCGCCCTGGTCGCCGCCCGGGCCGTCCAGGGCATCGGCGCCGCGCTCGCCGCGGCCGCCGCCTTCGCGCTGCTGCTCGTCCTCTTCCCCCACGGACCGGCCCGCCACAAGGCGCTCGGAGCCTTCGCCGCCATGGGCGGACTGGGCGGAGTCCTCGGCACCGTGTTCGGCGGGGTCCTCACCGACGTCCTCGGCTGGCGCTCCACCTTCTGGCTCAACGTCGTCGTCGCCGCCGTGCTCGGCGCCCTGGCCCCGCGCCTCCTCGACCGGGGGACGGCCCACGCCCGCCACGGCCGGGGCTTCGACCTCGCCGGGGCGCTCACCGCCACCGCCGGCCTCGGGCTCGTCGCCTACGCGCTCGTCGGCGGCGCCGAGAACGGCTGGCTCTCCGCCCCGACCCTGGGCGCCGCCGGCACCGGTCTCGCCCTGCTCGCCGTCTTCGCCGTGGTCGAGGCCAGGACCGCCGTCCCGCTCGTCCCGCCGGCCGTCCTCGCCCGCCCCTCCCTGCGCCTGGCCAACACCCTCAGCGGTCTCGCCCAGATGACGCTCTTCCCGATGTTCTTCCTGGTCAGCCTCTACCTCCAGAGCGTGCTCGGGTACGAGCCCCTCGGCGGCGGACTCGGTCTTCTACCGCTCTCGCTCGTCGTCGTCGCGATCGCCCCGCAGACCGGCCGGCTGATCTTCCGCGTCGGCCTCACCAGGACCATGACCCTCGGATTCGCGCTGCTGTGCGCCGGCACGCTGTGGCTGGCCCTCGCGCTCACCCCCGACGGCACCTTCTTCTCCACCGTTCTCGCGCCGAGCCTGCTCATCGGCGTCGCTCTCCCGCTGGTCATGGTCACCACCAACGTCGCCGCCACGGCGGAGGCGGCCCCCGAGGAGACCGGGCTCGCCTCCGGACTCGTCAACACCAGCCAGCAGTTCGGCTCGGTGCTCGGCCTCGCCATCCTCGTGGCCGTCGCCGCCGCCCGTACCGAATCGGCCACCGCCGCCGCCCAGACCACCGGTTTCCGGGCCGCGTTGCTCCTCGGCGCGACCTTCGCCGCCATCGCGGCGCTGCTCTCGGCACGGTTGCGCCTGCCCGCCCCTGCCCCCGCCACGGCGCCACCGCGCCAGGACCGGGCGGGCGATCCCGCTGCGTCACAGACAAGAGGCGAGTGAGCCGAAGGGGCGCGCGCCGTCGACGCACGAGCCGGGCGCCCCGGAGGTGAACCGAGCCCTCGAAAAGACAGAAGGGCATTCCGTTGACCCTGTACGACCTTGTCGCGCCCGGTCTCGACGAACGCGGCGACCCGCGCTATCGCATAGCCGACATACGCGCGGCCGATCCGCTCGGCGCAGACGCCCTGCTCGCCGCGCTGCCCGGGATGAACGCCGACGCCGACGTCGCCGCGCTCACCGTGGCCCTGCGGGCCCTCGTCCCCGACCCGGACCGGGCCGCCGAGTGGAGCGTCGTCGACGCGCTCGCCGCGATGCGGGACCTCGGCATCCTGCTCGGCTCGCTCAAGCGCCATGGCATCCAGCCTGTCGCCGCCGTCCCCGAGGTCCTGCCGGTCCTCGAACTCCTGGGACAGCGCACCGACATGGTGCCCCGCGACACCGTGCACCACTACACCACCTGGAACCCGCTCGGCCCACGCCAGCGGATGTACACCGGGCACCCCATGGAGGCCCATCTCCAGGAAGCCGTCCGGATGGCGTTCCCCGGCCTCGTCGCCGCCCTCGACACGTGCTCCAGGCTCGCCCGCCTCGAACCGTACGACCCGGGCTTCGCGGTCGCTCTCGACCGCACCGCCCACCACGTCCAGTCGATGGTCGACTCCATCGACTTCACCGTCGCCCATGTCAGCCCCGAGTACTTCGCGCTCACCCTGCGCCCCTACTTCGAGGCGATCGACGTCGCCGGGCGCGACTATCTCGGCCCCGCCGCCGCCCAGGTCCCGCTCTGGCTCGTCGACCTGACGCTCTGGCAGTGCGACCGCTCCCACTCCGCGTACGACGAGTTCCTCGCCGACTCGGTCCAGTACAGCCTGCCGTCCTGGCGGGACTTCCACGCCCGGCACGCCGGCGGCGTCTCCGCCGTCAGCAAGCTCTCGGCGGCCATCAGCTGGGAGAACGTCGACCGGCTCCCCCCGCAACTGGCCGCCTCTGCCCACGCCCTCGGCCGGGTGCTCAAGATCCTCAAGACCTTCCGCGCCCGTCACATCGGCATCGCCCGCAAGGCCTACAGCGACGACCTGCGGCTGTACGACGAGGGCAGCGGCGGCGCACCCGTCGCCCTGCTCCGCTCGATACTCGACCTGACCAGGGACAACGAGACCCTGGTGCGGCGCGCGACCGCCGCTCGCCCCAGGGCCGCCGCTCGCCCCGGCGCCGGTGCCGGCACGCCGGCGGGCTGAGGGAGAAACCGATGACGTCCCATCCCCCGTACGGGACCCCCCGCGAGCCCGCCGCGCCGGACGGCGGGCGTGACCTGCCCGCCGCCGGGCCCCTCCACATCGTCGTCGCCGGCGGCGGCATCGCCGGCCTCACCGCGGCCCTCGCCCTGCACGCCGCCGGGTTCGACCGGGTCACCGTGGTCGAGTCGGTCCGCGAGAGCCGCCCCGTCGGCGCGGGCCTCAACCTCATGCCCAACGCGGTCCGCGAACTGGACGCACTGGGCCTGCTGGACCGCCTCGAAGCCGGCGCCCTGCGCACCCGCGAACTGCGCTACTACCACCGCTCCGGCGGCCTGATCTGCCGTGAACCACGCGGCCTCGGCGCCGGCTACCGCTGGCCCCAGCTCTCCATCCACCGGGCCCACCTCCAGCACGTCCTCGCCGAGGCGGTACGGGAGAGACTCGGCGCCGCGGCCCTCGTCACCGGCGTCCGGGTCACCGGCGTGGAGACCCTGCCCGACGGCCGCCCCCGCCTCCAGCTGGAGCACCGCGACGGCGCACGGCGGGGCCGGGCCTCCCTCGAACCGGACGTCCTCGTCGGCGCCGACGGCATCCGCTCGACCGTCCGCGCCGCCCTCAACCCGGCCGAGGGAAGCCCGCCGTGGAACGGGATGCTGGTCTGGCGGGGCGTCTCCCGGATGCCGGCCCGTGCCGTCGGCACCTTCATGCTCATCGCCGGTGACGACCGGCAGAAGGCCGTCGTCTATCCGATGAGCCGCCCCTCGGGAGGGACCGCCCTGGTGAACTGGGCGCTCGCCCGGCCCGCCCCCACGGCCGACGAGGAGTTCCTGGGCGACTGGAACCGCGCCGTACCCGTGGACACGTTCCTGCACCACTACGAGGGCTGGGAGTTCGACGGCGTCAGCGTCCCCGACGTCCTGAGAGCCGCGGAAGCCGCCCACGAGTACCCGATGGTCGACCGCGACCCCCTCGCCCGGTGGAGCCACGGCCGCACCACCCTGATCGGCGACGCGGCCCACGCGATGTACCCGATCGGCTCCAACGGAGCCACCCAGTCCGTCGTCGACGCCCGCGCCCTCGCCCACGCCCTGGCCCTGAACCCGGACCCGACGGAGGCTCTCGCCGCCTATGAGCGGGACCGCAGACCGGCCACCACCGCGCTCCAGCTCGCCAACCGGCAGCTCGGCCCCGAGGTCGTCATCAATCTGGCCCACCAGCGGGCCCCGCACGGATTCACCGACATCCATCAGGTGATCCCGGCCCAGGAGCTGGCGTCGATCGCCGCCCGCTACGCGGCCACCGGCGCCTTCGACCCGGCCGCCGTCAACCAGGGCTCCCCGTACGAGGTACGGGGCCCGGAGCTGCCCCTCGGCGCGCCGCGCTGACGCCCCTCCCGGGCCGCGGCACGACCCCCGCGCGCCGTGGCCCGGGAGGACCGGGTGGCCTACCGTCTGGTGGATGCAAGGCCGGATGCACAGCGTGGTGCATCCACCCCGCTCCGTAACCCCCTGCGAAGGTGGAACACGTGAAGGCAATCCGTCGATTCACCGTGCGTCCCGTCCTCCCCGACACCCTTCGACCGCTCACCGAACTGGCGCGGAACCTGCGCTGGTCCTGGCACGAGCCGACCCGTGAACTCTTCGAATCCATCGACCCCGACCACGCCGTCCACCCCGGCGGGCGTCGCGACGACGTCGTCGACCCGGTGCGGCTGCTCGGCTCCGTCTCCGCCACCCGCCTCGCCGACCTCGCCGCCGACCAGGACTTCCTGGCCCGGCTGCGCGCCGCGGCCGAGGACCTCGACCACTATCTGCACGCCCCCCGCTGGTACCAGGAGCAGGGAGGCGACCTCCCCGCGGGCATCGCCTACTTCTCGCCCGAGTTCGGCGTCACCGCCGCCCTGCCCCAGTACTCCGGAGGCCTGGGCATCCTGGCCGGCGACCACCTCAAGGCCGCCAGCGACCTCGGCGTCCCCCTGATCGGCGTCGGACTGCTCTACCGGCACGGCTACTTCCGCCAGTCGCTCTCCCGCGAGGGATGGCAGCAGGAGCACTACCCCGTCCTCGACCCCGGCGAGCTGCCCGTCGGCCTCCTCCGCGAACCCGACGGCACGCCCGCCCGGGTCACCCTCGCCCTGCCCGGCGGCCGCAGCCTGCACGCCCACATCTGGACCGCGCAGGTCGGCCGCGTACCGCTGCTGATGCTCGACTCCGACGTGGAGGAGAACGCCCCCGCCGAACGCGACGTCACCGACCGGCTGTACGGCGGCGGCAGCGACCACCGGCTCTTCCAGGAGATGCTCCTCGGCATCGGCGGCGTCCGCGCCGTCCGCACCTACTGCCGCCTCACCGGCGCCCCGGCACCGGAGGTCTTCCACACCAACGAGGGCCACGCCGGCTTCCTCGGCCTCGAACGCATGCGCGAACTGGCGGGCGAGGGTCTGGACTTCGACGCGGCCCTGGAGACCGTCCGCGCCGGCACGGTCTTCACCACCCACACCCCCGTCCCGGCCGGCATCGACCGCTTCGAGCGCGCCCTGGTCGCCCGCCACCTCGGCGAGGACGGCGAGCTGCCCGGGGTCGACGTCGGCCGCATCCTCGCCCTCGGCGACGAGACCCCGCTCGGCGGGGAGCCCGGACTCTTCAACATGGCCGCCATGGGCCTGCGCCTGGCCCAGCGCGCCAACGGCGTCTCCACCCTGCACGGGGCCGTCAGCCGGGAGATGTTCGCCGGGCTCTGGCCCGGCTTCGACCCGGAGGAGGTGCCCATCACCTCGATCACCAACGGCGTCCACGCGCCGACCTGGACCGCGCCCGAGGTCGGGCGCCGAGCGGAGGGCGCGGACGACCGGGAGCTCTGGGAGCTCCGGCGCACCCTGCGCGAGCAACTGGTCACCGAGGTACGGGAACGGCTCCGGGCCTCCTGGCGGCAGCGCGGCGCCGTGGGCGCCGAACTCGGCTGGACCGACTCCGTCCTCGACCCGGACGTACTGACCATCGGCTTCGCCCGCCGGGTCCCCTCGTACAAACGGCTGACCCTGATGCTGCGCGACCCGGAACGGCTGCGGGCGCTGCTGCTGCACCCGGAACGGCCCGTGCAGCTCGTCGTGGCCGGCAAGGCGCACCCCGCCGACGACGGTGGCAAGCGGCTGGTGCAGGAGCTGGTGCGGTTCGCCGACGACCCCCGGGTGCGGCACCGGATCGTCTTCCTGCCCGACTACGGCATGGCCATGGCGCGCAGGCTGTACCCCGGCTGCGACGTGTGGCTCAACAACCCGCTGCGCCCACTGGAGGCGTGCGGGACCAGCGGCATGAAGGCCGCCCTGAACGGCTGCCTCAACCTCTCCGTCCTGGACGGCTGGTGGGACGAGTGGTTCGAGCCCGACTTCGGCTGGGCCATCCCGACCGCCGAAGGCGCCGCCGCGGCGGACGAGGAGCGCCGCGACGACCTGGAGGCGGCCGCGCTCTACGAGCTGATCGAGCGGCAGGTCGCGCCCCGCTTCTACGACCGCGGCGCGGACGGGGTGCCGGTCCGCTGGACGGAGATGGTCCGCAGGACGCTGAACGAGCTCGGCCCGAAGGTGCTCGCCGACCGCATGGTGCGGGCGTACGTCGAGGGGCTGTACGCGCCGGCGGCCCGCGCCCATCGGGCCCTGACCCCGGCCACGGCCCGCGAACTGGCCGACTGGAAGGGCCGGGTGAGGGCCGCCTGGCCCAAGGTCGCGATCGACCACATCGAGGTGGGCGAGGTCGGTGAGGACCTGGCCGACGCGGAGCTCGGCGCGACGACCGCGGTACGGGTGCGGGTGACGCTCGGCGACCTCCTCCCCGACGACGTGGAGGTCCAGGCGGTCACCGGCCGGGTCACCCCCGACGACGCCCTCACGGACCCCCGGGTCTGCATCCTGAAGCCCGCGGGCGGCCCGGACCTGGAGGGCCGCCGGCCCTACGAGGGCTCCCTCGTCCTCGACCGCACGGGCCCCTTCGGCTGCACGGTCCGGGTGCTCCCCTCGCACCCGCTGCTCGCCTCTCCGGCGGAACTGGGGCTCGTGGCCCTGCCGGCGGAGACGACGGGACAGGCGGCGGGCGTGCTGCTCCGCTGACGCGCGGCCGGCCGGTCAGGGCACCTCGCTCCTGGAGGTGAGGTGCCCGCCGGTGAAGCAGAGCCGGTACACCGGGATCGCGGCGAGGAGCGTGGTCCGGTAGTAGAGACACTCGTCCGCCCCGGGCGGTTCGGCCGGAGCCCGTCCGGGCGGGCCGTCCAGGGGCCGGTCGGGCAGGTGTTCGCCGGCCTCGGCGCGTGACTGGCCCACCCGGAGCCGGGCGTACTCCTCGGGCTCCAGATACGACTGGTGCTGGGTGTGGAGCGCCACACCGGCCATCAGCAGGGCCAGCGCGGCGAGCAGGGCCGACGGGATCCAGATCGCCTGGGCCAGGCCCCTGCGCACCTGGCGGCGCGCCCGGTC
>NZ_JAGGOS010000141.1 GCF_018614205.1 Streptomyces sp. ISL-36 | reverse complement strand
CCAGCGGCTCGTACACCCGCAGATAGGAGGCGTACGGAACGAGGACCGAGGAGGCGACCGACATGTCGCGAATCCTTCCACGGAGGTACTCCCCCGGGGGGTGATCCTGAGCACTGGTGCGGATCTACGCACGCGTAGGACTTACTCTCTTGCCGAACCGGTCCTCCCCCACCCGCAGGGGGGACCGCCTAGTACTCCAGCTGTAGATCGTGATCTTCATGTCTGGGATGCCGCTTGTCGTCGGTAATGGCTGGTGCGTGATCTCTCCTGATGATGGCGTCGCCAGTCGGACCAGCGGAGTCGGTGAGCCATGGTGTGGAGAGGCTGGACGACGACCGTGATGAACAGGCGTTGGATCTCGTTGCAGGACAGCGGGATCAAGTCGGCCGGCCCGGGATGGCGGGCGTGTTCGTCGGCTCGGACGACCGCGAGGAAGGCGTGGGCGAGCATGGCCAGGGTGACCCAGCGGGTCCAGGACGAGTAGCGGCGGACCTGGTGCTCATCGAGTCCCGCCAGCCCTTTCTCGGTCTGGAAGGTCTCTTCCACCCGCCATCGTGAGCCGGCAGCCTTGACCAGGACAGACACGGGCACCAGCTCGGCGGAATGACAGCGGTAGTAGGCGAGTTCGCCGGTGGTGCGGTTGCGGCGGACCAGGAGTTGTCGTTTGCCCGGGGCCGCCTCGGTGAGGTCGATGACGGCCCAGTCGTAGAACCGGTGTCCCTTCGCGCCCCGTCCGGCCGAGAGTTTCTGCCAGGCCCGCTTCGGGACCTTCGCCGCCAGGGCGTCGGCGCGGAACTTGCCTGCGGCAGTGCTTACTTCGGCAGAACAGGCCACCGCGAGGACATAGCCGATGCCGCGTTCCTCCAGAGCCGTGCGTAGTTTCGGGTTGCCGCCGTAGACCTCGTCCCCGGTGACCCAGCCGACGTGGTGTCCGGCGTCCAGGAACCGCTCGATCATCTTGCGGGCCAACTCCGGCTTGGTCGCGAAGACGGTGTCCTCGCCCAGCCCCGCCGCCCGGCAGCGGTCCGGGTCGCCCGTCCAGGAGCGCGGTATGTACAGCTCCCGGTCCACCGCCGCGTGACCCCGCTCGCCCGCGTAGACGAGGTAGACCGCGACCTGCGAGTTTTCGATCCGGCCGGCTGTGCCGGTGTACTGACGCTGGACCCCGACTGTGCGGGTGCCCTTCTTCACGTCGCCGGTCTCGTCGACGACCAGCACCGCTGCCTCGTCGTGGAGGTGATCGACGACGTATTCGCGCACGTCATCACGGACGGCGTCGGCGTCCCACTTGGCACGGTTCAGCAGGTGCTGCATGCCGTCAGGGGTCGCCTCCCCGGCCCACTCAGCGATGGTCCAGCAGTTCTTCCGGGGCAGGTCCGAGAGCAGCCCGAGCACCAGCCGCCGTATCCGTCGGCGGGGCTCAACACGCGCGAACCGGCCCGCGATCCGGTCCATCAGACCGTCGAACGCCTTCTGCCAGTGGGCAGGGGCTACGCTGTGATCCGCGGCCACTGCATGATCTTCTGTCTTCACACACCGATGATCAGCGGTGGCCGCACCCGTCGGCGAACCTGGAGCTGCCAATGGCCTCGCCCGGCCCCGTCACCAGAGATCTGCTCGAAACCTTTGACGACGTACGTTCCAGAACCTTCGCTCGCCTTGACGGTCTCACCGACGCCGAATACCTCTGGGAGCCCGTTGCCTCGTGCATGACGCTCCGGGCGGATACGAACGGTGTGTTCCGTGCCGACCCACGGCCCGCAGGCGATGCCCGACCGGCGCCGTTCACGACGATCGCCTGGCGCATCTGGCACATCGGAGCAGACTGCCTGCGCGGCTACGACCGCTTCTTTGCAGACGAATCTCAGAGCGGTGACCGGCATCTGTGGCCGGGCACGGCAACCGAAGGCGTTCAGATGCTGACCAACGACTGGTCCCGATTCCGAACCCGAGTCGAATCCCTCGGCGATGACCGTCTCCTCCAGCCCATGGGTCCCCGCGCTGGTGCCTACGGCCACGAGAGCTACCTACTGCTGGCCCTACATGCCCTGGACGAAGCCGCTCATCACGGTGCCGAACTCGGTGTCCTTCGCGACCTTTACCTCCACGGCTTCACCGAGTAGCAGCAAGATCACGATCTACGGCTGGAGTACTAGCCTGTAGTCAGGTGGCTGACCTGCGGAAACGGCCGCTGGCTCAATTCCCGGGCCAAGGAGCGAGAGCCTGTCGCCCCTCCAAAGCATCTGCGGTGCTCAATGGAACCCGGCTGGGCGACGAACCTGCGGAGATACCTCTGCCAACCCTTGAAGACCGTCCCCCATACCCTCGGCTGGGAACCTGATGGGAACAGCAAGACAAAGGAGACCCGCGAAGGATCGTGAAAGATCACTCCCCCCGTCTTCCCCTATCAGGTCGCTGACCTGCTAAAACGGCGAAACATCAAGCCGGATCAGGCAAGACGAGTGAGCTTATGATCATGCTCCTAAAGCGGGTGTCGCAGATTCGAGACCAGCGGCGGGACAAGCGGAGAGGCCACCTACCGGCCCTCGGTAGGTGCCCTTCGTCAGTGGGGGGCCGTCAGCGGAGTTCGTCCGGGCAGGCTGTGCCGCGGGGGAAGAGTTTGTACGGGGCCGCCAGGCGGTACACGCCCGGCTTCGGGGCCACCAGTTCCGTCCATTCGTCGCCCTCCGTGTCCGCCTCCGCCTTCAGCAGGCAGCCGTTCTCGTTCAGGAAGACCTTCGGGAGCTCCGTCTCCGACGCCTCGCGGGCCGTCCGCGAGGCCTCCGTCTCCTCCGGGGGTTCGACCTTGCCGCCGTTCTCGTCGAGGAGGGCCAGCCATGGCGAGTACGGGACACGGATCAGCACCCGCCCCGGCGTGTCGACCTCGATCACGACCTCGTTCGCGCCCGCTCGCCGTACCTCGGCCGGCGGATCGGCCAGCGGGGTCGGGTTGTCCACCTCGTACAGGCGCCAGTTGGCGTCCGACCAGACCTGCTTCAGGTACGGCAGGCCGGCCCCGACCAGCTCCGCCTCCCGCTCCGCCCCCGAGTCCGGCGCCCCCGTCGGCAGCACCACGTAGTGCACGGCCCAGCGGTCCAGCCAGTCCTGGTAGTTCGAGGCGTTGAGCGTGTCGTCGTAGAAGAGCGGGTTGCGCTCCATGTCCGCCTGCCGGTTCCAGCCCCGGGCAAGGTTGATGTACGGGGTGAGGGCGGACGACTCGCGGTGGCTGGAGGCCGGGACGACCTCCACCCGCGCCGTCTCCGCCCCGCGCACCTGCAGCTGGTTGATCAGCGGCGCGACCTCCCGCGCCCAGGACGCGTCCGGGGCGGTACGGACCATGTCGTCGACGCCCTTGAAGCCGATCCAGAAGTTCAGTCCGGCGAAGGCGAGCACGATCGCGTACCAGCGACGCGACCGCGGGGCCGTGTAGGGCAGGGCCGCCAGGAGGACGACGCCCGCGAAGAGCATCACGAGCCGCGAGACGTTCGAGCCGATCTGGGAGTCGATCAGCCAGGTCAGCAGCGTGCCCGCGGAGTACACGGCCGCCCCGGTACGCACCGTGCGCCAGTCGCGCGGGACGAGCACGAGGACGAGCACCCCGAAGAGGAACGGCAGCGCGGTCGACCCCAGCGACATCGGCTGCGTACCGGAGAAGGGGAACAGCCAGGAGGAGACGGCGACGACCGCCACCGGCGCGAGGCCGAGGGCGTACGCGCCCGGGCGCCGCTTGTTGAGGAAGAGCGCCGCCGCCGCGACCCCGAGGAAGAGCCCGGCCACCGGGCTGCAGGCGGTCGCGAGACCGGCCAGCGGGGCGGCGACGGCGGCCTTCGCCCACCGTCTGCGGCGCCAGCGGTACGGCCAGCAGAAGACGGCGGCGACCGAGCCCAGGGCGAACATCATGCCCAGCCCGAACGTCACACGCCCCGACAGGGCGTTGCACAGGAAAGCGAAGACCCCCGCCAGCGAGCACGCCAGCGGATTGCGGACCGCCCGTACCCGGACCAGGATCAGCGCCGTCAGACCGGCCGAGACCGTGCCGGCGATCATCATCGTCGAGCGCACGCCGAGCACCGACATCACGTACGGCGAGATCACGCTGTACGAGACCGGGTGCATCCCTCCGTACCAGGCGAGGTTGTACGCGGAGTCCGGGTGCCGTCCCACGAACTCGGCCCACGCGTCCTGGGCGGCGAGGTCGCCGCCGCTGTTCGCGAACAGGAAGAACCACAGGACGTGGGTGAGCGCCGCGAGGCCCGTCGCGATCATGACGGGATAGCGGCGTCTGCGGCGCGGAGGGTGCGGGGGCCCGGGCGGTGGCTCGATGGGCGGCCGGGGGGCCGGGAGGTTTATTCGCGCCGGCGCAGGGGCTCGCGTCTGCGCGGCTTCGTCGGCGCGTGTCGGCTCGGCGGTGGTCACTGCGGCCCTCTCCCGTGCTGCCCTTCGCGCATGCGCATGGTCTGTCGGAACGCTAACAGCTGGGCGCCCCGGAGGACCGGGGCGCCCGTCACGTCGGCCCGGGCGGTCAGCCCAGACGGGTCAGCTTCTTGTCGAAGCCCGGCTCCACCAGGTCCGACTGGAGGGCGACGGGAGCGCTGACCTTGCCGGTGCCGGTGCCGATCGACACCTGGCCGACGACGTCACCCTTCGCGGCGGAGTGCGGCACGGTCTTTCCGCCGTCGGTCAGCTCCAGGTTCACCTTCAGGCCCGGCCAGCCGATGGCCTTGAGCTCCTTGGTCGCGATCACCGGGGTCCTGCCGCCGAGCCCGTCGTCGACGTAGCCGACGACCTGGCCCTTGCGGACGACGGCGGCGGAGGTGACGTCCTTCTGGGCCTGCTGGATCAGCTTCAGGCTGTAGTCGATCGCCAGCTGGAGCTTCTTGTGGAGCTGGTCGGCGTCCTTCGCCCCCATCACGACACCGAGGATGCGGCGGTTCTTGCCGTCGATCACGGTGTTCGCGGCCCAGAGCAGGTTGCCGCCGGCCGGCGTGGAGGAGCCGGTCTTGATACCGCTGACACCCGGCTTGAGCAGGATGTTGTTGTTGTTCTCGATCTGGCCCGGGATGCCGTCGACGGTGAGGTTCGGCATGTTCACGATCTCCCGGAACACGTCGTACTGCATGACCGCCTTCGCCAGCTTCAGCTGGTCCTGCGGGGTGGAGACGGTGGTCGCCTGCAGACCGGACGGGTCGGTGTAGACGGAGTCCGTCATGCCGAGGTCCTTGGCGGCCACGTTCATCTTCTCGACGAACGCGGCCTCCGTACCGGCGTCCCAGCGGGCCAGCAGCCGGGCCACGTTGTTGCCGGACGGGATCATGAGGAGCTGGAGCAGCTCCTTCTCCGTGTACTGCTGCCCCTCCTTGATCGCCGCCGTCGACTCGTCCTTGGCCTTGGCCTGCTCGCCGGCCTTCTGGTCGACCGTGATCTCCGGACCGGACTCGTTCCCCTTGACGGGGTGGTCGCGGAGGATCACGTACGCCGTCATCGTCTTGGCGACACTCGCGATCGGGGCGGGCTTCTGGGCCCCGTACGTCCCGAGCGAACCGACGCCCTCGACCTCGGCGGCGCCCTGGCCCTCGGTGGGCCAGGGCATGTTCAGCTCCCCGCCCGCGAAGGTGAAGGTGGGGGCCGTGGAAAGGCTCAGAACAGGCGGGGGCAGCGGCCGCACGAACTGTACGATCGCAAAGATGATCAGGAGAAGGATGACCAGCGGCGTCCAGATCCGCACCCGCCGGACGGTGGTGCGCAGCGCCGTCTGCGGCGGGGGCGGGGTGTTCGTCAGCTCCGCCAGCAGGTCCAGCGGAGGTAGCGGCGGCATCGGCTGCTGCCTGGTCCGCTCGGCCTCGGTGAGGGACGGCGGGGGTACGGGGGTGGGCGCCGGGGCCGCAGGGGCCTTCGCCGCGGGCGCGGCCGGCGTACCGGGCGCCGCGGGCCGTGCGGGCGCTGTCGGCGCTGTCGGTGCTGTCGGTGCTGTCGGTGCTGTCGGTGCCTTGGGGATGTCCGGGCGCAGGGCCACGAACTTGCTCGTGCGCTCGGCGGGAGATTCCGCGGCGGGCTTCGAAGCGGGTTCGGCGACGGGCTTGGTGCCGGGTTCGGGAGAGTCCGGCGTCTTCGGCAGCGGCGGGAGCTTCAGCGCGGTCGTCGGCTGATCCACGACGGGCGGCCGCACCGCCTTGAACATGGTGGTGGGCTGATCGACGGGCTCGGGCTCGGCGTCGGGCTCCGGGTCGGTCTCCGGGTCGGGCTCGGCGACAGCCTCCGGCGCGTCCTCGGGCTCGGGGTCGGGGTCGGGGTCGACAACAGGCTCCGGCTCGGCCTCAGCCGGCTTCCGCGCCGCGAACCAGGCCCCCTCGGCCGTGTCGGTGCCTTCGGGTGCCGCCGGAGCGCCCTCGGCCTCCTCGGCCTTGGCCTCGACGTCGCCCTCGGCCTCGTCCGGCCGCGACGACTCCTCGTCGCCGGAGGCGACCCACGCCGCCACCGCCGCCCGCAGACGGTCGCCCCCGGCCTCGGGAGCGTCGTCCACCGAGACGTCCACCGAGTCGTCCACCGAGTCGTCCGTCGTGGACTCCGCCACCTCGTCCGCCGTGGCGTCCTCCGCAGCCTCCGTCGCCGCAGCCTCCGTCTCCGCCTCGGGCGGTGCCGGTGCGGCGTCGTCGTCCGAGGTGCGCGGGGCCAGGGTCTTGAAGACGGCCGTCGGCTGGTCGATCTGAACCGCCGACGCCGTGCCGGACGTCGTTCCCGACGCCGTTTCCGACGCCTGCGGCTCACGAAGCACGGAGAGCCGCGGATCCCGGCCGCCCGCCGGAGTCGTCTCCGCCGAAGCCCCTGAAGACCCCGAGGACTCCTGCTCCGCCTTGTCGGGGGACTCGCCCGCCACCGTGCCTCCTCCATGCGTCATACGTCATGCGTACGTCCGAACCGTGTACCAGTGTCCTGTGTGAACCCCTTGGCCCCCGTGCTAGACGAGAACGACATACCTACTGGTTCCCGTACGAACCACCCAGGCACTCTCGACAGATGAATGTGAGAGGGGTCACCCTGTGACTCATCCACGCGGGGAGGCATGGATGGGCAGGAGCCGCAGAACACTTCCGGAGGAGCTTCTGCTGCTCGCTCTGGACCCGGCCACGGGTACCACAGCGCAGCCGCAGTCGCTCGACCTGGGCCTCGCCGGAGCACAGCTAGTGGAGCTGGCTCTGGCGGGACGGATAGCCCCTGACGGGGATCGTATCGCCGTGGTGATGCCACGGCCGACCGGAGATCCGACTCTGGACTCCGCACTGGAACTGCTGCGCAGACGCGGCAGCCCGGTTCGGGCCGTCCACTGGATCGGCGGACCCCGACTGGGGCTCCGCCAGACGTATCTCTCGCATCTGGAGCGATGCGGCATGGTGCATGCCGTGGAGACCCACATGTGCGGGGTGCTGCCGACGACGCGCTACCAAGCGACGGAGACGGCGATCAGCCGGGAGATCAGAGCCCGGCTGGACAGTGCGATCCGCACCGGCGTACCGCCGGACCCGCGGACCGCGGCGCTCGCCGCGCTGGCCCACGCGGTCGGTCTCGGCAAGCACCTGTACCCGGGGAACGAAGGACGGTCGTCGCGGTCCCGGCTGCGCGATCTGATCCGGCACGACCCCATGGGCGGCCTCGTGGCGCATGCCGTGATGGACGTCCAGAACGGTGTGGCCGCCCAGCCGCGCCGTAACTCCGCGACGGGTGGCGGACGTCCCGCGGGCGTCCCCGAGCAGCCCCGCCGCGGTGGCATGGTCCGCGCCGCCGTGCACTGAGCCGGCGAGCCCGCGCGACCGGGCCGACAAGAACCACTCCGGGAGCCGCAGGCGTGTGCGGGACGGTCGTCACGACCGTCCCGCCCACGCGCGTTTCCCCAGCGTTGTGGCCATTTCCCAGCGCACACCACACCTTTGGTGGCAGTCTGCCAAGCAGTAGATACTCACAGCTACGCAGCCGACAGCCGGAGGTGCAGTTTCCGTGGCGTCCAACGTCAATCCCACCGTCAGGCGACGCCGATTGGGCCAGGAGCTGCGCCGGCTCCGGGAGCAGAAGAACATGACGGCCGAGCAGGTGGCCGAGCGTCTTCTGGTCTCGCAGTCCAAGATCAGCCGCCTCGAGAACGGTCGTCGCTCGATCAGTCAGCGTGATGTCCGCGACCTCTGCGGGGTGTACGAGGTCGAGGACGAGCGGGTCGTCGAGTCGCTGATGCAGATGGCCAAGGACTCGCGCCAGCAGGGCTGGTGGCACGCCTTCGGCGACATCCCGTACAGCGTCTACATCGGCCTGGAGACGGACGCGGAGAGCCTGCGGGTGTACGAGCCGCAGATCATCCCCGGCCTGCTGCAGACGCACGGCTACGCGGAGGCGGTGATCAGCGGCGCGCTGCCGGAGTCCGCCCCGGCCGACATCGACAAGCGGGTCACGGTCCGCACCCGGCGGCAGGACCGGATCAAGGACGAGGAGCGCCCGCTGCGGCTGTGGGCGGTGATCGACGAGGGCGCGCTGCGCCGGATCGTCGGCAACAAGCAGCTGATGATCGAGCAGTTGGAGCATCTCGTCGAGCAGTCGCATCTGCCGCACGTCACCGTGCAGGTGCTGCCGTTCGACATGGGCGCGCATCCGGGAATCAGCGGACATTACGCGATCCTGGAATTCCCCGACACGTCCGACTCCAGCGTCGTCTACATCGAGGGCGTGACGAGCGACCTGTATCTGGAGAAGGCCCAGGACGTCGCCAAGTACAGCGTGATGTACGAACACCTGCGGGCGCAGGCCCTGAATGTCGAGCAGACCCGGGAGTTCATCTCGGACATCGCGAAGGCGTACGCCGCCATTTGACCGGCGACAAGGTCGGCAGATTTCCGAATTCTCCGATTCGCGGGTGAATGCCGTCATACGGACAGCCCGCCGGAGGAAGAGGTCGGTACGGTACACCCCGGCCTTGTTCCAGCGGAAGGCCAGCTGGAATATGCCATCCGGTCGGGTGAACGCCGCCCCCACGCGACGGGACCGGCGAGTAGCGTCGATCACGCCAGCAAGAACGTTGGCGCGACACACTACTGGCAGAACCGGAGCTAAGAACATGGCGATTATTCAGGGCGCTCAGGACACCTGGACGAAGTCCTCCTATTCCGGCGGAAACGGGGCCTGCGTCGAAGTCAAGTCCCCCGTCGTGGCATCGATTGCGGTCCGGGACTCCAAGGCCCCCGAGGGTCCGTCCATCGCTTTCGGGTCGGGGTCGTGGAACGCCTTCGTCGGCGAAGTCACCACCGGGACTCTCTGAGTTCACTCAGCACCACGGAAAGAGCCCTCTCGTCCGGTCCGCCGTCCTGGCCGAGGGGGCTCGGCCGTATCCGAGGCACGGCGCTCAGCCGTCTCCACGGCCCCGGTTCCGGCCGCCTCCAGGACACCGGTTCCGGGGCGGCCGTCCAACCTCTCCCCGACACCGGTCCCGGCCCTCTCCGCGAGACCGAGTCCGGCCCTCTCGGCGACGCCGAGATCAGCGCAGCTGGTCCACGTACCGGTCCGTGCCCGGCACCGTCGGGACGAACGGCGCCACCAGCTCGACCCGGCCGGCCTCCCCGGCGATCGTGTCCAGGTCGGCGAAGTGGGCGGACCAGCAGGTGCGCGGGTCGCGCTCCAGGAACCACAGCAGGGTCAGCCGGGTGTCGACGCCCTCGACCTGCTTCACGTACGTCATCCGGTCCCCCGGCAGCGGTGTCGGCCGGAAGACGGTGACCATCGCCGCCGGAGAGCCGGCGAGGCGCCGGGGCAGCTCGCGCGAGCGCAGCCGTTCGAGCAGCTCCGTCCGCCGCTCCGGCCCCTCGGTGTCGATCACCTGGAGGATCAGGCCCGCGTAGGGGTGGTCGAGGGCGTGGACGTCGCGCGGTCCGGCCGCCCCGTCCCGGTACACGGTCGCCTCGTGGTCCTGGAAGGCCGTGAAGACGTGCGTACGGTGGTGGTGGACCCGGGCGTCGCGGTTCAGGCGCTTGTTGATGGCGACGGTCCACTTCATGTGGTCGTCGTAGCGGCCCTCGGCGATCCAGTAGGTGGAGAGGTAGCAGCCGGCCGTGACGGGCTGGGCGACCGCGGACTTCTCCGGGACGCGCAGTTCCTGGAGTTCGCGCGTGGCGACCCAGCGGCGGCCCGCGTACATCCACGGCATCGCCATCGCCCCGGCGTAGTAGTGGTCGTCCTCGTACCAGCGGTTGTACGCGTACTCGTGCCCTGGGTGCGGTTCGACCATGGTGATCAGCGCATGGCCGGGGCGCACCCCGTAGGGCCCTACGGCGGCCAGCTCCCCGTACGTCTCGCTGCGCGTCTCCTCGCTCACTCCCAGCCCCTTCCCATGTCGGATGGCGCCCCCTACTCTGACGGGCCGTCAGATGATTGGCCAGAGTCGGGAGGGACCCGGATGCCGCTCCAGGGAAAGACCGTGGTCGTGTCGGGTGTCGGCCCCGGGCTGGGCCATCGGATCGCCGCGACGGTGGTGCGGGACGGGGGCAACGCGGTGCTCGGGGCGCGCACCGAGGCCAACCTCGCCTCCTCGGCGGCGGAGATCGACCCGGAGGGCGAGCGCACCGCCTTCCTTCCCACGGACATCACCGACGAGTCCCGGTGCGAGGCGCTCGCCCGGCTCGCGCTGGCGCGGTTCGGCGCGATCGACGCGGTGGTCCACGTCGCCGCCTGGGACAGCTACTTCGGCGGCGTCGAGGACGCCGACTTCACCACCTGGCAGGGCGTCCTGGACGTCAATCTGCTCGGCACCCTGCGCATGACCCGGGCCTGCCTGCCGGCGCTCAAGGAGCGCGGCGGGTCCGTCGTCCTGATCGGCACGCAGTCGGCGGTGGCCGCCCCCTCCCAGGTCCAGCAGGCGGCGTACGCGGCCTCGAAGGGCGCGCTCACCTCGGCGATGTATTCGATGGCCCGCGAGCTCGGCCCGCACCGGATCCGGGTCAACACCGTGCTGCCGGGGTGGATGTGGGGCCCGCCGGTCCAGGCGTACGTACGGTTCACCGCGCACACCGAGGGGGTGGCGGAGGCCGAGGTGCTCGGCCGGCTCACGGAGCGGATGGCGCTGCCGGAGCTGGCGACCGACGGGGACGTGGCAGAGGCGGCGGCCTTCCTCGCCTCCGACCGGGCGCGGGCCATCACCGGGCAGTCGCTGCTCGTCAACGCGGGCGAGCTGATGCGCTAGCGGAGGACGGCGCAGCACCCCCGGGCCGTACGGCAACCTTGCCGTACGGCCCTTTTTGACCCCATCTGGATTCACAGACATGAATCGAGGTCAAAAACTCGAACGATTTTACGTTCTCTTGACCCTCCGGTCCGTTGTCGTGGCTGCTCAACTCACCACACCATGAACGGCGTTCACAAGGCGGACCGGACCCCTGGAGGGGGCTCAAAAATGAACAGTCTCGACTGGGCCGTGCTCATCGGCTATTTCGGCGTGATGGTCGCGATCGGCGTCTGGTCCCACAAGCGCGTGGACAACGTCTCCGACTTCTTCACCGCCGGCGGCAAGATGCCGTGGTGGCTCTCCGGCATCTCGCACCACATGTCGGGCTACAGCGCGGTGATGTTCACCGGTTACGCGGGTATCGCCTACACCTACGGCGTCACCTCCTACGTCACCTGGTCCTTCCCCATCGCGATCGGCATCGCCATCGGTGCCCATCTCTTCGCGCCCCGCCTCAACCGGCTGCGCTCCCGCCTGCATGTGGCCTCGCCGCTGGAGTACCTGAAGAACCGCTACAACCTGCCCACCCAGCAGGCCCTGGCCTGGTCCGGAGTGCTGCTGAAGATCGTCGACGTGGGTGCCAAGTGGGCGGCGATCGCCACCCTGCTCTCCGTCTTCACCGGGATCTCCCTCAACCAGGGCATCCTCATCACCGGCGTGATCACCGGCGTCTACTGCACGGTCGGCGGCCTCTGGGCCGACGCGCTCACCGAGCTCGGCCAGTTCATCATCCAGTTCTTCGCCGGTATCGCGATGCTCGTCGCCGTCCTGGCGAAGCTCGGCGGCTTCAGCGCGCTGTGGACCGTCTGGGACCGGCCCGAGCTGCAGGGCCACACCGCGCCGACCGCCGGCCCCTACACGATGACCTTCCTGCTCGCCTACCTCTTCATCAAGACCTTCGAGTACAGCGGCGGCATGTGGAACCAGGCCCAGCGCTACATGGCCACCCCCAGCGCCCGCGAGGCCACCCGCTCCGGCCGGCTCTCGGCCGTCCTGTGGTTCGTCTGGCCGCTGGTGCTCTTCTTCCCCATGTGGGTCGCGCCGCTGCTCGTCGAGCCGAACAAGCCCGACGCCTCCGACTCGTACGCCCTGATGACCGAACAGCTGCTCCCGCACGGACTGCTCGGGCTGGTCATCGTCGGATTCTTCTCCCACACCATGGCCATGTGCTCCTCCGACGCCAACGCCATCGCTGCCGTCTTCACCCGGGACATCGCGCCCGTGATGAGCAAGGCGGCGCGGAGCTGGTCGCAGCGGGCAGGGCTGCTCGCCGCCCGCTGGTCGACGATCGCGTTCCTCGGTCTGTCGATGGCGGTCGCCACCCAGGTCAACTCCCCCGCCTTCAAGGACATCATCACCGTCGTCATCAAGTGGGTGGCCGGTCTGATGGGGCCGATCGCGATCCCGTTCATGCTGGGGCTGCTGCGGACGTTCCGTAAGTCGGGTCCGACGGCGGCGCTCGTCTCGTGGGCGGCCGGCCTGTTCGCCTTCTGGCTGACCAACTACGGCCTGGACGGCATCGAACTGCAGATCCAGATCGTGTCGCCGCTCGCCACCTCGCTCATCCTGTACATCCTGATCGGCTTCGTCAGGCCGGAGGACACCCCGGAGCGGGACGCGGTGCTCGACAAGATCCACTCGGACGACGGCGGACCCGCCGGCGCGGCCGCCGTCCCGGCGCAGGCCGGCGGCGACCGGGCGGATCAGCCCCTCGGGTAGCGGGCGAGCCAGCCCGGGGACGACTCGGAAGGGCTGTGCAGGGCGGCCCCCTGGGTCATCTCCATCGCGAAGTCGTCCGCGAGCTCCAGGACCGTCGCACGGCCCTCCAGTTCGGCCAGCCAGGCCGGCGGGAGGGCCGTCTCACCGTGCAGGGCGCCGAGCAGCGCGCCGGTCACCGCACCCGTCGCCGCCGACGGCCCGTCGTGGTTGACCGCGAGGCGCAGCCCGTGGCGGATGTCCTCGCCGACGAGGGCGCAGTAGACGGCGACGGCGAGCAGGTTCTCCGCCCGGTCCTCGTCCGCGCCGAGAGCGGTCACCCGGGTCGCGCTCGGCATCCCCTGGCGTACGGCGCCCAGCGCGTGCTGCAGCGCGTCGGTGACGGGCTCGTGGCCGGGGCGGGGGGCGAGCTGGCCGAGCGCCCGCTGCACCGCGCCGTCCACGCTCTCACCGCGCGCGAGCCCGTGCACGACGACGGCGAGGGCGCCGGCCGCGAGGTACGCGGCCGGATCGCCGTGGGTCTGCGCCGCGCACTCCACGGCCAGCTGGCACACCAGCTGGGGCTCCCAGCCGACCAGGAGCCCGAAGGGCGCCGAGCGGACGAGCGCGCCGGAGTCGGTCGCGCCCGGGTTCTTGGGCCGGTCCAGGGTGCCGAGGGTCTCGTCGCCGAAGCCGGTCAGGCAGGAGCGGGCCGGGTCGCGGCGGGCGTAGAGCCACTCCTCCCGGGCCAGCCAGCCGTTGTCCTTGCGCCGCTCGTCGGGGCCCCAGTCGTGCTGGGTGGCGGCCCAGCGCAGATGGGCCCGGTGGACGTCGGTCGGCGGGTGCCAGGCCCCCGTGTCGCGGCGGACCTGGGCGCGGATGAGCCCGTCGACGGTGAACAGGGTCATCTGCGTGGCGGCGGTGACGGCCCCGCGCCGGCCGTACGCCGGGACCGGTTCGGTGAGCCCCTCGGGACCGTGGGCGGCCCGGATCTCCGCCAGGGAGAGCCCGGCGACGCCCGCGCCGAACGCGTCGCCGACGGCCCCGCCGAGGAGGCAGCCCCGGACCCGGGCCCGGAAGTCCTGCTGCTCGGCACGGCCCCACACGGCCGTGGCGGTTGTGGTCACGACGTGCCCTCCCCCGGTGACGCAGGTCTGACGCAGGTCTGCCGCAGCACTGTAATCGACCGGGTACGCACGTTCGGGGGGCGGAACGTTATGTGATCCGACGCCCTTCAGGCCGGATTTGACCAGTTCACCGGGGTTCGGCTCACTCCGACGGCACCACCGGCAGCAGCTCCGGCAGGTGCCCGTCGGAGGCCTGTGCCGTCCGGACCCGCTCCTCGGGGACCTCGCCGTACAGCGTCGTACGGGGCCGCGACGGCCGCCCCGCCGCCTCCGCGATGGCGACGAGATCCCTGACCGAGCGGTACGAGCCGTAGCTGGAGCCCGCCATCCGGGAGATCGTCTCCTCCATCAGCGTGCCGCCGAGGTCGTTGGCGCCGGAGCGGAGCATCTCGGCCGCGCCCTCCGCGCCCAGCTTCACCCAGCTGGTCTGGATGTTGCTGATGTGCGGGTGGAGGAGGAGCCGGGCCATGGCCGTGACCGCGCGGTTGTCCCGGACCGTCGGGCCGGGGCGGGCGATGCCCGCGAGGTAGACCGGGGCGTTGGTGTGGATGAAGGGCAGCGTCACGAACTCGGTGAAGCCGCCGGTCTCCTGCTGGATGCGGGCCAGCGTGCGGAAGTGGCCGAGCCAGTGGCGGGGCTGGTCCACATGCCCGTACATCATCGTGGACGAGGAGCGGATGCCCAGCTCGTGGGCGGTCGTGATCACCTCGATCCAGGTGGCCGTGGGCAGCTTGCCCTTGGTGAGCACCCAGCGGACCTCGTCGTCGAGAATCTCGGCCGCGGTGCCGGGGATCGAGTCGAGCCCGGCCTCCTTCGCCGCCGTCAGCCACTCCCGTATCGAGAGCCCGGTCCGGGTCGCGCCGTTGACGACCTCCATCGGGGAGAAGGCGTGCACGTGCATCCCCGGGACGCGTTCCTTCACCGCCCGCGCGATGTCGAAGTAGGCCGTGCCCGGCAGGTCGGGGTGGATACCGCCCTGCATGCACACCTCGACCGCGCCGACCTCCCACGCCTGCTGGGCCCGGTCGGCGACCTGGTCCAGGGAGAGGGTGTAGGCGTCGGCGTCGGTGCGGCGCTGGGCGAAGGCGCAGAAGCGGCAGCCGGTGTAGCAGACGTTGGTGAAGTTGATGTTCCGTGTGACGACGTACGTGACGTCGTCGCCGACCACCGCCCTGCGGACGTCGTCCGCGATCCGGGTCAGCGCGTCGAGCGCGGGTCCGTCGGCGTGGAGCAGGGCCAGGGCCTGGTCGTCGGTGAGCCGGGTCGGGTCGTCCGCGGCCACGGCCAGGGCCTCGCGGACGTCGGTGTCGATGCGCTGCGGGACCATGCCCGGGGCGGCCGCCTCGCGCAGCGACTCCCAGTCCCCGTACACCTCGTCGAAGTCGTCGCGGCGGTCACCGGTGCGGCCGGTGGTGTCGATGGTGCGGTGCAGATCGGTGCGGCCGGTGGCCGTGAACGCCTCGTCGGGCTCCTGCCAGGGCAGCCCGCGCACCGGCGCGTCCGGGTTCGCCAGGCCCGTCTCCGGGTCGGCGAGGGCACGGACATGCGGCAGCAGGCGCGGGTCGAGCCACGGCTCGCCGCGGCCGACGAACTCCGGATAGACACAGAGGCGTTCCCGCAGCTCGAAGCCGGCCGCCCGGGACTTCTCGGCGAGCGTGTCGATCTGCGGCCAGGGCCGCTCGGGGTTGACATGGTCGATGGTGAGCGGCGACACCCCGCCCCAGTCGTCGATACCGGCGCCGATCAGCCGCCCGTACTCCTCGTCGACGAGGTTCGGCGGGGCCTGAAGGCAGGCGCTCGGGCCCATGATGTGCCGGGCGACGGCGATCGTGGCGACGAGGTCGTCCAGTTCGGCGTCGGGCATGCCGCGCATCGCCGTGTCCGGCTTGGCGCGGAAGTTCTGGATGATCAGCTCCTGGACGGAGTGGTAGGCGCGGGAGACCTTGCGCAGCGCGAAGAGCGACTCGGCCCGCTCCTCGTACGTCTCGCCGATCCCGATGAGAAGCCCGGACGTGAAGGGCACGGAGGAGCGTCCGGCGTCCTCCAGGACGCGCAGCCGCACGGCGGGCTCCTTGTCCGGGGAGCCGTAGTGGGGGCCGCCGGGCTCGGACCACAGGCGGGTGGCGGTCGTCTCCAGCATCATCCCCATGGACGGCGCCACCGGCTTCAGGCGCTGGAAGTCCGTCCAGGACAGCACGCCCGGATTGAGGTGCGGCAGCAGCCCGGTCTCCTCCAGGATCCGGATCGCCATGGCCCGTACGTACGCCAGGGTGTCGTCGTAGCCGTGCGCGTCCAGCCACTCGCGCGCCTCGGGCCAGCGGTCCTCGGGCTTGTCGCCGAGCGTGATCAGCGCTTCCTTACAGCCCAGTTCGGCGCCGCGGCGGGCGATGTCCAGGACCTCGTCGGGGGACATGAACATCCCGTGGCCGTCCCGGCGGAGCTTGCCCGGCACGGTGACGAAGGTGCAGTAGTGGCACTTGTCCCGGCAAAGCCGGGTGAGCGGGATGAACACGCTCTTCGAGTACGTGATGACACCGGGCCGCCCGGCCGCCTCCAGGCCCGCGTCCCGCACGCGGGTCGCCGACGCAGTCAGGTCCTCCAGGTCGCCGCCGCGCGCCTGGAGCAGCACGGCCGCCTCGGTGACGTCGAGCGCCACTCCGTCCCTGGCCCGCTTGAGGGCGCGGCGCATGGCGTTCTCGGTGGGCCGTCCGACCTGGTGATCCGTCATGCGTCGAGCATACGAGCCGACCGTGACAAGGGGCCGGGACATGGGGACGACAGGGAGATCGTCCGGACTGAGTAGGAGTACTCATCCGTACCCGGGCGGCCGCGCATACGATGGCGCCCGGCCTTATCGATCACGCTTCGCGGGGGAGACGACGGTGCCCACCTGGCAGCAACTGCGCGACGTCAAGCTCTCCGAGTACACCGACGCCGCCGACGGCTGGGGCAAGGTCAGCTCCCGCGCCAACGCCGACAAAGACCGGGCCGACAACGAGATGCTCGCGAAGATCCGGGGATCGCAGACGGGAGAGGCGGCCAAGGCGGCCGAGGCCGACCTCGGTCAGCTCGCCCGCAACTACCAGTACCTGCACACCGAGTGCGGTCTCATCCGCACCGCCCTCAACGGCCTCGCCTCCGAACTCGCCGCCCCCCAGAGGCCAACGAGATCGACGGCCGCTACTCCGGGGTCCTGCGCCACCTGAAGGCCGAGCCCGGCCTCAAGGTCGAGTACAAGGACCTCGCGGACGCCGCGGCCGACACCAAGCGGCTCCAGGACGCGGCCGGCAAGTACGCCGCCGCCGACGACATCCCCCACGGGAAGAGCACCGAGGAGAACGCCACGTGGTGGAACGGGCTGACGCAGGAGCAGCGTGACGAGTACGCCACGCTCTACCCGGCCTCCATCGGCGCACTCGACGGCATTCCCTCCACCGTCCGTGACGACGCCAACCGCATGGTGTTCGCCGAGTCCAAGGCGAAGTACGAGATCGAGCTGGCCGGCATCCCGCCGGAGCCGAAGCCGAAGCTGGTCTCGTACGGCGCGCGCGGCGGCATGGTGTACAGCCAGAAGTGGCTCGACTGGCACCACAAGTACGAGGGCCGCCAGGCGGACCTCAAGGGCTGGCTGCTCGGCATGAACGCCATCGAGAGTCGTCTGGAGCGCCCGGCGAGCAGCGGTATGCCGGAGGCGTACCTGCTGAAGTTCAACGCGGAGCAGGACGACGGCCGGGTCATCCTGGCGAACGGCAACCCGGACACGGCTGACCACACGGCGGTGTACGTACCGGGGACGAAGACGAAGCTGTCGGACATCGACGGGGATCTCGGGCGCACCGACGCCCTGTGGTCGCAGACCAACGTCTTGGTACCGAACCAGAACGTCTCCACGATCACCTGGTTCGACTACAACGCGCCGAACGACATCCCGGCGGCCACGCTCAACAAGTACGGGGAGGAGGGCGCTCCGACACTGCGGCAGTTCATGAACGGCATGGAGACCGCCCAAGGCGGCCCCGACCGGTCGCACACGACCGTGATGGGCCACAGCTACGGCTCCACCGTCGCCGGCATGGCCACCCAGCAGGGCCAGGGCGCCGGGCCGCTCGCGGACGACATCATCGCGGTCGGCAGCCCCGGCATGCAGGTGGAACACGCGAGCGACCTGGGCGTGGGCAAGGAGCACGTCTGGGCCATGGGCGGAGGCGGAGACGACGTTCTCGTCCGGCAGGGCGGCAGGCTCGTGGGGCATGGTGAGGGCTTCACGATCCCCACGGACAAGGGCTTCGGGGGGAACATCATGGCGAGCGACGCGAAGGACCACGGTGATTTCTGGGTACCGGGCCGGAACAGCCTGTACAACCAAGGGGCGGTCATCACCGGCCGCCACGACAAGGTGACTCTTGACTAAGCGACTGAGACTGACCGTGCCCGTCCTGCTGGTGGCGTGCGCACTCCTGACAGGATGTTCGACGATGGACAAGAAGACCGCAGAGGTGCGCGACACCGTCCAGATGCGGGAGGGGGCGCAGCGCGCCTCCAGCAGCATTCTCGACATGACCGGCGTGAAGAAGGGAAAGATCACCAAGCCGGGGCCGCTGCCGCTCGCCTGTGATGACTATGAGCCCGAGGGGCAGGTCATCCACATGCGCCACAGCTGGAGCATCTACGACCTCCCCTTCGAGGAGTTGGAGAAGGCCTACGCGGCACTGCGCCGAGCCCTCCCCGAGAAGGGTTGGAAGATCGTCTCGGACGGCCCGGACACCAGTAAGGCGAAGACGCCCACGATCGTCGCGGACTCGCCCGACGGCGAATTCTCCGCCGATCTCCGACTGATGGACAACCGCAACGACAAGGACCCGACCTCGGTCCTCGCCATCACCGTCGTCTCCCGCTGCTTCCAGGAGTCCTGAGTACGTGAGCCCCCTCCCTCTGGGCCCCCGTACGGATCCGCGCCGCGCGGCCCCACCCGTAGCGTCCGTGCCATGATCGATCCCACCCGCCGACGCCTGCGTATCGGCCTGTACGTCGTCCTCGGCGTCGTCGCCCTTCCCGTGCTGCTGATTGCCGGACTGGTCCTCTGGTACGCCGTCGACCGGGCGACCGGCGAGGACTTCCCGGTCGTGCCGCCGGCCGAGACGGCGCGGCGGGCGACGGAGCGGTCGCAGGAGATGTACGACGCGGCGGGCATCGCCCGCCCCTTGCCGGCCGTGCGCAGCGGTGAGCGCGCGGAGGCGGACAACCGGCTGTCGGGCGGCGTCTGCTACCCGCGCGGCATCGAGGGCATCGAGGACACGCCCGAGCCGCGCTCGTACCGGCTGTACCACGAGTGGCGGCTCGACGCGGTCGACGAGGCCGAGGGCGCGGCGGCGCTGCGCCGGCTGCACGCGCACCTGAAGGCGACCGGGTGGACGGTCACCGACTACGAGACGTCGGGCGACAACCGGGAGCTGCGGGCACACAAGGGCGACGACGACCGGGTCTCCTTCGCCTGGCGGTCGTACTGGCGGACGCTGGAGGGGTTCACCGGTATGCCGTGCGCCTACGACCCGGCCGGCGCCCAGGGCGAGCAGGCCGTCGAGGACCTGGAGCCGCCCGCGCTGCGCTGAGGCTCAGAGGTACTTCGCGTAGTCGTCCAGGACGCGCAGTACCTCTGTCTCGTCCGCCGGCGGAAGCTGGAGCACCACCTCCTCGCACCCCAACTCCTCGTAGTGCGCCAGCTTCCCCGGGTTCGGCAGGACCGCGTACGGCACCACCTGCGGCGGCCGCGGGCCCCGGCCCGCCTTCTCCCACACCTCCCGCAGCACGGGCACGGTCTCGCCCAGGCCGCGCCCGCCGATCGGCATCCAGCCGTCCGCGGACTCCGCGATCTGCGCGAAGAGCTTCGGGCCGGCCGCCCCGCCCAGCAGGGTGCGGGGCGCGCCACCGGCCGGCTTCGGGTACGCGTGGGAGGCCCGTACCGACACGCCGAACGCACCTTCGTACGCCGTCGGTTCCGCCGCCCACAGCGCGCGCATCAGCGCCATCCGCTCCCGGCACAGCTCGCGTCGCGTCGACCACTCCACGCCGTGGTCGGCGGCCTCCTCGCGGTTCCAGCCGAAACCGACGCCGAGGGTGAAGCGGCCTCCCGAGAGATGGTCGAGGGTGGCGATCCGCTTGGCCAGGTCGATCGGATCGTGCTGGGCGACGAGCGTGATGCCGGTGCCCAGCGCGAGCCGCTCGGTGACGGCTGCGGCCTGGCCGAGCGCCACGAAGGGGTCGAGGGTACGGCCGTACTCCCGGGGCAGTTCACCGCCCGCCGGGTAGGAGGTCGACCGCTCCACCGGGATGTGGGTGTGCTCGGGCAGGTAGAGGCCGGCGAAGCCGCGCTGCTCCAGCTCGCGGGCGATCCGCACGGGGGAGATGGTCTCGTCGGTCAGGAAGATCGTGGTCGAGATCCGCATGAGGGCAAGGTAGGGGGTGCGGGCCGGATTTCCGAGAGGTGCGGCACGAGGGGGTGTCCGGTCGGCGCGGAGACGACCTGAGGATGTCTTGCGTCGTCCGGGAGTTCAGGGCGTCATGTGAGGGTGCCGGACATGAGCGAACCGACCAGACGCACGCTCCTCGCGACCTCGGCCGCGTCGGCCCTTACGTTGGGGGGTGTGAACTTCGCGTACGCGGACACCCCCGGCGGCGACCGTACGGAGACGGTCGGCGGCACGCTGCCGCCCGGCTCCCCCGACTACGCGTACCTGCCGGTCGAGATCCCGCGCGGGGTACGCGAGATCCATGTCGCGTACACGTACGACAGGCCGCCGGTCCCCGCGGGGACGCAGGGCAACGCCCTCGACATCGGGCTCTTCGACCAGCGGGGCACCGAGCTCGGCGGCAGGGGCTTCCGGGGCTGGTCGGGCGGTGCCCGCAAGGAGTTCTTCGTGCGGGCCGACGCGGCGACCCCCGGGTATGTCGCCGGTCCGCTGGACGCCGGGACCTGGTTCGTCGCGCTGGCGCCGTACACGGTGGCGCCGCAGGGCCTCGCGTACACGGTGACGATCACCCTCCGCTTCGGCGCATCGCTGCCCACGCCCCGGCCGGTGTACCCGCCGGAGCGGGCGGAGGGCCGCGGCCGGGCCTGGTATCGCGGCGACAGCCATCTGCACACCGTGTACTCGGACGGACGCCGCACGCCGGCCGAGGTCGCCGCGCTCGCCCGCGCCGCCGGGCTCGACTTCCTGGCCACCACCGAGCACAACACCACCGCGGGGCACGGGGCGTGGGCGGAGTTCGCCGGGGACGACCTGCTGATCCTCCTCGGCGAGGAGATCACCACCCGCAACGGTCATGTCCTGGCTCTGGGGACCGCGCCGGGCACCTTCGTGGACTGGCGCCACCGGGCGCGGGAGAACCGTTTCGGCCGTTTCGCGCGGGAGATCCGCCGGGCGGGCGGCCTGGTCGTCCCCGCGCATCCGCACGCCACCTGCATCGGCTGCAACTGGAAGTTCGGCTTCGCCGACGCGGACGTGGTCGAGGTGTGGAACGGCCCGTTCACCCCGGACGACGAGGTGTCGCTGGCCGCCTGGGACGGGGCGCTCGCCACCGGCCGCTGGACCCCGGCGATGGGCAACAGCGACGCCCACCGCGACCCCGACGCGGTCGGCACCCCGCAGACGGTGGTGCTCGCCGACGACCTGAGCCGGAAGGCGATCCTCGCGGGCCTGCGCGCGGGCCGTTCGTACGTCGCCGAGTCCTCGGCGGTGTCGCTGGCCTTCACGGCGACGGACGGCCGGGGCCGTACGGCCGGCATCGGCGAGCGGCTGCGGACGGCGGCGGACGAGCCCGTCACCGTCCGGCTGACGGTGACCGGCGCCCCGGGCCGCACGGTCCGCTTCGTGACGGACCAGGGAGTGCTGCACACGGCGGTGCTTCCGGCGGGCGGCGAGGGGACGGTGGAGTGGGCGACGACGGCCGCGTACGCCACCTACGTACGGGCGGAGGTGCGCCACCCGGCGACGCTGCCGCCGCTGCCGGGCGCGCTCGCCGCCTTCACGAACCCGGTGTTCCTGGAGGCCGAGGAGGTCAGCCCTGGTACTCGCTGAGGTCGATGGCGTGGACGCGCAGCGGGACACCGAAGACGGGGTGGTTGGTGTCGCGCTCGGGGACCATGCCGAGCTTGCGCATGACGTTCTCGGAGGCCGTGTTGCTGATGTGCGTGATGCTCACGACCCGGTCCAGGCCACGGTCCTGCAGCGCGAACTCCAGGGCGGCGTGGGCGGCCTCGGACGCGTACCCGTGACCCCAGTACTGCCGCCCGAGCCGCCAGCCGATCTCCACGGCGGGCAGCACCTCGGGGAGGAAGTCGGGCACGGAGAGCCCGGCGAAGCCGATCAGCTCACCGGAGGCGAGGAGCTCGACGGCGAAGAGCCCGAAGCCCTCGTCGTCCCACTCCTCCTCCCACCGCTCGATGTCCTCTGCGGTCTGCTCCAGATCCCGGACGGACCCGTCGCCGATCCAGCGCATGACCTCGGGATCCGCGTTGATCTCGGCCATGGGGACCAGGTCGTCGTCGGTCCAGCGGCGGAGGAGGAGGCGGGGCGTACGGATCTCGGTCATGCCCCCATCCTGTCGAACCGTGGCCCAGGACGGTAATCGGGAGGCGCCGCTGACGGCGCCCGGCGGACAGCGCTTGACCTCGACCGAGGTTGAGGCGTGAGGCTCGCCCCATGAACACGGACACCGCTGACACCGCCCACGCCGCCGACATCACCGCCATCACCCGGCTCTTCGACCGCTACCTGCGCTCCCTCGACGACCGCGGCGCCTTCGACGAGACGTGGGCCGCCGCGTTCTTCACCGAGGACGCGACCACCTCCACGCCCGCCGGGGACGTGCGGGGGCGCGAGGCCGTCGCCGCGAACGTGCGGATGGCGATGACGCTCTTCGACCGGACCGTGCACTTCGGCTCGAACTACCTGATCGATGTGGACGGCGACCGCGCCACCCTGCTCGGCAACCAGCTCTCCACCCATGTGCTCGCGGGCGACGGCGGGCTGTTCCTCTCCGGTGGCCGTACGGAGAACGAGCTCGTCCGGACGGCCGAGGGGTGGCGGCTGTCCCGGGCCGATCTGCGCATCGCCTGGACGCAGGGGGACCCCCCGGTGCTTCCGTAGCCGCCGCCACGGAGGCCGCCGCGCGGCTCCACGACAGGCTCCCCCACCCGCTCCACAGCCGGCTCCCGAAAAAACTCTCCCGGACGTGTCACATCCGTGTCGCGCGCTCCGTCAGTGCAGTGAGGCCGACAGGAACGGCCGCGCAGAAGGCACCGACCGCCGAGGAGCGATCATCATGCAGCAGGAACTGAAGGCCCGGATGACCAACCCCGCCTACGTCTTTCCCGAGGCGGTGCCGGCCATCCAGGAGCTGATCAAGGCCACCCGTCAGGGCGGTGTGCCCGAGTCCACCCTGGAGCTCGTGCACCTGCGGGCCAGCCAGATCAACGGCTGCGGCTTCTGCGTGGACTACGGGGCCAAGAGCGCCCGGAAGAACGGCGTGAGCGACGAGAAGCTGTTCGCCGTCGCCGCCTGGCGCGAGGCGCCGTACTTCTCCGACGAGGAGCGGGCCGCGCTCGCCCTGACCGAGGCCGCCACCCGGCTCGCCGACACCTCGGACGCCGTACCGGACGAGGTGTGGGACGCGGCCGCCGACCACTACGACGAGAAGCAGCTCGCCGCGATCGTGCTGATGGTGGGTGTCACCAACCTGTTCAACCGGCTCAACGTCACGGTGAGGCAGCCGGCCGGGACGGGCCTGTGAGGCTCCCCGGGGGCCGGACGGGGCGCTGACGGCGCACCGGAACACGCCGAGGGGGCGGGACCGTCCAGGTCCCGCCCCCTCGGCGTGCTGTGACTCAGGCTGTCGGGCCGCGGATGCCTCCGCGGATCAGACGGGGAAGCGGATCAGTCGGCGACGACCAGCGCCGGCGTCTCCTTCGTCAGCACCTCGCCGCGGAAGAACGCGGGGCTCTTGCGCTGCATCACCAGCATGATCACCACGCCGAGCAGCAGCAGTCCGACACCGATCACGAAGACCGAGCCGACGCCGAGGACCGAGGAGCCGCTGCCGTAGGCCGGGTCCCACATGTCGTAGAGCGTCTTGCCGAAGACCGCGGTCAGCAGGACGCCGCCGAGGACCGGGCACAGGCCCTTGTAGAGGAAGTCCCGGCCGGAGCGGAAGAGCTCCTTGCGGAAGTACCAGGCGCAGGCGAACGCGGTGAGCGAGTAGTAGAAGCAGATCATCAGGCCGAGCGCGTAGATCGTGTCGACCAGGACGTTCTCGCTGACCAGGGTCATCACCGTGTAGAAGACGCCGGTGGCGGCACCCGCGATGATCGTGGCCTTGCCCGGGACCTTGAAGCGCGGGTGGACCTTCGCGAAGGAGGCGGGGAGCGCCTCGTACGCCGACATGGCGAGGACGGTGCGGGCCACCGGGATGAACGTCGTCTGGAGGCTGGCCGCCGCCGAGGCGAGGACCGCGACGAAGAGCAGGATGCCGAGGGCCGGGCCCATGACCGGGCCCGCGAGGGCCGCGAAGACGTTGTCGGAGGTCTCCGGGTTGGCGAGGCCGAGGCCCGTGTCGCCGGAGCCGACGGCCATCTGGGCGGCGACGCCGGTGGCCAGGTAGGAGCCGACCAGGACGACCATGGCGATGAGGGCGGCGCGGCCGGGGGTCTTGGTCGAGCCGGAGGTCTCCTCATTGGTGGACAGGCAGGCGTCCCAGCCCCAGTACATGAAGATCGAGAGCGACAGACCGGCGGTGAAGGCGGCGAAGGACCCGACGGCGAACGGGTTCATCCAGGACCAGGAGAAGTCGATGCCGGTGTCGAAGGTGCCGCTGCCGGCCTTCTGGAAGGCCATGGCGACGAAGAGGACGAGGACCACGAGCTGGAGGCCGACGAGGGCGTACTGCACACCCTTGGTGGCGGTCATGCCGCGGTAGCTGATCGCCGTGGCGACGGCGATGAGCGTGAGGCAGGTCAGGATGTGGACGGCCTTGTTGTCGTCCAGGGCGGCGACGGAGTCGCTGCCGGTGACCTCACCCGCGAGCAGCCAGAAGTAGGAGGTCGCGACGCCGGCCAGGTTGGACAGCACGATGATCGTCGCGATGACGAGGCCCCAGCCGCACATCCAGCCGATCCGGGGGCCGAAGGCCTTCACGGTCCAGGTGAAGGAGGTGCCGCAGTCCGGCATCGCCTTGTTGAGCTCTCGGTACGCGAACGCGACGAGCAGCATCGGGAGGAATCCCGCGAGGAAGATCGCGGGCATCTGGAGTCCGACCTCGCCGGCCGTGGAGCCGAGCGTGGAGGTCAGACAGTAGACCGGAGCGACGGTCGAGATGCCGATGACGGCACTGCCCATCAGTCCGACGGAGTTCTTTCCGAGTCCTTTGGTCTGTACGCCCTGGGTGTCGCCCGAGGAGGCGACGCCCCTTACCGTGTCTCCGGCCTGGGGCCGTGCATCCACCTGAGTCATGAACAGGACGTTAAAGGCTGCGGTTTCCACATCCGGAAGATCGAACTCCGCAACCTCGGCCGATCTTCGCCTTGCATTGAAAGGGCAACAGCGCCCTCATGGCATTGATTGAAAGATCGACGACCGGAGGCGGCCGACCGATTGGTAGGTCCGCTCCCGCCTGTCCGATATGCGGGAACCGCAGCCGTGTCCTAAATGTCCGTTTTCAAAATTTCCCGTGGAGTTTTCCGGGGCTTCTCGCGGAGGGGATACGAGTGGATCAACCGGGCCAGACCACCGCCTGCAACTCGCTGTAGGCGTGCAGCGCGTACGACCCCACGTCCCGCCCCACACCGCTCCTCTTGAATCCGCCGAACGGCGCCTCCATGTTCCGTCCGACGGTGTTCACCCCGACCCCGCCCGCCCGCAGCCGGGCAGCGATGCGGAATGCGCGGGCGACGTCCCCCGACCACACGTAGTCGAGGAGTCCGTAGTCGCTGTCGTTCGCGAGCGCGACGCCCTCCTCCTCGTCGTCGAAGGGCACCACCACGACGACCGGGCCGAAGATCTCCTCCCGCACCACCCGCATGTCGTTGGTGCACTCCGCGAGCAGCGTGGGCGCCACATAGAAGCCCTTCCCGAAGCCGGGGCCGGCCGGGCGCTCGCCGCCCACGACGACCCGGGCGCCCTCCTTCCGCCCCAGCTCCACGTACGCCTCCACCCGGTCGCGGTGGGCCGCCGAGATCACCGGGCCGACCACCGTGCCCGGCGCGGCCGGGTCGCCGACCGTCATGTACGCCAGAAAGCCGGTGAGCTTCTCGACCAGCCGCTCGTAGATCCCGCGCTGGGCGAGGACCCGGGTCGGCGCCGTGCAGATCTGCCCGCTGTAGAAGGAGAAGGTGGTGCCGATGCCCGTCACCGCGGAGTCGAGGTCGGCGTCGTCGAAGACCAGCGCCGCGCCCTTGCCGCCCAGCTCCATCAGCTGCCGCTTCAGCGTCCGGCCGCACACCTCGCCGATCCGCTGCCCGACGGCCGTCGAACCGGTGAAGGACACCATGTCGACGTCCGGGGAGTCCACGGCCGCCTCGCCGACCTCGGCGCCCGCCCCGGTGACGACGTTCACCACCCCCGGCGGAACCCCCGCCTCCGCCAGGGCCCGCGTCATCGCGTAGACGGAGAGGGGGTCCTGCGGCGCCGGCTTCACCAGGACCGTGTTGCCCATGGCGAGCGCGGGGGCGATCTTGCCCGCCGGATTGGCCCAGGGGTTGTTGTACGAGGTGATGCAGGTGACGACGCCGACCGGGCGGCGCACCGCGACCGCTCCGAAGACCCCGGCCCTCCCCATCGGGCCGGCCTCGTTGATCTGCGGGGGCAGGGCCTGTTCGACGGGCTCCAGGGCGCCGCGCGCGTACCGCCGGAAGCGGGAGGATCCGACGGCGACCTGCATGCCCCGGGCGGTGGCGGTGGTGGCGCCGGTCTCGGCCCGCGCGAGGGCCACGTTCTCCTCGGCGTCGCGCGCCATCAGGTCCGCGGCCCGGTCGAGGATCGCGGCCCGCTCCTCCGGTCTCGTACGGGACCAGGCGGCGAAGGCGTCCCGAGCGGCCGCCGCCGCCTCGTGCACCTGGGCGCGGGAGGCCTCGGGGGCGAGACCGACGATCTCCTCCGTGGCTGGGTCGATCACCTCGTAGTGCCCGCCCGCGGGCTCGACCCACTCGCCGCCGATGAAGAGCCGCTCGGTCCTCACCTGGTGCTCACCGTCCTCGTGTCACGGCCGGACCGCAGCACCCTGCCGGGGATCGCGCCGGTCACCTCGTCGTCGCGGACGGTCTCCACGCCGTTGACGCGGACGGAGACGATGCCGATCGCCCGCGAGTCCAGCCGGGGGCTGTCGCCCGGCAGGTCGTGGACCAGGGTCGCGGGGCCGGCGTCGATCCGCTCGGGGTCGAAGAGGACCAGGTCGGCGTGGAAGCCCTCCGTTATCCGGCCCCGTTCCCGCAGCCCGAAGAGCCGGGCGGGGTCGTCGGACAGCATCTTCACCGCCTGTTCCAGGGCGACCAGCTTCCGCCCGCGCAGGCAGTCGCCGAGGAATCGGGTGGTGTACGGGGCCCCGCACATGCGGTCCAGATGGGCGCCGGCGTCGGAGCCGCCCAGCATCACGTCCTCGTGCTCCCAGGTCTCGCGGCGCAGGGTCCAGGAGGCGGGGTCGTTGTCGGTGGGCATGGGCCACAGCACGGTCCGCAGCTCGTCGTTGGCGCAGATCTCGACCAGGCACTGGAAGGCGTCCTGGCCGCGCTCGGCGGCGATGTCCTGCACGACGCGGCCGGTCAGGCCCTCGTTCTCGCGGCTGTAGGTGTCCCCGATGACGTACCGGCCGAAGTGCGCGAGGCGCCGGAAGACGCCGGCCTCCTTGGAGTCGGCGCGGCGGAGCATCTCGGCCCGTACCTCCGCGTCGCGGAGCTTCGCGATCCGCTCGGGGACGGGCAGGCGGAGGATCTCGCCCCATCCCGGGATGAGGTTCAGCGCGCAGAACGTGCCGAGCGACATGTTCATGGGGGTCAGGATCGGCATGGTGAGGGCGACGATCCGGCCGCCGGACTTGCGGGCGCGTTCGGAGGCGACGAGCTGGCGCGGGACGCGTTCGGGGACGGCGGCGTCGATGGTGAGGACGTTCCAGTTGAGCGGGCGGCCGGCTGCGGCCGTCATCTCGACGAAGAGGTCGATCTCGTCGTCGGAGAACTGGTCGAGGCAGCCGGCGAGGATCGCTTCCAGCTGGGTTCCCTCGTGCTCGCCGACGGCCCGGGAGAGGGCGATCAGCTCGGCGGGGGTGGCGTGCCGGGAGGCGACGGGGGCGCCGTCGCCGTCGGAGTGGGTGGAGGACTGTGTGGTGGACAGGCCCCAGGCGCCCGCGTCCATCGCCTCGTGGAGGAGCCGTGTCATGTGGTCGAGCTGTTCGGCCGTGGGCTGCCCGCCGACGGCCTCGGCCCCCATCACGTACCGGCGCAGGGCGCAGTGCCCGACCATGAAGCCGGCGTTGACCGCGATCCGCCCTTCGAGGGCGTCGAGGTACTCGCCGAAGGACGACCAGCTCCAGTCGACACCCTCCTCCAGGGCCTTGAGGGCCATGCCCTCCACCTTGGACATCATGCGGCGGGTGTAGTCGGCGTCCTCGGGCCGTTCGGGGTGGAGCGGTGCGAGGGTGAAGCCGCAGTTGCCGCCGGCGACGGTGGTGACGCCGTGGTTCATGGAAGGGGTGGCGAAGGGGTCCCAGAAGAGCTGGGCGTCGTAGTGGGTGTGGGGGTCGACGAAGCCGGGGGTGAGGACGAGGCCGGTGGCGTCCTCGGACGTCCGCGCCTCCTCGGTCACGCTCCCCGGCTCGGCGACGACGGCGATCCGCCCGTCGCGCAGGCCGACGTCGGCGGTACGGGCGGGGGCGCCGGTGCCGTCCACGACGGTGGCGCCCTTGATCAGGTGGTCGAGCATGACGGTCCCTTTCTGCGTACGGCGCTCAGGGAGTGGCAGGAGCCGTGGAGTGACCGGACACGGCCTGGGCGCGGGCATGCCCCGGCCGGGGGCGCGGTAGCCGGCCGCGGCTACGACGTCCCCGGCCGGGGCCCGGACGGGGCGGCGGTCCGGGAAGACACCGCCCCTGTCAGGAACCCGCCGCCTGACGGAAGCGGGTCGTGCGGTGGACCGGGTCGGTGTCGATCTTGGGGATCACGTGCTCACCGATCAGTTTGATCGTGTTCATCGTGTCCTCGTACGAGACCCCGATCGGCAGCCCGAAGGAGAGCTGGTCCGCCCCCGCCTGCTCCCAGCGCTTGCACTGGCGCAGGACCTCCTCCGGGTCGCCGCAGATCATCAGCTCCTCCGCGATGAGGAGTTCGATGATCTCGGCGCTGTACTCGGGCAGCAGCTCGGGCCACTCCGGGACGCCCTCGGGCCGGGGGAAGGTGTCGTGGTAGCGGAAGAGCAGCGACTGGAGGTAGTTGAGCCCGCCGCCGACGGCGATCTCGACCGCCTTCTCGTGGGTCTCGGCGCAGATCGCCGTCGACGTCACCATGACGTTG
Source organism: Streptomyces sp. ISL-36 (assembly GCF_018614205.1). Classification (GTDB taxonomy): domain Bacteria; phylum Actinomycetota; class Actinomycetes; order Streptomycetales; family Streptomycetaceae; genus Streptomyces. The sequence goes on along the minus strand of NZ_JAGGOS010000141.1, from coordinate 13,527 downwards.
TCGTTGACGAAGTCCCCGACCGCCTTCGCCTCCTTGATCGCCGTCTTGTACGACTCGACGACCCACTCCATGTCGGAGACCTTCTGCACGCTGAAGCCGAGGACGCCCAGCCCCTTCTTGCCGGCCATGGCGTACGAGGACGGCGAGCCGGCCGCGTACCACATGGCCGGGTGGGACTTCCCGTACGGCTTGGGAAGCACCTTGCGGGGCGGCAGGGACCAGTGCTTGCCCTGGAAGCCGACGTACTCGTCCTGGAGCCACATCTTGGGGAACTCGGCGATCGTCTCCTCCCAGATCTCCTTGGTGTGGTTCATGTCGGTGATGCCCGGCATGAATCCGAGGATCTCGTGGGAGCCGGCGCCGCGGCCCGAGCCGAACTCGAAGCGCCCGCCGGAGAGGTGGTCGAGCATGGCGACCTTCTCGGCGACCTTGACCGGGTGGTTCACGGGGGCGAGCGGGTTGAAGATGCCGGAGCCGAGGTGGATCCGCTCGGTGGCGTGGGCGAGGTAGCCGAGGTAGACGTCGTTCGCCGAGAGGTGCGAGTATTCCTCCAGGAAGTGGTGCTCGGAGGCCCAGGCGTACTTGAACCCGGACCTGTCCGCCTGGATGACGTACTCGGTCTCCTCCATCAGCGCCTTGTGCTCGGCCTCGGGATCGGTCTCGGCGCGCTTGCCGACGTATCCCTGTACGAAGATCCCGAATTCCAAGGGAGTTCACCGTCCTCGTTATTTCTGACGAACCGTCAGATTCTCGATGTGCCCGACTTTCGCACCGCGGCGCGGGTGCGTCAATAGCTGACGAGTCGTCAGAAGAGGCTGACTCCGGCCAGCCAGCCGCCGTCGATCACGAACGGCTGCCCGGTGATGTACGCGGAGTCGTCACCGGTCAGGAAGAGCGCGAGCGCCGCCACCTCCTCCGGCCTGCCGATCCGGCCGAGCGGCACGAGCTTCCGGTACAGCTCGGACGTCGCCGCCGGGTCCACACCCTCCGGGTTGCTCATGGGCGTGTCGATCGCCCCCGGGCAGACCGCGTTGACCCGCACACCCTTCGCCGCCAGCTCCAGGGCCGCGACCCGGGTGAGACCGAGCACCGCGTGCTTGCTCGCCGCGTAGGCGCCGACCCCCGCCATGCCCGTCAGACCGGTGTACGAAGCGGTGTTGACGATCGTCCCGCCGCCCGCGGCCCCGATCTCGGGCGCGACCGTACGGATCCCCAGGAAACAGCCGACCTGATTGACCTGCGTGATCGCCTGGAACTCGGCCAGGGGCGTGGCGACCAGCTCGTTGAAGCGCAGGATGCCCGCGTTGTTGACCAGTCCGTCGATCCGCCCGAAGCGCTCCTTGGCGACGGCGACCGCACCGGCCCAGTCCTCCTCGCTGGTCACGTCCAGAGAGACGTACGCGGCCCGGTCCTCGCCCAGCTCCTTGGCGAGCGCCTCGCCCAGGTCGTCGAGGACGTCCGCGAGGACCACCCGCGCCCCTTCGGCGGCGAAGAGCCGCGCCTCCTGTTCGCCCTGCCCGCGCGCCGCGCCGGTGATGACGACGACCCGCCCGTCCAGCTTGCCCATGCCCTTACCCCTCTTTCTCTCCGGCTCTAGAGGTGCGGAGCCACCTCGGCGGCGAACGCCGCCATCTGGTCGGTGAGTTCGGTACGGCTCCGGGAGCGGAACCGGACCTGGATCTGGTGCACGCCCATCTCCCCGTACGCGCGCAGCGACGTGGCCAGCGCCTCCGGCTCGCCGGTCAGCGTGCGGCGACCGACGTCCCAGCCGGCCTTCCCCACGTAGAGAGGTTCGACGATCGCGCCGACCGTGATCGGGTCGGTGACTCCGGCCTCCTCCCGGAGGCGGTGCAGCCGGGCGATCTGCGCGGGGAGCCGGTCGCGCGGGTCTCCCTGCGGCAGCCAGCCGTCCCCCTTCACGGCGGCCCGCCGGACGGCCGCCGGCGAGGAGCCGCCGACCCAGACGGGGACCCGCTCCTGGGCGGGCCGGGGTCGCTGTCCGAGCTCCTTGAACGAGAACCGCTCACCGGCGAACTCCGGATACTCCTCCGACCCCAGAGCCGCCTTGAGCGCGTCGATCGTCTCGTCGAGGACCCCGCCGCGCCCGTCGAAGTCGGCCCCGACCGCCTCGAACTCCTCCCGCACATGCCCGGCCCCGACCCCGAGGACCAGCCGGCCGCCGGAGAGGTGGTCGAGGGTCGCGTACGCCTTGGCGGTCACCAGCGGGTGCCGCAGTCCGACGACGGCGACGTGCGAGAGAAGCCGGACGCGCGCGGTGGCGGCGGCGAGGAAGGAGAGGGTGGCGACCGGGTCGTACCAGACGGTGCTCATCGGCCCGGCGAGACGGCGCGGGATGGCGACGTGGTCGCAGCAGGCGAGGTAGTCGAAACCGGCGCGGTCGGCGGTCCGGGCGATCTCGACGAGATCGGCGGGGCCGGCGGCGGCCTCCCAGGGCTCGGCGTAGATCGTGCTCTGGGACTGGACCGGGAGCTGCATCCCGTACACGACCATGGGAACCCCTTAACTGACGGACCGTCAGGCGACGAAGGGGGTCATCGTCGTCGCTGACGGCCCATCAGGCAAGAGCCGCGTTCGAGCCGGTCCCGAGAAGCTCCCCGAGAAGAGCGGGCCAACCGATCCCGGATCCCGGCGGCCCCGGTCCCGGCCGACCGCCGGCGGGCGCGAGCGGACCCCGATCCCGGCGGCCTCGGCCTCGGCCGGCGGGCGGGCGCGAGCGGCCCCCGGATCCCGGCGGCCCCGGCCTCGGCCGGCGGGCGCGACGGTCAGGGACGCCAGAGTCCCTCCGGTGTCAGGCCGAGGAGGTCGATCGCGTTCCCCCGCACGATCCGTTCCACGACGTCCGGCGCCAGGTGGCCCATCTGTGCCTCGCCGACCTCCCTCGACTTGGGCCAGGTGGAGTCGGAGTGCGGGTAGTCCGTCTCGTAGAGCACGTTCCCCACCCCGATCGCGTCGAGGTTCCTCAGCCCGAAGGCGTCGTCGAAGAAGCAGCCGTACACATGCTCCGCGAAGAGTTCCGACGGCGGGCGCAGCACCTTCTCCGCGACCCCGCCCCAGCCGCGGTTCTCCTCCCAGACCACGTCGGCCCGCTCCAGGATGTACGGGATCCACCCGATCTGGCCCTCCGCGTACATGATCCGGAGGTTGGGGAAGCGCTCGAACTTGCCGCTCATCAGCCAGTCCACCATCGAGAAGCAGCAGTTGGCGAAGGTGATGGTGGAACCGACGGCCGGTGGGGCGTCGGCGGAGGTGGACGGCATGCGGCTGGAGGAGCCGATGTGCATCGCGACCACGGTGCCGGTCTCGTCGCAGGCCCGAAGGAACGGGTCCCAGTCGTCCGTGTGGATCGACGGAAGACCGAGATGCGGCGGAATTTCGGAGAAGGCGACGGCGCGCACGCCCCGGGCCGCGTTGCGGCGGACCTCGGCGGCGGCGAGCTCCGCGTCCCACAGCGGGATCAGCGTGAGCGGTATGAGCCGGCCGTGCGCCTCGGGCCCGCACCACTCCTCCACCATCCAGTCGTTGTAGGCGCGGACGCCGAGGAGGCCCAGCTCGCGGTCGCCCGCCTCGGTGAAGGTCTGCCCGCAGAAGCGGGGGAAGGTGGGGAAGCAGAGTGCGGACTGGACGTGGTTGACGTCCATGTCGGCCAGCCGGTCGGGGACGGAGTAGGAGCCGGGGCGCATCTGCTCGTAGGTGATGACCTCGAGCCTGATCTCGTCACGGTCGTAGCCGACGGCGGTGTCCAGGCGGGTGAGGGGACGGTGCAGGTCCTCGTACACCCACCAGTCGCCGATCGGCCCTTCGTCGCCCTTGGCGCCCATGACGGGAGCGAACTTCCCGCCGAGGAAGGTCATTTCCTTCAGGGGGGCGCGGACGACCCGGGGGCCGGTGTCCTGGTACCGGGACGGGAGCCGGTCCCGCCAGACGTGCGGGGGCTCCACGGTGTGGTCGTCCACCGAGATGATCTTCGGGAAGGTCTCCATGCGTTTCACGGTAGCGCCGATCTGACGGCCCGTCAGCCAGCGTGCGGTCGTAACCTGTGGCAGACCTTGTGCAGACAGTGACCCGATGCTGACGCGCCCCCTCCGGACAAGGCAGACTGTCCAGGGCGAACCAGCGGTACGGGCAGGGGGAGCTATGGACCGTGAGAACGGCCCGCGAGTTCCGGGGCAGCGAGTCCCGTCGACAGGTCCCGACGATGTCGGCCAGGACCTGCGCTTCGGTGTGCTCGGCCCGGTACGCGCCTGGCGTGACGGCGAAGCCCTGCCGTCCGGATCCCCGCAGCAGCGGGCCCTGCTCGCGGCCCTTCTGCTGCGCGACGGGCGCACGGCCACCGCGGGCGAGCTGATCGACGCCATCTGGGGCGAGGACCCGCCCTCGCAGGCGCTCGCCGCGGTACGGACGTACGCCTCCCGGCTGCGCAAGATCCTGCCGTCCGGGGTGCTGGTCAGCGAGTCGGGCGGCTATGCCATCCGCCCCCGCCGGGACGCCCTGGACCTGACCGTCGCCCAGGAGCTGGCCGCCGAGGCCGAGAAGCTGCGGGCGGCCGGGGACCGCTGCGCGGCGCGGGCGCGGATCAACAAGGCGCTCGGACTGTGGGACGGCGAGGCACTGGCCTCCGTACCGGGGCCTTACGCCGAGAACCAGCGGACCCGCCTGGAGGAGTGGCGGCTCCAGCTCGTCGAGACCCGGCTCGACATGGACCTGGAGGCCGGAGCGCACGCCGAGGCCGTCTCGGAGCTGACGGCGCTGACCGCGGCGCACCCCCTGCGCGAGCGGCTGCGCGAGCTGCTGATGCTCGCCCTGTACCGGTCCGGCCGGCAGGCGGAGGCACTGGCCGTGTACGCGGACACCCGCCGGCTCCTCGCCGACGAGCTGGGCGTCGACCCGAACCCGGAGCTCTCCCGGCTCCAGCAGCGGATCCTGCGGGCGGACACCGAGCTGGCCCGCCCGGTGGAGGACCAGGCACCGACCCCGGTCGTCGCCCGTCCCGCCCAACTGCCCGCCACCGTACCCGACTTCACCGGCCGAGCGGCCTTCGTACGGGAGCTGGGCGACCGGCTCGTCACCGCCGAGGGGTCCGTGATGGCCGTCTCGGCGCTCGCGGGCATCGGCGGCGTGGGGAAGACGACCCTGGCCGTCCACGTGGCACACGAGGCCCGGCCGCACTTCCCGGACGGCCAGCTGTACGTCGACCTCCAGGGCGCGGGCGCCCGCGCCGCCGCGCCGGAGACGGTCCTGGGCGCCTTCCTGCGCGCGCTGGGCACCCCCGACTCCGCGATCCCCGACTCGCTGGACGAGCGGGCGGCGCTGTACCGCTCGACGCTCGACGGCCGCCGCATCCTGATCCTCCTCGACAACGCCCGGGACGCGGCCCAGATCCGCCCGCTGCTGCCCGGCACCGCCGGCTGCGCGGCCCTGGTGACCAGCCGCATCCGGATGGTCGACCTGGCGGGCGCGCACCTGGTGGACCTGGATGTGATGTCCCCGGAGGAGGCGCTGCAGCTCTTCACGCGCATCGTCGGCGCGGAGCGGGTGCGGTCCGAGCGGGAAGCGGCCCTGGACGTGGTCGCCGCGTGCGGCTTCCTCCCCCTGGCGATCCGCATCGCCGCCTCCCGGCTGGCGGCCCGCCGCACATGGACGGTCGCCGTCCTGGCGGCCAAGCTGGCCGACGAACGCCGCCGCCTGGACGAGCTCCAGGCGGGCGACCTCGCGGTCAAGGCGACCTTCGAACTCGGCTACGGCCAGCTGGAACCGGCCCAGGCCCGCGCCTTCCGCCTGCTGGGCCTGGCCGACGGCCCCGACATCTCCCTGGCGGCGGCCGCGGCGATCCTGGACCTCCCCCTCCACGACACGGAGGACCTCCTGGAGGCCCTGGTCGACACCTCCCTGGTCGAGTCCGCCGCCCCGGGCCGATACCGCTACCACGACCTGGTGCGCCTCTACGCGCGTGCATGCGCGGAGCGGGACGAGCAGCCGCCGGTGGAACGGGAGCGGGCGCTGTCGCGGCTGCTGGACTTCTATCTGTCGACGGCGGCACGGGTGTACGCGATCGAGCGCCCGGGGGACCGGACGATCGACCACCTGGAGGCCACCCACCACTCCGGACTGGAGTTCTCGAACCCCGCGGAGGCCCTCGACTGGCTCCATGCCGAGGCGGACTGCGTCCTGGCCTGTGCACAGCAGTCCTTGAAGGGCACGTCCCTGCGCCGGGCGGTCGACCTCCTGATGGCGACGAAGGACCTGGCGGAGTCGGGAGTCAACTCCCTCCGGTACGAGATGGCGGCGGTGGCGGCGCGCGACGCGGCCCGCGCGTCCGGCGACGCCCGGTCCGAAGGCCGGGCCCGTACCACGCTGACCCAGGTGTACAGCACGGCCGGCCGCTTCGACGAGGCCGACGAGGAGGCCCGCATCGCCGTGGACCTCGCCCGTGCGTCCGGTGACCCGTGGACCCGTGGGAACGCCCCCAACGAGCGGGGCATCCTCGCGCTGTACGAGAACCGTCATGTGGACGCCGAGGCGCACCTGTCGCAGGCTCGGAACGCCTTCCGAGCCGACGCGAACAAGCCCGGAGAAGCCAGCGCGCTGTGCAACCTCTCACGGGTCCACCTCGCCACGGGTCGCGTCGCGAGCGCCGTGGAACTGGCGCAACAGGGCATCGCCATCTACGAGGAGGCGGACACCGGCCTCGCCCTGCGTCTTGCCAACGGGAAGTACGCCCTCGGGCTCGCACTCACCGCGTCCGGGCGGACGACCCACGCCCGTACGGTCCTCACCGAGGCACTCAGCGTCTTCCAGGAGAGCCGACAGCAACTCTGGCACGGGATGACCCTGTTCCGGCTCGCCGAGGTACACATCGCCGACCACCGGCACGCCGCGGCGGCGGCCCACGCCGAGCAGGCCCTGTCCGTGCTGCACGGCATCGGCGGGGAATGGCGGCGCGCCAACGTCCTCACGGTCCTGGGCCGCGGACTCACCGCACTGGGTCAGAGGGACCGGGCGCGCGTGTGCTGGAGCGAGGCGCTCGACGCCTTCGAGAAACTCGGCTCGCCCGAGGCGAATCAGGTGCGCGCGCTGCTGCATCCGACGGCGGTTGCCTGACCCGGACCGGACGTTCATCAATCGTTTATCGCCGCACGGCATTCTCATACGTGTCGATCCGCCGCGTCGGGGGGCAGACGGATCGCCGCGAGGCCGCGCCGTTAGGGTGATCGGCCGCTGGATGTCCGCCCGGCTGTCCGCGGGGGAATAGCCGGGCGGGCGTTCGGTTCCACAACGCCCCATCACTTCAGGAGATTCCATGGCCGACAACCTCAAGCCCACCGATTCGCACGCCACGGGCGAGGAGATCACCACCCTGGACTCGCACGCCACCAGCGAGCCCATCAAGCCCCTGGACTCCCACGCGACCGGTGGTGACATCACCACGCTCGACTCCCACGCCACCAGCGAGCCCATCAAGCCGCTGGACTCCCACGCGACGAGCGAGCCGCTGAAGTAACCAGCCGAGCCGAGCCGGCCCACGGGGGAAACGGGGTCGGCTCACACCGGGGGAAGGCCGCGGCGGCACCAATCGGGGGAGTCGCCGGGGCCACCGGTTGTCCGGGGGCCCGGCGCGTCGGGAACGGGGGACCGCCCGCGAGGTCTGGGGGGACCAGCGGGAGGCGAACCCGACGCATTCAGGGCCGGGCGCGTAGCGGCCGGACAACCGATCGGAGGGGCCGGGCATCTGCCCGGCCCCTTCGGGGTACGCGGGAGGCGGCGGCCCGTACGCCGCTCCGGCTGATACCCGACGGTGCTCGCGTCGCGGCGAACAGCCCCGCGCCGCGCCTCACCGATCGCGCGACCATGCATCTGATGTCACGAGGTGTGGGGTGGCGCCGGACGTACGCGGAGCACGGCCTGGTGGTGCTTCACCGGCCACACTCCCGCAGCGCCCCCTTCACCACCTTCCCGCTCGCGTTCCTGGGCAGTTCGCTCACGAACTCGACCTCCCGCGGGACCTTGTAGTTCGCCATCTCCCGCCGTGCCCACGCGATCAGGTCGTCGCCCGTCACCCGCGCCCCCGTGCGGCGGACCGCGAAGGCCTTGCCGACCTCGCCGAGGCGGGGGTCCGGGATGCCGATGACCGCGACGTCCGCGATGCCGGGGTGCAGGCCCAGGAGCTGTTCGATCTCGGCCGGGTAGGCGTTGAAGCCGCCGACGATGAACATGTCCTTGATCCGGTCCGTGATCCGCAGGTTGCCCGCCTCGTCCAGGACGCCCACGTCGCCCGTGTGGAGCCAGCCGTCCGGGTCGACGGCCCGGGCGGTCTCCTCCTCGTCCTCGAAGTAGCCGCGCATCACGTGGTGGCCGCGCACCAGGACCTCGCCCGCCTCCGAGAGGCGGAGCTCGGTGTCCGGGATCGGGCGGCCCGAGGTGGTCGCGACGACCTCCGCCGGGTCGCCCCTACGGCACATGGTGACGATGCCGCTCGCCTCGGAGAGGCCGTACGCCGTGAGGACCGTGCCGACGCCGAGTTCGCCGCGCAGGCGCTCGACCAGCCGGAGCGGGACGACCGCGGCGCCGGTCACCACGAGGCGCAGCGTCGACAGGTCGTACGACGAACGGGAGGGGTGGTCGAGGAGCGACTGGTGCAGGGTCGGCGGGCCGGGGAGGACCGAGACGCGTTCGGCGGCGATGTTCGCGAGGACGGTGTCCACGTTGAAGACGGGCTGCGGGATCATCACCGCGCCCCGCATCAGGCAGGCGATGATCCCGGCCTTGTAGCCGAAGGTGTGGAAGAACGGGTTCACGATGAGGTAGCGGTCGCCCTCCCGCAGACCGGCGAGGTCGCTCCACACCTCGTAGCAGCGCAGGGTCTGGGCGTGGCTGATCACGGCTCCCTTCGGCCGGCCCGTCGTCCCCGAGGTGTAGATGATGTCCGAGGGGGAGGCGGGGTCGATCGCGTCGGCCCGCCGCCGTACCTCCGCCGACGTCACCTCGTCCCCCGCCGCCAGGAAGGCCTTCCAGGTCGTCCACTCCTCCGGCGCGGCGTCGCCCAGCACCACCACCCGTTCCAGGTCCGGGAGTTCGACGCCGGCGCGGCGCAGGGAGGCGACGTACGAGGTCCCCAGGAACGTGCCGGTCACGAACAGCAGCTTCGCCCGGGAGCGGGCGAGGACGTACGCCGCCTCGGTGCCCTTGAAGCGGGTGTTCAGGGGGACGAGCACCGCCCCCGCCGTCACCGCCCCGAGCGCCGCGACGATCCAGTCCAGGGTGTTCGGCGCCCAGATCGCGACCCGGTCGCCCTCGCGGACCCCGGACGCCGTGCACGCCGCCGCCGCGCGTTCGACCCGCTCGCCCAGCTCCTCGTAGGAGACGCGGGTACGGCCCTCGACGACCGCCTCCGCGCTCCCGTACCGTTCGGCCGCCGCCCGTACCAGCCTCGGGATCGAGCCCCACTCCAGGTCTCCGCGCATCCGTCACCCCTCCCGAACACCAGTAGCTGACTATCCGTCAGATTAGCTGTAGCCTGACGCGCTGTCAGCAGCTCGCGATCGGGGAGGTTGCAGTGCTCAAGGACGCCACAGCCATCGTCGGCATCGGACAGACACCGTTCGCCAAACAGCTCCCCGAGTCCGAGAAGACCCTCGCCTGCCGGGCGATCCTCGCCGCCCTCGACGACGCCGGCATCGCGCCCGACGAGGTCGACGCCTTCGCCTCGTACACGATGGAGGAGACCGACGAGGTGGAGATCGCCAAGGCGATCGGCGCCGGCGACGTCACCTTCTTCGGCAAGGTGGGGTTCGGCGGCGGGGGCTCGTGCGCGACCGTCGGCCACCTCGCCGCCGCCGTCGCCACCGGCCAGGCGAGCGTCGGAGTCGCCTGGCGGTCCCGGAAGCGGGGCAGCGGGCCACGGCCCTGGAAGAACACCCGGGTGCAGCTCCCCACGCCGGGGCAGTGGACCCGGCCCTTCGGGCTCCTGCGCCCCTCCGACGAGATCGGCATGCTCGCCCGCCGCTACATGCACGAGTACGGCGCCACCCGCGACCACCTCTTCAACGTCGCCCTCGCCTGCCGCAACCGGGCCAACCAGAACCCCGCGGCCATGATGTACGAGCGGCCCCTCACCCGCGAGATGTACATGACCGCCCGCTGGATCAGCGAGCCCCTCTGCCTCTTCGACAACTGCCTGGAGACCGACGGGGCCCTCGCCTGTGTCGTCGTGAGCGCCGAACGGGCGCGGGACTGCCGGCGCAAACCCGTCTACGTCCACTCCACCGCCCAGGGCCTGCCCGCCCAGCACCACGGCATGGTCAACTACTGGAACGACGACCCGCTCACCGGCCCCGCCTGGACCGCCGCCCGACAGCTGTGGAAACACGCCGACTTCGGGCCGCAGGACGTCGACGTCGCCCAGATCTACGACGCGTTCACCCCGCTCATCCCCCTCTCCCTGGAGGGCTACGGCTTCTGCGGCCGGGGGGAGGGCGCCGCGTTCACCGAGGGCGGCGCCCTGGAGATCGGTGGACGGCTGCCCCTCAACACCGGCGGCGGCGGACTCTCCGAGGCCTACGTCCACGGCTTCAACCTCATCAACGAGGGCGTGAAGCAGCTCCGCGGCACCTCCACCGCCCAGGTGCCCGACGCCGCCACCTGCCTGGTCACGGCCGGTGAAGGTGTCCCCACATCGGCTCTACTGCTGAGGAGTTGAGATGCTGACACCGGTCGTCGACGAGGACGGCGCACCCTTCTGGGAGTACGCCGCCCGGGGCGAACTGCGCGTCCAGGCCTGTTCCGCCTGCGGCAAGCTGCGCTTCCCGCCCCGCCCCTGCTGCCCGCACTGCCACTCCTTCGACAGCGAGTGGCGCCGGATGTCCGGCCGCGGCCGGATCTGGTCGTACGTCGTGCCCCATCCGCCGCTCCTTCCCGACTACGCCGCCCAGGCCCCGTACAACGCCGTCGTCGTCGAACTCGCCGAAGCTCCCCGGATCCGTCTCGTCGGGAACGTCGTCGCAGCTCCGGACGCACCGCTCGACTCGGTCGACCCGGCGCGCCTGCGGATCGGCGCCGGGGTGAAGGTCGCGTTCACCGAGATCGACGGCGTCACCGTGCCGCGCTGGCTCCTGGAGCGCGGATGAGCCCGGGCGGCGGCATCCGGGTGGAGACGGGCAAGGAGTCGGGGGTCGCGGTCGTCACCCTCGACCGGGCCGCGAAGCACAACGCGATCACGCTGGAGATGGCCGACCGACTGGCCGCTGTCTGGCGGGAGTTCCGCCACGACGACACCGTACGGGCCGTCGTCGTCACCGGCGCGGGGAGCGCGGCCTTCTGCACCGGCATCGACCGCTCGGTCGAGGTCCCCCAGCCCTCCTCCCCGTACACGATCGACGATCCGCTGATCTCCATCGGCCCCAAGGCGAACGACCTGTGGAAACCGGTCGTCGCCGCCGTCGAGGGCATGGCCTGCGGCGGGGCGTTCTACCTGCTCGGCGAGGTGGAGTTCCTCGTCGCCGGCGAGGGGGCCACCTTCTTCGACCCGCACACCACCTACGGCATGGTCAGCGCCTTCGAGACCATCCACATGGCACAGCGGATGCCGTTCGGGGAGGTCGCACGGATGGCGCTGATGGGGACGGCCGAGCGGATCTCGGCCCGACGGGCGTACGAGACGGGGCTCGTCTCCGAGCTGACGGAGACCGGCGGAGCACTGGACGCCGCCCGCCGGGCCGCCGCCGTCATCGCCGCGTACCCGACCGAGGCGGTGCAGGGCACCGTCCGGGCGCTCTGGTCGGCCCAGGGGTCCGCCCGCGCCCAAGCCCTCGCCCACGCGCCGCACCTGGTCACGCTGGGGAACCTGCCGGCCGATCGGCAGGCGGAACTCTTCACCCGCAGGAGCGGCGGCCACCGCCTCCGGTGAACCGTTCATCGCCCCGGCGTACCGGTCGTCGCCTCCGGTGAGGCGTCGGCGGCCTGCTCGCGTGGATCTTCGTTCGAGGAATGCGTGGTCCGCCCCGCAGGCCCTACTGCTTGCGGACCGAGTCGACGAAGCAGCTCTTGACCCTGTCGGCGGCCCTCGGGGTGTCCATCGCGACCTCGAAGGTCTTCGTCTCTCCCGGCTCGACCGTCACCAGCGCGTCTGCGTCGTCGACCTCGGTGCCGCCGGCGCCCCGGAACCCGAGCTCGACCTTGAAGGTCTCCGTGAACGTCTCGCGGGAGGTGATCCGCAGCGTCGCGGTGGTGTCGGCCTTACGAGCGGGCTTGCCCTTGCGCTTCTTCTGCGCCGGCTCGACGCAGTCGACGACCACGACCTCCACGGTGGACGTGGAGGAGGCGGTGGGGGTCGGCGTGGTCGGTGCGGGGGTGTACGTCTCCCCGTTGCTGCCCGAGGTGTCGCTCGCGTCGTAGTCGTCGTTCTTCTTCTTCGAGCTGGAGCAGCCGCCACCGCCGCTGTCGCTGCCACCGCCGCCGCTGGACTTGCCCGAGCCGCTGGACTTGCCCGAGCCGCTGGACCCGCTCCGGCTCTTTCCGCTGCCCTTGCCGCCGCTGCTGCTCGTCTGGAAACCCGTCAGCGCGAGCACCACCACCGTGAGCGTGGCCGCGAGCCGGAGGCTCCTGCGGCGTGCCGTCCCCGTTGCCATCTTCCGCTCCTTCTGTCGTGTCCGCGCCACCCTAACGTCGCATGGCGGGGCGCTCTCACCCGGCGTAGCGTCATGAGCGAGAGCCGGACCGAAGGAGGCCCGATCGATGATTCGCAACGTCATCGGCTCGATCCTGGCCCTCGCCGGAGCGACGGCCGCCGTCTGGAGCCCCTTCCGTGCCTGGTACGACGGCCGTCACGGCAGCGCATACCGCATCGACGACCTGTTCGGCGGCATCACCGACGAGAAGGCCGAGGTCATCGGCTCGATCCTGCTGCCGTTCGCCTTCGCTGCGTTGGTCACCCTCGTCGGCCTGCTGCTCCGCTCCCGGCTCCTGGTGGCCCTCGCCGGAGTGATCGTGCTCGGCTTCACCGTCCTGTGGATGGTCCGGGCCGGGCAGGCGGAGGACGGTCTGACGGTCGGCTCCGACGGTACGGGCCTGGGCGACGGGGTCGCGAACGCCCTCGGAGGCGGTGCACTGCTCCTCCTGGCCTCGGTGGTGATGTCCGGCCGCCGCCGCGCGCACACGACACGGGTCGATCACCGGCCGCCGCCCACGCACCCGGACCTGGACGGCCGGGGCGGACAGGGCGGGCACGGCGGATACGGCGACCAGGACGGCTACGGCGACCAGGGCGGATACGGCGGCGAACCGGACGCCCGGGGCCCGGGCGGCGCACCCGCGTATCCGCATGACGCGGACTCACCGACCCGGACGATGGACCAACCCCGCTGGGACGAGCACGACCCTCGGCGGGACGAACCGGGCCCCGGCCAGGGCGGCCACGGTCCGTACCCGGACGAACCGCCGCCACCGCGACAGCGCCCCTGACCGCGTCACGCCCCCGGCGCCGCGCCGTCCGGGGTCGCCGTCCCCGTCACGCCC
>NZ_JAGGOS010000140.1 GCF_018614205.1 Streptomyces sp. ISL-36 | reverse complement strand
GGCACCGGGCGCGCGGCGGTGGAGGCCGCGGCGGCGACCGGGGCGCACGCGCGCGTGGAGACGGGCGCGGTCGGCGCCGGAACGGGCGCCGTGGTCGGCGGGCTCAAGGGCGGGGTCGGCACGGCGAGCACGGTCCTGGAGTCGGGTGTCACGGTCGGCGCGCTGGTCGTGGTCAACGCGGTCGGCTCGGCGGTCGATCCGGAGACGGGCGTGCTGTACGGGCAGTACTTCCAGGGCCGACCCGCGTACCCGGACCCGGCGGTCCACGAGGCGGCCCGGCGCCGGCTGGCCGAGGCGCAGGCCACGCACACCCCGCCGCCGCTGAACACGACGCTGGCGGTGGTCGCCACCGATGCCGCCCTCACCCGGGCGCAGGCGCAGAAGTTCGCGGGCACGGCGCACGACGGCATCGCGCGCGCCGTCCGGCCGGTGCACCTCCTGAACGACGGGGACACCGTCTTCGCCCTGGCGACCGGGGAGCGGGAGCTGCCGGCGGAGGCGGGCCCGCTCGCACTGAACGACATCCTCGCGGCGGGCGCGGACACGGTGACCCGGGCGATCGTGCGGGCGGTTCTGGAGACCGCGGAGGGGGCCGACGGCCCGGCCGGGCGCTTTCCCTCGTACCGGGAGCTGTACGGACCCGGCGGCGGCGCCGACTCCCCGACTGCGGAAGGAAGTTGAGCCGAGCCCGCCGGTCGGCGGGAACTCGGCCCGCGCCCGCTTCGTTTTGCCGAACCCTGGACACGATGTCGGACCCAGGGACTACGTTGAGCAAGCATCAAGTGACATGCGGCGACGGCCTGGAGACCCTCTTGAACGATCCGCAGGATCCTCACGATCCCTACGAGACGACCGAGACGCACGTCGAGCGGCTCCTCGGCCGGGCGCTCAACTCCTTCGACCTGCCCGACAGCACGGTGGAGCGCCTGGAGACGGCGCTCGCCCATTCCAGTGCTCTGCACTCCTCGCACCACAGCGCGACGCTGCACCGCACCACCCACCGCCACACGTATCTGCTCGCCGACGGCACCGCGCTCAGCCTGTGGGAGCTGGTACACAACTCCGGCCGGGACGGCGGCCGGCAGCACGAGGTGTACGCCGAGGAGGCGGAGGCCCGGCTCGCCGCGTCCCGGCTCCCGACCTGCCTGGATCCGGGCTGGGGCGCCGAGCGCGCGACCGGCCCCGACTTCGACGAGGACGCGGACCTGGAGCTGCTGAGCGCTCTGCTGTCGCGCCCCATACCGACACAGCCCCGGACGTACGTCCCGGACAACTCGGCGGACCACGCGCGCCGCGTGCTGCGGCGCGCGGAGAACGCGGACCGCCCCGGCGAGGAGACGGCGCGGCGGCTGCGGGTGGCGTTCGCCCACCACATCACACAGGCGTTCGGGCGCCAGTGCGCGGTGGAGAACGGCCGGGACGCCGGATTCACACTCTACGAGCACGCGTTCCTGCTGCTGGACGGCGGCGAGATGAGCCTGTGGGAGGTCGAGCACACGGCCACGCCGGACGGCCGGCACATGTGCGAGGTGTACGAGGACGAGGGCGCGGCGCGTGAGGCGATGGAGCACCGCGCCCGGGTTCGGTGAACGGCGGCTAGCGGGTCGCCGCCGGCCGGGGGGTGAGTCGTCGGGCGGCGACCCCCCGGCCGGTCTCGGTCTGCCGCGGCACGCCTCCGGCAGGTCACGGAGGGAGGCGAGGCAGCGCTCGATGACGCGCGCCTCGTTCTCGACGATCCCGCGCAGGCAGATCGACGGCCTCACTGCAACACCACTCCCGGGGGATCGGTCGGGGTGACCTCATGCCCGGGCGGCCTCATGAAGGGGCCCGCCACCCGAATGCGGCACGCGGGGGCCGGTCCGAGGTTCGCTCCCGCGTATGCAGCCATTCGGTACGGCATGTAGGCCAGGGAGTTGATCGTCCTCTGTGGGCCTCAAGGCGTTGCAATCGCGATCCGATAATCGGCTCGGAGGCTCGAACGGCTTCCCCCTCCTCCGCTCGATCCGGTTGAAGAAGGAGCACACGTATGCGTCCTGATCTCAGGACCAGATCCCCCCTGGGCCCGCTCGCCCGACGTCGCGCCTGGGTCTCCGGCGGGGCCGCGGCCTCGCTCGCCCTCGTACTGACGGGCATGGCCGGCCCGGCCCTCGCCATGGCGCAGCACCCGGCTCAGCCCGCGGGAGTGAACACGGCAGGCCCGGCGACCGAGGAGTGCAAGGACGGCCCGCCGCCCCGGCACCCCGACGGCCCGCCGCCGCACCACGAGGACGGCCGGCCGCCGCACGACGAGGAGGGGCCGCCACCCCTGTACGACATGGGCCGGCTCCAGGAGTTCGTGGATGGCCAGGTGCGCCGTGCTCTGCAGGGCGCACCGCCGCAGGCCCGGTTCATGCACGACGAGTGCGAGGAGGAGAAGCCCGGCCCCGCGGGCCGGCCGGGCCCGAAGGGTGACACCGGCCCGGCAGGACCCGCAGGACCGGCGGGCCCGAAGGGTGACACCGGCCCGGCAGGACCCGCAGGACCCGCAGGACCCGCAGGACCGGCAGGTGCCACGGGCGCGACGGGCGCCACCGGTGCGACCGGAGCGCCCGGGCCCTGCTCCGACATCGACGCGTACAGCCCCTCGAACACCGAGGACTTCCAGGCGGTGCTCACCGGCGGCAACGCGTTCGCCGGTAAGGCGAGCACGCCGGGCGGGACGATCGTCTGGCAGGACCTCACCAACACGGCCGCGACCATGACGGATCCCACGAACCTCCGCTACCCGGCCAACGCGTGCGGCATCGCGATCGAGGCCCGGGGCAACGACGCGTACGTCAAGGTCGTCACGACGGACGGGCAGGTGTGGCAGACCCACGGCGACATCGAGGGCAACATCTTCGTCTGGAACGAGGGCTGGTCCCAGCAGACCACCCCGGCACCGCTGCCGTCCGTGCGGCCGGGCGTCTTCAAGGGTGACCTCAAGATCGGCGCCCCGCACCGCATCCCGGCCTCCCTGAAGCGCTGAGGGGCCGGTCACGGGCCGGTGGGGACCACCGGCCCGGAACACGCCCGAAGGGCGGTGCGCTCGCGGTACGCACCGCCCCTCGGGGCACGGGGAGAAGCCCGGACGGGGTCAGGCCGCCACGGCCACCTTCGTCTCGGCCTCGGCCGTTCCCGGCCTCTCCCCCGTCACGGCCTCAGGGGCTGACTTCCGTGCGCCCTTGAGGAGGATGACGAGTGCGGTGCTCACCAGCGTGCCCGCCACGATCGCGACCAGGTAGAGCAGCGGGTTGCCGATCAGCGGGATCACGAAGACACCGCCGTGCGGGGCCCGCAGGGTGCACTCGAAGACCATCGACAGGGCGCCGGTGACCGCGCCGCCCGCCATCGCCGCCGGGATGACCCGCAGCGGGTCGGCCGCGGCGAACGGGATGGCGCCCTCGCTGATGAAGGAGGCGCCCAGGACCCAGGCGGCCTTGCCGTTGTCCCGCTCGGTCTTGGTGAAGAGCCTGCCGCGGACGGTCGTGGCCAGCGCCATCGCGAGCGGCGGCACCATGCCGGCGGCCATCACGGCGGCCATGACCTTGAGCGAGCCCTCGTTGGGGTTGGCGAGACCGCCGACGGCGAAGGCGTACGCGACCTTGTTGACCGGTCCGCCGAGGTCGAAGCACATCATCAGGCCGAGGATCACGCCCAGGATGACGGCGTTGGCGCCGGAGAGCCCGGACAGCCAGTCGGTCATGGCCTTCTGCAGACCGGCGATCGGCTTGCCGATCACCAGGAACATCAGGAAGCCGACGACGATCGACGCGAGCAGCGGGATCACCACCACCGGCATGATGCCCCGCAGAGCGGCGGGCACCTTCACCTTCTGGATGGCGAGGACGACGCCACCCGCGATGAGGCCGGCGGCGAGACCGCCGAGGAAGCCTGCGTTGATGGTGAGCGCGATGGCGCCGCCGACGAAGCCGGGGACGAGACCGGGCCGGTCGGCCATGCCGTACGCGATGTAGCCGGCGAGGACCGGGACGAGGAAGCTGAACGCCAGGCCGCCGATCTGGAAGAGCAGCGCGGCCCAGGAGTCGGCCTGGCCCCAGACGAAGTGCTCGGCGACGGACGGGGCCTTGTTGATGTCGTAGCCGCCGATGGCGAAGCCGAGGGCGATCAGGAGACCGCCGGCGGCGACGAACGGGACCATGTAACTGACGCCGGACATCAGCCACTTACGGAGCTTGGTGCCGTAGCCCTCCTGGGGCTCGCCCGCCTTCTCGACGGGGGTGCCGGGCCTGGCCGGGGCGGTGACCTCGCCACGCTCGGCCTTGCCGCGGACCTCGTCGATCAGTGCGGCGGGCCGGTTGATGCCGGCCTTGACGCCGACGTCGACGGTCGGCTTACCGGCGAAGCGTTCCTTCTCCCGTACGGGGACGTCGTGCGCGAAGATCACGCCGTCGGCCGCGGCGACGACCGCCGGGTCGAGCCGGGTGAACCCGGCGGACCCCTGCGTCTCGACGACGACCTCGATCCCGGCGGCCCGCCCGGCCTTCTCCAGGGACTCGGCGGCCATGTAGGTGTGGGCGATGCCGGTGGGGCAGGAGGTCACGGCGACGATCCGGAAGGCCCGGCCGGCTCCGTCACCGGCGGTTTCCGCCCGCTCCTCGGCGGGGCCGCCGGCGTCGGGCACCGTGGCATGAGGCTCCGTGGCATCGGGCACCGGGACCGAGGCCGCCGTGGCATCGGCCGGAGCGGCGGGCGCCGGGGCGGCGGCCGTGGCCTGCGGTGCGGGAGCCTCCGGGGCGGGGGCGGCCTCCGGCTCCTCGCCCGAGATCAGGGCCGCCGCCTGCGGCGCCGAGGTCGCGGACCGCAGGGCGGTGGTGAACTCCTCGTCCATCAACTGGCGGGCCAGCGAGGACAGAATCGTCAGGTGGGCGTCGTCGGCGCCCGCGGGGGCCGCGATCAGGAAGATGAGGTCCGCCGGTCCGTCCGGGGCACCGAAGTCGATCCCCTGGGGCGAGCGGCCGAAGGCGAGGGTCGGCTCCACGACGTGCGCGCTGCGGCAGTGCGGGATGCCGATGCCGCCGTCGAGGCCGGTCGGCATCTGCGCCTCGCGGGCGGCCACGTCCGCGAGGAAGCCGTCGAGATCGGTCACCCGGCCCAGCGCGACCATGCGCTCGGCGAGCGAACGGGCCGCCGCTTCCTTGGTGCCGGCGGACAGGTCGAGGTCGACCAGGTCCGCGGTGATCATCTTGCTCATCGCGGGCTCCCTTGCTTACTGAGTACTCGGTCGAGGGGAACGTCCGCGGTCACCGTGACCGCCGACGGGTTCAGATGGGCCGGGGTGGGCATCTCGCTGCCCGGCAGACCGACCGCCGCCGCGCCGTGCGCGACCGCCGCCGCCAGCGCGTCGGGGCCTTCACCGCCCGCCGCGAGGAAGCCGGCCAGGGACGCGTCGCCCGCGCCGACGTTGGAGCGGACGGCGTCCACGGACGCGGTGGCGTACCAGGTGCCGGCCTCGGAGACGAGCAGCTGTCCGTCCGCTCCCAGGCTCGCGAGGACCGCGGCCGCGCCGAGCTGCCGCAGCTCCTCCGCCGCCTTCACCGCGTCGCCGACCGTGGCCAGCGGGCGGCCCACGGCCTCGGCCAGCTCCTCCGCGTTCGGCTTGACGACGTCCGGCCGGGCCGCGAGGGCCGCGATCAGGGACGGCCCCGAGGTGTCGAGGGCGATCCGGGCGCCCGCGCCGTGGGCGCGGGTGACCAGCTCGGCGTACCACTCGGGCGCCAGCCCGCGTGGCAGGCTGCCGCAGCAGGCGATCCAGTCCGCGGCCGGCGAGTACGCGCCCACGGTGGACAGGATGGTCTCGGACTCCTCGGCCGTCAGTTCCGGCCCCGGCGCGTTGACCTTGGTGAGCGTCCCGTCCGGCTCGGCGAGGGCGATGTTGGAACGGGTGTGTCCGGCGACCGGCACCGGGGCGACCTCGATGCCCTGTCCGGCGAGGAGCTGCGCCACGAGCGCGCCGGGCGCCCCGCCGAGCGGGACGACGGCGACCGTGCGGTGTCCGGCGGCGGCGACGGCCCGGGAGACGTTGACGCCCTTGCCGCCGGGGTCCATGCGCTCGGCGGAGGCACGCAGCACCTCGCCGCGCTCCAGGGCCGGGACCTCGTACGTCCGGTCCAGCGACGGGTTGGGGGTGACGGTGAGGATCATGTGCGTACGACTTCCGTTCCCGCGGCCTCGATCGCCGCGGCGTCCTCGGGGCTGAGCCCGCTGTCGGTGATGAGCAGATCGACATCGGTGAGGTCGCCGAAGCGGGCGAAGTGCTCCTGGCCGTGCTTGGCCGAGTCGGCGAGGAGCACGACCCGGCGGGCGGAGGCGATCACGGCCCGCTTGACGGCGGCCTCGGCGAGGTCGGGGGTGGTGAGACCGTGCTCGGGCGAGAAGCCGTTGGCGCCGAGGAAGGCGACGTCGGCGCGGATCTCTCCGTACGCGCGCAGCGCCCAGGCGTCGACGGCGGCGCGGGTGCGGTGGCGGACACGTCCGCCGACGAGGTGGAGGTCGATGCCAGGGTGGTCGGCGAGGCGCGCGGCGACGGGCAGGGCGTGGGTGACGACGGTGAGCGCGCACTCGAGGGGGAAGCCGGTGGCGAGGCGGGCGACGGTGGTGCCGGCGTCGAGGACGACGCTTCCCTCGGCCGGGAGTTCGCCCAGGGCGGCCTGGACGATCCGGTCCTTCTCGTCCGCGGCGGTGGACTCGCGCTCCGCGAGGTCGGGCTCGAAGTCGAGCCGTCCGGCCGGTATCGCCCCGCCGTGCACCCGGCGCACGAGTCCGGCCCGGTCGAGGGCCTTGAGGTCGCGCCGTACGGTCTCGGCGGTGACCTGGAACTCCTCGGCGAGGGAGAGGACGTCCACGCGTCCGCCCTCGCGGGCGAGCCGCAGAATCTCTTGCTGGCGCTCGGGTGCGTACATGTGGGTTTACGTCCGTTCCATGCCCGAACCTGTGGTTTCAGCAGCAGGTTACGCCCGCCTTTCCGGAAAGTAAACAGACCCGGGCATGATCACGGACAGAAACGGGCATGCGAAAGGGCCCGGCCCCGGGTGTGTCCCCGGGGCCGGGCCCTTGGGCCGCTCAGTGGCTGAGAGCGGGCTCCTTCGCGGACTCTCCCGCCGACTCGTCCTCGTCGGCCGATTCCGCACCCTCCACGTGCTGCTTCGGCTTGGCCGGCAGCGCGAACATCACCAGGAAGATTCCGGCGAGCACGGCGACGGCCCAGCCCAGCGCGTTCTGGAACGCGTCCGTGAACGCGGCCCCCACCTCGCCCGGAACCCGCGCGAGACGCTCCTCGTCGATCACTCCGTAGAAGACGACCGAGACGAGTCCGAGCCCGAGCGCGTTGCCCATCTGCCCGGTCGTGTTGATGAGACCGGAGGCCGAGCCCGCGTGCTCGCGCGGCACGTCGGACAGGACCGCGTCCGTCAGCGGGGCCACGATCAGCCCCATACCCAGGCCCATGACGACCAGCGGCAGGATCATCTGCCAGGAGTGGATGGAGGTGCCGTACCGCCCGGCCTCCCAGATGTAGAGCAGCACACCGGCGGCCATCGTCAGCGCGCCCGCCTGCAGCACCTTCCGGCCGAAGCGAGGCACCAGCTTCTGCACCGACAGACCGGCCGCCGTCGAGACGGCGATCGAGAACGGTACGCCCGTCAGACCCGCCTTCAGCGGGCTCCAGCCGAGCCCTATCTGCATGTAGAGCGTCCAGACCAGGAAGAAGATGCCCATCACGACACCGAAGGTCAGCTGCACCGCGATGCCCGCCGCGAAGCTCTTCACCTTGAACAGCGACAGCTCGACCAGCGGGGAGCCGTCCTTCTTCGTCTTGTACTTCTCGTACGCGATCAGGGCGCCGAAGACGACGAGGCTGCCGGCCATGCAGAGGTGGCCCCACAGCGGCCAGTCCAGCTCGCGGCCACGGGTCAGCGGGTAGATGAGCATCAAGAGCGCCAGCGTCACGAGCAGCACGCCGACCAGGTCGAGGCGGAGCGCCTTGGGCGCCTTGGACTCGGTGATGAACTTCCGGCCCAGGATCAGGCCGGCGATGCCGACCGGCAGGTTGATGAGGAAGATCGGCCGCCACTCCAGGCCGGCGATGTTCCACTGCGTGAGCAGCGCGCCCAGCAGCGGGCCGGAGACCGCACCCAGGCCGATGATCGCGCCGAACATGCCGAAGACCTTGCCGCGTTCGTGGGCGGGGAAGGTGACGTGGATGATCGACAGGACCTGCGGCACCATCATCGCCGCCGCCGCTCCCTGGAGGAGGCGGGAGGCGACCAGCATCTCCGAGTTGGCGGCGAAGCCGCAGAGCGCGGAGGCGAGGGTGAAGCCCGCGGTGCCGAAGAGGAAGAGCCGCTTGCGGCCGTAGATGTCACCGAGACGCCCGCCCGTGATCAGGCCGGCGGCGAACGCGAGGGCGTAGCCGGCGGTGATCCACTGGATGGCCCCGAAGGAGGCGCCCAGGTCGCGCTCGATGCTCGGGATCGCGATGTTGACGATCGTGGCGTCGACCAGGTCCATGAAGGCGGCGGTCATGACGATGGCGAGGGCTATCCAGCGCCTGCGGTCGGCTGCCGCCTCCGTGACGGCGTCGTGTGAACTCATAGGAGGAAAGTAAAGGTCGTATAGGTCAGGTCATGTCCTAGATGAGCGCCATGCTGGAGACCATGACGGACACTCCGGCACGCCTCCTGAACCTGCTGTCGCTCCTTCAGACGCCGCGCGAGTGGCCGGGCAGCGAACTGGCCGAGCGGCTCGCTGTCTCGCCGCGCACGATCCGGCGGGACATCGACCGGCTGCGGGAGCTGGGGTATCCGGTGGAGGCGTCGCGGGGCGCGGTGGGCGGGTACCGGCTGGTCGCGGGCGCGGCGATGCCGCCGCTGCTCCTCGACGACGAGGAGGCGGTGGCGATCGCGGTGGGGCTGCGGGCGGGGGCCGGCCATGCGATCGAGGGGGTGGAGGAGGCGTCGGTGCGGGCGCTGGCGAAGCTGGAGCAGGTTCTGCCGTCCCGCCTGCGCCACCGGGTCTCCACCTTGCAGAACGCGACGATCCCGCTGACGCGGGGGGACGGCGCGACGGTGGCGCCGCAGACGCTGACGGCGCTCGCGGGAGCGGTGACGGGGCAGGAGAAGGTGCGGTTCGGCTACCGGGCGGGGGACGGGACGGAGTCGAAGCGGCTCGTCGAACCGTACCGGCTGGTGTCGACGGGACGGCGGTGGTACCTCGTGGCGTACGACCTGGAGCGCGCGGACTGGCGGACGTTCCGGGTGGACCGGGTGTCGGACCCGTTCGCGACGGGGGCGCGGTTCGCGGAGCGGGAGCTGCCGGCGGGCGGGGCGGCGCAGTACATGACGCGCTCGATGTCGCGCGCCCAGCCGGAACTCGACCTGGACGTGACCTTCGCGGCCCCCGCCGCGTTCGTGGCGGCCCGGCTGCCCTCCCACCTGCCCCCGACCGCGACGACGGAGGACAGCTGTCGCCTGCAGGTCCGTACGGCCGACTCCGTGGAGTGGCTGGCCCTGCGCCTGGCGCTGGTCGACTGCGACTTCACGATCCACGCGCCGGAGCCCCTGGTGACGTACGTGAGGGACCTGTCGTCCCGCCTGGGCGCGGCGGTGGGATGAGACACGGCCCCCGAGGGCGCAACGGCCGGGGCCGCCGGTGAACCGGCGGCCCCTGAGGCGTTCCGTGGGTCCGGCCCTTGGGCGCGGCCCGGGCGTGAGCCCTATGCCACCGCGTCGAAGCCGGTGTCGCGGGCCATCTTCTTCAGTTCGAGCAGTGCGTGCTTCTCGATCTGGCGGATCCGCTCGCGGGTCAGGCCGTGCTCCTTGCCGACCTCGGTCAGCGTGCGCTCCCGGCCGTCCTCGATGCCGTACCGCATCCGGATGATCGACGCGGTGCGGTGGTCGAGCTTGTCGATCAGATCGTCGAGCTCCTCGCTGCGCAGCAGCGTCAGCACCGACTGCTCGGGGGAGACCGCCGAGGTGTCCTCCAGCAGGTCACCGAACTGGGTCTCGCCCTGGTCGTCCACCGACATGTTCAGCGAGACCGGGTCACGCGCCCAGTCCAGGACGTCCACGACCCGCTCGGGCGTCGAACCCAGCTCGGCCGCGACCTCCGCCGGCTCCGGCTCACGGCCGTTCTCCCGGTTGAACTCGCGCTGCACCCGGCGGATCCGCCCCAGCTCCTCCACCAGGTGGACGGGGAGCCGGATCGTGCGGGACTGGTCGGCTATGGAGCGCGTGATGGCCTGACGGATCCACCACGTGGCGTACGTGGAGAACTTGAAGCCCTTGGCGTAGTCGAACTTCTCGACCGCGCGCACCAGGCCCGCGTTCCCCTCCTGGATCAGGTCGAGCAGCGGAAGTCCGCTGCGGGGGTAGCGGCGGGCCACCGCGACGACCAGCCGCAGATTGGACTTGATGAAGAGGTCCTTGGCACGCTCACCCGCCGTGACCAGCGCTTCGAGCTCCTCGCGGGAGGCGTCGGTCGCCTTGCTCTCCACCTCTCCGTCCAGGATCTGCCGGGCGTACACACCCGCCTCGATGTCCTGGGAGAGCTCCACCTCCTTGGCGGCGTCGAGCAGGGGGGTGCGCGCGATCTCGTCGAGGTACATGCCGACCAGGTCGCGGTCGGCGATCTCCCCGCCCACGGCGCGAACGCTGCTTGCCCGGCTGCTTCCGCTCGAGGCGGAGGTCTGACGACGGGCGACGGCACGGGTTGCCATGCGTGCTCCCTTGCTGAGTAGGTCGCGACACCTTTGCGGGTGCCCTGCATCCGACGGAAACAACGACTGGAATCAGGACAGAATTCCCACGCGCCGCATCGATTTTCGCGATCATGCAGTATCCTGTGCCGCCGCCGACCGGGGTCGCGCACTGTCGGATCCCACAGAGGCGCAGGTCAGGACGGGCACGAGCTGATCCGACGCCGCTCCCTCCCTGAAGACGGCCCGCACCGGCTTCTGGTTGCTCCCGGTGCCCGGAACGCCCGATATGAAACCAAAAGCACCTGGGGTCACGCCGGGAGGGGCAGGGAACGACCGATGAGTTTCCCTACGACCCGCGGTCGTAGATCATGTCGGGAACAAGAGCACGAGACAGCGAGGAACCTTCGATGCGTACCCTGATCAGCACCGCCTTCATCTCCCTCGACGGCGTCATGGAGGCCCCGGGCGGCGAGCCCGGCTACCGCAACTCCGGATGGACCTTCAAGGACATGGAGTTCCTCCCCGAGGCCTTCGACATCAAGGGCCGGGAGCAGAAGGAGGCCACCGCGATGCTGATGGGCCGGGTCAGCTACGAGGCGTTCAGCCCGGTGTGGCCGGACATGGAGGACTTCGCCTCCTACAAGGTGATGCCGAAGTACGTCGTCTCCACCACCCTCACCGAGGACGACCTGGTCGGGAACTGGGGCGAGACCACGATCCTGCGCTCGCTCGACGACGTCGCCGCACTGAAGGAGACCGAGGGTGGCCCGATCATCGTCCACGGCAGCGCGGCACTGAACCAGAGCCTCTCGGACGCCGGCCTGATCGACCGCTACCACCTGCTCGTCTTCCCGCTCCTGCTCGGCGCGGGCAAGCGCCTGTTCAGCGCCACCGACAAGGACACCCAGAAGCTGAAGCTGGTCGAGCACGAGGCGTACGCCAACGGACTGCAGAAGAACGTCTTCGACGTCGTCCGCTGAAGCCGGCTCGCACGCAGGGGCCTAAAGGGCTGTCCCTTAGCCGAACTGCACGGACCGCTTGGCGAGGCCCATCCAGAACCCGTCGATCACACTGCGCCCGCCGTCCAGGTCCCCCGCCGCCTCCGCCGCGCCCAGGGTGACGAACAGCGGGGCGAAGTGCTCCGTGCGCGGGTGGGCGAGCCGGCCTGCGGGCGACTTGTGCTCGAAGTCGAGGAGCGCGTCCACGTCGCGCGCCTCCAGGGCGTGGCGGCCCCAGTCGTCGAACTCCGCCGACCAGCCCGGGACCCCGGCCCCGACGTGCCGCAGGGCCGCGAGGTTGTGGGTGAAGAAGCCGCTGCCGACGATCAGTACGCCTTCGTCCCGCAGGGGTGCGAGCGTGCGCCCGATGCACATGAGCTTCTGCGGGTCGAGGGTGGGCATGGAGATCTGCAGGACCGGGATGTCGGCGTCGGGGAACATCTCGACCAGCGGCACGTAGGCGCCGTGGTCGAGCCCCCGGTCCGGGATGTCCTGCACCGGTGCGCCGGGCCCGTGCAGCAGCTTGCGGACCGACGCGGCGAGCTCCGGCGCGCCGGGGGCCGCGTAGCGCACGCGGTAGTAGTGCTCGGGGAAGCCCCAGAAGTCGTACACGAGGGGCACGGTCTCGGTCGCGCCGAGGGCGAGCGGGGCCTCTTCCCAGTGGGCGGAGACCATCAGGATCGCCTTCGGCCGGGGCAGGCCGGCGGACCAGGCGGCGAGCTCGCCGGGCCAGACCGGGTCGTCGGCGAGCGGCGGGGCGCCGTGCGAGAGGTAGAGAGCGGGCATCCGTGCGGGCGTGGCGTCCATGGCGACCGCCTCCAGAGCGTCATCTTTGAAAGTTCAAGTTCGTCGGACATGACGAGCTTAGACCCGATCTAGTTCAACTTTCAAGGATAGGTCGTACGATAGATACATGACCATGGCATCCACTGACGGACCCCGCTGGCTCAGCGACGAGGAACAGTGCGTCTGGCGCGCCTACCTCCACGCCACCACCCTCCTCGAGGACCACCTCGACCGCCAGTTGCAGCGCGACGCCGGGATGCCGCACATCTACTACGGCCTGCTCGTCCAGCTCTCCCAGGCGCCCCGGCGGCGGCTGCGGATGACCGAGCTGGCCAAGGGCGCCAAGATCACCCGCTCCCGGCTCTCTCACGCCGTCGCGCGCCTGGAGAAGAGCGGCTGGGTGCTGCGCGAGGACTGCCCCTCCGACAAGCGCGGTCAGTTCGCCTACCTCACGGACGAGGGATTCGAGGTGCTGAAGCGGACCGCGCCGGGCCATGTCGCCGCCGTGCGGCAGGCGATGTTCGACCGGCTGTCGCCGCAGCAGGTGGAGCAGCTCGGCGAGATCATGAAGGTGATGGCGGAGGGCCTGCAGCCGTCGGGCCCGAACGCGGATCTGCCCTGGCTCCGCTGAGCACGAGCTCGGCGGGGCCAGGGCAGATCCGTGAGGGCCGGACCGTCAGTGCGCGATGACGGGGATCTTCACCTCGTCCTCGACACCCTCGCCGGAGCCGGAGCCCGAACCGGCCACCGAACCGGCGCCCGGCTTCCCGGTGTTGATGAAGGTGACGGCGATCAGGGCCGAGACGACCAGGATGCCGACCGCCCACCAGATGGCCGCCGCGTAACCCTCGACCATGCCCTGGAGCTGGAGCAGCTTCTGGGCGGCGGGGGTGGCGGCCCCGGCCGCGTGGTCGGTGAGGTACGCGGTGGTGGCCGAGGCGGCGATCGTGTTCAGCAGCGCCGTACCGATGGCGCCGCCCACCTGCTGCGAGGTGTTGACCATCGCCGAGGCCACGCCCGCGTCCCGAGGGTCGACGCCGTGCGTCGCGAGCGACATGGCCGGCATGAACGCCGTACCCATGCCGAGGCCGAGCAGCAGCTGCGCGGGCAGGATGAGCCCGGCGTACGAGGTGCCGATCTCCAGCTGGGTGAGCAGCAGCATGCCGGCACCGGCGGTCAGGAAGCCCGGGCCCATCAGCCAGCGCGGAGGCACCCGCGTCATCAGTCGCGTACCGATCTGGGTGGAGCCGGTGATCATGCCCACGATCATGGGCAGGAACGCGAAGCCCGTCTTGACCGGGGAGTACCCCTTCACGACCTGCAGGTAGTAGGTGAGGAAGAGGAACAGGCCGAACATCGCGATGACGGCGAGACCCAGCGAGAGGTACACACCGCCGCGGTTGCGCTCGGTCAGCACGCGCAGCGGCAGCAGCGGGGACTTCACCTTCGACTCGGTGAACACGAACGCGGCGAGCAGCACGGCCGAGCCGACGAAGAGACCGATCGTCGTCGCGTCGGACCAGCCCTGGGACTCGGCGCGGGTGAAGCCGTAGACGAGCGCGACCAGGCCGAGGGTGGAGAGGACCACGCCCGGGATGTCGAGCGGCGAACGGTTGCGGCCACCGGCCGGCTCACGGATCACGAAGTACGCGCCCGCGGCGGCGACGATCGCGAACGGGATGTTGACGAAGAAGGTCCAGCGCCAGTTCAGGTACTCGGTGAGGAATCCGCCGAGGATCAGACCGACGGCGCCGCCGCCACCGGCGATCGCGCCGTAGATGCCGAACGCCTTGGCGCGCTCCTTGGCGTCGGTGAACATCACCGCGAGCAGCGACAGCGCGGCCGGTGCGAGCAGCGCGCCGAAGGCACCCTGGAGGGCGCGGGCGCCGAGCATCGTCGCCTCGCCGGTCGCCGCGCCGCCCAGCGCGGAGGCCGCCGCGAAGCCGATCAGACCCACCACGAAGGTGCGCTTACGGCCCCAGAGGTCGGCTATGCGGCCACCGAAGAGCAGGAGCCCGCCGAACGCCAGCGCGTAGGCCGTGATGACCCACTGCCGGTTGCCGTCCGAGATCCCGAGATCCACCTGGGCGGAGGGCAGCGCGATGTTCACGATCGTCGCGTCCAGCACGACCATCAGCTGGGCGAGGGCGATGAAGACCAGCGCTTTCCAGCGCCGGGGATCTGTTTCGGGCATGGGGGTAGCCACCTCTTGGTGCGTAAAGAAAGAAACGGACGTACTGGGTAAGGGAGTTACGGGAGGTCAGGGGGAGGTCGAGGGAGGGTCAGGGGGAGGTCACTGCGCGCGGGAGTCGCTCCGCAGGTCCTCCAGGGTGGCGGCCGAGCCGGGCAGCACGGAGCGCGCCGGCGTGGCCAGGCCGTCCAGGAACAGCTGCAGATGACGGTGGACGAAGCGGTCCATGTTCATGCAGGCGGTGCCCGGGAGGGGCCGGGTCAGCTGGGAGACGGCCACCATCAGGTCGCCGACACCGACGTCGGTACGGAGCGTGCCCGCCCGCTGTGCGCGGTCGACGAGGCCCTGTACGGCCTCCTCCAACGACTCGCGCGCGGCGTGCAGTTCGGGGTGGTCGCGGTCGAAGGCTCCGTCGAGCATCGGGCACAGGGCGCCGATCCGCTCGTCGGCCGCGGCGTGGGTGAAGCGGCGCAGCGCCTCGAAGGTGTCGCTCTCCTCCGCCGTCGCCTCCGCCGCCCGGTCGGTGGTGCGGGACATGACGGAGAGGACGACCTCCTGGACGAGGTCGGCACGCTCGGGGAAGTTGCGGTAGAGCGTCGCGTTGCCGACTCCGGCGCGGCGCGCGATCTCGTCGAGCGGCACCTGCGGGCCGAACTCGACGAACATCTCGCGGGCCGCCGTCACGATCCGCTCGCGGTTGCGCAGGGCGTCGGCCCGCGGGCGGGGTGCGCGGCGGACGGGCGCGGTGTCGGCGGTGATGCTCACGCCACATCTCCTTCGAGTGATCCGGGGAACGAGTCCCCACTTCCTGGAACACAGGCGTAAACGGGGATGGACTCCCCGGTTATTTCCCCCTTGGACTGTGACCTGGGACACATGCGCCTCATCGCCCGGAATACCCACGATCGGGCCACCCGGCGCGCGCGCCCGGGGCCGCCGACACACGCTGATCGGACAGCAGGAGCGCAGATCGGGAGCGCGGATCACGCGGATGGCTCGCACGGAGCGGCTCCCACGGACCGGATCACGGCAGATCAGGGAGATCGGAGAGCAGGCCGGAGAACGAACCGGAGAAGAGGCCGGAGAGCCGATCAGAAAGGCGACCGCATGCAGCAGACCCGCCGGCGGATACGCAGACCCCTCGCCCTGGCCGTCGCGACGGTCCTCGGGCTCGCCGCGCTGGTCTCCGCCAGCACGAGCCTCCCCGGACCCGCCCCCGCCACGGCCGGCCCGGTGGCCGACCCCCGGGAGGCGCCGCTCGGGCCGTGCCGGATCGCGACGACGATGGGTGTGCAGATGTCGGAGGGACTGCCCACCGCCCCCGGGTACGCGCGTTCCACCGGCCGGATCAAGGCCCTCAACCTGATGATCGACTTCCCGGACGCCCCGGGGGAGGGCACGGCGCTCGGCCGCCTGGCCGAGTTCTTCCCGAAGACCTCCGAGTGGTTCCGCACCAGCTCGTACGGGCGCCTCCACTACCACCCCGAGGCGCCGATACCCGAGTGGCTGCGGATGCCACAGCCCTTCTCCTCGTACGGGATAGAGCGCGGCTCACCGTACGAGCCGGGCTACCGGGGGCTCGTCGAGGACATCGTGAAGGCGTCCGACGCGAAGGTGGACTTCAGCGCGTACGACCTGGTCAACATCCTGGTCACCCCGAACGCCGGCCCCTCGGCGCTGGACACCGTCCTGTCCGTCACCTTCTCCGGCAACGACGAGGCGCCCTACGCGGACGGCGTCCCGCTCTCCCACACGTCCTTCGTCTACAGCCGCCAGGACGACGGCTCGGGCACCTACCCCGAGACCGGCTACCGCGTCCTGCCCCACGAGAACGGGCATGTCTTCGGGCTGCCCGACCTCTACACCGTCGAGGGCGGCGGCACGGTCGGGCACTGGGACATCATGTCCGAGGACTGGGGGGCCAACAACGACCTCCTCGGCTGGCACAAGTGGAAGCTCGGCTGGCTCGACAACGAGCAGGTCGGCTGCGCGTCCAGGACCGGGACGAGCGAGTACCGGCTGACCCCCCTGGCCACCGCGGGGGGCCGGAAGCTCGCCTTCGTACCGCTCTCGGAGACGTCGGGATACGCCGTCGAGGTCCGCACCCGGGACGGCAACGACGAGGCCGTCTGCAAGCCCGGCGTCCTGATCTACCGGGTCGAGTCGGACGTGGACACCGGGCAGGGCCCCATCAGCGTGTCGGACAGCGACAGGGACAGCGGCGGCTGCACCCGCAGGCCGAACGTCCACGCGGAACTTTCGGACGCCCCGTACCGGCCGGGCGAGACCTTCACCGACCGCACGAACGGCATCCGGATCACGGTGCTGGGCGAGGACCGGAAGGGCACCTACCGCGTCCGGATCACACGGAGCTGATCCGGCCGATCCGATCCCTGAGCTCCCGCTTGAGGATCTTCCCCGTCGCGTTCCTGGGCAGCTCCTCCTCCCGTACGTGGAGATGTGCGGGGACCTTGAAGGCGGCGAGGCGCGCGCCGACGTGCGCCCTCAGCTCCTCGACGGTGACGACCGCCCCCTCCCTGAGCCGCAGCACGGCGGCGACCTCCTCGCCCAGAGACGGGTGCGGCACGCCGAGGACGGCCACGTCCAGCACGTCGGGGTGGTCGTGGAGGACGGCCTCGACCTCGACGCAGTACACGTTCTCGCCGCCGCGGATCACCATGTCCTTGAGTCGGTCCACGACCGTGACACGGCCGTCGCGGACCTGGGCGAGGTCCCCGGTGCGGAACCACCCGTCCTCGGTGAAGGCCTCCCGGGTGGCCCGCTCGTCACCCCAGTAGCCGCGGACCAGGGACTGGCCGCGGAGCCAGAGCTCGCCGACACCGTCGGCGTCGGGCCGGTCGACACGGACCTCGGTGGCGGGCGTCGGCCGCCCCACGCTCCTCGGGTACGCGCGGTACTCGGCGCCGAAGTTGGCCAGCACTCCCCCGCAGGTCTCGGTCAGTCCGTAGCCGTTGCGCGGTTCGACGCGCTCGCCGTACGCGGCGGTGAGCCGGGCGACGATCTCGGGCGGCGCGGCGGCGCCGCCGGTGTTGAGCATGGTGAGGCTCGGGAGGGGATCGCCGAGGCGCTCGGCGAGGTCGAGCAGGCTCAGCGCGGTCGTGGGGACGCCGGCGTAGTGGGTGACGCCGTGGCGCCGGATCAGCTCCAGGGCCGTGGCCGCGTCCCACTTCCGCATGAGGACCAGGGAGCCGCCGGTGGCCATGACGGAGTAGAAGGAGGTGAAGGCGGCGACGTGGAAGAAGGGGAACGTCGTGAGCGAGACGGGCGCCGGGCCCTGGCCGGGGATGTTCCCGCGTCCGAGGGCGGAGGCGGCGGCGTAGTACCGCGGGTTCATCGCCGCCCCGGCCTGCGCGAGATGGGTGGCGACGGCGCCCTTGGGGCGTCCGGTGGTTCCGGAGGTGTAGATGATGGTGGCGTCGTGCTCGGGCAGGACGTCGACGGGCGGCGGGCCGAGATGGGGGTCGGTGTCGGGCACGTACGCCCGGAATCCGTCCGGGAGGCCGCCGCGGGATCCGTCTTGGAGTCCACCGCGGGATCCGTTTTGCAGTCCACCGCGGGACCCGTCGGCGGGCTCCGGTTCCGGGCCGTCCGCGAGCTCCGGGTGGAAGACGATGCCCGGCACCCGGTGCTCGCGCGCCCAGCGCTCGACCCGTGCGACCCGCTCGCCGTCGACGAGGAGGATCCGGGGCGCGCAGTCGTCGAGGGCGTAGGAGAACTCCTCCTCGGTCCACCAGGCGTTGAGGGGTACGGCGACGAGGCCGGCGAGCTGGGCGGCCCAGAAGGCGATCTGCCACTCGGGGTGGTTCCGCATCGCGACGACGGCCCGGTCCCCGGGGCGCAGTCCGTGGGCGTCGACGAAGCGCCGGGCGAGTCCGCAGGCGGCGTCGAAGAACTCCCGGTAGCTCAGCACTCCGTCCTCGGACACCAGGAACGACCGGTCGCCGTGGGCCCAGGTGGCCTCGACGAACTCGCGCAGGGTGCGGGGGCCCTCGACGTACACACCGTCCTCGACGGCGAAGGGCGCCCCGGGTGCCGCGAGGCGTGCGGCGATGGCCGCCGCCGTCCGCTCGGCTCCGGACGGATCGGTGTGTGGCACGGCCACCCTCACCTCTTCTTCCCCGCACTCGCTCGGTACCGGCGGCCGACGCTATGTCCGCCCTCGGAGGCCGTCAACCCTGACCCGATCCGGCGCGGGCGAGGCGCGGCGGGGCGGGGTACGGCGTGCCGCGCGCCCCGCGGACTCCATGCGAAGGCCGGTGGCCGCCCGGGGGAGGGAGCGGACACCGGCCTTCGCGTCACGGGGCGGGCGGATCAGTCGGTACCCACCTGGTCGGGACCTCTCCGGCCCGGGTGGTCGGTCTGGACTACTTGCCGGACTACTTGAAGGCCGGCAGGCTGCGCTCGACCCAGGCGGAGAACGGCGCGGCCGGGCGACCGAGGACCTTCTCCACGTCCGGGCTGACCTGCTGCTCGGACGGGAGCGGCAGTCCCAGGATGTCCAGCGTGCCGTTCACGACGGCCTCCTCCATGAACCGCGACATGTGGGCGAACGCGGACTCGCGGGTCAGCTCGACGAACGAGACCTCTTCGCCGAGTGCCTCGGCGAGTGCGGCGGCCTGCTCACGCGGGCTGATGGCGACCGGCCCCGTCAGCACGTAGGTCTGACCGGCGTGGCCCTCCTCGCGGAGCGCCACCGCGGCGACGGCCGCGATGTCGGCCGGGTCGACGACCGGGAGCGCCACATCGGCGAACGGGGCCATCACCGTGCGCTCCGTACGGACCGACTCGGCCCAGGCGAAGGCGTTCGAGGCGAAGCCGCCCGGACGCAGGATCGTCCACTCCAGGCCGGAGGCGCGGACGGCCTGCTCGAACTCCCGCAGCCGGTCGTGCGAGACCGCCTCGGGGCGGGTGCCGGAGGCCTGCGAGGAGAGCAGGACGACCTTGCGTACGCCGGCCTCCTTGGCGACGCCCAGCAGCGCGTCGGGGCTCTCGCCGGGGCCGAGCAGCTCCGGGCCCAGCAGGATGAACAGCGCCTGGGCGCCGTCGAGCGCCTCCCGCAGGCTCTCGGCCCGGCTCAGGTCGGCCTGCACATGGCGGGCGCCTTCCGGCAGGTCGACGGGGAGCGGCCGCCGCGAGACGGCCGTGACCTGGGCGCCCGCCGCGGAGAGGGCGGCGACCAGCGGACGTCCGACGTTGCCGGTGGCTCCGGTGACAACAATCATGAAACGGCTCCTTCATCAAGGGAATTGGTGGGTGACAGCCGCTGCCGGGGGCGTCGCCGTGACGGCCTGACGGACTTCCTCGCCGTGCCGTGAACGACGCTAGCATCCTCGGGATAGTAGGTACCTAGAGGAAAGTGGCTTTCGCTCGGGGGCACATGGGCCTCCGGGCGGCCGCTCTCCGCGTGAACAGCGGTGAGTTCATGGCCGAGGCGCGCCATGCGAGCGCGCGCCTCGGGCGGCCCGAGCACTTCGACGCGGGCGCCGAAGCCGGCCAACTGGGTGGTGAGCAGGTCGAGAGACGGCCCGTCGGCCTCGAACCGCATGCGCCCGTCCGGGAGTTCGGAGCCGGTGCGCAGCCGTTCGCCGAGCAGCTCGCGCAGGACCGGCAGGGCGGCCCGGTCCGCGACCGCGCGCACGGTGGCGGTGCGCATCCGCCGTTCGAGGTCGGCGGCCAGGGCCTGCCAGGCCGCCGCCAGATCGAAGCCCTCCGGTCGCCGAGCGGGCTCGCCGGTGACGGCGACGGAGGTGACCCGGGTGTGCCGGAAGGACCGCAGCCCCTCTTCGGTGGCGGCGACCAGGTACCAGCAGCCGGCCTTGCAGACCAGCCCCAGCGGATCCACCGTCCACTCCCGGACCGAGGCGTCCGCGGCATCGACGTCCGGATCCACCTCCGTGTAGCCGAGGGTGATCCGCACCCGGTCCAGGACCGCCTGTTCCAGGGCGTGGTGGTGGGGTCCGCCGCCGGCCCGTACGGCGGCGCGGGACCAGTCGAGGCCGTCGACGACGAGCGCCTTGGCCGCGGCCTCGGCGTGCAGGCGCATCGGAGCGGGGACCGCCTGCACCAACTTGCGTAAGGCGGTGCGCAGTTCGGGGGCGGCCGAGAGCGGTCCCGCGGCCAGGAACAGCGCTCCGATCTCGCGCTGGGTGAAGCCGGTGAGGTCCGTGCGGGCACCGCCCACCAGGCTCCA
Organism: Streptomyces sp. ISL-36; assembly: GCF_018614205.1. GTDB lineage: Bacteria > Actinomycetota > Actinomycetes > Streptomycetales > Streptomycetaceae > Streptomyces. The sequence continues at coordinate 13,222 of NZ_JAGGOS010000140.1, read as the reverse complement.
CCCGCCGCCCCGGCCGCGCTGCGAGTAGACGGGGACGCCGGCGACGGTCAGCGACTCCAGGTCGCGGCGGGCCGTGCGCTCGGAGACCTCCAGCTCCGCGGCCACCTCCCGCACCGTCACGCGCCCACGTGCCTGCAGGAAGAGGAGCGTCGCCATCAGGCGGTCCGCCTTCATTTCGACCCGCTCTTTCTAATAGGCCATGAGGTGACCTGTTTCATCGGGAAGATGGAGTTATGACTGAGACTGCGAACGCCTCCGGCGCCCCGTCCGCCCGTCCCTCCGCCGACCCCCGCGGCGGCCTGTTCAAGGCCGTCGACCTGGCCGCGGAGGTTCTCGCCGCCCTCCGCCCCGACCAGTACGAGGCGGTCACGCCGTGTCCCGACTACACCGTCCGCGACCTGGCCAACCACCTCGTGTCCGTGCTGCGCCGGGTCGCCGTGCTCGGCGCCGGCGGTTCCTTCATGAGCGTTCCGCACTTCGCCGAGGACGTCGCCGACGGCGACTGGGCCGAGGCGTGGACCGCGTCCGCCAAGGAGTTCCACACCGTCTGGTCCGACCCCGCGGTCCTCGGCCGGCAGATCGCTCTGCCGTGGGGTCCGGTTCCGGGTGCGGTCGCCTCGGTGATCTACACCAACGAGTTCGTGCTGCACATCTGGGACCTCGCGAAGGCCACCGGTCAGAGCCCGGTGTGGGACCCGGAGATGCTGGCGGCGCCGCTGGCGAACATGCGCCGCGCCGTGCCCGCCGAGCCCCGTGGCGGCCAGGTGCCGTTCGGTCCGGTGGTGGAGGTTCACGAGGATGCTCCTGACATCGACAAGCTCGTGGGCTGGTACGGCCGCCGTCCCTGACAGCGCGGTGCCCGGGGCCGCCGTCGTACGACGGCGGCCCCTTCCCGTCCCGCTGGGGGCCGGGTCCGGGTCCGGGTCCGGCCGGTTCAGCCGGCCGATCCGATGGACTGGGCGAAGTCGAAGAAGCGGCAGGGGTCGTACTTGGCCTTGATCGAGGCCAGCCGGGAGTAGTTCTCGGCGTAGTACGACCGCTTCCAGTCGGTCAGCGCGGGGTCCATCCAGTTCTGGTACGTCTCGCCGTTGGACAGCGGGTCGATGACCGCGAACCCCTTGTTGATCCAGCTGTTGGCGACCGCACGTGCCTCGGCGGTGTTCTGCGCCGGGTCGTTGATCAGGGCCCGGTAGTTCACCGAGAACAGCGAGTCCCGGTGCACGTACGCGGTGTCGGTGCGGGCCGGGTCGTTGGCCGCGCCGCCGAAGAAGTGCAGGTCGAGGTAGCGGGCCTGGCCGGCCTTCCGGTCGGCGTCGAACGCGGTCATCACATCCGCCCAGCCGCTGTGGCTGTACGGCGTGGTGCCCATCCGGGTGCGCTCCAGACCGAACTCGGGGCGCTTGAGCACGCCGGTCGTGGTCTTCTCCGAACGCTGGCACTGGTCCGCGCTGAGCGTCGAGCAGCCGAAGATCATCATCATCAGCTGCTGGTACGTCAGGACGGCCTCCTGGCGGGCCACCGGCGCTCCGGTCATGGACAGCAACCGGGAGGTCTCCGAGGCGAGTTCCGCCGGTGTGCCGCGCGAGGCCAGCATGATGTTCACGTTCGGCACCGAGCCCGGGGCGGCGTCCGGCTGGACGACGTACCCGCCGCCGCCGATGGTGCGGGGCGCGTCCACCAGCCAGCGGGTCGCGGCGTCGAGGACGTCCGCGGCACGGTCGTACGGGAAGATCAGGTTGGCGATCGCCATCTGGTCGCCGACGTGCGGGGTGACCGTGAAGCGGGTGACGACACCGAAGTTGCCGCCACCGCCGCCGCGGATGGCCCAGAACAGGTCGCTGTACCGGGTCGGGGAGGCGACGACCACCCGGCCGTCGGCGAGGACGACCTCGGCCGAGGTGACGGCGTCGCAGGCCATGCCCATCGGCCGGGTCAGGAAGCCGTAGCCGCCGCCCTGCAGGAAGCCGCCGGCCGCGACCGTCGGGCAGCCGCCCTCGCTGACCACCAGTCCGTGCGGGGCGAGGGCGTTCAGGATGTCCACGTTCTTGGCGCCGGGGCCTATGTTCACCGCTCCGCTGCCGACGGTTATCCCGTTCAAGCCGGAGACGTCGATGATCAGGCCCGGCGTGGTCGAGTAGCCGCCGAAGCTGTGGCCGCCGCTGCGGACGGCGGCCGGCAGGCAGTGGTCCTGGGCGAAGCGGAGCGCGACGGAGACGTCACGGGAGTTGACGCAGTACGCGACGGCCTTGGGGTTGGCCGCGTCGAACTGGGCGAGTTCGAGCTGCTTGGCGACTCCGTAGGAGGAGTCGGAGGGCAGCACGAGCCGGCCCTGGAGGTTGGTGTCGAGCTGGCTCCAGGGGATCCGGCTGCCGTCGGTGCTCGCGACGACAGGGGTCGCGGGCAGGACGGCGAGGCCGGCGGCGGCCGTGCCGGCGCCGAGAAGGGTTCTACGAGTGATCACGGGGCGTCCCATGGTCGAGGTGGTGGATGGGAGGGAGTACGGCGCCGGGGCCACCGGCCCGGCCGCCCGGAGGGACGGGCGGGGGCCGGTGGCACCGGCGCCGGGTAGGGAGGAGGTCAGGAGACCTTGCGGCCGCGCAGGCCCTGCTTGACGACGCCCTTGAGCATGGAGCGCCCGAGGTCGCGCATCTCCTTGGGGCCGTTGGTGCTCGCCCACCACATGAACTTGACCATCGTGGGGGTGGTGGCCCGGAAGAACCGGTGGTCCTCGGGGTCCTTCCAGCCGAACGGCGTGTTCACGGACTCGCAGTCGCGGATCGCCTCGAAGACGATGTCGGCCGCCTTGTCGCCGTCGATCTCCCCGGCCTCGTACCGCTCGCAGGTCTCGGCGGTGATATCGAAGAGGTGCTTGAACGCGTGGCTGTCCGGCCACCAGAGACCGGTGTAGGGCGCCTTCTCCATCTCCTTGAAGTGGCGGTCGTCGCCGTCCAGTTCGAAGTTCTGGCGGGCCATGATCTGGCGCATGGTGGCCGGGGTGGTGAAGCAGGCCCAGACCCGGAAGACCGCGTTCCAGAGGCGGAAGTGGTCGAAGGCTATGTAGGAGCTGTTGACGATCTTGTCGTTGTACTCCAGCAGGCCCTGCTCCAGCCGCTCCACGTACTCGAAGCGCTCCGCCTTGAAGTCGTCCTCGCGCAGCGCGTCCATGACCCGCCAGGCGAGGGCGTCGACGACCTCGAAGGTGTTGGACAGACCGCGCGAGTACAGCGGGTCGATGAAGCCGGCCGCGTGCGACATCAGGCACCAGCGGTCGCCGACGGTCTGCTTGGAGGAGTACTGGATGCGGTCGGTGGAGACCCACTCGCGGACCCGCTTGGCGCCGGCGAACTGGCGCTTCACCGCCGGGTACATGTCGAGGTAGTGGTTGAACTCCTCGTCCGGCGTCATGTCCTTCGGCTTGGGGTACAGCCGCTCGTCGAAGGTGAGGCCGACGCTGCAGACCGGGTTCTTGGAGTCCTTGTAGTTGTCGAACGGGATGATCCAGAACCAGCCGCGCTCGATGAGGTGGTGCAGCGTGCCGCCGTGGAAGGGCGACTCGGCCGGCGGGCGCAGCGCCTCGGGGTAGTTGCAGACGTCGTCGTACGGCTTGACGCCGACGTAGTGCGTGAACAGGGAGCGGGCGTGGTGCTTGTGGCGCGGCGGGTTCTCGCGCAGGTCGAACTTCTCGGCGAGCGGGGAGCGGAAACCGCTCGCGTCGATGAGGAACTTCGCCCGGAACACCTCGCCGGTGTGACCGGTGACCGTGACGCCGTCGTCGTCGAAGGCGAGGTCGGTGGCGCGCCAGTTCTGCCGCAGGGTGCAGCCGTACTTCGCGGCGACGTTCAGGTAGTACGAGTCGGTGTCCTGGCGGTACAGGTGGACGGCCTCGGTGAGCATCTTGGGGATCACGAACATGGTCGCTTCGCGCGGGTCCGGCTCGCGGTTCTTCTTGTGCGAGACGAAGCCGAAGCTCTGCTTGCGGCCGTGGTGCGGCCCCATGTGCTCGGTGATGGCCTTGATGTCCAGCATGTGCTTGATCTCGGGCACGTCGTAGCGGCTGGCGAGAATGTGCAGCCACTCGACGAGCTGCGGGTTCTGGGACTCCCCCACGGCGAACCGGGGGTGCTGGCCGGCGTCGATGAGAGCGACGTTCGCCCCCTGGCGGGCCAGGATGGCGCCGGTGATCGAGCCCGCGAGGCCCGATCCCAGGATCAGGACGTCGCACTCGTTCCACTCGTCGGCCTTGGTGGCCTCTTTCACTGCCTCAGCCTTGGTGGGCAAGACCGCACTCCTCTTTCTCGGATTCACTCGGCGCTTGCGTGGACGCCGGCCGGTCAACGGATGTCAGGCGGTGCGGCGGGGCTCGCCGAACCAGTCGGTCAGGGACTGCTCGAGTCCTTCGGTCGAGCCGTCGACGCCGACCCAGGCCACGTAGCCGTCGGGGCGGACCAGCAGGCTCGCGGCGGGGGCGTCGGCGTCGGCGCGGGTCGCCGTGACGACGTCGACACGGTCGGACCAGCCGGCGGTGACGGCGGACCGCAGCTCGGCGCTGTCGTGCAGGTCGAGCAGGAGCGGGCGGCCGCGGTGGAGCAGCTCGTACGTGCTGGACTTCTCGTCGCCGACGATCAGCTCCTGGTCGGGCAGGCGGCGGCCGAGCAGCGGGTGGTCACCGGCGGCGGCGCCGTAGGTGATGTCAAGGCCGGTGACGAGTCCGACGAGGTGGCGCCGGACCTCCTCGATCTTGACGAGCTCGGCGAAGATGTCGCGCAGCGGCTGCATCTCGGGGCCGCCGAGGTAGAGGGAGCGCTGGACCAGGGTGTTGGCGACGATGCGGGCGCCGACCGGGTGGCGCTCGGTCTGGTAGGTGTCGAGGAGGCTGTCGGGCGCCTGGCCCTTGACGACGGCCGCGAGCTTCCAGCCGAGGTTGACGACGTCGCCGACGGCGGCGCTGATGCCCTGGGCGCCGATGGGCAGGTGGATGTGGGCGGCGTCGCCGGCCAGGAAGACCCGGCCCTTGCGGTACTCGGCGGCCTGACGGCTGGCGTCGGTGAAGTAGCTCGTCCACAGCGGGGTGGCGCCGCTGATGTCCTCGCCGGTCACCCGCTGGAAGGAGGCGGCGACCTCCTCGAAGGTGGGCGGCTCCTGCGTCGGGCGGACTCCGGCGCCGCGCTCGAAGACGACGACACGGGTCGCGTGCTGGCCGAGCGGGAGGACGACGACCATGCCGGCCTCGCCGATCTCGCCGGTCGGACGGATCCGCAGCGGGACGCCGGTCACGTCGGCCATCTGCATCTCGATGGTGGCGTTGATGCCGGGGAAGTCGATGCCCGCCAGGCGGCGGACGGCGCTGCGGGCGCCGTCGCATCCCACCAGGTAGGCGGCGCGGAGGCGTTCGGTGCCCTCGGGGCCGTTGACCTCGACCTCGACGCCGTCCTCGCCGTCGGTCAGGCCCACGACCTCGTGGCCGCGGCGTATCTCGGCGCCGAGGCCGGTGGCCCAGTTGTGGAGGATGGCCTCGGTGCGGGACTGCGGAACACCGCGCACACCGAAGTTGCCGCCCTCGATGATGCGGTAGTCGATCGGAAGTCCGCCGAAGTGGCCACCGGGAATGGTGTCCAGCTCGCCGAATTCGGCGAGGAGACCGCGCTGTCCGAACTCCTCGATGGTGCGGGCGGAGAAGCCGAGGGCGCGTGACTGCTGCATGGGCTTGGTGAGGCGGTCGAGCACGATGACGGAGAGCCCGGAAAGGCGGAGCTCACCGGCGAGCATGAGCCCCGCAGGGCCCGCTCCGGCGACAATCACATCGGCATTAAAGCTGTCCATGTTCCCTCTCCCGCTGGCGTTTTCTTCAGTATTCCGATGGAGCGGGGGCAGCTGAATGGGCTCCGATACAGGGTTCTGACAAGTTCGGTCAGATCTCCGGCACGTGTGTCATGGAGGGGACCGGGGAGACACGGAAGGGTGCCGGAAGCAGAGCTTCCGGCACCCTCTCGTACGAGCTTCTCGGCGCGGCCGCGCGGCCCCGGTTCAGCCGCCGAGGATCCGGTCGACCCGGATCTCCACGACGGCCAGGCCGGGCGGCATCGGCGGCGGGGACCAGTACCGCTTGGTGTAGCGGCGGATCCCCTCGGCCACACGGTCGGGGTCGGTGGAGACCTCGGCCGCGCCTTCGAGCGTGATCCAGCGCCACCCTGCCGTCTGGCAGACCGACACCCGGCTGCCCGGGGCGGCGAGCAGGTTCCGCGCCTTGCGGCGAGCGACCGTGGTCATCACCCGGGCGAGGCCCGCGTCACCGTCCCAGGTGAAGCGCACCGGCGCGGTGTGGGGGCTGCCGTCGGGGCGCAGCGTGGTGAAGGTGCACAGGTGGTTCTCGTCGAGGAAGGCCTCGACCTCTGCGGACAGTCGCGGTGACGGTGCCATGGGGGTGTTCCGTTCTCAGTGGACCGGGGTGCCGGCCGGCTGGTCCTTGGCCTTGGTGAGGGGCAGGAGGACGAGGGTGACCAGGAGGGCGACCGCGGCGAACCCGGCGCTGATGAGGAAGGCGTCGTGGAAGACCGTGGTGCGGGCCTCCTTGACCAGCTCGGGCACGCCGTGGCTCTGGGCCTCCAGCTCGGGGATCCGGCGGAAGGCGAAGGTGGCGGCGACGGCGAGGCCGAGGGCGCCGCCGATCTCCTGCGAGGTGTTGATGAGACCGGCGGCCAGGCCGGACTCGTGCTCCTCGGAGCCGGCGAAGGCGGAGACCTGGAGCGGTACGAACGAGGCGCCCAGGCCCAGACCGCAGATGATGAACGCGGGCAGCAGGTCGACGAGGTAGGCGGCGTCGGACGGGGCGCGCCACAGCAGCAGCATGCCGGTGGCGACCAGGGCCAGGCCGACCATCAGGACGGGCTTGGCGGCGACCTTGGTGACGACCTGGGAGGCGATGCCGGCGCCGACCGCGGTGGTCAGGGCGAGGGGGACGTACGCCAGGCCGGTGGTGATGGCGGAGTAGTCGAGGACCTGCTGCATGAAGAGGCTGGCGAAGAAGAAGAGGCTGACGCAGGTGCCGAGGAGCAGGATCGCGATGCTGTTGGCGGCCCGCAGGGACGGGCGGCGGAAGATCGAGAGCGGCATCAGCGGGGACTTGGCGCGGCGCTCGATGAACAGGAAGGTGATCAGCAGGACGGCCGCCAGGGCGAATCCGCCGTAGATGCGGGCCATCGGGACGTCCGAGTCGTCGACGGTCTGACCGAGGGTGAAGATCAGCAGGATCAGACCGGCGGTGAGGACGACGGCGCCGGCGACGTCGAAGCTGCGGGTGCGCTCGGTGGCGCGGCTCTCGCCGACGACCAGCGGGGCGATCAGGGCGCCGATGAGGCCGATCGGCACGTTGATGAAGAAGATCCAGCGCCAGCCGGGGCCGTCGGTCAGCAGACCGCCGAGGGTCACACCGGCGACGGCGGCGACGCCGCTGAGCGCACCCCAGGCACCGAGCGCCTTGTTGCGCGCCGGGCCCTCCTCGAAGTTGTTGGTCAGCAGGCTGAGCGCGGCGGTGGCGATGAAGGCGGCGGCCAGACCCTGCGCACCACGGGCGCCGATGAGCATCCCGGAGCTCTGCGCCAGACCCGCGAAGAGCGAGGAGAGGGCGAAGAGGACGAGGCCGGTCTGGAGCATCCGGCGGCGGCCGAGGGTGTCGGCGAGCCGGCCGGCCAGCAGCAGGAAGCCGCCGAGGAGCATGCCGTAGGTGGTGACGACGTACTGCAGGGCCGTCTGGGAGATGTGGAGCTCGTCCTCGATCGTGGGCAGGGCGACGTTGACGATCGACACGTCGAGGAAGGTCATGAACCCGGCCAGGCAGAGGAAGGCCAGGATGAGACCGGGGCGGTGGGCGGGCCCGGAGGCCGGTGCCGACCCGGTGGTGCGCAGGGACTCTTGGACAGACATGTCACTCCTCGGAGCACGAACGGATGGGGAGGTGCGGGGACTTGGGGGCTTCGGGACTTCGGGGTCTTGAAGGGGAGGAGAGGGAGGGAGGGGCGCCGGCCGGTCAACGGCCGCGCTCCGTGGCGACTTTCAGGAAGCTAGCATCCTCAGTAAAGTAGGTACCTAGAGGAAAGTGGCTTCCTGGAGGGTTCCCATGAACAGCAGCACCGTCATGCCGGACGACGCGGCCGCCCACGCCGCGCAGGTCGGCTCACAGCAGGCCTGCCCGATCGCCCCGGTACTCGACATCGTCTTCAGTCGCTGGACGACGCCGATCCTGTGGACGCTCCACGCGTTCGGCCGCCAGCGCTTCGTGGTCCTGCACCGGAACATCGGCACGATCACGGCGAAGGTGCTGACTCAGCGCCTGCGGCAGATGGAGCGGGACGGGCTGGTGGTACGGACGTACTACCCCGAGGTGCCCCCCAGGGTGGAGTACGAGATCAGCGAACTCGGCCTCAGCCTGGCGCCGCTCTTCGCCCACCTCGCGGACTGGTCGGCCGACAACCTGCCCCGTGTCGAGCGGGCGCGGCAGGAGTTCGACCTCGCGGAAGAGGTGACCACCGGCCGCTGAGCCCTTCGCGGAGCGGACAAGGCCCTCCGGGCAGACCCCAGGGCGGGTCCTTCGGATCAGGCCGCATCGCGGTCCAGTTCGCGCATGGCGCCCTGGAAGAAGATGAGCGGCTCCTCGTCGGCCGCCGGGGCGCCCAGTTCGACGACCTCGCCGAGCAGGATGGCGTGGTCGCCGCCGTCGTACTCGGCGATCAGCCGGCAGTCCAGGAAGGCCAGCGCCTCGCTGAGCACCGGCAGGCCGGCCTCCGAGCGGTGGTGCGGCACGTCCTCGATCCGGGCCGACGCGCGGCCGGCGAACGCCCAGGCGGGGCCGCGCTGTTGCTGGGTCAGGACGTTGACCACGAAGCCACCTGACTCCTGGACCACCGGCAGCAGCCGGGAGTTGCGGTGCAGGCAGATGAGTACGAGCGGTGGTTCCAGCGAGACCGAGGTGAAGGAGTTCACCGTGGTCCCGGCCGCCTCCTGCCCGGTGCCGGAGGTGATGACCGTGACGCCGGTGGCGAACTTGCCGCACACGTCGCGCAGCGCGCGGCCGTCGACCGGTGCCCGGTTCTGGGTGGTTGCTGACTGAACGGGTATCACGACAGGCCCTCTCTCAGGTGCGTGGGGTGATGAAGTCCGCGGCCGGCTCGGACACCTGCGGTGTCTGCGTGCCCTGCGGCGGCGTGTCCTGCTCGGGCCCGCTCCCGTGCGGTGGGGGTACGGCCGATACGGCGGGCACGGCGGACCCGGCGGCGGGTACGGCGGCAACGGCGGCGGCCGTGCGGCGCCGGGACAGCAGCGGACCCGCCATCGCCGTCGTGACCAGCGCCATCACCACCAGCATGGTGAACATCCGCTCGTCCAGGACGCCGAGGCTGACGGCCGCGTTGAGGATGATCAGTTCGGTCAGGCCGCGGGTGTTCATGAGCAGCCCGAGGTCCCGCGACTCGCGCCAGGAGAAGCCCGCAAGCCTGGCCGGCACGATGGCGCCGACCAGCTTTCCGGCGCAGGCCACCGTGACGATCAGGGCGAGCGCGACGTAGTCCCCACCGGTCAGCGCCCCCAGGTTCACGCCGAGACCGGTGACGATGAAGAAGACGGGCAGCAGGACGACGCTCACGTTGTCCATCGGCCTGCGCAGGTGCTCGGCGAGGACCCGTGCGGGCTCGCGCGGCATCACGAAGCCGAAGAGGAAGGCGCCGAAGATCGCGTGGATCCCGATCCATGTGGTCACCACGGCCGATCCGAGCGCGCCCGCGCACAGCACGGCCACCAGCGCGGGCCAGCGCTCCGCGGCGGCCCAGCGCCACACCAGACGCGCCACCAGCGGCTTGACCACCAGGAACATCACCGCGACGAAGACGACGCTGAGCAGTCCGATCGCCGCCAGGTCCGAGTAGTCGCCGCCCGAGGTGACCAGGGCCGAGACGTACGCCAGGAGGCACCAGGCGAGCAGGTCGTCGATGGCGGCGCTGGCCAGGGACAGGGTGCCGACCCGGGTCTCCATCAGCCGGTTCTCGGTGAGGATGCGGGCCAGCACCGGGAAGGCGGTCACCGACATCGCCGTACCGAGGAAGGTGGCGAAGGCGATGAAGGAGATCTCCTTGCCCGCCACGGTGGCGTGGTCGGGGTAGAGGAACGGCGCGAGCGCCACGCCCAGGCCGAAGGCGGTAGCGATGGACGACAGCGAGACGCCGGCCGCGAGGCCGGCGTGCGGGCGGATGAGCCGCTTCTCGAACTCCCAGCCGACCACGAACATGAAGAGGATCAGGCCGACCTGGGAGACCGCCGAAAGCAGCGGGCGCACCTCGGCGGGGAAGAGACGCTCGGTCAGGTCGCCCGGCAGCAGACCGAGGACGCTCGGGCCGAGCAGGATCCCCGCGGCGATCTCACCGACCACGGCGGGCTGGCGCAGCCGCTGGGCGAGCCGGCCGAGCGCGGCCCCGGCCAGGAGCACCACGCCGATGTCGAGGAGCAGCATCGCGAGGGTGGACTCCTTGAGGCCCCCCGCCGCCAGCACGCTCACCGGGACCCCTTCGACGACGGCGGAGCGCCGTCGCTCCACAGGACCCGGAACGACAACGACGAGAGCCGCCATCCGTCGTCGGTCAGCTCGGCCTCGCCCGTGGCCAGGGTGCCGGCGGTGAACAGCGGCCCGGCGGCGGCGCCGGGGTGGTGGACATGGGTCGACACGAGGTTGGCACGCAGCCGGGCGCGGTTCTCGCCGATGAGGTCCACGACCGCCGGCGAGCCCAGGTGCTGGGTCGCGGCGAAGGCCGCCAGGGCGTCGCGGTGGTACGCGGCGAGCCCTTCGAGGCCCTGGTGGGCGCTCATGGGGAACGCCACCTCGGCGTCGCGCGTGAACAGTCGCGCCGCCCACGCGTCGGTCAGTTCCTCGTCGTCCAGACCGATGAGATACCGGTCCAGCAGAGTACGTACGTCGTCGCCTATTGCCTGTCCTGGATGCATTACCCGAGCATGGCCCGCATTCCAATGGCCGACCAAGCCCGTCTTTCAGAGACCTGACGAAGTTGTGGAAGATCTTAAGAGGGCCCGGAAAACTTGACAGAACCGCGCCCAATTCTGACCATCGGGGCCTTTCTCGGGCCCCTTTCTTCTTGTCATGCTGCGACGAGAACGCCGGCCGGTGGTTTTGGCCGTCGCCGCTCGTGCACCATTTCCTCGAATGGAAGAGAAGAGAATGCCGAAGATTGCAGCCGACGGTCAGCACCTGACTGTTCTCAACCTGTTCTCGACCGACGCTCCCGAGAAGCAGGTCAAGCTGCTCGCCGCCATGCGCGAGATCGTCGACTCCGCGGCGTACGAGGGCTGGATCTCCAGCACCGTCCACGCCGGCCAGGACAAGCCCGGCACCGCCAACTTCATCCAGTGGCGCAGCACCGAGGACCTCGAGGTCCGCTACTCCGGCGAGGAGTTCAAGCACCGCACGCTGCCGCTGTTCGGCGAGATCACCACCTCGATCCGCCTGCTGCAGAACGAGATCGCCTTCACCCAGGCGAAGCCGGAGCTGGGCGGCACCGAGATCTCCCCGGACCGCGACGACTACACGGCCATCGAGCTGTTCGGTGTCGCCGAGGCGGACCAGGAGGACCTCATCGACGCGCTGGGCACCTCCCAGGAGTGGCTCGTCGACGTCCCGGGCTACCGCACCCACACCGTGCTGCGCGGTCTGCGTGCCCGCGGCATCGAGGGCAAGTTCGTCGTCTCCTACTCGCAGTGGGACAGCAAGGAGGCGTACGACGCCTTCCGCGGCGTCGCCGAGGCGGACCGCAGCCCGGAGCGCCAGAAGGTCGACGCCCGCGTCGCCGCCCTGCAGACCTGGCAGGACGAGAACACCTACCGCGTGGTCCACACCCGCTCCGCGGGCGAGTGACCCCCTGAGCGAAGCGGCCGCCACCCCCGGGCGGCCGCTCGCCGCCGGAGTGCCGCTGCCGGGACCCCCCACCCGGCAGCGGCACTTCTGGCTTTACGCCCCTGCCCCCTTTCCCTTGCGGGCGAAGCGGGCCGAAGCCCGCGATTCCCGCACCCTTCGAACACCCTTCGAGGACGAGGAGTCCGAGCATGAATCCAGCGGGAGTGCGCCAGAGCGCGCACGAGACCACCGTCGCGGCGCCCGCCGCCACGGTCCATCGGCTGATCTCCGAGGTGGAGAACTGGCCCCGGACGTTCCCCGCCACCGTCCACGTCGCCCACGAGGAGGCCCCCGAGGGCGAACAGCGGCTGCGCGTCTGGGACACCGCGGACGGCGACGCCGCACCGCGGTCCTGGGGGCTGCGCCGCATCGTCCAGGACGCCGAACTCCGGGTGAACTTCGAGCTGTTGACCACCGAGCCGCCGCTCGCCTCACTGGGCGGCGCGTGGCTCGTCGAGCCGCTGGGGGAGAACTCCTCGCGGGTACGGCTCCTGCAGGAGTTCCGCGCGGCCGGCGACGACCCGGCGGAGCTCGACCGGATCGCCGAGCGGGTCGCACGCGACGCCGTCGCGCAGCTTGCGGCGTTGAAGGAGAACGTCGAGTTCGCGCACGGGGCACAGGAGGTGACGTTCTCCTTCGAGGACACCGTGCACATCGACGGTTCCGCCAAGGACGTCTACGACTTCGTCAACGAGGCCGGACTGTGGTCCGAGCGGCTGCCACACGTGGCGAGCGTGCGTCTGACCGAGGACACCCCCGGAGTCCAGACCCTGGAGATGGACACCCGCGCCAAGGACGGCTCGGTCCACACCACCAAGTCGTACCGGGTCACCTTCCCCCACCACAAGATCGCCTACAAGCAGGTCACCCTGCCCGCCCTGATGACCCTGCACACCGGCTACTGGACCTTCCGGGAGACCGAGACCGGCGTCGCCGCCTCCTCCCAGCACACCGTCACCCTCAACACCGACAACATCACCCGCATCCTCGGCCCCGACGCCACCGTCGCCGACGCACGCGCCTACGTCCACACCGCCCTGTCCACCAACAGCCGCGCCACCCTCAACCACGCCAAAACCCACGCCGAGACCGGCGCCGAGACCCACGCCGAGACAAGGCACTGACATGGCAGCTGACCACCAGGACACCACCCAGGACACCCTGAGCACCGATGTCCTCGTGGTCGGAGCCGGCCCCGCCGGACTGATGCTCGCCTGCGAGCTCAGGCTCGGCGGCGCCGAGGTGCTCGTCCTCGACCAGCGCCCCGGCCCGACC
>NZ_JAGGOS010000139.1 GCF_018614205.1 Streptomyces sp. ISL-36 | reverse complement strand
CGCCGGACCCGCTGCTCACGGCGGCCGTACCGGACGCCGTCGACCTTGCCGACGAGGAGGTCACCGAGCTCCTCGGCCCCGCGGCACGAGCGCTGAACGCGACGGGCGTTCAGGTCCACTGGCCGCGCGACCTGGCGCACCGGCTCACGTCCCGCGCGGTGATCGGCCCGCCGGACGAGGGCCCGACCGCCGAGGGGGCGTCCACCAGTTCGTTCACCGACACGGGTCGGGAAGCGTCCACGCACGAGGGCCCGCACCCGCACCCCTACGGCGACCATCCGCACCCCGGCCACCCGCACCCCGACAGCCCGCACGACGCACCGGCCGCCGCCGGTCCCCGCTTCTCCTCCGCGCTGCCGTCCTTCCTCTCCGCCGATGCTCTGCTCGCCTTCCACTGGCGTTTCGCCATCGACGACCAGGAGCTCACCCGGGCGGAGCTGGACCGGCTCGCCGAGGCCGATCGGCCGTTGGTCCGGCTGCGCGACCAGTGGGTGCTGGTGGACCCGGCCGAGGTCCGCCGCGCCCGCGCGGCCCAGGACCGCAAGGTCACCCCGGTCGACGCGCTCGGCGCCGTACTCACCGGGACGACCGAGCTCGACGGCCGGCGCGTCGAGGTCGAGGCGACGGGCGCGCTGGAGCGACTGCGCGCCCGCCTCGCCGACCCGGAGGGCGGGCCCCAAGAGGTCACCCAGCCCGCCGCGCTCGCCGCGACGCTCCGCGACTACCAGCTGCGCGGCCTGAACTGGCTGGACCGGATGACCTCCCTCGGCCTCGGCGGCTGCCTCGCCGACGACATGGGCCTGGGCAAGACGATCACCCTCATCGCGCTCCATCTGCACCGGCAGAGCGATCCCGCCACCGCGGGCCCCACTCTCGTGGTCTGCCCGACCTCCCTGATGGGCAACTGGCAGCGAGAGATCGAGAAGTTCGCGCCCGGCACGCCCGTGCGCCGCTTCCACGGCCCGACCCGCACCCTGGAGAATCTGGCGGAAGGAGAGTTCGTCCTCACCACGTACGGCACCATGCGGCTGGACACCGAGAACCTGGCGCGGGTGCCGTGGGGCATGGTCGTGGCCGACGAGGCCCAGCACGTCAAGAACCCGTACTCCTCCACGGCCCGGCAGCTGCGCACCATCGGTGCCAAGGCGCGCGTCGCACTCACCGGCACGCCCGTCGAGAACAATCTCTCCGAGCTGTGGGCGATCCTCGACTGGACGACGCCCGGCCTGCTCGGCCGGCTCGGCACCTTCCGCTCCCGCTACGCTTCGGCCGTGGAGGGCGGCGAGGACCCGGCCGCCGCCGAACGCCTCTCCGCGCTGGTCCGCCCGTTCCTGCTGCGCCGCCGCAAGTCGGACCCGGGGATCGCACCCGAACTGCCCCCGAAGACCGAGACTGACCGGACCGTCTCCCTGACGAAGGAACAGACGGCCCTCTACGAGGCGGTGGTACGCGAGACCCTCGCCGCGATCGCCGAGGCCGACGGGATGGAGCGGCGCGGCCTGGTGGTGAAGCTGATGACCGGACTGAAGCAGATCTGCAACCACCCCGCCCAGTACCTGAAGGAGGACCACCCGCGGATCGAGGGCCGCTCGGGGAAGCTGGAACTCCTCGACGAGCTCCTCGACACCATCCTCGCCGAGGACGCCAGTGTGCTGGTCTTCACCCAGTACGTGCAGATGGCGCGGCTCCTCGAACGGCATCTGGCGGCGCGCGGTGTGCGGACCCAGTTCCTGCACGGCGGTACGCCGGTCGCCGAACGCGAGGCGATGGTCGCCCGCTTCCAGGACGGCGAGGTGCCGGTCTTCCTGCTCTCCCTCAAGGCGGCGGGCACCGGGCTCAACCTCACCAGGGCCGGGCATGTCGTGCACTACGACCGCTGGTGGAACCCGGCCGTGGAGGCCCAGGCAACCGACCGCGCGTACCGCATCGGTCAGACCCAGCCGGTGCAGGTCCACCGGCTGATCGCCGAGGGAACGATCGAGGACCGGATCGCCGCCATGCTGCTGCGCAAGCGGGAGCTGGCCGACGCCGTGCTCGGCGGCGGCGAGGCGGCCCTGACCGAACTGACGGATGCGGAGCTGGCGGATCTGGTCCAGCTGCGAGGGGATGGAGGGGACGGCCGATGAGCGCGTACGACGGGAAGACGCACGACGACGAGCGGACGTTCGCGGCGCTTCCGCCGGCCGGCAGCGGGGCCTTCGCGCGGACGTGGTGGGGTCGTGCGTGGCTGAAGGCGCTCGAGGACACCGCCCTCGACGGCCGACAGTTGAAGCAGGGGCGCCGCCACGCACGGGCGGGCGCGGTGGGTGCGGTGTCGGTACGACCGGGCCGGATCACGGCGGTCGTCAAGGACGGCGACGGGTCCGCGCACCGCAGCGATGTGCTGCTGCAGGAGTTGTCGGAGGTGGAGTGGGACCGGTTCCTGGACCTGGCGGTGGAGAGCGCGGGGCACATCGCGGCTCTGCTCGACCACGATATGCCTCCTCATCTGGTGGAGGACGCGGCGGCCGCGGGGCTCGAACTGCTGCCGGGCATCGGTGACCTGGAGCCCGAGTGCGGCTGCGAGGCATGGGACCACTGCCCGCACACGACGGCGCTCTGCTATCAGGTGGCGCGGCTGCTCGACGAGGACCCTTTCGTCCTGCTGCTGATGCGGGGGCGCGGCGAGCGGGCGCTCCTGGCGGCGCTGCAGGAGCGGAGCGCGGCACGGGCGGCCTCCGCCGGGGCGGCGGCGACGAGCGGGCGTGCGGCGGCAGGCGGGCATACGGCGACGGGCGGGCATACGGCGACGGGCGCGGTGGCCGAGGACGGAGCCGCCCCGGCGGGAACCGCGACGGACGGAACGAGCCCGGTCGGAATGAGCGCGGCAGGGGTGAGCACGGCAGGGGTGAGCGCGGAGGAAGCGTTCGCCGCGCGGGACATCCTGCCGCCGCTGCCCGTCCCGCCCACGCTGCCCCCGGCCCCTGGCGAGCCGCCGTCCCTCGACACCGAGACGTCGCCGGCGCCCGGCCTCGACCCGGCGGCGCTGGAGTTCCTGGCGGCGGACGCGGCCGCCCGGGCGCACCGCATGCTGGCCGAGGCGCTCGCACCGGGCCACGCGTCCGCCGAAGTGCCCCTGACGGCCCGCCAGGACGCGGTGCGGCTGGCCGCGGGGACTCCTCCGCCGAGGATCGCCGAGCGGCTGGCCGCCGGTTCCGGGCGGCGTCGGACGGAGCTGGACCTGGCCACGCGCGCGTGGCGCTGGGGAGGCGCGGCCGCCCTCTCCGTACTGGAGGAGGAGTGGGCGCCGGGAGCCGAGGCGACTGCCCGGGCGAAGGCGCTCCTCGCGGAGGCCTGGGAGGCGGCCGAGCGGCCGGTGCTGCGGCCGGCCGGGCCCGGGCGCTGGACGGTGGTCGGCGCGGACGCGCAGCTGCGCGTCGGCGAGGACGGCCGCTGGTGGCCCTACCTCAAGGAGCGAGGCACCTGGGTTCCGGCCGGTCCCGCGGCCCAGGACCCCGCGGCCGCGCTCGCCGGCCTGTCGACAGGCCGACGCGAGGGCGACGACACGGACACAGTCGCGGACGCCGACGGCGACGCGGGCACTGGCACTGGCACCGGCACCGGCACCGGTTCGGGAACCGTCACAGAAGCGGGGCGGTGAGTTTCGCCACGGAGCCCCGCGATTCCGCGCCGTCACCGGAGTACGCGGCGAGGCTGCAGGCCACGGCGTCGGAGCCGAGGAGGTAGCCGCTCCGGTACGGGTACTGGACGAAGGTGGTCCAGCGCGTGCCGAGCGGCTGCTCCGCGGCCTTGCCGCGCAGCGGCACCCGGCACAGCTCCGCCGCCCGGTCCCGTACCTCCTGATCGCTCCGGTAGTCGCCGGTGAGCCGCGCGATGGCGACGAGCTGGGCGTCGTGGGGCCGGTGGCAGTCGCGCCGGACGACGGTGCCGGGAGCGGCCCGGTCGATGTCGAAGCACTCCCCCACCCGGAGCCGCTGGTAGGGAACGGCCGGGCCGGTGGCGGGCGCTGTGGTTCCGCCCGCGCCGGAGCGGGGCGAGGTGCGGACGGGCGCGGCGGAGGCGGGAGAGCTGGACCGGGGTGACGTGGAGTCGGCCCTGGTCGGAACAGGTGCGGCGGCGACGGAGGCGGTCGGCGTGGGAGTGACCGCGGCGGGGAGCGCCGACGGCCGGCGCGAGGCGATCCCGCCCTGGGGCCCGGCCTGCTGACCGGTACCCGGCCCGGTCCCGGCACTCGCGGCGGCCCGAACCGGCTTCGGGTCGTCCGACGGCTGCGGCTCCTCCCCGCCGCCGTAGTGGCCGACGATCACGACGGCCGCCGCGAGGAGGAGCATCGGCACGAGGAAGTACCGGAAGGACGACGACAGGTCGGCGGAGAGCGGGGACATGATGACCAGGCTCACCCGCCGACGGCCGATCTGACGATCCATGGCGACGCATTGACGGCAAGTTGCAGCACGGCCCGTACAGAACTGTGACAAAGATTGTCGGCCCACGGACCGTACACACTCCACGGTCGTGCTAGTGGCGACTAGTAGAGACCGAGCTGACGCTCGGCGCCTTCGACGGTCTGGGCGAGGAGTACGGCGATCGTCATCGGACCCACACCGCCCGGTACGGGGGTGATCAGCGAGGCCCGCTCGGCGGCCGTCTCGAAATCGACGTCGCCGACGTTGCCGGGGTTGTAGCCCGCGTCGATCACGACGGCGCCGGGCTTGATGTCCTCGCCCTTGATGAAGCGGGGCTTGCCCACGGCCGCCACGAGGATGTCGGCCTCGCGGACGATGGACGAGAGCTCGGTGGTGCGGGAGTGACAGTACGTCACGGTGGCGTCGCGGCCGAGCAGGAGCAGGCCCGCCGGCTTGCCGAGGATGGCGGAACGGCCGACGACCACGGCCCGCTTGCCACGGAGCCCGACCTGGTACTCGTCGAGCAGGCGCATGATGCCGCCCGGCGTACAAGAGACGAAGCCGGGCAGCCCGAAGCCCATGGCGGCGAAGGAGGCCATGGTGACGCCGTCGACGTCCTTCTCCGGGGCGATCGCCTCGAAGGCGGCGCGCTCGTCGATGTGCGGCCCGACGGGGTGCTGGAGGAGGATGCCGTGGATTTCGGGGTCCTCGGAGAGCGCGGTGATCGCGGCGACGAGCTCCTCGGTCGTCGTCGAGGCGGGCAGCTCGACGTGCTTGGAGCGGATTCCGGCCTTCGCGCAGCGGTTCTGCTTCATCTTCACGTACGTGACGGACGCCGGGTCGGCGCCGACGAGCACGGTGGCGAGACAGGGCGTGACACCGGTGCGGCGGGTGATCTCTGCGGCACGGGCGGCGGTCTCCTCGACCGTGCGGCGGGCGAGCGCGGTGCCGTCCATGAGGGAGGCGGTGCTGGTGGACATGGGCCACTCCTGGGCGTCGTCGAGGACAGGGTGATCGCCCAGGCGCACGGCAGCGACGGCTCCGCGCGAGTGCGCGGCTTCCGCGGGGCCGCTCCCCGGTGGTGATCCACCTCAAGCGCCAGTCACGGCCCGAGCCCCACTCTACGTGAGGGCTCGGGGGCGGCGACCGGAGAGGGGCCTATGGGGGGCGGCGGCGGCGTCCGGCGGGCCGACCCAGGAGCCCGCCCGGGCCCCTCCGGTCCCACCACGCTCAGGACCCGCACACAACTGCCTGGACGTCGTCCTGGTTCCCCCCTCCTGAACAGGGGAGAAGGGGCGCCGTGTCGTGTACTTTCTGCCCTGACATTCGGGAAGCGTGGCAGCCCCTTCCAAGGCACACTGTGCACCAGGGGCGTCGAGACGTGACAGGAGGCCGAATCGGTGAACGGCGGCAGCCGCAAACGGCGCCTGACCAGCCGGTCCTGGACAGCTAGCGGTGCATCGGCGTACGGCTCCCGCAGCGCGAGCCCGCGTTTTCGCCGAGGCAGGGGCCTCGTGCCGCCGGACCGGTTCACCACGCGCAGTCGGCTTGCCTGGCTGAACTCCGCCACCTCCAGGATCGGCACGACCCTGGACCTGGAGCGCACCGCGCAGGAGCTCGCCGAGTTCACGGTGCCCCGCTTCGCCGACGGAGCGGCCGTCGACATCCTCGAGAGCGTCCTGCGCGGCGACGAGGGCGCCCGGTCGGCAGCGACCGGCGTCCCCGCCATGCGGGCCACGGCACTGTGTGCCATCGAGGAGCTCTCCTCCCTGGAACCGACACCGGTGGGGGAGACCTTCGTCCACGCAGAGACGCAGCACGAGACACTCCTCCACCGTTACTGCCTCCGCCAGGGCAAGCCGGTCCTGCTCAGCCGGATGAAGGACGACGACTTCGCCCGCGTCGCGCCCACCGCGAGTGCGGCCGCGAAGATGCGCGCCGCCGGTGTGCACAGCTACCTGGCCGTGCCCCTGATCGCCCGCGGGCTGCTGCTCGGCAGCGCCGACTTCGTCCGCGGCCCCGGGACGCCACCGTTCTCCTCCACGGATCTCGCCCTGGCGGAACAGCTCGCCTCCAAAGCGGCCGTCTTCATCGACAACGCCCGTATGTACGGACGCGAGCGCGAGCATGTCGTCTCACTGCAGCGCAGCCTCCTGCCGCGGGTGACTCCGACGACGCCGGGTCTGCAGGTGCACGCCGAGTACGCACCCTCCACCGCAGGCCACGGCGTGGGAGGTGACTGGTACGACGTCGTGGCCCTGCCCAGCGGACGCACAGCCCTCGTGGTCGGCGACGTCATGGGGCACGGGCTGCCCGCCGCTGCCACCATGGGACGGCTGCGGGCGGTCGCCCGCACGCTGATGACCCTGGACATGGCCCCGGAACGGATCCTGGCGCGGCTCGACCTGGCCACCCGCGACCTGGAGGACGAACAGGTCGCCACATGCCTGTGTGCGGTCTACGACCCGGCCGACTCCAGCTACACGCTCGCCAGCGCCGGGCACCTGCCGCCCCTGCTGGTCGACGGGCCGGGCTCCGCCTCCTTCGTCGACGTGCCGACCGGCGCGCCCCTCGGCGCGGGAGTGATCCCGTACGACCCGCTGCGCATGCGGGTACCGGACGGCAGTCACCTGGTCATGTACACGGATGGACTCCTCAAGTCCAGGACCGAGGACCTGGACGCCCAACTGGACCGGCTGCGCACAGCGGCGCTCGGCCTCACTCCGAGGGCGCTCGAAGCGGGGCGTCTGCTGGACTGCGCACCGGCCGGCGCCGCGCGGTTCGACGAAGCCGTGCTCGTCGTCGCGGCGGGCTCCTCGTTCCCGCCCGGCGATCTGCGCGTGTGGGACCTGCCGAAGGAGGGCCCTGCCGCCTCCGTCGCCCGTGGCCTGGTCACCGGCCAACTCGCCGCGTGGGGCCTCGCGGAGCTCGCCGACGTCTGCGAACTCGTCGTCTCCGAACTCGTGGGCAACGCCCTGCGCTACGGGAACGGCCCCGGTCAGCTGCGACTGATGCGCGGCGAGCGCCTCATCGTGGAGGTCTCCGACACGGGTCCCGACCTGCCCCAGATCCAGCATGCGGAGCTCAGCGACGAGGGCGGCCGGGGGCTTCAGCTCATCAACATGCTCTGCCGCAGATGGGGATCCTGCCGGACCGTCACCGGCAAGGTGGTCTGGGCGGAGCAGAACATGCCGTCCTGACAGAGCATGCCGTCCTGACGGAACATGCGGTCCTGACGGAACATGCGGTTCTGAAGGGCGGTCCGGTTCCGGGTCAGGTCGGTTGCCGCTCCACGCCCAGGTGCTGGTGGGTACGGCCGCCGGTGAAACGGGCGATCAGCAGGGCGATGTCGTCGTCGGCCGAGCCCGGCACGAGGTAGGTGAGGAGGCTGTCGCACAGTCCCGTCAGGGACAGGTGAGGCTGGCCGAGTACGTGGGTGAGTTCGCCGAGGCGTTGGTCGATGTCGCTGTCGCGGGCCTCGATGAGACCGTCGGTGTACAGCACGAGGAGGCTGCCCGGTTCCAAGGTGGTCTCGGTGGTGGTGAAGCGGGTGTCGCCGACGCCGAGGGGGGTGCCGGGCGGCAGGTCGACGAGGTGGACGGTGCCGTCGGGGCCGACGATGGCCGGGGGCGGGTGGCCGGCGCGGGTCATACGGCACCGTCCGGTGGCCACGTCGATCACGGCGTAGAGGAAGGTGGCGAGCATCGGCTCGGCGAGGTCGTCGAGCGCCGCTTCCAGTTGGTGCAGCAGTTCCTCGGGCTCGAGGTCGAGCCTGGCCAGTGCCCGGACGCTGGCGGAGAGCCGTCCCATCACGGCGGCGGCCCGGATGCCGTGGCCCATGACGTCGCCGATGAGCAGGGCCGCTTTGCCGTCGGGCAGGTCGAGTACGTCGTACCAGTCGCCGCCGACCTCGTTGACGTCGCTGGCGGGCAGGTACCGGTGGGCGACCTCGATCCCGGGCGGCGGGGTGATGTGCTGCGGCAGCATGCTCCGCTGCAGGGTGAGGGCGGTGTCGTGTTCTCGGTGGTAGAGGCGGGCGTTGTCGATGCTGAGGGCGGCACGGGCGGCCAGCTCGCTGGCCAGAGTCACGTCGTCGGAGCTGAAAGGGCCGGTGGGACGCGTGCGGTAGAAGGTCGCCACGCCGAGTACCAGGTCCCGCGCGAAGAGCGGGGCCATCATGAACGAGTGCACGCCGATCCGCAGCAGCTGCGCGGGCCTGTTGGTGTGGCGGGCGGCGGGGGCGATGGCCTTCTCGTCGAGACCGGCCAACAGGAACGGTCGGCGATTGGCGAGGGCCTGGGTGTAGGGCGCGGCCCCCGGGAAGACGAGGGTGCGGCCGAGCGGGGCGAGGGCATCGGTGACCGCGGAGCCGGTCAACGGGGCCTTGCCCAGGCGGCGCAGGGCGACACCGCCGTCCAGGCCCATGCCCGGCTCGTCGCCGCGGGCAAGGGTGTCGAGGACATCGACGGTGACCGCGTCGGCGAGGCGGGGAACAGCGAGATCGGCGAGCTCCTGGGCGGTGCGCTCCAGTTCCAGGCTGGAACCGATCCGGATGGACGCCTCGCTGAGCAGTGCGAGCCTGCGTCGTCCCGCCTCGGCTTCGGTGTGGGCGCGCTGCTGGTCGGTGATGTCGAGCAGCGAGGCGATGACTCCGATGGGCCGGCCGCCCGGGTCCTCCACGCGTACGTACGAGCACGACCACACCCGGTCATGGTCGGGCTCGGCCGGGGTGCGGCCGATCCGGCGGCGGTCCAGGACCGGCTCCCCACTGTCCAGAACCTGCCGCATCGCGCCCTCCATGTCCTCGGCGTTCACCTCGGGCAGCAGCTGCGACAGGCGCCGGCCGACATGGGCCGACTCCGACATGCCGTTCATCCGCTCCAAGGCCCGGTTGACCCGGAGGAACCTCAGCTGGGTGTCCAGGACGGCGATACCGACCGGGGAACGGGCGAACAGCCCGTCCCACACCGCCGACGATCCTCGGATACGCCGCGCTGCGTGCGCCTCGGCGGCGAAGAGCAGGATCGCGGAGGCGTCGTCGTGCCGGTCGGGAACGGGGCTCGCCCAGATCTCCACTTCGACGGGGTGCCCGTCGCGGTGCCAGGCGGTGACCGTGCCCATGACCCCCCGCCCGCCCGCCGCGGCCTCCCACAGCGACCGGCCGAGGCTCCTGTCCGCGCCCGGGTGCAACAGCTCGGCGATGTGCCGTCCGATCACCTGTTGCGGGCTGTAGCCGAGCAGCCCCTCGGCGGCCCGGTTCCAACGCACGATCGTGCCGTCGGCGCTGGTGGCCACCTGCGCGACCGGCAGCGCACCCAGCCAGCCGCCGGCGTCCTGGGCCGCACCGCTGACGAGCTCGTCGACCGGGTCCGGATCACTCATCCCGCGCCTGCCCGCAGGGAGACACCCGATGCGCTTCCTCCATACCTTCCATGGTCACCCTGGCGGCACGCCACCGCTCTCGCACGAGCGTCTGCCTCACTGCGCGGCGCCGGTCGCTCACCCACCGGAGCGGCCCGGTGGGTGCGGCGCCCGGTACGTCCCCGGGGGGTGCGAAGCGGCGCCCTTTCGGCCCTTGGGCTGCTTCCTGCTCGCCGCCGGCGGTCGTCCTGCTCGCCGGGCTGTGGCACGGCACTGACGGGTGCGGCCAGTGGGGGGAGCGGGATGACACGCGGACAGGCTGGGGCATAGCCATAGCGGCGCTTGTGGCGGGCGGCGCGCTGGGCTTCGCGGTGGCGGCCGTCCAGGAGGACGATTCGCCTCCGGTGACGATCGGCGCGCAGCAGCCGGCGGAGTCGGTGGTGCCGAAGACCCGGGCGGGTCGGGTCGATGCGTGGACGGCCGAGCTCAAGCGTGCGGGCAAGGAGCTGCCGAAGGGCTGGGAGGTGCTGACCACGGACGAGATCCGGGAGCGCTACCTGCACCAGAGGATCGTCAACGCTCCGGCCGCCGAGGACATCGACCCGGACATGGGACGACCCGCGGGCGGGTGACGGAGCGGGCCCCGGCCCGGTCGGCCGGGGCCCGCTGGGTGCCGGTTGGATCAGTTCGCGGCGTTGATCGCGTTGATCACCGCTACGGCCTGGTCGCCGTGGTCGGACGAGTACAGGTGGTCGTTGACCCGCTGGTCCTGGTCGTCGGTGTCGACGTGGGAGTTGGCTCCGACGATCCGCCCATCGGTGGTGGCCATGGGGCCGCCGCTCGCGCCCGCTCCCATGTCGCAGGTCATCTCGAGGCGGTTGTCCCACGGGTACATGTCGACCGCGTCCACGACGTCGCCGGTGCAGGAGAACTGGGTGCAGCCGTCCATGTCGGTGCGGTGGTAGCCCTCGCCAGTTGAGGAGCATCACGGGGCCGCCCCGCTCCGTCGCGCGATCGGGGGAGGCCGCAGGCGGCGCCGAGGGCTCAGCGGATCGCGGCGGCGGCCCACCGGGCGAAGCCCGCCACGTTGTGCGGGCAGCGCCAGCGGGACTCCTCCCCCGGTTCCCGGCCGTTCTGGTCGAGGTCTTCCCACGCGTACTCCGAGTCCCCGGCCAGCAACGACAGCAGCATCTCGAAGGACTCCAGTTGTCCGTCAACGTCGCTGTCGTCGCACGGGTGAGTCCCGTGACCGCACACCCGGTTCGCGACGGCCGGGTCCGAGGCCGCGGCCAGGAGCATCTGCGCGGCCGCGTCGGCGACCTCGGGGTCGGCTTCCGACGCCGCGTGGCCGTACATCGACACCAGTCCGAGCGTGAAGAAGGCTGTGACGTCCGGATCCTGGGGTACGGCCGCCCGGGCCGCACGGAGCCGGTTGACGCACTCCAGCAGGGTCTCGTCGGGTTCACCCAGGAAGTACCCCTGCCTGATCGACTCCCAGTCATCGGCCAGCTCTGCCGCATCCGCAATCATGATCAGGACGACGCCGGGCCGGGGACACCGGTTCCGGGACAGTAACTGGGGCCGGCGCCGAGCGTACGAGCGCCGCCGCCGGCGGGGTTCTGCCGGCGGCGGCACGGTATCGGGCCCGACGCCGTGTCGGTGTCGGTGTCGGTGTCAGTGGAAGAGCAGGGAGGCGTCGCCGGCCGCGGTGGTGACCGAGCCCGGGCAGAGGAAGCTGCCGGAGGTCTTCGCCGCGGTGAACGCCTGGTTCAGATACTTGCGGGTGGTGCCGTCACGCTTCCACAGGACGTTCGTCGCCTTGTAGCGGCAGGAGATGCCGCTCTGCTGGCCCGTGATGTCGATGACGTCGGCCTTCGCGCTGCCCGCCGCGTCGTCGAAGGTGACCGTGGGGTTGTTGTTGAGGGCGGCGGTGATGCTTCCGCTGCAGCTGAGGTTGCCGCCCGGCTTGTTGATGGTGGCGCGGTCGATGGTCAGCGCGGCGGGCGGGTTGGCGCTGGTCCGGGCGTTGGTCCAGGTGCAGGTGTTGCCCGCGACCACGATCACGCCGTCGACCTGCTGGTCGGCGGTGGGTCCTGAGGCGGTCGCCGCCGTGGATGCTGCGGCGGTGGCTGCGATGATCAAGGCGGTGACGCACGAGAGTTTCGATATGTGCCTCATGTCGCTCCTTCTGCCACGTCCTTGTGGGGGTGTGAGTGGAGCCCGCGTCCGCGTCCGACAGGCGGGGTCGCGCGCGGATCCGGGTGGGGCCAGGAGAGTCCCACAGGGATGTTGAATTGTCAGGTGCGCGTCAATCGTTTGGCTGGATAGCGCCCTCCTGGCAGGCCGTGGTCGAGGACGCGGCCGTACGTTCCTCCGGCACCGTCCCAGGACGGTGTTCTTCGCCAACCCCGCTGCCGAGCAGGCGCATCTCGGGTAAGTTCCCGCTGAGCAGGACGAGTTGATCTCTTGATGCGTGGCTGGCAGGGGGAGACGGGGAGCGCCATGAGCGGGAGACTGTACGGTCAGCAGGCCCTGCAGGAGGGATTTGTCCCCCGGCTGGTGGGGCTGCATCACAAGGACGGGTACCAGGTTCCCTTCGCCTATCCCGAGGGCGCGCCCGTGGTACGGATCGTCGGCGGACGCGGGAGCGGCAAGACCGCCCTGCTGGGCGCCGTCCATGACGCGTACAACGGCCGGGTGCCGCTCGCGCGGGTCGACCTCGGGGCGCCGGGATTCGGCGAGCCCGGCGTCGCCGACGGCGACGGCGACGTCCCCAACGCCTCCCGCATCACCTACCTGCTGTATCTCCTCGCCTACAAACTCGGTCTGGAGGTACGCCGTTTCGGCAAGCAGATGACCTTCCCGCGGCTGTCGCTCGGCCTCCTCGTCGTCACCGCGTGGCGCCCGCTGAACAGCGACGAGACCGATGTGCGCCCGCCCGACCTGCGGCGGGCGGAGGCCGATCTGCGGACCCTCATCACCGCCGAGGACCCCGACGTGCGGCGCCGCAGGGAGAGCCTGGGCCGTTGGTTCGACGTCGTCACGGACAATCTCCCGCTGGTCCTGTCCGCCGTCCCCGGCCTCGACACCATCGCCGGGATCGTCCTCGACACCGCACGGGCGCAGCTGGTCAGAAGCGAACCGGACAAGGGCGCGCTCGCCTGGTGGGGCGGACGGCTGCACCGCTCCCAGGGCTACCAGGGCGACTCGCTGCAACGGCTCTTCCAGTTCGTCCGTGGCTTCCGCAGGCTCGACGACCGCAGACGCACCGCCGAGGAACACCTCGTCGCCGCCCTCCTCGACGACATCGACGCCAACTACGGCGCTCTGCGCCGGCTCAACAAGAAGCCCCGACCGCTGCTGCTCCTCGACAACGCCCACACCGGCGTCGGACACACCTTCCTGGACCTGCTCGACTCCGGACTCGGCGCGCCGGGCAGGACCCCCACGCGTCCCGCCGTCCTCGCCACCCTGCTCGGCAAGGGCAACCGGCACCCACCACTGACCGAGGTCGGCGGCGACGCCGTACCGCAGGCCCGGCCCCTGGTGCTGGGCATCCCCGCCATCGAACGGGCCCACATCGCGGAGATGCTCAGCCGCGTCGACTACCCCGACCATCTGCCCCGCGTCGTCGCCCGGTACAGCGGCGGCCGCGCGGCGAGCGCCCGCATTCTGGCGGACGCGGCCGTGCGCCGTGTCGAGGAAGCGGGCACGATACGCAGCGGGGAACTCCTCGACGACGCCGCACCCACGCTCCTCGCGAAACTGCTGCCCGATCCCGTGATGCGGGAGCGCTTGGTCCTGCTCTCCGCGGCGGCCGACGTGGGCACTCGGCGCGCCCTGTGGGCGTACGCCCATCCCGAGGACCACTCCGAGGAGCTGGTCGCCGCCCGCGTCCACGAGGCCGACGACTACCGGATCCGCTCCTGTCTCGACGGCGACCGTGCCCTCGATCTGCTGCTGCGGCACCGGCTGGCCGCCACCACCACCCATGAGCGCTGGCGCGACACACAGCTGCGCCTGCGCTCTCTGTGCGACCCGCGCAGTGACACCTATCTGCACCACACGCTGGCACTGGGTCGGGTGGAGGAGGTGGTCAGCGTTCTGCACCACCGGTTCACCGTTGCCCCGCCCGGCGAATGGCTGACCGCACTCAACCTGATCTGCGCCGCGCCCCACCCACGCGAGGGCTACGAGCCGCCGGCCGGGAGCCCCACGCTGTCGTGCACGGCCTGCGGCAGCGGCGCCCCCGGCCCGCACCACGACGCCGTCGCGTCCCTCGTACCCCTGCTGTGGCGGCTGTCCGACCCGCTGACCCTCGCACCGCGCGAGGACGAACTGACCACCGTCCGCATCGCGCTGGAGACGCTGTACGGCAACAAGGCCGCGCACGCCGCCTACCGCGAGGCGTCCGCCGCCTGGCCCGCCCGTCTGCGGGCCGGAACACAGGCTCCCGATCTGCCCGTCTCCGTCCTCCAGGAAGGCGCCGCGTCATGACGTCGTTCATCGCAAGACTCCCCGGCGGGCCGCTCACCAAGGCGGCCGCCCTCGTCGTCGCCCTGGCCGTGCTCGGCGCCGCCGTGTGGACCGGGATCGTCGTCTTCGGGCCGGACCCGGCATGCGGCAAGGGCATCGAGGAACGCGGCCCCGAAGGCGCCCGGGAATGCACGGGCGTCACCGACGGCAGTTTCGTCTTCGCGGACAACCTCAAGGAGGTCAGCGCCCGGATCAAGGCGGAGAACGAGCGGATCAAGAACGAACCGCACGTCTCCGTCGCCGTGATGCTGCCGATGGCACCGGCGCAGGCTTTCGAACAGAGCAAGACGCTCCACGAGGTGCAGGGCGCGTACCTCGCGCAGTACCGCGCCAACCACGACTCCAACAGCAAGAAGCCGTCGATACGGCTGCTGCTCGCCAACCCCGGCCGCAGCCACGCGCACTGGAGGCCCGTCGCCGAACAGCTCGGCGCCATGTCGGAGTCCACGGGCGACAACCTCCGGGCCGTGATCGGCTTCGACGTCTCGACCGCCACCACCCAGGCCGCCATCGGCTACCTCACCCGGGAGCGCGGCATTCCCGTCGTCGGCGGTCCCATCACCGCCGACGACTCGGGCAACAGCCCCGAGCGGCCGAATGCGTATCCGGGCCTCGCCCGGGTCGTACCCACGACCACCGACCAGGCGAAGGCCCTGTCCCACTTCAACAAGGGCATCGACCCCAAGCACACCCTGGTGGTCGAGGACATCCGCACCGGTGACAACTACGTCGACGCGCTCAAGCGGGCCTTCGCCGAACGGACCCAGGGATCGCCCCGCGCACCCGAGCAGTACCGCGCGCCCGACGAGTTCCACGAGGAAGGCACCACCGCCAACGCCTTCGACCAGATGGTCGACACCATCTGCACCTCGGCCGCCAAGGTCATCTACTTCGCCGGGCGGCCTGTCCAGCTACGGCAGTTCGTCAACGAACTGGGCAACCGGGGCTGCACCGAGAAGAAGTACACCGTGATCACCGGCTCCGGCGCCTCCACCCTCTCCTCGGACAAGCTCCTCGACTGGGACGCCTTCCGCAAGGGCGTGACCCTCCAGTACGCCGCCGTCGCCCACCCCGATGCCTGGACCGGTCCGAAGGCGCCGGCCACCGGCGGCTCCGCCGCCGCGTACCGCACCCTGGCCGAGCTGGCGACCAGTAAGGAGGTCGGAAAGATCGGCCCGGTGGAACTCATCGACTCGCGGACGATCACGTTCTACGACGCCGGTCTCACCGCGATCACCGCCATCCGGATGCGCGACGACGGCGACCCCGTCATCCCCACCCTCAGCCGCATCAGCGACTCGTGGCTGCGGCTGCACGGCATGGGCAAGGTCGACGGCGCCAGCGGCTGGATCTGCCTGGACAACTACGGCAACCCCTACAACAAGGCGGTCTCCGTGGTGGAACTCGCCCCCGACGCACCGGGCCGTATCCGCTTCGTCGGCCTCGCCTGGCCGACCGGCCGACCCACCCCCGCGGACTGCACCGCGAGCCGCACCTGATGCCCGAGCTGGCTCTGCCCGGCGGTGATCAGCGACGAGCACGGGCCAGCAGAGCCGCATGCGGCAGCGTCAGTACACCGTCTTCATCGGCGAACGCGGAGCTGAATCGATCGAAGTTGCGCTTGATCTCCGCGCGGATCAACGGATTCTGGCTCTGCACCATCTGGCCGCCGAACGCCACGCCGGCCGCCGGACCGCTCCACCACTCTTCGGCGGTAGCGCGGTGGTCCCAGCGCAAGCTCTCACACCTCGTCTCCCGCAGACCCGCAGCATCCATCAGGCCCGTCAGACCGCTCTCGTCGCGGGGAAAGTCCTCTTCCGGGGCCAATCCTGCCGGCAGGTGGGGTGGACGCACGGCTCCAGCGGCCTGGATCGCTCGGCCTAGCAGCGCCTGTCCGGGGGCCGGCGGCGCCGCCCATATGGTCAGCGCGATCCAGCCGTTCGGCCTCACGACACGGCGTAGCTCGGCCAGAGCGATCTTGGGCCGACCCACATGGTTCAGCACGAAGTTGGCCACGACGGCGTCGAACTCTCCGTCTTCGAAAGGAAGGTCAGGAAGCGCGGCCACGTGAACGTCAACAGCAGGGAGGGCCTGCTTGGCCAACTCGACCATGGTCGGCTCGGCATCCACAGCTGTCACCATCGCGCCCCGGGCGCATGCGGCCGCGGCGGCGGTACCGGGGCCAGTTCCGACATCGAGCATCCGCACGCCCGGCCCGACCTCGGCGGCATCGAGCAGCTGCGGCACCGGATACGCGCACAGCCTGGCGAAGCTTTCGGCATAGGCAGATCCCCGGCCCGCCCACATGAGCCGCTCACACTGGTCGAAGCCCGTCATCAGCACCGGCATCTGTCTCCACTCCCCAACCGAAGAGCGACATGGTGCCACGACCCTCACCGCTGCGCAGCGGGGCCGGCCCTCAGCGACGTACCCCAGATCCTGTCCGCGCCCTGTACGACCAGGGCGCGGACGACCTGAGCGTCGCTCGTCGTCCGGACGTTCAGCGCAGGACCGCCGTGCGTCTGCCCTGGACGAACACGCGGCCTTCGCAGTGCCAGCGGACCGCTCGGGCCAGGGCTGCCGACTCCGCGTCGCGGCCGATGGCGGCCAGGTCGGCGGCGGTGTGGCTGTGGTCGACGGGGATGACCTCCTGGGCGATGATCGGGCCTTCGTCGAGGTCGGCGGTGACATAGTGGGCCGTCGCGCCGACGAGTTTGACGCCGCGGTCGTGGGCCTGGTGGTAGGGCTTGGCTCCCTTGAAGCTCGGCAGGAACGAGTGGTGGATGTTGATCGCCCGGCCGGCCAGTCGGGTGCAGAGGTCGTCGGAGAGCACCTGCATGTAGCGCGCCAGGACCACCAGGTCGACGTCGAACGAGTCGACGATCTCCAGGAGTCGGGCTTCGGCCCCCGGTTTGGTCGCCGCGGTGACCGGTACGTGGAAGAACGGGATGCCGTGCCAGGCGACGAGTGCCTCGTGGTCGCGGTGGTTGGAGACCACCGCGACCACGTCGATGGGCAGGTCGCCGCTGCGCGTGCGGTAGAGCAGGTCGTTGAGGCAGTGGCCGTAGCGCGACACCATGACCAGCACGCGGCGCCGGGTGGTGACCGGTTCGAGGTGCCATCGCATGGCGAAGGGGGCCGCCACGGCGGCGAAGTCGCGGCGCAGGGGCTGCGTGGTGTTCTCGCTGCCGGAGGCGGCGAAGTGCACCCGCATGAAGAAGTGGCCGTCTCGGCGGTCGCCGAACTGCTGGTTGTCGATGATGTCGCTGCCGTGCTCGACCAGGAAC
Source organism: Streptomyces sp. ISL-36 (assembly GCF_018614205.1). Taxonomy (GTDB): domain Bacteria; phylum Actinomycetota; class Actinomycetes; order Streptomycetales; family Streptomycetaceae; genus Streptomyces. Next base: position 56,614 of record NZ_JAGGOS010000139.1, on the reverse strand, counting down.
CGCGAGACGGCATGGACGATGCCGGGCGCCTCGGGGCAGTCGAGGGTGAGGACGTGCTCGACCGGCGCCGTGGCGGGGTCGACCGGCGCCGTGGCGGGGTCGGTCGGCGAAGGGGCGGGGGACGTGGCGGAAGCCGGGGAATCAGTCATGGTGTCAGCATTCGATGACGTTGACGGCGAGGCCGCCGCGGGCGGTCTCCTTGTACTTGACCTTCATGTCCCGGCCGGTGTCGCGCATGGTCTTGATCGCCTTGTCCAGGCTGACCTTGTGCGTGCCGTCACCGGCCAGGGCGAGCCGCGCCGCGTTGATCGCCTTGTTGCCGGCGACGGCGTTGCGCTCGATGCAGGGGATCTGGACCAGGCCGCCGACCGGATCGCAGGTGAGCCCCAGATTGTGTTCGATACCGACCTCGGCGGCGTTCTCGACCTGCGCCGGTGTGCCACCGAGGACCTCGCACAGGGCTCCGGCCGCCATGGAGCAGGCCGAGCCGACCTCGCCCTGGCAGCCGACCTCGGCGCCGGAGAGGGAGGCGTTCTGCTTGAAAAGGATGCCGATCGCGGCGGCGGTCAGCAGGAAGCGCACCACGCCGTCGTCGTCGGCGCCGGGTACGAACCGCGCGTAGTAGTGCAGTACGGCGGGGATGATGCCGGCCGCCCCGTTGGTCGGGGCGGTCACGATGCGGCCGCCGGAGGCGTTCTCCTCGTTGACGGCCAGGGCGAACAGGTTCACCCAGTCCATGACCTCCAGCGGGTCTCGGCCCCCGGTCCTCGCGGTCAGGTCCTGGTGCAGCGCCGGTGCCCGGCGTGGCACCCGCAGGCCGCCCGGCAGCACCCCTTCTCGTTCTCGGCGGCATCCGCGCTCCACACATTCCTGCATGACCGACCACAGGTGCAGCAGTCCCGCCCGTACGTCGGCCTCGGGGCGCCAGGCCTGTTCGTTGGCGAGCATGATGTCGCTGATGGCGAGGCCTTCCCGAGCGCAGTGCGCGAGCAGTTCGGCTGCCGAGTCGAAGGGGAAGGGCACGCGTGTGGTGTCCGCCACGACACGGTCGGCGCCGGTGGCGGCCTCGTCGACGACGAAGCCGCCCCCCACGGAGTAGTAGGTCCGCTTGCCGAGCACCCGGCCGTCGTCGGCGAAGGCGTGGAACACCATGCCGTTGGGGTGTTCGGGCAGCGACGTGCGCCGGTGCAGTACCAGGTCGGCATCGCTGTCGAAGCCGATCCGGTGCTTGCCCGCCAGGAGCAGGGTGTTGCTGTCGCGCACCTCCGCCACCCGGGCGTCGGCCCGTTCGGTGTCCACGGTGGCGGGATCCTCGTCCTCCAGGCCGAGGACGACGGCCTTGTCCGAGCCGTGCCCGTGGCCGGTCGCGCCGAGCGACCCGAACAGTTCGGCCCGCACTCGGCTGACGGTGGGCAGCAGGCCCTCGCCGTCGAGGAGCCCGACGAAGCGCCGGGCCGCCCGCATCGGCCCCACCGTGTGGGAGGAGGAAGGGCCGATGCCGACCGAGTACAGATCGAACGCGCTCAACGCCATCAGGGGACCTCCGGGGCGCGATACTCGCTCATGGCGTCGATGAGCCAGCGCGCCAGGTAGTCGGCGAACGAAGAGCGAGGGAACAGCCGGTACGTCGGTACGTCGTCGACCTGCCAGAGCAGCACGGCAACAGGTCCCACCGTGGTCGACACCGCCTGGCCGGGGCCGAAGGCCCGGGGATGCAGGTCCAGCGGGCAGCCCTTCTCCAGCACCGCCCGGGCGGCCGGGCCGCTCAGTTCCAGCGTGGTGCGGTTCGCCGAGACGTCCACCACCGAGCCCGGGTCTGCGCCGAGCGCCTCCCGCAACTCCGCGGCGACGGCGGCATTGTCGGCCTGGGACAGCACGAGCCACTCGTCGGGGCCGAGCCAGAGGACCGTTTGCGGACCCCACGTGGTGGTGTGGCCGCACTGGCGCGGGAGCGGGGCGCCCAGGGTCTTCTCGATGCGGTCGGCCGCTTCGGAAGCGGGATCGACGCGCAGGTTCACCATGGTGAGGAACGGCCACTCGGTGAGCGTGACGCCGCGGGCGCCGGTGACGCCGGCGGCGCGCATCCGCTCCGCCAGATGGGCCAGGGGGCTGGTGCGCAGGGCCACCGCGTCCGCGCCCGTCCCGGCGCCCCGGCCCGCGCCCGCGCCCGTCCCTGCGCCTGCGCCTGCGCCTGCGCCTGCGTCGATCGTCGGCTCAGCCATCTCGCTTGGTCCCTTCGGGGTCGTAGAGGACGAAGTCGGCGACTTCGACGGGCACCAGGTCCTCGCCCACCGGAGCGAGCAGGGTCTCGCCGATCCGGGCGCGCCCGTCGGCCACGAGGGCGAGGGCGAAGGGGCGGCCGAGGGCCGGGCTGTGGTAGCTGGAGGTGACGTGCCCGAGCATCGGCACCGGTCCGGCCTCGGGGGTGAGGGGCACGCCCGGCGCGATGAGCTGCGTGCCCTCCGGCAGCCGGGTGGTGCGATCGCTCGGCAGCAGGCCGACCAGCTGCTTGCGGTCGGCGCGGGACGTGTCGGCGCGGGAGTGGGACCGCTTTCCGATGAAGTCCTTCTGCTTGGAGACCACCCAGGACATGCCCGCGTCCTGTGGGGTGACGGTGCCGTCGGTGTCCTGGCCGACGATGATGTAGCCCTTCTCGGCGCGCAGGACGTGCATGGTCTCGGTGCCGTACGGGGTGATGCCGTACGGCTGCCCGGCCTCGTACACCTGCTCCCAGACGGCCAGGCCGTACCAGGCCGAGACATTGATCTCGTAGGCGAGTTCGCCGGAGAAGGAGATCCGGCAGATGCGGGCCGGGACACCGGAGGCCAGGGTGGTCTCGCGGAAGGCCATGAAGGGGAACGCCTCGGCGGACAGGTCGAGGTCGGGCGCGAGCCGGCCGACGACCTGGCGCGACCTGGGACCGACGACGGCGATCGTCGTCCACTGCTCGGTCACCGAGGTGCAGCGGACGTCGAGTTCGGGCCACTCGGTCTGCAGCCACTCCTCCAGCCAGTCCAGGACGCCGGCCGCGCCGCCGGTCGTGGTGGTCATGAAGTAGCGGTTGTCGTCGAGGCGCAGCGTCACACCGTCGTCGAAGATCATCCCGTCCGGCTTGCACATCACGCCGTAGCGGGCGAGGCCGGGCTTGAGCTTCTTGAACGCGTTGGTGTAGACGCGGTTGAGGAACTCGCCCGCGTCCGCGCCCCAGATCTCGATCTTGCCGAGGGTGGAGGCGTCCATGAACGCCACTCCGTCACGGGCCGCACGGCACTCGCGGGCCACTGCGGTGTCCATGTCCTCGCCGGGCCGGGGGTAGTGCCGAGGGCGCTTCCACTGCCCGACGTCCTCGAACTCCGCGCCGTGCGCCACGTGCCAGCTGTGGACGGAGGTCGTGCGCTCGGGATCGAACAGCTCGCCGCGCTCGCGCCCGGCCAGGGCGGCGAACGCCACCGGCGTGTACGGCGCGCGGTAGGCCGTGGTGCCGATCTCGCCGGGGGATGCTCCCGCGCCGAGCGCCTCGGCGATCACACCGATCGCGTTGACGCCGGACGTCTTGCCCTGATCGTTGGCGGTGCCGAGGGAGGTGTAGCGCTTGACGTGCTCGACACCGCGCATGCCGGCGCCGGTGGACCGCCAGACATCGGCGACCGTGACGTCGCGCTGCAGGTCGACGAAGTGAGTGTCCCAGCCGCCGGGACCGCTGCCGGGACTGCCGCCGGATTCGCTGCCGGGACCGCCGTCGGATTCGCTGCCGGGTTCGCCGTCGGATTCGCTGCCGGGTTCGCCGTCGGATTCGCTGCCGGGTTCGCCGTCGGATTCGCCGCCCGGGCTGGTGCCCGGGCTGATGCCGGGGCTTGTGCCGGGCGCGGGCACCAGCCACAGTGCGCGCACCAGGCCGGCTCCGGACCGCGCGTCGCCGGACGGCGGTACGGGAACCGGGAACCCGGCGTCCGTCGCGGCCAGCGCACCGGCCCGCGCCCCCTCGGCGAGACAGCCGTCGAGGTCGTAGGTCCCGCGGGCAGCGCCGACGACGTGCTGGTTCCGTACGGTGCCTTCGGGGACGAAGGCGACCAGGTCCTCGTCCCAGCGCAGTCGCCCCTGGCGCTGGCTGTGCAGGTGCACCACCGGGCTCCACCCGCCGGAGACGGCGAGCAGGTCGCAGCCGAAGGACTCCGGTTCGCCGGTGAGTCGACCGTTCTCGTCGAGGGCCTGGACGGTGACGCCGGTGAGGCGGCCGACGCCCGCGGTGTCGACCACGGCACTGCCCGTCAGGACCCGCGCGCCAGTCGCCGCGGCGACCTCGGCGGCCCGGGGGGAAAGCTCGGGGCGCGCGTCCACGACGCCGGCGATGTCGATGCCGGCGGCGTGGAGGTCGGCGACCGTGTCGTAGGCGCTGTCGTTGGTCGTGCTCACCACGGCCCGCGAGCCCGGAGCCACGGCGTACCGGTTGAGGTACGAGCGCACGGCCGCGGCGAGCATCACGCCGGGCCGGTCGTTGCCGGCGAAGACCAGCGGACGCTCGTGCGCGCCGGTCGCCAGGACCACCTGGCGGGCCCGGATGTGCCACAGGCGCTGGCGGGAGACGCCTGCGGACGGTGCGGGGGCGTCGGCTCCGAGGTGGTCGGTACGCCGCTGCAGGGCCAGCACATAGTTGTCGTCGTAGCTGCCGAAGGCCGTGGTGCGCTGCAGGACGACGGCCTCGGGGGCGGCGTCGAGCACCGCGCGGGCTTCGGCGACCCACGCGAGGGCGGTCTGCGCGCCGGCCCTCTCGGTACGGCAGGAGAGCAGTGAACCGCCCGGCTCGGGCTGGTCGTCGAGGAGGATCACCCGGGCGCCGGAACCGGCGGCAGCGGCGGCGGCGGCGAGGCCGGCCGGGCCCGCGCCGACGACCAGGACGTCGGTGTGGACGTACTTCTTGTCGTAGACGGCGGGATCGGGGGTCGGGTCGAGTCGGCCCATCCCGGACAGCGTCGTGGCGCAGAGGCCGTCGTACAGCTCCACCGTCGTCGCCGGGAGCATGCCCTCCGAGCACGGGCCGTCGATCTGCAGCAGGGCGTTGGGCTCCTCGACGCCTGCGGCGACGATGCCGCGCGGGCGGCCGCGGTAGAGCGAGGGGGCGGCCTCGGTGATCCCGTTCGCCAGCAGGGCCGAGGCGACGGTGTCTCCGGGGTGGCCGGTCAGTTCCCGCCCGTCGACAGTGAACCGCAGCACGGTGCCGCGGTCGATGCGGCCTCCTTGCCGGAGCCGGAATTGCTGGTCGGTCATCGGTTCCCTCCGGCCTGGGGCAGTTCGGGGCGCGGCTCGTCGAGCCGGTAGGCGGCGAGCACCTCGTTGGTGACGGTGTCGCGCAGGACGTTGAACCAGCGGCGGCAGCCGGTGCTGTGCATCCACCGCTCCGCGAAGGGGCCCTTGGCGTTGTCGCGGTAGAAGACGTACTCGGCCCATTGCCGGTCGTCGAGGTCCGAGGGGGTCTCGGGGTAGGGGACGTGGGCCTGTCCCCCGTAGTGGTACTCGGTCTCGTCACGGGGACCGCACCATGGGCAGCTGATCAGCAGCACGTGTCCTTCTCTCCACAGGCTCTCAGTGGGCCACGGCTGCGGCGCCGTGTTCGTCGATCAACGCACCCGTCGCGAAACGGTCGAGGGCGAAGGGGGCGTTCAGCGGATGCGGCTCGCCCGTGGCGATGGTGTGGGCGAAGGTCCAGCCGGCGGCCGGGGTGGCCTTGAATCCGCCGGTGCCCCAGCCGCAGTTGACGTACAGGTTCTCGACGGGGGTGGCGCCGATGATCGGGGAGGCGTCCGGGGTGACGTCGACGATGCCGCCCCAGGTGCGCAGCACGTGCGCGCGGGCGAAGACCGGGAACAGCTCGACGGCGGCGGCCATCTGCTGCTCGATCACATGGAACGAGCCGCGCTGCCCGTAGCCGTTGTAGGAGTCGACCCCCGCGCCCATCACCAGTTCGCCCTTGTGCGCCTGGGAGACGTAGACGTGCACGTGGTTCGACATCACCACGGTGGGGTGCACCGGCTCGTGCAGCTCGGAGACCAGCGCCTGCAGCGGATGGGACTGCACCGGGAGCCGGACGCCGGCCCGCTCGGCCAGCACGCTGCTGTGTCCTGCGGCCGCGAGGCCGACCCTCCCGGCGAGGATGCGCCCGCGGTTGGTCTCGACACCCACGACCCGGTCGCCGTCCTTGAGGAAGCCGGTGACCTCGCAGCCCTGGATCAGGTCGACGCCCATCTCGTCGGCCCGGCGGGCCAGTGCCCAGGCGACATGATCGTGCTTGGCGATGCCGGCCCGGGGCTGGAAGGTGCCGCCGAGGACCGGATAGCGGGTGCGGGGCGAGACGTTGAGGATGGGGCAGACCTTGGCGACCTCGTCCGGTTCGAGCCACTCGGCGTCGACCCCGTTGAGGCGGTTGGCGTTGGCGCGGCGCACGCCCTCGCGGACGTCCTGCAGGGTGTGCGCGAGGTTGAGGACGCCGCGCTGGCTGAACAGGAAGTCGTACTCCAGTTCCTCCGGGAGCCGCTCCCACAGCTTGAGCGCGTGCTCGTACATCGCCGCGCTCTCGTCCCACAGGTAGTTGGAGCGGATGATGGTGGTGTTGCGCGCCATGTTGCCGCCGGCCAGCCAGCCCTTCTCCAGGACGGCGACGTTGGTGATGCCGTGGTTCTTGGCGAGGTAGTAGGCGGTGGCCAGGCCGTGGCCTCCCGCGCCGACGATGACGACGTCGTACGAGGAGCGCGGCTCGGGGTTGCGCCAGAGGAAGTCCGGATGCTCCGGCAGCTGCTCGGCGGTCATGCCGCGTCTCCGTTCTGCGGGGACAGGTGGGGATAGAGGGGGAAGGCGCCGGCGAGCTTCTCGACGCGGTCACGCAGCAGGCCCGCGCGCTCGTCGTCGAGCTGCTCGTCCTTCAGGGCCTGGGCGATGATGTCGGCGACCTCCCGGAATTCCGTCTCGCCGAAGCCCCGGGTGGCGAGGGCCGGGGTTCCGATCCGCAGCCCCGACGAGACCATCGGCGGACGGGGGTCGAACGGCACCGCGTTGCGGTTGACGGTGATGCCGATGCGGTGCAGCCGGTCCTCGGCCTGCCGCCCGTCGAGCACGGAGTTGCGCAGGTCGACGAGGACCAGGTGGACTTCGGTGCCGCCGGTCAGCACCGTGATGCCTGCCTCGGCCACGTCGTCGGCAAGCAGCCGTCCGGCGAGGATGCGGGCGCCGTCCAGGGTGCGCTGCTGGCGCTCCTTGAACTCCTCGCTCGCCGCCACCTTGAAGGCGACCGCCTTCGCCGCGATGACGTGCTCCAGCGGGCCACCCTGCTGACCGGGGAAGACCGCGGAGTTGATCTTCTTGGCCAGGTCGGCGCGGCTGAGGATGACACCGCCGCGGGGGCCGCCGAGGGTCTTGTGGGTGGTGGTCGTCACGACGTCGGCGTACGGCACGGGGCTCGGGTGGAGGCCCGCGGCCACCAGTCCGGCGAAGTGCGCCATGTCCACCAACAGGTACGCGCCCACCGCGTCGGCGATCCGCCGGAACGCGGCGAAGTCCAGTCGGCGGGGGTAGGCGGACCAGCCGGCGACGATCATCTTGGGCCGGTGGGCGAGGGCGAGCTGTTCGACCTCGTCCATGTCGATGCGCAGATCGGATTCGCGTACGTGGTACGGCACGACGTTGTAGAGCCGGCCGGAGTAGTTGAGGCGCATGCCGTGGGTCAGGTGACCGCCGTGCGCCAGGTCGAGGCCGAGGATCGTGTCGCCGGGTTCGAGCAGCGCGAACATCGCGGCCGCGTTGGCCTGGGCGCCCGAGTGCGGCTGCACGTTCGCGGCCTCGGCGCCGAACAGTTCCTTCACCCGGGTGATGGCCAACTGCTCGATGACGTCGACGTGTTCGCAGCCGCCGTAGTAGCGGCGGCCCGGGTAGCCCTCGGCGTACTTGTTGGTCAGCACCGAGCCCTGGGCCTCCATGACGGCGGCGGGGGCGAAGTTCTCCGAGGCGATCATCTCGAGGGTCGACAGCTGACGGCGCAGTTCGGCGTCCACCGCCGTGGCGACGTCCGGGTCGAGTTCGCCGAGCGGGCGGGAGAGGGCGGAGGTGAGCGTGGTGAGCGACGGGGACGAGTTCGTTGCCATCTGTGCACCATCCTGAGAGCCGACTAATGAGCAACTGATATATCAGCCTCCGCGGTAAGGTATGTGAGTACGCCGAACAGGTCAAGGGGGCCTCATGCAACAGGTGGCGACCGAGCCCCGGGGCGAGGAACTCTCCCTCGCCGAACGCGCCTACCGCGCCATCCGCGACCGGCTCGTCATGCTCGAGATCCGCCCGGGCGAGCCGATCAACGAGGAGCAGTTGGCGCAGTCCCTCGGCGTCGGACGGACGCCGGTGCGCGAGGCGCTCAAGCGGCTCCAGTACGAGCGCCTGATCGCGACCTACCCCCGACGCGGCACCTTCGCCACCGACGTCAACATCATCGATCTCGCCCACATCTCCGAGGTCCGCCAGGAGCTGGAGCCCCTCGCCGCGGCCCAGGCCGCGCGGCGCGCCACGACCGCGGACCGAGCGACCTTGACGGCGCTGCGGGGCGAGCTGGCGAGCGCGGATTCCCGTCGTCACGACGCCGCCGACCTCATGCGCCTGGACCTTCAGGTCCACCGCGCCATCTATGCCGCGACGCACAATCCGTACCTGGAAGACACCCTCGTCCGCCACGACAACCTGGCCACCCGCATCTGGTGCCTGTTCATCGACCGCCTGTCCGACATGGCCGGCCATGTGGAAGAGCACGGACCGCTGATCGAGGCGATCGTCGCCGGTGACCCGGACGCGGCGACGCAGCTCGCCCGGGGTCACGTCGAGGGCTTCGAGCGGGCCATTCGCGCCGCCATCTGAGAACGCGACGGGCCGCCCACCACGGGCGCAGCCGCACTCCGGCCCGGCGCGGCGCCTCGGCGGGCGCCGGAGCCGAGTCGGAGCACGAGCCGGCGCCGCAGTCGGAGCCGGAGCACGAGCCGCCTGCGCGGCTTGCGCCCCCTCCCGTGATCAGGCGGTGTGGAGGGTCAGTCCGTAGCGTCCGAGGATCTCGTTGACGGGCTGGAACCAGGTCTCGCCGCCGGAGGAGCAGTTGCCCCAGCCGCCGGAGGTGACTCCCTGGGCCTGATCGCCGCTGATGAACGCGCCGCCGGAGTCACCGCCTTCCGCGCAGACGCTGGTCTTGGTCATCTGACGGACGGCGCCCTGGCTGTAGTTGACGGTCTCGTTCTTGGCCAGGACGGTGCCGCAGTGCCACTTCGTCGTGACTCCCCGTCGGCCGGCCCCTCATCGACGGCGCGAGGCGCGCCCTCGAACGCCACGGCGCCATGCGCCTGGAGACCCAGCACTTCCCCGACGTCGGCGCGGGGCAGCCCGATCGCCCGGCGGTGGCGGCGCCGGGTCCGCGGCATGCCGAAGGGCGCCCGGACGTGGCGGGCGCCCTTCTTCAGTGGGCCCTACGGGTGGTCGGGGCGCTGTTCAGGCGGCGTGGGGGCGCCCGTCTGCGAGGGGTCTTCCGGCTTGCCGCCCGACTTCTTCGGTGTCTGCGGCTGGGAGGCCTTGACGTGCCTGCTCTCCTGCGGCGTCGCAGCGCCCTTTCCGCTGCGCCGTGCTTCCGGTTGCTGAGCGTCGCCCATGGTCTCGTTTCCTTCCCGGTCTGCTCTGCGATGTCCTTCAGGGGGAGCGGTCGAGCGGCCCCCACCTGCCTTGTTGCTGTCGACCCGGCTCACGGGCCGCACGTTCCGTACGTGCCACCGGGCGGTGTTGTGCCGCTCAGGCGGCCTTGAGCGGATCGTGGCCGATGTCCATCAACCGATGCCGCCACGGGGCGTCGCCGGGCTTCGGGGTCGCGTCCTCGCCCCTCTGCTCCCGGACCTGGTCGACGACCTGCCGCATCAGTTCGATGTCCGCGTCGGAGAGATCGGTACGGCGCTTGCCGAGGATCTCCAGGACCCGGCGGCCGGTCGCGCTGCCCGCCTGATCCGGCACCTCCTCCGTGACTTCGCCGGCGTCCCGCGTGCGGAGCCAGTCACTCAGTTCCCGCGAGGTCATGTTCACGACGGTGTGGAAATCGGTCCACAGCTCCGGTGAGACTGCTGTCGCGGCCATCCTGCCTTCCTTTCCTGCGGCGACGGGGCGCCGCCGTGCTGTCTCTCAGCGGTCGCGGTCGCCGCCTTCGCGCTCGCCCTTGGGCCCCCTGCCTCTCTCGGTCCGGGGTCCCGTGGGGCGCCACTTCGGGTCGTCCGCGAGCCGCTCCTTGGCGTCGTCGTCGGCGTGCCGGTCCGGGATGCCGCGGTCTTCGGCGTCCTTGCGCAGCTCCGCCCGACGCTTGTCGAACTTCTTGCTGCCCGGCTCGGGCATGTCAGCTCACCTCCAGTGATCGGAGTCCGGCCGGTTCAGGCCGCGGAGGATCGAAGTGGACCGTCGCCCAAGGCTCCGGGCCGGTCGAGGAGTGGCCTCGGAACGGAGAGCGGCACCGTCCCTCGCCTCCTTCCTCCTCCTTCGTCCGTCCGTGCTGTCACCTCCCGCCTACCCAGTCACACGGGATGACACGGGAAACCCGGTCAGGTTCCGGAGCTCCGCGGCGCCGGGTGTCATCGGCTCGGGAGTGGGGGTGCCGTAGAGGACGAGGTTGTGGCTGTAGAGGCGGTTGTCCTCGTCGTAGGCCCCGGCACAGGTGACGAGGGCGATGCGGTGAGCGCCGCGGGGGAGGAAAAGGTCGGCGGGGAGGGCGTCTCTGCGATAGGTGCGGCGTGCCGTGATCGTGTAGCGGTACGTGTGCCGGTCTGCTCCGATCACCTCGATCCGTTCGCCGGGGGCGAGGTGGTGCAGGGCCGCGAACGCGCCCAGTCCGGCGGCGGTGTCGACGTGTCCCGCTATGAGCACCGTCCCTTCGGCGGACCCTGCGGCGGCGCCCAGGGCCCACCAGCCGCCGCGGTCCCCACCGTCCGGCAGCCCCAGCCCTCCGTCGGCCGTGGCGGCCACCGGGGTCACCGGAGCGTGGAAGCCGTGCGGGCCGCGGACGGACACCGGCGGCGACTGCCGCGACGAGCCGGCCGCGGGAGGGGCGGAGGCGGCCGGGATGACGCCGGCGTCCGGCGGGGTGTGCGGGGTGCCGTGCCCCGACCAGCCGGCCGCCATGAGCACGCCACCGGCAGCGGTCGCCGCGAAGGCGGCCGCTGCCAGTCGGCGATGGTTCACGGCCTCAGCCCGAGTGCGGGGAGCCCGTGGAGCGTCGTCGGGCGAGCCACCACAGACCGGCGCCCGCGGTGAGGAGGCTTCCGCCCGCGACACCGGCGGCGCCGGCCGTCCCGAGACCCGCGTCCGCGGCTGCCAGGTGGCCACCGGTTCCCGCGCCCACCTTGCGTGGGTCGCCGGCGGCGTTGCAGGTGCCCTTGCGGACCATGTCGAGGTGCGCGGCCACCACGGGGCGGGCGGCGCGGGCGGCGGCGACGACCTCCTTGTTCTTCCCCTTGGAGATCTCCTCGTCGATCATGGCCAGGGTCTTGGTGTGCGCGGCATCCTGATCGGCGAGCCAGGCCTTGTCATAGGCGGCCGTTCCGGCCTTGGCCTGCACCGCCGCCAGCTTCTTCCGGGCCTCGGGTGTCGGCGATGCGGGGAGCTTCACGCCCAGCTTGTCGGCCAGCATCTTCACATCACCGTCGAGCTTGCTGTGATCGCGTACCAGCACGCCGGCCACCTGCTTCACGCAGGCGGTGGTCGCGTTCTTCTGCGCATCGCGGCCGGCGGCGATCTCCGCCAGGTTGCCCTGGTGGGCCGCCTTCGTGAACGCGGTGTCCTGACTGTCGAGGAGGGGCGCGGCAAAAGCTTGTGACGGGCTCATGGACAGACAGGTCGCCGCGGCTATGAGTGCGGTCATCGTCGCCAGTTTCTTCGGCATCGGGTTTCTCCCTTCGCCCTCCGGAGACCGGGGGCATGGAACCAGGGCGCCTCTTAGCACCCGCAGCCATCCATTCCGCGCCGACACGCCCACCGTCTCACTTACAGCCACTACATCGCCACAAAGAGTGACAGGAGCCGAAGAGCGAGAACGCCGCCACGGGCCGCGCACCGCCTCGACGACCGGTCTCGGTGCTCCGTATGGCGGCCCCGATGCATCCCCATGGCGGCAGGGCCGCCTCCGTACGGCGGCAGGCGCATTTCCTCGCCGAGCCGGCACGTCGCCGGCGCCGTCAGCAGCGCGTTCCGCGGAGGTGCACAGGGACGAGCACGGGCCGCCTGCCCCCGTGGGTGCGTCGACAGGAGGCGGTTCTCGCGTGCCTGTTTCCCCCGGCGATCGAGGGTGGGCGTACGCCGCTGAGCAGCCGAAGGCGAGGTACCCGATGGAATCTCCTGTGGACGGCATCGACCGGATCGCGCACCCCTGGGGCGGGCGGACCGCCTACGGGCCCGGCGGCACCTGGCCGGCGCGAGTGGACACATATCTCGCGGACGGCATCACTCCGCACGATGTCGAGCAGTGGGTGCAGTCGGCGTCGGTACTCCATTCGGACGGGGACGCGATGGACATCGCGGTGCGGGCCGGCCGGATCGTCGGCGTCCGCGGACGGGCGGTGGACCGGGTGAACCGGGGCCGGCTGGGCCCCAAGGACCTGTTCGGCTGGCAGGCCAACCACGCCGCCGACCGGCTGCGGACGCCGATGATCCGCGAGGACGGCCGACTGGTCGAGTGCGACTGGGACACCGCCATGGGCCGCGTCGTGGACCGCTCCCGCAAGCTCCTCGCCGCACATGGCCCAGGGGCCATCGGCTTCTACACCAGCGGACAGCTGTTCCTGGAGGAGTACTACACCCTCGCGGTCCTCGCCCGGGCCGGGATCGGCACCAACCACCTCGACGGCAACACGCGGCTGTGCACCTCCACCGCGGCCGAGGCGCTGAAGGAGTCGTTCGGCTGCGACGGCCAGCCCGGTTCGTACACGGACGTCGACCACGCGGACACCATCGCGCTGTTCGGGCACAACATGGCCGAGACGCAGCCGGTGCTGTGGATGCGCGTGCTCGACCGGCTGGAAGGGCAGGATCCGCCGCGTCTGCTGTGCGTGGACCCGCGCCCCACCGTGGTCGCCCGGCGCGCCGACGTCCACCTCGCTCCCCGCGTCGGGACCAATGTCGCGCTGCTCAACGCCCTTCTGCACGAGGTGATCCGGCGCGACCGGGTCGACCGCGCTTTCGTCGAGGCCCATACGGTGGGTTTCGAGGAGCTGAGCAAGCAGGTGGCGGAGTGTACGCCGGAGTGGGCCTCGGCCATCTGCGACGTACCCGCGGCGGCGATCACGGAAGCCGCGGAGCTGCTGAGCGGGGCCGAGCGGCTGCTGTCGACCGTGCTGCAGGGGGTCTACCAGTCCCATCAGGCGACCGCGGCCGCCGTCCAGGTCAACAACCTTCATCTGATCCGCGGAATGCTGGGCCGGCCGGGCTGCGGCGTCCTCCAGATGAACGGCCAGCCGACCGCCCAGAACACGCGTGAGACCGGAGCCGACGGCGACCTGCCGGGCTTCCGCAACTGGCAGAACGACCAGCACGTCGCCGACCTCGCGCGCGTCTGGAACGTCGAACCGGCGACCATCCCGCATTACGCGCCGCCGACCCCGGCCCTGCAGATCTTCCGCTACGCCGAACAGGGTTCGGTACGGATGCTGTGGATCAGCGGCACCAATCCGGTCGTGTCCCTGCCCGAACTCGCCCGCATCCGCGGCATTCTCGGACAGGAGCGGCTGTTCACCGTCGTACAGGACCTCTTCCTCACCGAGACGGCGCGGCTGGCCGACGTGGTGCTGCCGGCCGCCGCATGGGGCGAGAAGACGGGTACGTTCACCAACGCCGACCGCACCGTCCACCTGTCCGAGAAGGCCGTGGACCCGCCGGGGCAGGCCCGCTCCGACCTGGACATCTTCCTCGACTACGCACGGCGCATGGACTTCCGCGACCGCGACGGCGGGCCGTTGATCCCGTGGCGCACACCGGAGGAGACGTTCGAGGCGTGGAAGCGCTGCAGCGCCGGCCGGCCCTGTGACTACACCGGCCTGACCTACGACCGGCTGCGCGGTGGCAGCGGCATCCAGTGGCCCTGCACCGAGGACGCCCCGGACGGCACCGAACGCCTCTACACCCAGGGCATCAGCTGGGCGCATCCGGACGTCTGCGAGAGCTACGGCAAGGACCTGGTCACCGGCGCTTCCGTGGAGGTGGTCGAGTACCGGTCCCTCAATCCGGACGGCAAGGCCGTCATCAAGGCCGCGCAATACGTGGCCCCGCACGAGGACACCAGCGAGGAGTACCCGCTCCAACTGACCACCGGGCGCACTCTCTACCACTTCCACACCCGCACCAAGACCGGTCGTGTGCCGCAGCTCAACGCCGCGGCCCCGGAGGTGTGGGCCGAGCTGAGCCCCACCGAGGCCGCCACGTGGGACCTCCGGGAAGGAGACACGGCCCGGATCACCACCCCGAGAGGGTCGCTGCAGGCCCGCGTACGGATCACCGCCATCCGCGACGGACTCGTCTTCGTGCCCTTCCACTACGGCTACTGGGACACCCCGGGAGGCCATCGTCCCGCCGCGCAAGCGGACGCCCGGGCCGCCAACGAGACGACGGTCACCGACTGGGACCCGGTGTCCAAGCAGCCCCTGTACAAGACGGCCGCGGCCCGCATCGAACGCGTCAGCCGCGGTGACGGCAGCCCTGCTCCCGCGCCGACCACCACCGCTCCCGCGCCGACCACCACCGCTTCCGCGCCGTCCACGCCGGACGGCATCCCGGCCACCGCCGGAGGGCCGCGGGCCCACGCCACGGAGGAACGGCCATGAGCGGCATCACCCTCGCCCTGCGCGCCCTGCACCACGGCGAGCGGCACCTGGAGAAGGAACTCGTCGCCGTCGCCGGGCGCCACCGCACCGAGCACGAGATCCATCACGTGGCCACCGACCTCGCCCGCTGGTCGCACGAACACGCCGACCGCATCGCGGACGCCGCCCGGCCTCACGGGCTCGATCTGAGCGGCGGTGCCGAGGAACGGCCGGGCGAGGGCCTGCTCACGGCCGTACGGGAGAAGACCGCCGAGGTGCTCGGGCACCGCCCCGAGCCCGGCCTGCTGCTCCTGCGGGACCTCCGCTCGCTCCATCTCGCCGCCACCGGAAACTCCCTCTACTGGGAGATGCTCGCCCAAGCGGCCCAAGCGGCCCAAGCGGCCCAAGCGGCCCGGAACGACCGGCTGCTGGCCCTGTCCTCCGACTGCCACCCGCGGACACTGCGGCAGATGCGCTGGACCAACACCATGATCAAGATCCTGTCACCGCAGATCCTCACCAGCCTTTGAGTGGCCGGCGGCTCAAGTGGCCTCGTGCTGAGAAAGCTTCCTATCAGGCGAGGCCGACCCGCGCATGGCACTGCTCGACCGCCGTCCGTGGGTCGCGTGCGTAGGTGCCGTCGCCGAACAACTCGAACGTCATCCAGCGGTCGTACCCTCGTCGTTCGAGCGCCGAGAGGTAGTCGGCCAACGGCAGCTCCCCGTCTCCCCAGGCGAGGTGTCCTGCGGGCCGTCCGTCGATGAGGTGGACGTGTCGGATGCGGTCGCCGAGCGCCTCGAAGGCGTCGTCGACGCTTTCGCCGGCGACAGCCATCGCCACCGTGTCCAGGACGGCTCCGAGGTTTACCGCGCCGATCTCGTCGAGCATGGCCGCGAGGGTGCGGGAGTCGTTGACCAGGTTCGACTCCACGCGCTGCAGCGGTTCGAGCACACACTCCACGCCGAGGGTGCCGGCGTGCGCGGCGATCTCACCGATCGCGTCGACGGAACGGCGCCACGCGGCGCCGGTCGCTTCGTTCTCGTAGCCACGCCCGGGGGTCAACAGAAGCAGTTCCGCGCCGAGTTCGGCGCACAGTTCGGCCGCGTGGCGGAAGTGGGCGATGCTCTCGGTGCGCAGCCAGTCCACGGGGGAGGCCACGTTGACCGGATACATCACCTGCTCGGGGGTGAGGCAGTACGCGGTGAGTCCGCGCGCCTCGATGGAGCGGCGGATCCTCCGGGCGTCGGCGTTGCGGAGCTGCGGGATGTGGAGGTGCGGGGCGATGCCCCACAGTTCGAGCTTCTCGCGCCCGAGGTCCGCCGCGTCGTCGAGGAAGGTGTCGAAGGGCAGATGCTGGTAGGCGAAATTGGATCCGGTGATCTGTCTGGAGGAGAGGGCCATGAGGCTCCTGTCATGGGTGGCGTGCGGTCACTTTCCGATTCCGTCGGCGAGACCCTTGACGATGTAGCGCTGACCGAAGAAGAACAGCAGCACCACCGGGACCGCGGCGATCGCCATTGCGGCGAAGACGACGGGAAAGTCGGTGCCGTGCTTGCTCATGAGGCTGGTCAGTCCGACGGGGAGGGTCTGGACGTCGCTGCCGTTGGTGAACACCATCGCGAAGAGGTACTCGTTCCAGGCGAACAGGACGTGCAGCAGGACGGTGGAGGTGATGATCGGCTTGCACATCGGCAGGATGATCCGCCAGAAGGCGGTCCAGCGGCCGGCGCCGTCGATCTCGGCCGCCTCGTCCACCTCGCGCGGGAGGTCGATCATGTAGGCGCGGATGAGGAAGGTGGTGAACGGGACCCGGAAGGCCGTGTACAGGATGAGCAGCGCCCAGAAGCTGTTGTACAGGCCCATCGCCTGGAACATCTGCACGAGCGGTACCAGTGCCACGGTGGGGGTGAGCATGAGTCCGCCGAGGATGACGGCGGTGAGCGCCTTGTTGAGCGGGATGTTCACCCGGGTGAGGCCGTAGGCGGCCCAGGCGCTGATGAAGACGGTCGCGATCGTCGAGGTCACCGTGACGAGCACACTGGCCGTGAGGTAGTCGCTCACCCCGCGGTTCCACGCCTTCCGGTAGTTCTCGAAACTCCATGTCTCCGGGATCGCGAAGGGGTTGTCGAAGAGTTCGGCGTTGGTCTTGAACCCGTTGAGGACCATCCACAGCAGCGGATAGAGCACGACCACCACCAGGCCGAGCAGGAAGGCCCACACGAACAGGCGCGCGATCACGCCGAGGAAGCCGAGACGAGTCACCATTCCACCCTTTTCCTACGGGTGATCCACAGCTGCGCCATGGCGATGGTGAGCGTGATCACGAAGAGCACGGTGCCGATCGCCGCGGCCGACCCGAAGTCGTTGCGGACGAAACCGTTGCGGTACAGCCAGGTGCCGAGGACCTGGGTCGAATTGTTCGGGCCTCCACTGGTCATCACCATGACCTCGTTGAACACCTGGAACGCGCCGGAGACGGTCACCATCATCATGAGGCCGGTCATTTCGCGCACCAGTGGCAGCGTCACCTGGAAGAAGCGGCGGACGGGTCCGACGCCGTCGAGGGCGGCCGCCTCGTAGAGCTCGGAGGGGATGCGCTGGATCGCGATGGCGAAGAGCAGGGTGCTGTACCCGAAGCCCTGCCACTGGCTCATGGCGATGATCGCGAACATCGCCGTGCTCTCCTGTCCCAGCCACGACTGGGCGAACTCCCCCAGTCCCACGGCGTCGAGCACATGGTTGAGCAGGCCGATGTTGGGCTCGTAGACGAAGTAGAAGAGCAGTCCGGCGACGGTCAGGGAGATCGCCGAGGGTATGAAGTAGACGGCGCGGAGGGCGCGCTGCCATCGCTCGCCGCGAACGCTCTCGACGAGCGCGGCGAGCAGCAGCGCACCGAAGACCTGGAACACGATGGACAGAGCCGCGTACCAGAGGTTGTTGGCGAACGACGACCAGAAGACCGGGTCGCCGACGAGTCGGCGGTAGTTCTCCAGGCCGACGTACTCCTGGTCACCGCTGTAGATGTCCCACGTGAGCGTGGAGAACCCGAAGTTCTGCACGAGTGGCAGGTAGACGAACACTCCGAGCATGGCGAGGGCCGGAACGACCCAGGCCAGCCCTCGTGCTCTTCCGTACATGGTGCGCACCGGCATGTTTCCCTTCGGCAGCGCGGACTACTTGGCCGACGTGGAGGCCCGGCGCACGCTCTCGAGTACCTTCTCGGGAGACTTGCCGCCGCTGATCAGCGCCTCGCCGCCGGCCAGCCAGGCGTCGGCGACCTCGGGAGCGGTGACCATGTCGAGCCATCCGACCAGGCCCGGCGCCTTGTTGACCTGCTCGATGCCCTCGAAGACGGCCTTGCTCGACGTCTGCGGTGTGACGGCCCCGACCACCGCGCTGGGCTGGCCGTACGGCGGTGCGGAGAGGGTCGCGGCGTTCTTCGGCTCGGTCACGAACTTCATGAAGTCGACGGCGAGGGCCGCGCGCGGCGATCGCGCGTTGACGAAGTAGCCCTCCGGTGCTCCCTCGATCACCTTCGGGTCCCCCTTCGCGCCCTGCGGGGCGGGCAGGGGGAAGATCCCCAGGTTCTCGGGCTTGAGGGAGCCGCCCGCGGTCGTGCTGTCGAACTCGAGGATCTCCTGGTAGTACATCGCCGCCTTGCCGCGGCCGAACGCCTCCTGCGCGGAGGTGTAGAGGACGCCGTTGGTGCCGCCTCGGGTGTCGGTGCACGAGTCGACGAGGGTTTTGAACTGCCGCAGAGCCGTGAGGTAGCCCGGGTCTTCGAGGGTCGCCGTCTCGGGATGGTTGTCCGCCTCACGGGCGGTGGCCGGCACGTTGTACGCGAAGAGCTGCTGCAGGTAGTGCAGCGCGGGCCAGCCGTCCTTGTTGCCGAAGGCGATGGGTTCGTATCCGGCCTCGCGGAGGTCGGCGCAGCTGTCGATCAGCTCCTCGAAGGTGGTCGGAACCTCGACACCGGCCTTGTCGAACGCGGCCTTGTTGTAGCCCATGAACTTGCCGTTGTTGTAGAGGGGTATGCCGTAGTACTTGCCTTCGTGGGCGAAGGCGGACAGGGACGACCTGCTGAAGGTCTTCCCCCACTCGGTGTCGGGGCCGATGACCTCGGTGAGGTCCGCCGCCCGGCCTCCGCGGACGAAGTTGTCGGCCCAGTTCCCGGTCCAGGTGAAGTAGATGTCGGGGAGGGCGTCGGAGGCGGTGAGCGTCTTGGTCTTGTCCTTGATGCTCTGGTCGGTCTCCTGGATGAGCTCGACCTTCACCCCGGGGTGCTTCCGCTCGTAGGCGGCGGCGAGGTCCTCGAAGTAGGGGCTGAGCGGGTCTCCCGCGAACTTGGTCAGGATGCTCAGGGTGCCGGAGTACTGCGGCGCGGCGCCGACATCGGCTGCTGGTGCCTGCTTCGGCCCGGCGAAGCAGCCGGTGAGGGCGAGCACCGAGGCCCCGAAGAGTGCCGCGTACCTCGTCGTTGCACGAGCGCGCATGGGCTTCCTTTCGCTCGGGATGGGACCGCCGGTGCCGCCGGGCACCTCGGATCCGCCGCGGATTCCATGACGTGGACCGCTTGTGTGCGGCGACTGTACAGAGAATCTGATACCGGTACCAGAGCTGTACCGGAGAACTTCCGCGGAGCTGCCGGGGCCCGCCCCTGGATCACCGACGGAAGAACTGCGAGTCGGCATGAATCTGCAGGTAGAGGCGGTATACCGCACGAAGTCCGGGCCTGTGGGCGCGCGTACGGTGTTGACGGTCCTGATCTCTTGTGCCAGCGTGAGGGCCGCGTGATACCGGTATCAGGTCGCTCAGCGCCGCCGGCCGCACCCTCCTCGAAAGGACCCGAAGATGCTCGGATTCAACGAGCCGGAAGTTCTCTCCCAGCTGGCGAGCACGGTGGCCCTGCGCCCCCGCATCGAAGAGCTCGCCGACCGCCTCGTGGACGAGGGGTTCGACCATCTCTTCCTCGTCGGCGCCGGCGGCACCTACGCCCAGATGTGGCCGTACGAGCACCTCGCCCGGCGCAGTTCGACACTCCCCGTGCGGGCCGTGATCGCCGCGGAGCTGGTCGCCTCCGGCGATGCCACGCTCGGCGAGCGTTCGGTGGCCGTCTTCACGTCCGTGTCGGGCACGACGGAGGACAGCCTCGCCGCCATCGAGTTCTGCCGGTCCAAGGGAGTCCGCACGGTCGCCTTCACGGGTTACGCCGACTCCCCCATCGCCAAGAACGTCGACGTCGCCCTGGTGTCGGAGCCCAAGGCCTGGCCGTTCGACCCGCAGATGCTGTTCTTCATGGGCAGGTTGCTCGCGCGGCGGGGCGAGTTCGAGGGCTACGAGAAGCTCGCCGACGAGCTCGCCGGCATTCCGCGCCTCATGGTCGACGTGGCGAAGCAGGCCGATGCGTCCGCGAGCGCCTTCGCCGAGGCCCACAAGGACACCGACTACCACTTCCTCGTCGGCGGCGGGAACCTGTGGGGATTCACGTACCTCTACTCCATGTGCATCCTCGAGGAGATGCAGTGGCTGCGCACCACCCGCGTGCACAGCGCCGAGTTCTTCCACGGCTCCCTCGAACTGCTCGAAGAGGACACGAGCGTGGTCATCTTTCAGGGGGAGGACGAGACCCGGGCGCTGACCGACCGCGTCGAGGCCTTCGCCAAGCGCATCTCCCGCGACGTGACCGTCTTCGACACGCGTGACTACGCGCTGGAAGGCATCAGTCCCGAGTTCCGCGGCCTCCTCGCGCCGCTCGTGCTCGACACCGTGATGGGCAGGGTGAGCAAGCACCTGGAGCGGGTGCGCGACCACTCGCTGGACCTGCGCCGCTACTACCGCGTCATGGACTACTGAGCCGACGAGCCCGCCGTCCCGGTCCGTCCCCGTCCGTTCCCCGTCCGTCAGGGGCGGCGGGCCGCCCTTTCGTCGGGGGCGGCGGGCTCCACCCCCTCGGCACCGCGCGCCCCGTCCGGGCCCCGCGCTCCATGGCGCCCCGCCCCGCACCGCCCCTCGCACAGGAGAACCCTCATGAGAGTCCTCGGCTTCGGCGACAACATCGTCGACCGGTTCGTCGACCGCGGTATCGACTATCCGGGTGGCAACAGCGTCAACGTGGCCGTGTACGCCCGGCGGCTGGGCGTCGAGGCCGCCTACCTCGGGGTCTTCGGCGACGACGACCTCGGCCGTTTTCTGCGCGAGTCCATCGCCGCTCAGAACGTGGCCATGGACCACTGTGTCGTACGCGCGGGCGAGTCCGGCCTGTCCACCCTGCGCGTCGACGACGGCGAGCGCGTGTTCCTCGGCTGGAACGGCGGCGGCGTCACGGTACGCGAACCGCTCCTGCTCGACGCCGAACTGTCCGCCTACGTCTCGTCGTTCGACCTCGTGCACTCCAGCGTGTACTCCCGGAGCGAGAGCGAACTGCCCCGGCTCGCCGCGTCCGGCCCCCTCGTGATGTTCGACCTGTCGAGCGAGGACGAGTACCGCGCCTCCTCCTACCTCGACCGCGTCTGCCCGTACGCGGACCTGGTCCTGCTGTCCTGCTCGCACCTCGACGAGGCCGCGACGCACGCTCTCCTGGCGGAAGCCGTGAACCGGGGTGCCGGAATGGCGCTCGCCACCCGTGGCGTCGACGGAGCGATCGCCCGCACGGACCGGTACAGCGTCACCGCGCCCGCGCGGGATTCGGGTGGGGTGAAGCCGCTCGTCGACACCATGGGCTGCGGCGACGCGTTCCTCGCCGGTTTCGCGGTCTCCCTGGTACGCGAGGGATGGTCCGCGGACACCCCGCTCCAGCGGAAGGTCGTCGAACGCGCACTGCGTGACGGAGCCGACGCCGCGTACGAGCAGTGCTTCGTCGAGGGGGCCTTCGGCCACGGCCGGCCCGTCGGGTGACCGGCTGTGTCTAGCATGTGGCGAGCCCTCGACCAGGAGAAGTGAGGTACGGATCCCATGCCAGCAGACCGGGGCCGCCCGCCGGCGCCGCCGACGATCTCGGAGGTGGCCGCCGAGGCCGGCGTCGGCCGCGCGACCGCGGCGCGCACCCTCGGCGGGTACGGGTACGTCAGCCCCGAGTTGAAGGAGCGCGTGCTCGCGGCGGCCGAGAAGCTCGGTTACCGCGCGAACGCGCTGGCGCGGAGCATGTCGACCGGGGTGAGCCACACCCTGGGGGTCGTCGTCGCGGACATCGGCAACCCCTTCTTCGCGGGCATGGTCCGCGGGATCTCCGACGCCTCCCGCGCACGGGGCTTCGACACCATCGTGCTGAGCACCTACGAAGACCTCGACGAGGAGATCGCGGCGACCAACGTGCTGATAGACAAGCGCGTGGACGGCGTCATCATCGCGTCGGCCGCTGTCGGCCGCGGCGAGGTCACCCACATCCGCACGGCCCTGGAGCGCGGTGTCCCGGTCGTGCTGGTCGACCGCGCGATCGGTTCCCTCGATCTCGACACCGTCGTCATCGACAACAGGGACGTGGCGCGTGAAGCCGTCGAGACGCTCATCGCGGCCGGACACCGCCGCATCGGTTTCGTCTGGGGGCCACCGGTGGCGCAGGCGCCGACGACCCGGCGCGCACTGCTCTCCGCGGCGGCCCGCAATGTGTGGACGGACGGGGAGCGACTGCGTGGATACCTCGACGCGCTGGACGACGCGGGCATCCCCTTCGACCCGGAGCTGGTGATGGTCGGGCCCAAGACCGAGGAGCACGCGACCGAGGAGGTCGTCCGCATGCTCACCCTGCCCCACCGCGCCACCGCGCTGTTCTGCACGGAGACCGACGCGATGACGGGGGCGCTGCGCGCCGTGCGGGCGCGGAAGTTGTCCTACCCCGGCGACCTGTCGCTGATCGGCTTCGACGACAGCGCCTGGGCGGCGGTCATGGACCCGCCCCTCACGATGATCGAACAGCCGGTGCACCAACTCGGCGCGAAGGCGGCGGAGGTGCTGCTCGACCCGCTCGAAGGAGCGGAACCCCGCCGCGAGACGCACACGCTCCACGCACGCCTCGTCATGCGCTCCTCGGTCGCCCCGCCGCCCGCGCTCTGACCAGCGGCGGGGGCGGCCCGCCGATCCGACGGCCGAACGGATCCGGCCGGTCGGCCCGCGGATCCGTTCGGCCGCCCCGCCGGGGATCCGTCCGACGACGGGCCGGGCATCACGGCGAGCGCGCGCTGTCCTCGCCCGACGTTCTCATCGACTCGGCGTCGGCAGGACGACTCACTATCGTGGTGTCGTGACCGGTTCGGTGCAGCGACCACTGCTCTTCCTCGATGTCGACGGGCCACTCATCCCGTTCGGCGCGCCGTCGCGGGAGTATCCGACGTATCGGAGCGGTACCGAGCCGCGGGAGAGCGACGCGCATCCGCTTCTGGCCAGGATCGACCCCGCCCACGGGCCCCGGCTGGCCGCGCTGCCATGTGATCTGGTCTGGGCGACGACATGGATGGCCGACGCGAACGAGTGCGTCGCGCCACGGATCGGCCTGCCGGAGCTGGCCGTGGTGAGCTGGCCGGAGCCGTCCGACGTCGATGAGCGGGACGAGCGCGCCGGCCTGCACTGGAAGACCCGCGGCCTTGTCGACTGGGCGGCGGGGCGTTCGTTCGCCTGGGTCGACGATGAGATCACCGACGCTGATCGTGCCTGGGTCTCCACCCACCATCGGGGCGCCGCTCTCCTCCACCGTGTCGATCCGCGTCGAGGCCTCACCGATCCCGACTTCGTCGCTCTCCACACCTGGCTGCGGCGGACAGCCGGACCGCACCGTCCGAAGGACACGTGATCGAGGTGATCTAGGCGTTCGAGGTGATCTAGGCGTTCGAGAAGGTTGACGAGCTCGATCACGACGGCTCCGCTTCCTCAGAGCCTGCCTCGGGCGCCTCGGCAGGCGCCTACTCCCCCAGCCGGTAGGTGTCCATGGCTGTGCCGCCGAAGACCGCGGCCCGCTCGGGCGGGCTCAGGGCATCGGCGAGTTCCGTGGCCGTCGCGAGCGTTCGCGCGTACGACGCCGCGAGAGTGCAGACGGGCCAGTCGGAACCGAACATCAAGCGGTACGGGCCGAACGCGTCGAGCAGGGTGTCGGCGTACGGGCGCAGGTCGCGCACGGTCCAGGTGTGCCAGTCGGCCTCGGTGAGCAGCCCGGAGAGTTTGCAGACGGTGTTCGGCAGGCGAGCGAAAGCGCGGAGGTGCGTCGCCCAGGGCTCGACGTGCCCGGTCGCGACCGGTGGTTTCGCCGCGTGGTCGAGGACGAAGGTCAGCTCCGGCAGGGCTGCGGCGGCCGCGCCCGCGGCCGGCAGCTGGTGCGGCAGGATCACCAGGTCGTAGGCGAGATCGGCGTCGGCCACCGCCTTGAGGCCGCGTCGGACGTCGGGCCGCAGCAGCCAGGCGGGGTCGGGTTCCGACTGGACCTGGTGCCTCATGCCCACCAGGTGTTCGCCGCCCGGCAGCGCCCGCAGCGCGGCCAGCGCGGCGGCGACGTCGGGGGCGGTCAGGTCCGTCCAGCCGACCACGCCGGCGACGAGGCCGCTGTCGCGGGCCACGCTCAGCATCTCCGGTGTCTCCTCGGGCACGGTCACCGTCTGTACGAGCACGGTGGCCGTCACTCCCGAGGCATCCGTCTCGGTCCGCAGGTCGCTCTCCGAGAAGGTGCGGCGCAGCGGGGCGAGCGCGGGTCCGGTGATCCAGTCCTGGTCGCGTACGGCGAGGTCCCACAGGTGGTGGTGCGCGTCGACGACGGGCGGCGTGTTCACAGCTGCCACACCACCGGCAGTCCCGCGTCAGCGCCTTCGCCGGAGTAGTCGTGCACGACGTCGAGCAGTTCGGCCATGCGGGCCTGCCATTCGACGTTGACCGGCAGCTTCTCCAGCTCGGCCAGGAGCCGGGCGTAGTCCTCGCAGTCGAGCAGGTGGAAAAGCTCCGTTCCACTGCGCCAGATCGTCCAGGACGTGCAGCCGGCCTCCCGGATCGCCCGGGTCAGCTCCGTGGGCACCTCGCGGTGCGCCTGCTCGTACTCGGCGATGCGGTCCGCCCGGACGCGGGTGTGCAAGGTGATTCTCATGGGTCCACTCCAGAGAGGTCGGCGGCGGCCAGAAGGACGTCGAGGGCTCGGGGCCCGGCGCTGGCGCCGGCGATCGTGACGGGCTCAATCGCCGCCGGGTACGGGGGCGCCGGCGGCCAGGTGACGCTCGCGGCGGAGCTCCTCCCACAGGGCGGCGGGGATGTCACGGCCCAGCATGTCGGCGGCATCCGCGGCCTCCTTCTCGCTGCGCAGACCGAGCAGGACGCCCGCCACGGCGGGATGACCCAGCGGGAACCGGGCCGCCACGGCTCTCAGCGGCACGCCATGGCGCTCGCAGATCTCCCGCATCCGTACGGCCCGCCGCAGTGTCCCTGCCGGCGGAGCGGCGTAGTCGTAGGTGGCCGCCGGGTGCGGATCCGCCAGCAGGCCCGAGTTGAACACTCCGCCGGCGACGACCGACACTCCGCGTGCTCGTGCGGCGGGCAGCAGCTCGGCCAGGCCGCTCTGGTCGAGCAGGGTGTAGCGGCCGGCGAGCAGCACGACGTCGACATCGGTCTCGGTGACGAAGCGGGTGGGCACCGCGGTCTGGTTCATCCCGACACCGATGGCCTGCACGACCCCTTCGGTACGCAGTCGTTCCAGGGCCGGGTACGCCTCGCGCAGGGCCTGTTCGGTGTGGTCGTCGGGATCGTGGAGGTACACGATGTCGACGCGGTCGAGTCCGAGCCGTTCCAGGCTCGCTTCGAGGCCGCGGCGGACGCCGTCCGCGCTGAAGTCCCACACCCTGCGGTACGCGGCGGGGACGGCGAAGCCGTTGGCGAGATCGTCACCGGTCGCGCCGGGGGCGGGGACGAGGAGGCGGCCGACTTTCGTGGAGACGGTGTACGCGTCGCGGGGCCGGTCCCGCAGGAACGCGCCGAGCCGGCGTTCGGACAGGCCCAGGCCGTAGTGGGGTGCGGTGTCGTACGAGCGGATGCCGCGGTCCCACGCGGTGCCGAGGGCCCGGGCGGCGTCCTCGTCGGTGACGACCTCGTAGAGGTTGCCGATTCCCGCCGCGCCGAATGCCAGGCGGGTCGTCCAGGCAGCGGTCCGTCCGATGGTGACGCGGTCCGTACCGGTGCTCATGTGCCCGCCGGCCGCAGTCGGAGCCCGGCCATGCCGCCGTCGACCGCGAGGGCGGTGCCGGTCACGGAGCCGGCGGCCGGGGAGGCGAGGTAGACGACGGCCGCCGCGACCTCGTCGGCGCTCACGAGCCGTCCGGTGGGCTGGCGGGCGCTGAGCGCCGCGCGTTCGGCCTTCGGGTCCTCGGCCGCGTCCAGCAGGCGGCCGATCCAAGGGGTGTCCACCGTACCGGGGTTGACGCAGTTGACGCGGATGCCTTCCCCGACGTGGTCGGCCGCCATGGCGAGCGTCAGGGAGAGCACGGCCCCCTTGCTCGCCGAGTACAGCGCCCGCCGTGGCAGGCCGGCGGTGGCGGCGATGGAGCAGACGTTGACGACGGCGGCGCTCTCCGAGCGGCGCAGATGAGGCAGCGCCGCCCGTGTGGTGCGGACGACTCCGAGAACGTTGACGTCGAGGACGTCGTGCCACTGGTCGTCGGGGTTGTCCTCGACCGTCCCGGCCGCGCCGATGCCCGCGTTGTTGACCAGGATGTCGATGCCGCCGAGCGCGGCGGCGGCGGCCTCGACCGCTTCGCGCACCGAGGTGTCGTCGCCGACGTCCGCGCGGAAGGCGGTGAGTGCCTCGGGCGTCGCCTCCGGGTTCAGGTCCAGGACGGCGACGGCGACGCCGTGCGCGTCCAGCATCCGTGCGACGGCGAGTCCGATGCCGGAGGCGCCGCCGGTGACGACGGCCCGCAGGCCGGCGAGCGGGGAACCGCTCATGCCGTCACCTCCGCGACCCCGCCGCGGCGCGCGGCGCCCGGCACGGAGACGGCCCTGCCCTCGCCCTCGCCCTTGGCTCCGGAGCCGGCTCCCCCTCCTGCTTCTGCGGGTCCTGCCAGGTCGTCGGCCCAGAACGTGCCGTCCGGGTACGCGAAGGTGGCCAGCGAGGCGGCGTGCATGTCCGCGGAGAAGCCGGGCGAGACAGGGGTCGTGTAGTGGCCGTCGCGTACGGCGGCGGGGTGGGCGAAGTGCTCGTGCAGGTGATCGACGAACTCGATGACCCGGTTCTCGGTGGTTCCGCTGAGCGCCACGTAGTCGAACATCGCCAGGTGCTGCACCAGTTCGCAGAGACCGACCCCGCCGGCGTGCGGGCAGACGGGAACGCCGAACTTGGCCGCCAGGAGCAGAATGGCGAGGTTCTCGTTCACCCCGCCGACCCGGGCCGCGTCCAGCTGGACGATGTCGACGGCGTTCGCCTGCAGCAGCTGCTTGAAGACGATGCGGTTCTGGACGTGCTCGCCGGTGGCCACCTTGACGGGGGCGACGGCGGCCCGGACGCGGGCGTGTCCCAGGATGTCGTCCGGACTGGTGGGCTCCTCGATCCAGTACGGGTCGAACTCGGCCAGCGCCCGGGTCCACTCGATCGCCTCGGCCACGTTCCACCGCTGGTTGGCGTCGACGGCGATGCGGACGTCCGCGCCGACCGCGGCGCGGGCCGCGCGGCAGCGGCGGACGTCGTCCGCCAGGTCGGCGCCCACCTTCAGCTTGATCTGGGTGAAGCCCGCGGCCACCGCCTCCTTCGCCAGCCGGGTCAGCTTCTCGTCGGAGTAGCCGAGCCAGCCGGGCGACGTCGTGTAGGCGGGGTAGCCGTCGGCCCGCAGTGCGCTCTCGCGCTCGGTCCGCCCCTCCTTGCCGCGCCGCAGCAGGTGGAGCGCCTCCTCGGGGGTGATCGCGTCGGCGATGTAGCGGAAGTCGACCTGGGAGACGAGCCATTCGGGGTCGGCGTCGGCCAGCAGCTTCCACAGCGGCTTCCCCTGCCGTTTGGCCGCCAGATCCCACACGGCGTTGACGACGGCGCCGACGGCCATGTGCATGACTCCCTTCTCCGGCCCGAGCCAGCGGAGCTGGCTGTCGCCGATCAGAGCACGGCTGATCAGGCCCGGGTCGGCGCAGAGTTCCGCCACGGAGCGGCCGATGATGTGCGGGCGCAGCGCCTCGGCCGCGGCGACCTGGACATCGTTGCCACGCCCGATGGTGAAGGTGAAGCCGTGTCCCTCGATGCCGTCGGGGTCGTCGGTGCGCAGGACGAGGTAGGCCGCGGAGTAGTCGGGGTCCGGGTTCATCGCGTCGGACCCGTCGAGTTCGCGGGAGGTCGGGAAACGGACGTCGTAGGTGTCCATCGCGATGACCCGCGTGATGTCAGTGGACAACGGGGTTCCTTTCACACCTGGGTTGCTGCTCGGTGTTCGGGTTCACCTGCTCGGGCACCGCGGAGCAGTCTCAACCATGAGCACAGATCGGGTGATTGGCCTGTTGGGCGAGAACGATACGGCGCGTCCGAGAGCCGAGGCAAGTAGACATCGGATGTTTCTGGCCTCAAGGGAGTCGCGATCACTCCCCGGTCACAGGGCCCCGATCTGTCGGCGCTCGATGGCCGCGCCGACCGGATCGGGGCACCCCGCCGGTCGACGACGGCAGGCCTCACAGGGCGCTGTCGAGCCACCGCACGACGTTGGAGATGTGGATCGTCGCCCAGGCCTCCGCCGTGCGCGTGTCGCGCGCGGCGAGCGCGTCCAGAATCGCGCGGTGTTCCGACAGGGTCCGGGCCACGGCCGACTCCTCGGTGATGCCGCGCCACAGGCGGGCCCGCACGGTGGCCCCGGAGATGCTGTCCAGCAGCGAGCACAGCAACGGGATCCCGGAAGCGGCGGCGATACGACGGTGGAACTCCAGGTCGCTGGCCACCAGTTGGTCCAGACTCGGCGCCTCTCCGAGACGGTCGAGCAGCTCGCCGAGCTCCTGGACCTCGTGGTCGGTGATCCGCTCCGCCGCCAGGGCCGTCGCCGCAGGTTCCAGGATGCCGCGCACCTTCAGGGCCTGCAGCGCCTGGTCGTCCTGATGGAAGTCGAGGACGAACGACACGGCTTCCAGGAGCAGGGGCGGCTCGAGGCTGGAGACGTACGTTCCGTCGCCCTGGCGCACGTCGAGGATGTTCAGCAGGGACAGCGCCTTCACCGCCTCCCGCAGCGAATTGCGGGACAGTCCCAGCTCACCGGCGAGGTCGGCCTCCTTGGGCAGACGGTCACCCGGGCGCAGCGCGCCGGAGACGATCATCTCCTTGATCTTCCCGATCGCCTCGTCGGTAACAGCCAAGACGTCCTCCAGTCGCGGCGCAATACATCGGATGTGTCTGTCGTCGCCAGCCTAACGCAGCGCGAACCGGCGCCGGCCTGGCCCGCCCAGCCGTACGAGGTGGACGAGCCGTACGAGCCGTACGAGCCGTACAAGGTGGACGAGCAGCGCCTCACGTGCCGGCTGTCCCTCACCCGGGTGTGATCAACGGGCGTGGGGCCCCACGTCGGCCGGTGTCAGGGGCCGTCGCCTCGGGGCACGCGTCGCGTACTCGTCGGCGCCGACGTCCCGCAGCCTGCCGCGCGGGTCGCCGTCGATGTCGTGGGTGACGGGCGGCTGCCGGAGTGTGGCCGCTCCGATCGCCCGGCTCGTCCGGGAGAGGCGGTACACCCCGTCGGCGCCCCGCACCAGCCGGGGGTCGGCCCGTTGGAACCCGCCCGCGGGGATGTCGCCGTCGCCCGCCGCCCCGAAGAGGATGTTGCCCTGCCAGGTGAAGCGGACCATGTTCGCCATCTCGACCAGGTCACCGGCGTCGCCGACCAGCAGGTTGTCGGCGATGGTGACGTCGCGGGGCTCGTGCGGGCGGTGGCTCTCCCCCGAGAGCGTGCCCGCGTTGCCCAGCAGCGTGTTGTGGGCGATGAGGACACGGTCGGGTGCGTCGTTGCCCCGGCGGTCGGAGGAGGACTCGCCGGGGACGTGGTCGCGTGCCGTGCCGCTGCCGATCACCATGGCCCGCCCGGACAGACCGGCGAGGTAGTTGTTGACGACGACGTGGTCGTTGCCGTAGATCCGCAGCCCCTCCTTGCCGCCGATCAGATAGTTGCCGTCGACCAGGGTGCCGTTGCCGTGCCGCAGCACGATGCCGCCGAGGCTGTTCCTGATGGTGTTGTGCCGGATGATGTTGTCGGAGCTCTTCACGGAGATGGCCTCGGGGTCGCCGTCGGCCCGCTCGAACAGGTTGTACTCCACGACCGCGTGCGCGCTGGTCAGGGCCCGCCCGCTGACGCCGAGGCGGATCGGCTCGCCGCCGTTGGCGCCGGCGAAGGTGTGGTCGGAGAAGTGGTTGCGGTGCACGTGCACGCGCTGGGCCATGGCCTCGCTGCCCGCGCCCTCGATTCCGAGGTAGATGCCGAGCGTCGTCTTGCCGTGGAAGTGGTTGTGGTCGATCTCGGTGTCGTCCCCGCGCACCATGACCCAGTGCAGGCCCTCGATGTCGGCGAGCCGGAAGTCGTTGCGGCTCAGCCGGATGTGCGAGCAGTTCGCCGGGATCTCCAGGGTCGTGCTCTGACGGAAGGAGAAGCCGCTGACGGTGATGGAGCTGGAGTCGTCGAAGACGAAGCTGTGCTCCCCGTGGAGCACGACGCCGCCCCGTGACCGGGCGGCGATCGTGACGGGCTCGCTCCTGGAGCCGTGCCTGCCCCGGACGGAGAGAGGCTTGGCCGAGGGGACGGTGTACTCGCCGTCGGCGACGACGATCCGCGTGCCCGGTGTGGCCGTGTCGATCGCCTTCTGAAGCTCGTCCAGGGATCCGACGTCGAGGGTGCGGCGGCCCGGGTGGTGGGCGGAAGTGTCCCCGACGGTGTTCGCGTGCGCCGGCCCGGACAGGGGCAGAGCGGCGACGAACGCCCCTGCCGCGGTGCCGGTGAGGAACGTGCGTCTTTGCATGGTGCCTCCGTGATCAGTCGATGTCGCCGGGGTGGGAATGGGGCGGGGCGGAGGGTGATGGGGCGTCAGACGGTCGGGAGGTGCTCGGACGGGTCAGTCAGGTGGAGTTCGATGACGGGCACGGGGGTGTCGGGGCGCTGCACCGGGAGCCGGAGGGTGAGGGTGCCGGCGGGCTGGCCGCCCATCTGGGTGTTGATCGCCGGGCGATCGGGGTCGAGGTGCACTCGGGTGATCTCGGAGGCGTCGTTGAGGAGTTGGGCGTAACGGACCCGGCCTTCGAGCCCGGGCAGGTGCAGATGGCGCAGCGGCCAGGCGAAGAGGTGGACGTAGAGCCGGTCGCCGCGCTGGGTGTAGCGGCAGTCGGCGGGCGGGGTGTACGACGAGGGGCCACAGCCGCGTACGGACCGCTCGTGCAGGTCCATCCAGCGCCCGACCTCGGCGAGGACGGCGGTGTCGCGCGGGTCGAGGTCGCCCCGGCCCGTGGGACCGACGTTCAGCAGGAGGTTGCCTCCCTTGGACACGCCGTCGACGAGCATCCGGATGATCAGGTCGGCGCTCTTGTGGTCGAGGTTGTCGCGGTCGTAGCCCCAGCTTCCGTTGAGCGTCTGGCACGCCTCCCACAGGACCGGCCGTCCGTTGTCGGTCATCGGGGCGGACGGCTGGTACTGCTCGGGGGTGACGAAGTCCCCGGGCAGGCCGGCCCGGTCGTTGACGAGGATGTCCGGCTGGAGTGCGCGGACCGTCTCCATCAGCCCGGCGGAGTCCCAGTCGGCCGGACCCTTGCCGCCCCACCATTCGCGGCCCTCGTAGGAGAAGTCGAAGAAGAGGTAGTCGATTCGCCCGTAGTCCGTCAGCAGCTCGCGGACCTGACCGTGGAGATAGCGCTGGTAGTCACGGATGTCCCGGTCGGCCGCGGCGGCCTTGAACTCCTCGTCATCGCGGCGCGGATGGGCGCCGTCGACGGGGAACGACGGGTGGTGCCAGTCGATCAGCGAGTGGTAGAAGCCGACCTTGAGGCCTTCGGCGCGGCAGGCCTCGACGAACGGCCCGACGAGGTCGCGGCCGTGGGGCGTCCTGGTGACCTTGTAGTCGGTGAGGCGGCTGTCCCAGAGACAGAAGCCGTCATGGTGCTTGGTGGTCAGCACGACGTACCGCATGCCGGCGGCCTTCGCCGTCCTGGCCCACCGGACCGGGTCGTAACGGTCCGGGTCGAAGTGGTCGAAGTACACCTGGTACTGCTCGTCCGTCAGCTTCTCGCGGGTCTTGACCCACTCGTGGCGCGCGGCGAGGGAGTACAGGCCCCAGTGGACGAACATGCCGAAGCGGTCGGTGGTGAACCACCCCGTGTCCGGTGCCGGCAGCGGGTCCGGGGCCCCGGCCATCGCAGGCGGGGGCGTCGGAGTCGGCGTCGGCGTGGGAGGGATGTCGGCTCGCATGGTCATGGGGCATCTTTCCTTGACGTCGGTGGTGGTGGGGGTCGAGGCCGGTCAGCTCGTCGGCGACGTGGTGCAGCGGTTCGAGGTGGGCGGCGTCGCCGTGTAGCTCTCGCCCAGGCCGTACGCGCCGGTGCCGGCCCTGACCGGAGCCACCCCGGCGAGGGCCCGCCGGGGGCGCGGTGGCCGGGCGGTTGCCGGGTCAGCCCTTCAGGGCGCCGCTGGACAGGCCGTGGACGAAGGAGCGCTGGAAGAAGAGGAAGACGACGACCGACGGCAGCAGGGCGAGCAGGGACGCGGCCATCACCACACCGGGGGTGACGAGGGGGTCGACCCGCAGCGTGCGCAGGGCGAGCGGCAGCGTGTACGAGGAGGAGTCCGTGGCGACGAGCAGGGGCAGCAGGTACTGGTCCCAGATCATCGTGAAGCCGAAGACGCCGATCACGCCGAGCGCGGGCCTGCACATCGGCAGGATGATCTGCGCGAAGATCCGCAGGTCTCCGGCGCCGTCGATCCGCGCGGCCTCCTCCAGCTCACGGGGCACCTCCTTCATGAACTCGGTCATGACGAGGATGGAGAACGCCCACGCGCCAAGCGGGACGACCATGCCGGCCAGTGAGCCGATCAGATTGACGTGGACGACGGGCAGATCGGCGAGGACCACCGAAAGCGGGATGGCCAGGATCTCCTCCGGCAGCATCAGCGTCGCCAGGATCGCGACGAACACGAGCGTCATCCCGCGGAACCGCTTCCTGGCCAGGGCGTAGCCCGCCAGGACGGAGACGGCCACCTGCAGCAGCAGCCCGAACCCGACGACGAAGAACGAGTTGAGGAGGTACTTCAGGACGCCCTGGTCGAACGCGACCGTGAAGTTGTCCACGGTGGGGTCGGAGGGAACGATGCTGAGCTGGGTCGGGTCCTTGACGTGGTTGAACGCGCTCACCAGCAGGGCCAGCAGCGGTCCGGCGAACACCAGCAGGACGAGCAGGTAGGTGACGGCCTTCAGGGCGCGGCCGCCGGCGCTCCTGCTCTCGGTCAGCCCCAGCGCGGTCTCGGTCGGCGCGCTCATGCGTTGCCCCTCCGTCGGAACAGGTGGACGCCGACCGTGAGGACCAGCGTCGCAAGGAACAGCAGGACCGCTCCGGCCGCGCCGACGCCGAGCCGGTTCTGTTCGAGGCCCAGCTTGTAGATCATCGTCATCACGACCTCGGTCGAGCCGTCGGGGCCGCCGTTGGTGAGCAGGAAGACCTCGGTGAAGACGCGCAGGCCCCGGATGGCCGCGAGGACGAAGAGGATGGACAGCACCGCCCGCAGTCCGGGGACGGTCACATGACGGATGCGCTGCAGCCTCGACGCGCCGTCGACCTTCGCGGCCTCGTACAGGCCGCGGTCCACGCCGGCGAGCCCGGCGAGGAAGATCATCATGTCGTAGGGCGCGCCCCGCCAGATGCCGGTGAGCATGATGGAGGCCAGGGAGGTGTCGGGGTCGTTGATGAATCCCGACGGGCCGAACCCCACCAGACCGAGGAGGGAGTTGAGCATGCCGTCCTCGGTGGGGTGGTACATGATCCGCCACAGTTCGGCCACGACCGCGATCGGCACGACGACCGGCAGGAACGCCGCCGAGCGTACGAAGCCGAGCCTGCGGCCCTGTCCCTCCATGAGCAGCGCCAGGGCGAGGCCGAGCGCCATCGATCCGGCGGTCTGGCCGACCGCGAGGACGACGGTGTGCCAGGCGGCCTCCCGGAAGCCGTCCGAGGACAGCACCTTCCCGTAGTTGTCGCCGCCGGCCCACTGGTTGCCCAGATAGGGCTGCACGTCCTGGAAGGACATGGTCAGCGCGCTGGCCATGGGGATGAACTTGAAGTACAGGAAGAGGATGAGGGCCGGGGCCAGGAACAGCCACGGCGTCCACCATCTGCCCGAACGGCGGTTCCTCACGCTCCGGCCGGCGGACGGCCTGCCCGCCTGTGTCGCCGGCGGTGCCGGACGGGCCTCCGCCCCGGTGGTGGCGCCGGCCGCCGTGCGGGCGGCCGACTTCACGTGGCCGACACGCGTCATCCGGCGATTCCCTGCTCCTGGAGGATGTCGGCGAGCTTCTTGTCGAGCTCACGCAGCTTCTCGCCGGTGTCCAGGGAACAGTCGGCCATCAGCGCGTTGACCGTCTCGGCCGTGGTCTGCCGTACCGGGGTCCAGTTGGGGATGGACGGCGCGTAGCGTCCTGAGGTCCGGTAGACCTCGGCGTACGTCTTCCAGCGCGGGTCGGGGCGCACTTCGGAGACGTCCACCGTCTTGTTCACGGGCAGCTGGACGGTGGAGCCGTCCTTGCCCTGCATACCGAGCTTCTGGCCCTCCGCGGAGATGGCGTAGCCGGCGAAGGCGTCCTGTCCCGCCCGGTTCTCCGAGCCCGCCATCAGATAGACGCTGCTGCCTTCGGCGAGCACGGTGGCGTCCTTCGGCCCCTTGGGCATGGGGACGACCTCGTACTTGTCCTTGCCGAGCGACCCGTCGAAGCGGGGCATGAGGTAGGGGCCGACGACGAACATGCCGGTCCTGCCCGCCTCGAACGTCTCGTTCGTCGGCGGGGTGTCCATGGTGACGGCACCGGGCTGGAGCACCTTGTGCTCGCAGCCGAGTGCGCGGAACCACCGCACGGCCTCCGTCGACTCCTTGCTGGTCATCGACGGCTTGTACGTGCCCTTGTCCGTCGCGGTGATGAAGTCTCCGCCGGCGGCCCAGAGGAAGTTGGAGAAGTACCAGGAGGCGTAGCCGCGCTTGGTCGACAGGGGGGCGGCGAGGCCGTAGGTGTCCTTCTTGCCGTTGCCGTCGGGGTCCCCGGTGGTGAAGGCGCCTGCCATGGCCAGCAGGTCGTCCCAGCTCCGCGGGGTCTCGAGGTGCAGCTTCTCGCGCCAGTCCTTGCGGATCAGCAGGGCACCGGCCTGGGCGGAGTACGGGATGCCGTACTGCTTGCCGTCGACGCTCTTGCCGGAGTCCAGCCCCTGCCCGATGAGTTCCTGGCTGCCCTTGATCCTGCTCAGGTCGATCTCCCTGAGCAGGCCCTGGCTGTGCATGGCCCCGAGCTGGGTGACGTCGTTCATGACGATGTCGGGCAGGTTGCGCTGGGCGGCGCGCTGCTGGAGCTTCGTCTCGAAGTCGTCGAAGATCGCCGTGACCTTCACCTTGTGGCCGGTGGCCTTCTCGAAACCGGCGACGAGCCTCAGCGTCACCTTCTCGCCGGGCCCGCCCGGTGTGGTCCTGGTCCACAACTCCAGCTGCGCCGTGGAGTCCTGCTTCGCGTCCACCCCCGCGGGACTGGACGTACAGCTCGTGAGGACCAGCGCCGAGGCGAGACAACCCGCACCGATCCATCGCGTTCTCTGCATGACAACTCCTGTTCGCCGCCTCAGCAGCCGGCCTGGATAGCGCTTGCCGGGGACGCTAACGCGCGGCCCATCGAGGGTCAATAGTCCGATGACTGAAAAGACTTGCGGGGTGAGGCGACGGGCTCGGGTGGGCTGCTGCCGCCCGGGCCGCCGCTGCGTCATCCCCGTGCCACCACCCCAACTGACCTGCCGATATCAACAGAGAACGAGGTGATGGAGGATCAGGAAGTGTCTCCGAGTGCAAGATTCCGGGCGTGGGCACAGTCGGGTTCCCTTAGAGGTTGCCATCGGAGCGCCGGTCATACATCCGATGTATATCGGGACGTGCGGAGTCCCTTACGTCAGCGAATCAGCCACGCCGAGCGAGGCCAGTGCAGGTGCGGGGCAGGGACTGGGGGCGGGAGGCCTCGCTACGCCCGGGTCGAGGCCTGGGCCGGTTCGACGGCGTGCCGCAGGGGTTCACCGCGTACCAGTCGGTGCAGTTCGTCGCGGACCAGCTCGCCCAGGCGGGCCCGTTCCCTGCCCATGGCGCCGGCGAGATGCGGGGTG
This sequence comes from Streptomyces sp. ISL-36, assembly GCF_018614205.1. Taxonomy (GTDB): domain Bacteria; phylum Actinomycetota; class Actinomycetes; order Streptomycetales; family Streptomycetaceae; genus Streptomyces. The sequence continues at coordinate 20,494 of NZ_JAGGOS010000139.1, read as the reverse complement.
AGCAGGACGTTGGGCAACGTGAACAGCGGCGAGCGGGGTTCGGGGGGCTCGGGCCAGGTCACGTCGAGGACCGCGGTCAGGTCGGGCCTGTCGCGCAGGACACCGATCACCTCCGGCTCGGCCAGCACGGCACCACGCGCCGTATTGATCAAGGTGGCTCCCTCGGGGAGCAGCGACACCAGTCGTTCGCCCACCAGCCCCTCGGTCTCGGGCAGCAGAGGGGCGTGGACACTCACCACGTCGCAGGACGTGAACAGTTCCTCGATGCCGGTCAGTCGGACGCCCAGCTCCCGGGCGGCGTCCGGTCCGGTCACGGGATCGCAGGCCAGCACCTCGACGTCGAAGTGCCGCAGCCGCTCCGCGACGAGCCGGCCGATCTGGCCCAGGCCGAGCAGCCCCACCCGCGACCCGTAGCCCCCGGGCACCCGTGGATCGCGCGGGAAGCTGCGGCTGACGGCCACCTCGCGGGTGAGCCGGTGAACCTGTTTGAGGCCCAGCAGGATCTGCGCGAGGCTGAACTCGGCGACGGGGACGGCGTTGGCCGCGGCCGCGGACACCACGGGGATGCCGCGGGCCCAGAAGTCCGGCGTCGTCAGGTGCCGCACCGAGCCGGCCGCCACCAGTACCGCGCTCAGCCTCGGGGCACGCGCGAGCAGACCGGCGTCGAGCACCGGCGCTCCCCAGCCGGTGAGCAGGACGTCGACTCCCTCCAGTACGCCGGGGTCACGGCGGAGGGCGTCGCTGGTGAGCGCGGGGGCCCGCCAGTGCACGACGCGACCGATGTCCTCGAGGACACGCGCCGGATAGACATCGGCTCTGCGCTCCTCCTCCATGACCAGCAGGGCGGTGAGCATCCTCGTCGAATCCGCCATCGGCGCGTGCCTCCTGAGGTGTGGTGGTGTCGGCGCCGGCCGGCCTCGTCCGTCGCGCGTCGAGCACGAGGAGCGAGCAGCACCGGCGCGCCACACGATACATCGGATGACCAGGTCGAGCGATCGGTCGAGCCGCATCTTTCTCATGTGTTCAACCGGGCTAGAACACTGGGCATTTGCCTGCGTCGCCCTGACGAACGGCTGGACAAAGCGCCGGATGGTTGGTTGCATTCCCCGTCGATACATCCGATGTGTAGCCGAGGGATGGGTACCATGCGTGTGCTGAGAGTCGGTGAGGCCGGGGCGGAACGGACCGCGGTCCTGGACGGATCGGGTGGGCTCCTCGACGCGTCCGGTGTCGCCGAAGACATCGACCACCGCTCCCTGGCCGACGGCGTGCTCGACCGCCTCGCCAGGGCCGCGGCCGAGGGTGCCCTGCCCGCCCTGGGGATCCGGGGCGACCGCGTACGCATCGGGGCGCCGGTGGCCCGGCCCGGGAAGGTGGTGTGCATCGGCCTCAACTACCGCGACCACGCCGAGGAGACGGGAGCGGCGATCCCCGGTGAGCCGGTCGTCTTCATGAAGGACCCCTGGACGGTCGTGGGCCCGTACGACGAGGTGCTCATCCCCCGCGGCAGCGTCAAGACCGACTACGAGGTCGAGCTGGCCGTGGTGATCGGCAGGACGGCGCGTTACCTGGAGAGCGACGAGGAAGCGCTCGCGTGCGTCGCGGGCTACGCCGTCTCCCACGACGTGTCGGAGCGCGAGTTCCAGCTGGAGCGCGGCGGTCAGTGGGACAAGGGCAAGAGCTGCGAGACCTTCAACCCGCTCGGCCCGTGGCTCGTCACCCCGGACGAGATCACCGACCCGCTGAAGCTCGCCCTCCGGCTGTCGGTGAACGGAGTCGAGCGTCAACACGGCTCGACCGCGGACATGGTGTTCCCGGTCGCCGGCATCATCCGCTACCTGAGCCGGTTCATGGTGCTCCACCCCGGCGACGTCATCAACACCGGAACCCCGGCCGGGGTCGCCCTCGGCCGCCCGGCACCACAGCCCTACCTGCGTCACGGCGACGTCGTCGAGTGCGGGATCGACGGACTCGGCACCATGCGCCACGCGTTCCGACAGGCCTGAAACAGTACGGGACACGGCCCAGCGTCCGGGTCCCGGAGACGAACGGAGGACACACGCGTGCAGTTCACCCGGGACGACCGGCTGCTCTTCATCGGGGACTCGATCACCGACACCGGCCGCGATCGCGAGGACCCCGCGTCCCTCGGCGACGGTTAGGTCCGGATGATCGCCGAGGCTCTACGGGCCTCCTCGGCACCGGGCCGGGAACCGGCCGCGATCCTCAACAAGGGGCTCAACGGCAACCGCGTCAACGACCTGGAGGCGCGCTGGACCGCTGACGTCATCGAGGCCAACCCCTCGGTGGTCACCGTCCTGATCGGCATCAACGACACGTGGCGCCGCTACGACCGCGGCCTGCGCAGCCCCGTACCGGAGTTCGCGGCCTCCTTCGACCGTATCCTCACCCGCGCCGAGGAGAAGCGCGGGCCGCGCCTGTTCGTCATGACGCCGTTCCTCTTCCCGGTCACCACCGAGCAGCGGACCTGGTTCGAGGACCTCTCGCCGCGTACGGAAGCCGTCCTGCGCACCGCCGAGGCCCACGGCGCGACGGTGGTCCGCACGGACCTGGCCCTGCTCCGTGCCGCCGAGGAACACGGCCCCGCCGCCGTCGCGCCGGACGGCGTCCATCCGAGCCCGCTCGGCCACGGCGTCATCGCGGAGGCGTGGCTGGCGGCGGCAATGGCGGTATGAACGTCTCGGGACGGCCTGCGCGCGGCCGTTCCCCCTGAGAGGCGCGCTTCCTCTCCCCTCCCGCTTCCCTGTCACATGGGGCACCGCACCCGTCCACTACGCCATTCGGGGCAATGTCACCTGAGTCGCGTCATGCATCCGGTGCGACCACCTCTCCCTCGGGACGCCGTGCACCGCGGCATGTGACGACAGGGAGATGGACCGTGACCGATTCGACGCCCAGCGCAGCGATGAAGTGGCTGGCGTCAGCCGCGCCCGACCCCGGGGCCTGCTACCGGGAATGGCAGCGCAACCCCTTCAGGCCCGTACTGCTGCCGGCAGGAAAGCGATGGGACGTCCTCCTCGTCCCGGGCCGACTCGGCTACCCGGCGTTCGACCCGCTCACCCGCCGCGTCGACGCCCCGGGCCCCGTGCTCGCCGACGTGGGCGGCACCCGCACCGCCTTCTTCGTGCCCCCCGGCACGGCGGACCACTGGGTCGGCACGGGGATGCGCGGCGCGGGCCTGGGAACATGGATCATCGTCCCGCGCCCCGGCCGAGCCGCCGACGGAATGCGCTGGCTGGTACCGCCGGACGGCACCGGCACTCTCAACGACCCGGCCCTGCTCGAACAGGCCCTGCACGAGACAGCGGCCCGACTCGGCCCGGAGAAGGGCCGGAGCTGAACCCGGCCTTCACGCCTCGTCCGTACGCGGCTGTCGGCGGGTGCGGTGTTCACCTCCCCGCTGTCCGGTCCAGCGCCGTCCAGTCCAGGATCTGCACCGCCGCCCCGGCCGCCTCCATGCATCAGGCACCCGGCGGAGCGGGTTCCTCCTTGGCGGAGTGGCGCAGGCAGGAGGCGACGACCACGAAGGGCCACAGGGACTGAACGGATGTCACAAGGCGTTCGGCGACACCCGCGGCGCCCTGATGCTGCATCTCGATCAGAAACCACGCCGCGCCGACGCACATGAGGGCGGTCGCGGCGAGGGAGGCTACGGGCCGGAGGGCCCAGGGCGCGGCCGCTCCGCCGCGATCGGCGGCCAGGAGCGGCCACACCGCCAGGAGGGCGAAGCCGACCGCGGCGACCGAACCGTGGCGCAGGGAGCCTCCGCTGCTCGGCGCCGGGAGCAGAGCCACCACCAAGGCCGTCACTCCGCCGCCGCCCAGGGCCACGCGCCCGGCGAGCGCGGCCGAGCGCAGCCCCCAGGCGGTCAGCAGGTGGCAGACGCCCAGGGCGAGCAGCGCTCCTGTCATCACCCAGGACCCCTGGGCCCCGTAGGCCGCCAAGACGCTGATCGTCTGGGTGACCGGGTCGTAGGCGGGCCCTTCGAGCAGCGCCGCGATCGTCCAGCCTCCGGTCAACAGGAGCGGCGCACACCCTGACGAAAGCAATGTCCACCTCGGCACGAGTCGCATCGGACCACCATAAAAGCCCTCGTCATTCCCCCCACCGCGCACACGCAGGGGCCCGATCGCCGATCAGCGCGCGGGGCCGCTGCCCTCACCGTGTCGGCTGCCCGGGCCGTGGGACCTCCGCCGTGATCACCGATCGGTATCGTGAGCCATCCGGCCCTCGTCGCCGGTGTGAGCAGCGGGTCGGCTGGGAAGTCAATGCCCGTCACAAGAACGGATGGTGTGCTGTGGAGGGGGATCACTTGGGCGGGTCAGGCGCTGTCGACGTTTCCGATGCTGCGACTGCTGCGACCGTATGCGTCATCGGCGCGGGTCTGTCGGGGCTGGCGACCGCACACGCGCTCTCGGCCAGGGGGGTCGACTTCGTCTGTCTGGAGAAGGCAGCTGACGTCGGAGGGATCTGGCGCCAGCCGGGGGCCGGCGAGCGGGGCCCGGCCTATCTGTCGCTGCACCTCAACAGTGCCAAACAGCTCACGGGTTACGCCGACTTCCCGATGCCGTCCGACCTGCCCCTGTACCCCCGGCACAGCGACGTCGCCGCCTATCTGCGGTCCTTCGCCGAGTGGGCCGGACTGCTGCCCCGTATCGAACTGCGTACCGATGTCCTCTCCGTACGTCAGGACGGCGACGGCAGCTGGACGGTCGTCAGCCGGAACGCGCGAGGGGAGACGGCGGAGCGACGTTTCGCGCACGTGATCGTGGCCTCGGGCCACAACACGGAGGCGGCGCTGCCCGATCCCCTGCCACCGGGTTCCGACTCCTTCGCAGGAAGGATTCTTCATTCGATGGACTACCACGACGGCAAGGACTTCGCCGGGCAGCGCGTCGTCGTCGTGGGCCTGGGGGCGTCCGCCGTGGACATCGCCGCGGATCTCTCCCGGCACGCCGAACGGACCACGCTGTCGGTCCGCCGTGGGCTGCACATCGTGCCCAAGCAGCTCTTCGGCATGTCCGTGGACCTGATCGCCGATGCGCCGTGGTGGAACACCATGTCCTTCCCCGAGCAACGGCGCTTCGTCGAGCAGGCGCTGCTCGTGGCACGGGGCAGGCTGACGGACTACGGCCTGCCCGAGCCCGACCACGCGATCTTCTCCTCGGCCGTGACCATCTCCGACGAGATCCTCAGCCGGATACGGCACGGCGCGGTGCATCCGAAGCCCGCGATCGAGTCCCTGGACGGCAGCCGCGTGTCCTTCACCGACGGGACCTCGGTGGAGGCGGACGCCATCGTCTACTGCACCGGATTCCGCATGGCCTTCCCCTTCCTCCCCGACGGGTGCCCGGCAGGTCCGCGGCAGGGCGCGGTCGAGCTGTACAAGCGTGTCGTCGCACCGGACCGGCCCGGGCTGTACTTCGTCGGCCTGATCCGCCCCGTGGGCTCGATCACACGCCTCGTGGAAGCCCAGGCACGGTGGGTGGCGGGCATCGTCGACGGCGACATCATGCTGCCGTCCACGGATGTCATGCGCGAGGAGATCAGCACGTACCTGAGCGGTATAGACGAGCGCTACGGGCTGACCGAGGGCGCCTCCATCCAGGTGGACGTCGGCCCCTATCTGGGAGAACTGCGGGAGATGCAGGACGCGTAGGCCTGTCCTGCGGATGTGCCCGTCTCAGCGGACGGCTTCGATCCGCGGGGACGGCGCGGCCACCGGCGGCCTGACCCGGTACGCCTCCGAGGAGATGTACGCGGTCACCCGCGGTGGCCTGCCCTGCTGGTGGGCGAGCCCCACGTAGGCGATGAGCCCCACGCCGTCCTGCGGCCGGCGCGAGGTGACGGCGGACAGGGACCGGACGAGCGGGGCGGGGTCCACGCCGTACCTGCCGAGTACGGCCACCGCCCGATCGAGGGCCTCACCGTCGTGCGGGGCGTAGTCGCGGACGGGGACGTAGAGGGTGAAGCCGCTCGGGCGGCCGGACGCCGTCTCGGTGAAGGCGTGGCAGGACTGGACGGGCCGGCGGCCGAGCCGCGGGTCCCCGTCCCCGGCTTCGAGGCCGAAGGCGTCGGCGTCGATGCCGGCGTCAGTGCCGATGGGGGTCTCGATGCCGGTGTCAGGGTCGATGCCGGTGTCGTGACCGGCGGCCATGCGGATGAAGCGCGTGATCTCCGTCCGCCCCGGTCCGCCGTCCACGCGGGACAGGCCGGCCGCCTCGGCTGCCGAGAGGTCGTGGTGCGCCAGGTAGACCTTCACCCGGGGTTCCTCCCAGTCGCCCAGGTCCAGGGCGAAGAACAGGTGGCGGTCGCCCTCGGGCAGAGCCGTGAACGCCTGCCGGTGGCCGAGCCGGTTCAGCGCCTCCCGCACCGTTTCGGCGGAACGTTCCTGCCCGGACGCGGCGGGGTTCAGATACACCTTGACCCTGGGGACGCCGCCGGGGACGAGCTCCAGGGCGCACCAGAGCGCCAGCGGGCCCTCGGGGTTCGGCGGGAAGAACAGGTCCTCCAGCTCGTCCAGTCGTGCGGTACTGAATCCCCAGCGCTGCGCCATCTCGCGGACGACCCGCAGTCCCGTGCGCCCGTTCTGCGCCAGGCCGGCGGCACCGCATCCCGGTTCCAGCAGCACGCGCAGGGTCGGGTCCGCGTTCGGCACGAAGGCGAGCGAGAACTCCACCGGCGTGTGGTCGTCGGAGAGGAAGGAGGGGTAGGGGGGCGGCAGATCCAGGGACCGCTCGGCGACGGGACCCAGCGCCGTGAGGACGGTCCGCGCGTAGGCCGCGGAGTCGGCCCCGTCCAGCCCCGCGACCTCGCAGAGCCGCAGCACCTGTCTCTCCGTATGGCCGCCCAGTGTCTCCCCGTCGGGCGTCTTCGGGACACCGGGCCGGAACGCGGTCACCGGCCTTCCCGTCTCGGACCGGGGCGCCCAAGAAGATACCCGCCCGGCGGGGCGGGTATCGAGGGGGTCCAACTCGGTGGAGTGGCGCATGAAAGCGGCGTCGGCGGATATGTGGTCCACGACACCTCCTTTGCCTCGTAAGCAGCACGGAATAACGCGTTGCTCACTACCCTCGCGGTTGAACGTTCATGCGGGGGTGGGGGTGTCGGTGGGTGTTCGGTCGATCACCTCGTCAGCCAGTTGAGGAACTGACTCCACTTTCCGGTGCGTTCGCGCTGAGGTCCCGCCTGCGCCTGGCGGGGGGCCGTGGGCGCGTCGGGGCGGGTCTGCGGGTCGGGCCGGCGTCCGGAGTCGACCGGAGTGAACCGGGCGGGCAGGGTGGCAAGGCCCCGGTTGAAGGGGCCGGGGCGCCAGGTGAGGCTGTCCTCCGGCACGGCCAGCTCGACGTCGGGGAGCCGGTTGAGCAGGTTCTCGATGGCGGTCACGGTGATCTGCCGGGCGGGGTCCTTGGACGGGCAGGCGTGCGGGCCCGCGCTCCACGCCAGGTGGGCCCGGTTGCTGCCGGACTGACGCGCGGCCGTCAGAGCCGGCCCGGTGTTGGCTGCCGCGAAACTGACCAGGACCAGATCGCCCGCCTGCAGCTTCTCCCCCGCGAACTCCATGTCGCTCGCCGGATAGTGCGGCGCGAGGTTCTGCATGGGCGGGTTCTCCCACAGCGTGTCGTCGATGGCTTCGTCGATCAGGCCGCCCTTGTGGGCGTACGCGTCATGGGTGAGTATCCGGTGCAGGGTGTTGCCGATGAGGTTCCGCAGCGGTTCGTTGCCCGCCACCAGCAGCAGGGCGAGCTGATGGACCATCTCCTCGTCGGTCAGCCTCGCCTGATGCTGCATCAGCCACGAGGTGACGTCCTCGCCCGGTGTGGCCCGCTTGAGCGCCACGAGTTCGCCGACGGCTCCGAACAGCACCTCGACGGCCTTCTCTGCGTTGACTCCGTCGAACATGCCGGTGATGCCGAACACCACCCGGTCGCCGATGTCGGCGGGGCAGCCGAAGAGCTCGTTGAACACGAACAGCGGCAGCTGCTTGGCGTAGTCGCCGAGCAGGTCCGCGGAGCCACGCGAACCGAACTGGGAGAGGAGGTAGTCGGAGACCTGCTCGGTGCTCCGGGTCAGCCTGCGCGTGTCGATGCGGGCCATGCTGTCGGTCACCGCCTGACGCAGCCGCAGATGTTCCGCACCGTCGCTGAACATGCAGTTGGGCCGGTACGCCAGCACAGGCACGACCGGGTTGTCCGGACTGATCCGGCCGTCCTTCAGGTCCCGCCAGCGGCGCGCGTCCTTGCGGAAGGAGCCGGAGTCCTGCAGCAGTTGCAGCGCCGTCGCGTAGTCGGTGACGAGGGTCGCCTCAACCCCCGGAGCGAGCTCCACGGGTGCGGTCGGGCCGAAGTGGCGCAGGTAGGAGTAGTACGCCTGCGGGTCGGCCGCGAACTCCGGCCCGTGCAGCGGCACCCGGCCGCCGGCACCGTGGGCCGGGCACCCGGGCGGGGGCACGGGAGCGGTGGGGTGAACGTCCATGAATGCTCCTAGTGAGCGCGGTCCAGCAAATGGCGGACGAGTGTGATCAGTGCGTCGGCGGACGACTTCTCGTCCCGCGCGTCGCAGGTGACGACGGGGGTGTCGTCGAGCAGGTCGAGCGCCTCGCGCAGCGCCCGTACCTCGCGATCCGGCGTGCCGTCGAAGCGGTTGACGGCGATCGCGTAGTCGAGGCCGTACTGCTCGATCAGGTCGATCACGGCGAAGGAGTCCGCCAGCCGCTCGGGATCGACCAGCACGAGCGCCCCGAGCGCACCGCGCGCCATGTCCTCCCACATCTGCACGAAGCGCTGCTGGCCGGGCGTCCCGAACAGGTACAGCACCACGCGGTCGCTGATGGTCAGACGGCCGAAGTCCATGGCCACCGTGGTGGTGGTCTTGCCCCGGACCCCCTTGAGGTCGTCGTACGATTCTCCGGCCCGCGTCATCGTCTCCTCGGTGGACAGCGGAGGGATCTCCGATATCGCACCGATGAAGGTGGTCTTGCCCACCGCGAAGTGACCGACGACCAGGATCTTCACGGCGGTCTGCGTAGCTCCGCCACGGACGTACGCCTGCTCATCCAAACTTGGTGCGGAGTCCATGCAGCACCTCCTCGAGGATCTGTTTGTCCGCCGGCAGGGCGCGCTGCACGGGAGGCCGGGTGATGAGGTAGCCGCCCTCGGTGAGGGCGGAGAGAAGGATCTTCACCACACCCATGGGCAGCCGCGTGTGCCCCGCGATCTCGGCGACGGAGAGATAGCCGGCGGTGCACAGGTCCAGCAGGCCCTGCTCCTCCGGGGAGAGCCGGGTCGGACGCTGCTGGTGGTCGCCGGCGGCGGTCACCAGGGTGATCAGGGACAGCTGCTCCTCGTCGGGCAGGCCGCGTCCCTTGGTGATGACGTACGGGCGGACTAATTCCGCGGCCTCGGGCTCCCGGTCCTGCTCGTCGTAGCCGCTCATGAGCGGGCACCGAGGTTCTCGCGCGGCGGCGTGGTCAGGACCTTGCCCAGCTGGCTGACGAGCTGCTGCATCCGGAAGGTGATGTCCTGCATGTCGACGTCCGGTGAGGCCGAGACGCCGAGATAGGCGCCCTCCCCCGCGGAGATCAGGAAGACCCAGCCGCCGTCGAACTCGACCAGCGTCTGCCGCCACCGCAGGTGGCCTTCGCCGACGAAGAAGCCGAGCGAGCGACTGAGCGACTGCACGCCGCTCATCGCGGCGGCGACCGTGTCCGCGTTGTCCTTGTGGAAGTCCTTCGTCCGGGCCATCAGCAGACCGTCGGCGGAGATGAGGACGGCATGCAGCGCGCCGGGAATCTCCAAGGCGCTGTCAAGCATCCATGACAGATCGTCGTTCACGAGACCTCATGCCCTTCGCTGCTCGCATCACGTGTGCTGCTCGTCGGATCCGACGCGTCCGAGGGCGTGGCCCGTCCGGACTGCGTGCCCCGCTGGAAGGCCCCCATGACCGCCGCGGTTTCCGCACCGGAGCGGGTCGACGTGGGCGTGCGGGCGTCCGAGGTGGTGCCGGGCACGATGGCCATCGGCCGCTTGCGGCGGCGCCTCGGGAGCCCGTCGACGGTCGAGGAGGCCGTCACCGCGGGTTCGGGGCCGTTCGGCTCCGTCGGGGAGACGGCGGGGACGGCCGGCGCCGGGGCCTTCTTCTCCGGCATCCCGGTGAGCAGTTCGTGCGGAAGGAGGAGCACCGCGCGGACGCCTCCGTACGGCGAGTCGGAGTCCACGGACGCCTCGAAGCCGAAGCGCTCGCAGAGCACGCCGATCACCGCGAATCCGAACTGCGGCGGGCTGCCGAGGCCTGAGACACCGGAGACCCGCTCGGTCGACAGGAGCTTCGCGGCCTTGGCCCTCTCCTCGTCGTTCATGCCGACACCGGCGTCGTCGACGACGATGCAGACGCCCTTGGGAACGGTACGGATGTTGATCTCGACCACGGTGTCCGGGCTGGAGTAGCTGGTGGCGTTGTCGAGCAGCTCGGCGAGGGCCAGCGCCACGGGTTCGACGGCTCGACTGGTGATGCCGAAGTCGACCTGCGACAGGATCTCCACGCGCCGGTAATGGCGGATCCTGCCCTGCGCGCTGCGGACCACGTCGTAGATGGAGGCGACCTCACGCTGTCGCCCCAGCCAGCCGTCACAGAGCACGGCGATGGACTGAGCGCGCCGGCCGAACTGCGAGTTGGTGTGGTCGATCTCCAGGAGGTCCTCGAGAATGACGGACTCGCCGTACTTGTTCTGCAGACCGGAGATGATCAACTGCTGCTCGGCGGCCAGGCCCTGAAGCGTCCGCATCGCGGACTTGAGGACCGTCCTTGTGGCGTCCTGGGCGCGCTCTTTCTCTTCCTCGACGGACTTCGTGTAGCTGTTCTCCAGCTCGGCGTAATGGGTTTTGAGCCCTTCGATGTCCTGCCGCAAAGTCCGCGCCGCCCTGCGTTGGCGAACAATGACGGCTACTGCGCCGAGGAAGGCGACGAGGAGGACCCAGAGCACTGGGTTCTGTATGTGATGCGTCATAAGACTCTCTTCAGGCGACTGACGGCCAGCTGCCGAATTCCGTCAATGCGGGCAGACCGGTGGACCGTCCGTACCGGGAGTACCGCCCGGATGTCCCCCATGGCCGGAGATGTCGCCCGCACCCATCCGCCACTCCGTAAGCGCGATGATCGTATCACCGGGCACGAACACATGACTGATCGTCAATATGGGGATTTCTGGGCGAAATTGACCCCGCTTGGGACCCCGTTCCGCCTCACCGGAAGCGGACGGAGCAGGTGCGACGCCGTGCGAGGACACCGCTGAACGGGCGGTCCGCCGAGGCCAGTTGGGGAGACGGGGCAGGCGAGAACCGGAAGAAGCGCGAGAGCGATCGTGTTGCCTCCCGCGAGAGACACCGTGTTGCACAGGCCCTGTGAGGAGCATCGAGCATGACTGAAATCAGTACGGACGACGACCTGGTCACGTACATCAATGTCTTCACCGTCGCTCCCGAGAATCAGCGACGTCTCATCGAACTGCTCCAGTACATGGCGCGGGAAGTCATGCCGAAACTGCCCGGTTATGTGCAGGCCAATATTCACCGCGGCCTTGAGGGCACTCGCGTGGCCAACTACAACCAGTGGCGCTCGCAGGCGGACCTGGCGGCCGCACGGGAAGACCCGGATGTGCGGGCGTGTATGGAACAGGTGCTGAGCATGGCGACGCTCGACCTCGTACCGTACGAAGTCGTTTCCGTACACCGCCGCGAGGTGTCGTAGCCCGGGAACGTGCGCCGGATCACTCGCCGGCCGGGCGGACGAAGAGCCCCGCCTTCACGGGTGGCGGCGCCGGTGCGGGCGGCGAGCACGATCTCACCCGGATGCCACGACCGCGTCCCCTCGCTCATGTCACCAGGTCTCGACGCCACTCACCGGACCGCCGCCGAGGGCACGCAACAGGGTCGAGCACCCTCCGTGGCCTGCTGCCGAGCGCGTTCCGCCCGGCAGCTCCCACCGCGAGCGGACGGTTCCCGGGCCGTGAGCGCGGGGCGGTGCCCATGCCGCCTACGGAGCCGTCCGGGATGCCGGCGCCGACCCCTCGGGCACGATGCCGGAGAAGGGCGCCTCCCGGATCGCGGTGTTCTCCGTCCATCCGAGTCCGTGCCCCTGACCGGCGGCTCAGGGCGCCCCTTCGTGCCCGCTCCGTCGGACACCGCGTGCTCGCTGCCATCGGCGGTCGGCCGGGTTGCCTCACACATCCACGAACGAGTACCGCACATCCGTAAACGAGCGGGACGGCGTCGAGGCGTCCCGCTCGCCGTGCCGAGCGGCCGACGCGGTGACCGTGGCGGCGGCTCAGCTTTCTACGTCCTTTGCCCCTTCGACCGGACCGCCTCACCGACGACTTCGGCGCGCCGAGTCCGAGCGACCGCCTTCCACAGGTGCCTCACCTGTCGGGGGCGGTGTTTTCTGCGACGCCACCCGGACACCCGCCCACCCAATTCGCCAGCTTCCGCCTCCCTTTGATCCCCTCGATCTCTGAGGAATAGTCGGCGGTTCCAGCGGCCACGGCGTGATGGGGCGTTGACATGAATCGGTATGTCCGAGCGGCTGTGTGGCTGGCCTCGGCGGCGGACGATCCCGGTGGGTGCCTGCGGGAGTGGAGCATCGGTCCGCGTGGTGTCGTCCTGCTGCCGGCGGGCCGGCGGTGGGACGCCCTCTCGGTCCCCGAACGCGTGGGGCACAGTCTTCTCTCCGCCCTCGCACGCAGAGCGGCCCGGCGGCGACCGGGCCCGGTCATCGCGGACCGGCGGGCCCAGCAGCTCGTCCTGCTCCTCGCTCCCGGCAGCACCGCGCCCCCGCTCGGGCGCGGCGCCCGGTACCTGACGAACGGGACATGGCTCGCGGTCCCCGCGCTCGACCGGCCCGTCTCCGGACTGCAGTGGCTCGTCCGGCCCGACGACCACGGGACCCTCTTCACGCCCGCCGACGTCTACCGCGTGCTGGACGCACGCAGAGCCGCATGGTGAGCGCCCCACGGCACCGGCAGCGGTGGATGCGAACGGCCGGCGCACGCCTGCGCTCCTTCCACCTCCGCATGCGCCGGGCGCCGGGCCGGCTCCTGCGCCATGTGGCGTGGGGCGCCCGACATGACTCCTACCGTCTTCGGGAACGGCCCCCCGCCCCGTCGGAATCGAGCCCTTCTGGGCCCGACGACGGTGGATGAGCGGGGTCCCGAGCGTGCCCGGTCGGTGACGGCGACCGGCTTCAGGCGCAGGAGGGGCACACCCCGCGGTAGGTGACCTCGACCTCGGACACCGTGAAGCCGAACCGATCCTCCACCGGGAGGCCGGCCAGCGGATCGCCGGTGGGGTGGACGTCGCGGATCGTGCCGCAGCCGGAGCAGACCAGGTGCTGGTGCGGATGGTGTGCGTTGGGGTCGTAACGCTTCGCGCGGCCGTGGGCGGAGACCTCGACGACCTCACCGAGGGAGACCAGCTCTCCCAGGGTGTTGTAGACGGTCGCCCGGGAGATCTCGGGAAGTCGCTGTGCCGCGCGGGCGTGCACCTCGTCGGCCGTGAGATGGACGTGCTCACCATCGAGGACCTCCGCAACGACACGCCGCTGGGAGGTCATCCGCCAGCCACGCCCTCGCAGTCGCTCCAGCAGGTCACTCATATCGGTTCACCTCTTCGGGTTCGGCGGTGTCCGAAGAACACCGGTGGACGTCCGAACTCCTATGGGATATCGGCTTCGTGCGCTTCTTGACTTGGATTCCGTCCATCGTAGGATCGCTCTTCGTCGATGGCCAAGGGGCAGGAAGACTCCAGTACGGCAGGAGGCGGAGAAGTGACCGCGCTCCCGCGGTCCCCCTCTCTTCCCCTGCCCGCAGTTACCGAGCACCGTGATCCGTCTGGTCCGGAAGGATTCCCATGTCTGAGAACCATGATGCAATCGTCGTAGACGCGAAGACGGAAGGCGGAGGTGGCTGCCCGGTGGCTCACGGGCGTGCCCCGCACCCGACCCAGGGCGGCGGAAACCGTCAGTGGTGGCCGGAGCGGCTCAATCTGAAGATCCTCGCCAAGAACCCGGCCGTGGCCAACCCCCTCGGCGAGGAGTTCGACTACGCCGAGGCGTTCAAGACCCTCGATCTCCCGGCGGTGAAGCGGGACATCGCCGAGGTGCTGACGACCTCTCAGGAGTGGTGGCCCGCCGACTTCGGCCACTACGGCCCCTTCATGATCCGGATGGCGTGGCACAGCGCGGGCACGTACCGGATCAGCGACGGCCGCGGCGGCGCCGGGGCCGGCCAGCAGCGCTTCGCCCCCCTCAACAGCTGGCCGGACAACGGCAATCTCGACAAGGCCCGCCGCCTGCTGTGGCCGGTCAAGAAGAAGTACGGCCGGAGCCTCTCGTGGGCCGACCTCATGATCCTCGCCGGCAACGTCGCCCTGGAGTCGATGGGCTTCGAGACCTTCGGCTTCGGCGGCGGTCGTGCGGACGTCTGGGAGCCGGACGAGGACGTCTACTGGGGTCCCGAGACCAGCTGGCTCGGCGACGAGCGCTACACCGGCGACCGAGAGCTGGAGAACCCCCTCGGCGCGGTCCAGATGGGGCTCATCTACGTCAACCCCGAAGGCCCGAACGGCAACCCGGACCCGATCGCCGCGGCCCGCGACATCCGTGAGACCTTCCGCCGGATGGCGATGAACGACGAGGAGACGGTCGCCCTGATCGCGGGCGGCCACACCTTCGGCAAGACCCACGGCGCGGGCCCGGCGGACCATGTCGGCCCCGATCCCGAGGCCGCCCCGCTGGAGCAGCAGGGCCTCGGCTGGAGCAACTCCTTCGGCACGGGCAAGGGTGGCGACACGATCACCAGCGGTCTCGAGGGCATCTGGACGGACACCCCGACGACGTGGGACAACAGCTTCTTCGACATCCTCTTCGGCTACGAGTGGGAGCTGTTCAAGAGCCCCGCCGGCGCGCACCAGTGGCGGCCGAAGGACGGCGCCGGGGCGGGCACCGTGCCCGACGCCCACGACGCGTCGAAGAGCCACGCCCCGACGATGCTGACGACCGACCTGTCGCTCCGCTTCGACCCGGCGTACGAGCAGATCTCGCGGCGCTTCCACGAGAACCCCGCCGAGTTCGCGGACGCGTTCGCCCGTGCGTGGTTCAAGCTGACCCACCGTGACATGGGCCCGGTGGTGCGCTACCTCGGTCCCGAGGTCCCGACGGAGACGCTGCTGTGGCAGGACCCGCTGCCCGCGGTGACGCACGAGCTCGTCGGCGCCGAGGACATCACCACCCTCAAGAGCCGGATCCTCGGCTCGGGTCTCTCGGTGTCCCAACTGGTCACCACCGCCTGGGCGTCGGCCTCGTCCTTCCGCGGCAGCGACAAGCGCGGCGGCGCCAACGGCGCCCGCATCCGCCTCCAGCCGCAGATCGGCTGGGAGGTCAACGAGCCCGACGAGCTGGCGTCCGTGCTGCGCACCCTGGAGGGGATCCAGGAGTCCTTCAACGCCGAACAGGACGGCGGCAAGCGGGTCTCGCTCGCCGACCTGATCGTGCTCGCCGGTGCCGCCGCTGTCGAGAAGGCAGCCAAGGACGCGGGCTTCGACATGGAGGTGCCCTTCACGCCGGGTCGCGTGGACGCGTCGCAGGAGCAGACCGACGTGGAGTCGTTCGCCGCGCTCGAACCGACCGCCGACGGGTTCCGCAACTACCTCGGGAAGGGCAACCGGCTGCCGGCCGAGTACCTGCTGATCGACCGGGCCAACCTGCTGAACCTGAGCGCCCCCGAGATGACGGTCCTCGTCGGCGGGCTCCGCGTCCTGGGTGCGAACCACCAGCAGTCGCCGCTGGGCGCCTTCACCACGACCCCCGGGTCCCTGACCAACGACTTCTTCGTCAACCTGCTCGACCTGGGTACGACGTGGCAGGCGACGTCCGAGGACGCGAACACGTTCGAGGGCCGCGACAGCGCCACGGGCGAGGTGAGGTGGACCGGCAGCCGCGCCGACCTCGTGTTCGGATCCAACTCCGAACTGCGCGCACTGGCGGAGGTGTACGCGAGCGATGACGCGAAGGAGAAGTTCGTGAAGGACTTCGTGGCGGCGTGGGACAAGGTGATGAACCTCGACCGGTTCGACCTCGTCTGATCACGTCACGGCGTCCAGGTCGGCCCGCACCGGCCGGCCTGGACGTCTTCCGGCCGGCCTGGACGTCTTCCGGTCGGCCTGGACGTCTTCCGGCCGGCCCTCGTCCTGGAGTGGCGGTCGCGGTGCCGGGCGGATCACACGAGGGAGAAACGCGCCCTGACCCGTTTGCCCAAGGGCTGCGGCTCCACGCTCACACTCTCGCAGAGGGCCACGACGATCTCGACTCCGTGCTGGCCGATCCGCCGGGGATCATGGCCGCGGGGCACGGGCGACGCTTCCCGCCGGTCGAACACCGAGATCTCCAGGACCCCCTCGAACAGCTCGAACAGGAGCCGGCACGGGCCCGGCGCGTGGCGCACCACATTGGTCACCAGCTCGCTCACCACCAGCCGCGCGAGATCGATGCGCTCAGGGGTCACGGGCTCGCGCCCCACGGCCGGCGAGGCGTTGAGGAAGTCGGCCGTGAAGTCACGAGCGGACGTGATCATGCCGTCACCGCCGTCGTAGTCGACGCTCGCGCAGAGCGCGGGTCGTCTCGCGCTGTGCATGACGATCGAGTCCATCACCGCCCCTCCTCCCTCACGCGAGTCGCGCGGTCGCCTCGTCCTGCGCATTTCCCCCCTCGGCCATTCCATACCGTCACCCGCCCGAGAATTCGGGGGGCGCGACCGGTGAGGAGCGCCGGGGCTCCCGACCTGATCACCCGGCTCGGCAACGTACCCATCAATGGCCGGATCAAGCAGTGGGCCGCCACCGCGGCACCGGCCGACCACGCCGCGATCCTGGACCGCTGGGAGGCTTTCAACTACGCCGCACCGGCGCCGCGGTCGCTGTCTTCGCGCTGCTGATCCTGCTCTGTCTGCGCGAGCGCGACGCGGGCCGGTGAACGAGGACGTCAACGCTGGCCGGCGAGGGCGGCAAGGCCCTTGCCCAGGTCCTCCCGGTTCATGACCGGCGAGTAGGTGATCTTCGCGCCCAGCTCGATGAAGAAGGGCTCCGCGGTCTTCGGCATCTCGGAGGGGTCGGCCAGGTCGAAGACGATGTACGCCGTCCGACACCCGTTCTCGGTCGTGAAGTAGGCGGCCTCCGGACGCAGCGCGTCCAGCGCCTTCTCCATCGTCGACGGCATGGTGCCACTCTTGATGGCCTCGTTGGAGATCTGCGTGTCCATCTGAACCTTCAACAACATACGCATGACGGCAGTCCTTTCCCAGCCGGGCAGGCGCGCCGACCGGTGCGCCGTTCACACCCGGGCGCCCGTACCACCAGCCTCTCTCCATCCCGTCGCGGGGACCAGTCGGTGGCCGGGCGGTCGGGTCCGGAACACGCGGGACAGCGCTCAGGTGATCGCCTCGGGAGGAGGCGAGGAGGCGAGAAGGCCACGCTGCCCGGCACGGCGGTGCGGGTAGAGTCACGGGGATGCGAGGACCTGTGCAGACCGGGAGTGACGCGTGAAACGGCCGACGATCGCGGACATCGCGCGGCGCGCCGGGGTCTCCAAGGTGGCCGTCTCCTATGCCCTCAACGACCAGCCCGGCGTGTCCGACACCACCCGGGCCGCGATCAAGGCGATCGCGGAAGAGCTCGGCTGGCGCCCCAACAGCGCCGCCCGTGCCCTCAGCGGCGCCCGGGCCCAGGCCGTCGGTCTCGTCGTGCGACGGCCGGCGTCCACCCTCGGCGTGGAGCCCTTCTTCATGGAGTTCATCAGCGGCATCGAGAGCGTCCTCTCCGACCGCTCGTACGCGCTGATGCTGCAGATGGTCGACAGCCACGAACGCGAGCTGGAGGTCTACCGGCGCTGGTGGGGAGAGCGTCGGGTGGACGGCGTGTTCCTTGTCGACCTGCACACCGACGACCCGCGTGTCACCGCGATCGAGGCCCTCGGCCTCCCGAGCGTCGCCATCGGGCCGCCGCAGAGCTCGGGCAGCCTCACCTCCGTATGGTCGGACGACGGGGCGAGCGTCCTCGAGACCGTGCGGTATCTGGTGGCGCTCGGCCACCGGCGCATCGCGCGGGTGGCGGGGCCCGCGGACTTGGCGCACACCGCCGTCCGGGACACCGCCCTCCGCATGGCCTGTGCGGAGGCGGGGCTGCCCGATCCGGAGGTCGTCCACACCGACTACACCGGCGACGAGGGGGCTCGCGCCACCCGCCGCCTGCTCATCGCCGCGGAACGTCCCACCGCGCTGATCTTCGACAACGACATCATGGCGGTGGCGGGCTTGTCCGTGACGCAGGAACTCGGCCTCGACGTTCCCGCCGATCTGTCCCTCGTGGCGTGGGACGAGTCCCCCCTCACCCAGGTGGTCCGCCCCCCGCTGTCCGCCATGGCCCGCGACATCCCCGCGTACGGGGCGGGCGCCGCCCGGGCGCTTCTGTCCCTCATCGCGGGTGACGAAGTCGCGGACGTAGAGGGCGAGTACGCGCGTTTCGTGCCGCGCGGCAGCACCTCCGCCCCACCCCGCTGACCCCCTCCTCCCCTCTGCCCGTCCCCGCCCGGACCACGCCTCCGCTACTTCGTGGCCCCCTGCGCGAAGCCGTTGTAGATCCAGCGCTGCAGCAGCAGGAACACGACGAGCGTCGGCAGGATGACCAGGATCGCGCCCGCCGAAATGGCCTCCCAGTGTGCTCCGAAGGGCCCCTTGAAGCGGAACAGCGCGGTGGAGATCGTGCCGAGCTCCTCGGAGTGCAGGTAGAGGAAGGGAATGTAGAAGTCGTTGTACGTGGTGATTCCCTTGATGATGACGACGGTGGCGATCGCCGGCTTGAGGAGCGGAAGAATGATCTTCCGGTAGATCGTGAAGGTGTTGGCGCCGTCGAGGCGCGCCGCCTCGTCCAGTGACGTGGGGATCGAGCGGATGAACTGCAGGAAGATGTACACGGAGACGATGTCCGTGCCCATGTAGAGCAGGATCGGGGCCCAGCGGGTGTCCACCAGGCCGAAGCTGTTGATGACCTGGAAGGTCGCGACCTGGGTGGTCACCCCCGGTACGAGGGTGGCGACGAGGAAGAGCGCCATGACGAGCTTCTTCCCGCGGAAGTCGAAGCGGTCGACCGCGTAGGCGGTCATCGAGCCGATGAGCACGGTGCCGCCGATGGAGAAGACCAGGATGAACGCGGTGTTGCCGAAGGCCGCGAGCATGTTGCCGTCGGTGAACGCCGTGACGTAGTTGTCGAAGTTCAGCCAGTCGCCCGGCAGCGACAGCGCTCCCCCTTCGGTGACCTCCCTGGACGTCTTGAGGGAGGTGAGGAAGACGACGGCCAGCGGCAGCAGGACGACCACCACCGCGGCGAGCAGCGACAGATAGGTCAGCGCGGTCCCGACGGGGAAGGGGCGGCGGCGAGTTGTCGGGTCCGGGGTCATACGAGGTCCACCTTGTCGTCGGGCACGAGCCGGCGCTGGATCCAGGTGATCAGCAGGATGATCACCAGCAGCACCACGGCTGCGGCCGAGGCCAGACCGGTCTTGTTGAACTGGAAGGCGAGCTTGACCGTCTGGATGACGAAGGTCGAGGTGCCGGTCGCGCCGCCGGTCATGATGTAGGGGATCTCGAAGACGGACAGGGAGCCGGAGATCGCCAGGATGATGCTGAGGCTGAGTACGGGCTTGATGCTCGGGGCGATGATGTGGCGGAACTGCTGCCACTTGCCGGCGCCGTCCAGTTGGGCCGCCTCGTACAGCTCGCCCGGTATGGACTGGATGGCGCCCAGGAAGAGGACGAAGTTCAGGCCGGTGAAGCGCCAGACCGACACACCCGCCAGGGAGACGTTGGCGGACGTGGGGTCGCCGAGCCAGGGGTGATCGGTGGTCACGCCGAGCCAGGACAGTACGGAGTCGAGGGTGCCGCCGTCCTGGAAGAAGTACAGGAAGACGAAGCCGATCGCGACGCCGTTGATGAGATAGGGGAAGAAGAGGATCCCCTTGAAGAAGTTGCGGAACCTCAGGTTGAAGCTCAGGACCGCGGCGAAGTACAGCGCGACACCGATCTGGAACACGGAGGCGGCGAGGTAGTAGCCGCTGACGAAGAAGACCCGGAAGATCTCGGGGCGGGTGAAGATCTGGACGTAGTTGTCGGCCCCCGTGAAGTTCCGGTCGGGGCTCACCCCGTCCCAGTCGGTGACGCTGTAGGAGATCATGCTCGCCACGGGCACGTAGGTGAACGTGATCAACAGCGCCAGCGGCGCCGCGAGGAAGAGCCACGGGGTGGCCCGCCGGAGCGGGGAGTGGCGCCAGGAGCGCACCCGGGTGCTGTTGCCGCCTCGGCGCTTGACGGGCGCGAGGCGCCGCGCGGCCCCGGGCGCGGGGTCCGGCGCGGCCCCGGGCATGGTGTCCGGCGCGGCCC
>NZ_JAGGOS010000013.1 GCF_018614205.1 Streptomyces sp. ISL-36 | reverse complement strand
GCGCCGGCGAAGCCCGCCCCGGCCCCGGCGCCCGCGAAGGCCGCCGCCGCTCCGGCGAAGGCCCCGGCCACCGAGGCCCCGGCCGGTCCCGAGCTGATCACGCTGCGCGGCCCCGCCGCCGCCGTCGCGAAGAACATGAACGCCTCGCTGGAGGTGCCGACGGCCACGTCCGTCCGCGCCGTCCCGGTGAAGCTGCTCTTCGACAACCGGATCGTGATCAACAACCACCTCAAGCGCGCCCGGGGCGGGAAGATCTCCTTCACGCACCTCATCGGGTACGCGATGGTGCAGGCGATCAAGGCCATGCCGTCGATGAACTACTCCTTCGCGGAGAAGGACGGCAAGCCGACCCTGGTCAAGCCGGAGCACGTGAACTTCGGCCTCGCGATCGACCTGGTGAAGCCCAACGGCGACCGCCAGCTCGTCGTCGCCGGCATCAAGAAGGCCGAGACCCTGAACTTCTTCGAGTTCTGGCAGGCCTACGAGGACATCGTCAAGCGCGCCCGCGTCGGCAAGCTGACGATGGAGGACTTCACCGGCGTCACGGTCTCGCTGACCAACCCGGGCGGCCTCGGCACGGTCCACTCCGTGCCGCGTCTGATGCCCGGACAGTCGGTCATCATGGGCGTCGGCTCGATGGACTACCCGGCCGAGTTCCAGGGCACCTCCCAGGACACCCTGAACAAGCTGGGCATCTCCAAGGTCATGACCCTGACCTCGACCTATGACCACCGGGTCATCCAGGGTGCCGCCTCCGGCGAGTTCCTGCGGATCGTCGCGAACTACCTCCTCGGCGAGGAGGGCTTCTACGACGACATCTTCAAGGCCCTGCGCATCCCCTACGAGCCGGTCCGCTGGCTCAAGGACATCGACGCCTCGCACGACGACGACGTCACCAAGGCCGCCCGCGTCTTCGAGCTGATCCACTCCTACCGGGTCCGCGGCCACGTCATGGCCGACACCGACCCGCTGGAGTACCGCCAGCGCAAGCACCCCGACCTGGACATCACCGAGCACGGCCTCACCCTGTGGGACCTGGAGCGCGAGTTCGCGGTCGGCGGCTTCGCCGGCAAGTCGATGATGAAGCTCCGCGACATCCTCGGCGTGCTGCGCGACTCGTACTGCCGCACCACCGGCGTCGAGTTCATGCACATCCAGGACCCGAAGCAGCGCAAGTGGATCCAGGACCGCGTCGAGCGCTCGCACTCCAAGCCGGAGCGTGAGGAGCAGCTGCGGATCCTGCGCCGCCTGAACGCCGCCGAGGCGTTCGAGACCTTCCTGCAGACCAAGTACGTCGGCCAGAAGCGGTTCTCCCTGGAGGGCGGCGAGTCCGTCATCCCGCTGCTCGACGCGGTCATCGACTCCGCCGCCGAGTCCCGCCTGGACGAGGTCGTCATCGGCATGGCCCACCGCGGCCGCCTGAACGTCCTCGCGAACATCGTCGGCAAGTCGTACGCGCAGATCTTCCGCGAGTTCGAGGGCAACCTCGACCCGAAGTCGATGCACGGCTCCGGCGACGTGAAGTACCACCTGGGCGCCCAGGGCACCTTCACCGGCCTGGACGGCGAGCAGATCAAGGTCTCGCTCACCGCCAACCCCTCGCACCTGGAGGCGGTCGACCCGGTCCTGGAGGGTGTCGTCCGCGCCAAGCAGGACGTCATCAACAAGGGCGGCACGGACTTCACCGTCCTGCCGGTCGCCCTGCACGGTGACGCGGCCTTCGCCGGCCAGGGTGTCGTCGCCGAGACGCTGAACATGTCGCAGCTGCGCGGCTACCGCACCGGCGGCACGGTCCACATCGTCATCAACAACCAGGTCGGCTTCACCGCCGCACCGGAGTCCTCGCGCTCCTCGATGTACGCGACCGACGTGGCCCGCATGATCGAGGCGCCGATCTTCCACGTGAACGGCGACGACCCGGAGGCCGTGGTCCGCGTCGCGCGGCTCGCCTTCGAGTTCCGCCAGACGTTCAACAAGGACGTCGTGATCGACCTCATCTGCTACCGCCGCCGCGGTCACAACGAGGGCGACAACCCGCAGTTCACCAACCCGCAGATGTACAACCTGATCGACAAGAAGCGCTCGGTGCGCAAGCTGTACACCGAGTCGCTGATCGGTCGCGGCGACATCACACTGGAAGAGGCCGAGCAGGCGCTCCAGGACTTCCAGGGCCAGCTGGAGAAGGTCTTCGCGGAGGTCCGCGAGGCCACCTCGGCGCCGGCTCCGACGCACGTCCCGGACGCCCAGCCGGAGTTCCCGGTCGCCGTCACCACCGCGGTCTCCCAGGAGGTCGTGAAGCGGATCGCCGAGTCGCAGGTCAACATCCCGGACCGGATCAAGGTCCACCCGCGCCTGATGCCGCAGATGCAGCGCCGCGCGGCCTCCATCGACGACGGCACGATCGACTGGGGCTTCGGCGAGACCCTCGCCATCGGGTCGCTGCTCATGGAGGGCACCACGGTCCGGCTGTCCGGCCAGGACTCCCGCCGTGGCACCTTCGGCCAGCGTCACGCGGTCCTGGTGGACCAGGAGACCGGCGAGGACTTCACCCCGCTGCTCTACCTGGCCGAGGACCAGGCCCACTACAACGTCTACGACTCGCTGCTCAGCGAGTACGCGGCGATGGGCTTCGAGTACGGCTACTCGCTGGCCCGCCCGGACGCGCTGGTCATCTGGGAGGCCCAGTTCGGTGACTTCGTCAACGGCGCGCAGACCGTCGTCGACGAGTTCATCTCCTCGGCCGAGCAGAAGTGGGGCCAGACCTCCGGCGTCACGCTGCTCCTCCCGCACGGCTACGAGGGCCAGGGCCCGGACCACTCGTCCGCGCGCCCGGAGCGCTTCCTGCAGATGTGCGCGCAGGACAACATGACGGTCGCCATGCCGACCCTGCCGTCGAACTACTTCCACCTGCTGCGCTGGCAGGTCCACAACCCGCACCACAAGCCGCTCATCGTCTTCACCCCGAAGTCGATGCTGCGTCTGAAGGCCGCGGCGTCGAAGGCGGAGGAGTTCACCACCGGCGGCTTCCGCCCGGTGATCGGCGACACCCTCACCTCCTCCGGAGCGGGTAACCCGGCCGACGTCCGCAAGGTCGTCTTCTGCGCCGGCAAGGTCTACTACGACCTGGAGGCCGAGCGTCAGAAGCGCGGCACCACGGACACCGCGATCATCCGGCTGGAGCGCCTGTACCCGCTGCCGGGTGCCGAGCTCCAGGCCGAGATCGCCAAGTACCCGAACGCCGAGAAGTACCTGTGGGCGCAGGAGGAGCCGGCGAACCAGGGTGCCTGGCCGTTCATCGCGCTCAACCTGATCGACCACCTGGACCTGGCGGTCGGCGCCGACATCCCGCACGGCGAGCGCCTGCGCCGGATCTCGCGTCCGCACTCCTCCTCCCCGGCGGTCGGCTCGGCCAAGCGTCACCAGGCCGAGCAGCAGCAGCTGGTCAACGAGGTCTTCGACGCCTGATCCGCTGTTCCGGTCAGTTCCGGTAGTCGTTCCGGTACGTACGGAGGCCCGGCACCCCGAGGGGTGCCGGGCCTCCGGCGTGTCCTGGTGCTACCCCAGGTTGGCCTCGAAGTCCCAGTACGGGCGGTTGCGCTGCCGGGCCGAGAGCGTGTGCGGATGCTGGGCGCCCAGGGTCCGCGTGAGGGTGAGCAGGGCGTCCTCCTCCAGCTTTCCGGCCTCCTCGACCTCCCGCAGGCCCCGCAGGTCGGTCGCCAGCGCGACCTGGCAGGAGAGGGTCAGCGGATGCTCGTTGCCCAGGGCGTGCCGGGCCCGCCGCAGGGTGTCGCGGCTGAGTTCGGCGGCGTCGCCGACCCTTCCGTTGAAGTTCCGGGCGGCGCTCGCGTTGAGCGCGCACCCCAGGACCCAGGGGTGGTCGGGTCCGAGCGAGGCGGTCAGTCCGGCCAGCGCGGCCTCCAGAATGGCCAGGGCGTCGGCGCGTTCGCCGGAGGCCTGCATGACGAGACCGGTGTTGGCGAGGACTCCGGTGGCGACGGGGTGGGCGGGGCCCAGGAGTGAGCGGTAGCCGGCCTCGGCCTCGTGGATGAGCTCCCTGGCGTGGTCGAGGTCGCCGTGCTCGCGCAGGTAGTTGGCGTAGTTGTTGAGGGAGGAGAGCGTCACGTAGTGGGTGCGGCCGTGCACCTGCTCCAGCTGTTCGAGCAGGGTGGCCATCATGGCGCCGATGTCCTGCTGGAACCCGCCCTCGCGGCGCCGGCACAGGGCCAGCTGGGTGCGGGCGTACAGGGTCTGCAGGTGCTGCGGGCCGAGGACCTGGACGTGCACCCGGACGTTGGCCTCCTGGCGGGCGAGCGCCTCGCGGTACTGCCCGAGCAGCCGGAGGTCGTGGGCCACCGCGTTGCTGGAGTTGAGGGTGTGGGCGTGCCGGGTGCGCAGGACGTTCTCGTTGCGGGCCAGCGATTCGGCGTCGAGTTCGTACGCCTCGCGGTAGCGGCCGAGCAGCCGCAGGACGACGCCGAGGTTGTGGCGGGCGACGAGCGTGGAGAACTCGGTGTCGCCGAGGAGGCGTTGCGCCTCGACGAGGACCTGGCGCTGGAGCCGCTCCGACTCCTGGTACTGGCCGAGGTAACGCAGGTCGCTGGCGATGGCGCTGCCGGACAGCAGGGAGCCGAGCTCGTTGGGGGGCGAGGCGGCGCTCAGCCGTTCGCGCTGGGCGAGGTCGAGGTTGTACGCCTCGCGGAACCGGCCGAAGGAGCGCAGGATGTTGCCCTGCTGGGTGGTCAGCTCCAGCATGGGCTGGTCCAGCGGGTCCATGAACGTGGACCAGTTGTCCCGGATCCTCTCGGCGAGCTGGGCGCCGGCGGTGAACTCGCCGCTGCGGAAGCAGTAGCGCAGGCAGTTGAGCACGGCGGCCTGGATGCGGGGGTTGCGGCTGAGGAGCGCCCCGGACGGTTCCAGGTGCGGCAGGAGTTCGGCGTAGCGGGGCCAGTGCCGGCTGTCCATCGGGTTGCCCGGGTCGGCCTCGGCGAGCAGGGTGCGTACGGCCTTGCGGTGGGCCTTGCGGTGGTCGCCGTCGGTGAGGCGGGCGACGATGTCGTGGACGAGCCGGTGCATGTGCACGGACTCCTGGTGCGGCCCGATCTCGACGCTGGTGACGGGCCCTCTGGTCTCGCGGGTGAGCACCGAGTAGTTGACGAGGGTGTCCAGGGCGCGGGTCCAGGCCGGCAGGTCGGTGGCCATCCACCGCAGGTCCTCGGGCAGCTCCGCCTGGGGGTAGGCGCGGATGATGCCGAGCGGGATGCGGCCGGGCGCGAAGGAGGCGCACAGGCTGAGGACGTCGATGGCCTGCGGCTGGGCGCGCCGGAGCCGGTTGATCAGTATCGACCAGGAGGTGAGCGAGGCGTTGGGGAAGCCGTCGCCGCTCGACGGCTCGTCCACGGTGGAGAGCCGTCCGTCGCGGACCATGCGCAGGTACTCGGGGACCTCCATGCCGGACTCGCCGAGCCAGGCGGCGGCCTGGACGAGCGGGAGGGGTACGTCGCCGAACTCGGCGGCGACCTCGTCGGCCTGCGGTGCGGTGATGTGCGGGGCGCGGCGCATCAGGTAGCCGGTGGACTCGGCGCGGTCGAAGCTGGGGACTTTGAGGACGTCGGTGTGGTCGCCCCAGCCGTGGTTGCGGGAGGTGATGAGCACATGGCCGGGCCCTTGCGGAAGGAGCACGCCGGCGCCGTCGGTGTCGTCCCAGCCGTCGAAGATGACCAGCCAGCGGGCGTACGGGTCGCCCCGGCGCAGGGCTTCGCGGACGGCTCGGATGCGTTCACCGGGTTCGTTTCCGCTGGGCAGCCGCAGTTCGGCGGCGAGTTCGCCGAGGCGGTCGCGCTGCACGTTGCGGTCGTCGGAGTTGACCCACCAGATGACGTCGTAGTCGGGGCTGAAGCGGTGGGCGTACTCGGCGGCGATCTGGGTCTTACCGATGCCCGACATGCCGAGCAGGGTGCAGGCCGCGTTGCCGCGGTCGGCGTCCATCAGACGCTGCTGGAGTTCGGTGAGGAGGTCGTCGCGGCCGGTGAAGGTGGGATTGCGGCGCGGGACCTCGCCCCAGACGGACGGGGGCGTGTCCGGGTAGCGGACGGGCGCCCCCGGCGGGACGCGGCGGCTGCCGGAGCGGCGCGGTTCGATGCCGAGCCGGTGGAGGAGTCGTACCTCGGCCTCCTCCTCGCCGACGCCCCAGAGGCTGACCGGTTCGAGGACGGCGGTGGCGGGGAGCAGGGACCGGTTGGTGAGGTTGACGGCGGCGAACCGGTCGGCCTGGGCGGCTACGAAGCCGCGCAGGACGTCGTTCCATTCGCCGGCCGGTCGGGGCCCGAGCTGGAAGAACCAGTCGTCGAGGACGAGCAGCACGGTCCCGCGGGCGAGCAGCAGATCACCGAGCGAGTCCTCCAGGGGTGCCTCGCGCGGTGGGTCCCAACGTTGGAGGGTCGCGCGGACGCCCTGGGCTTCGAGCCGCTGGTTGATCCAGGTCGCCCACGGACGGTGGTAGCCGGGGAAGACCACGAGGACGTGTTCCGGGGCGGCTCCTCCGCCGTGGTCCGCCGTTCCGCCCGACCGCTGTTCCGCCATCTGTCACGTCTCCCGTCCCGGTCCCGCACAACGCAGTGTCGCCTGCCGTGGGCACAGTGTTACCCAGCGGCGCTCGGGGCCGCGCCCAGGCTCGCGTGATGCCGCCTCATTTGATGGGCGAACTCCCGGCCCTCATTGGTCAGTTCATCGGATTCAAGCAGGATCGACAGGGCCTCGCCCACCTGATCGTGGATGTGGTCGAACTGGTGCCCGGCGTCGGACCGCCAGGCTGCCGGCACGCCGTCCGCGGTGGTGGCCCGGCGCCACAGGTCGGCGAGCGCGAGGTGGGCGTACGCGCCGTGCAGCACGCCGGGGATCGGCCTCGGGTCCGGCCGCCAGCCGACCCGGTGCACGGCGGCCCGCCCGGGCCCGTACAGCGGGACGAGCTCGTGCAGCGTGGCCAGCTTGCTGTGGTGGATCTCGTGGACGAGGGTCTCGGCCATGGCCTGCGCACCGGCGGGCAGAGAGGTCAGCACGGCGCCGGGGGCGGCGCTCAGGGTGGCGCCCAGGGCCCGCGGCCCGCAGGGTTCGAGCGGGACGACGGCGCGCACCGCGTGGCCGATCTCGACCGCGCGGCGCGGGTCGGTGCGCGCCAGCAGCTCTCGCGCGGCGCGCCAGCAGGCCGACCAGGCGGCGTGGTCGGTGTCGGCGTGGTCGGCCGCCGTGCCGACCGAGGTGGCGGCCGCGGCGGGCGGCACCCGGTAGGGGTCGAGGTCGTCGAGGCGGGCGGCGCTGTGGGGAAGCGCGCGCAGTCCGCTCCAGCCGGGTCCGCGGCCGACGAGCGTGCCGGACCGTCGGCCGACGAGCAGCAGGACGGTGGGGGCGGCGCGCGGGCCGCCCTCCGGGTGGAACCGTACGACAGGGGACCGGGCGCTGATCCGGACGCGGTCGGCGGCGACCCGCAGCACGCCCACGGCCGGCAGGGCGAGGACGCCACCGGGCGTCTCGACGGTGAGGTCGAGGGGGTCGCCGGCGCGCAGGGCGGCCGTGACGGCGACGGCTTCCAGCCTCGTGAGCAGGTGGTCGAGCGCGGGTCCCGCCGGCTCGGCGACCGCGGCGGCCAGCCACACGCCCGTCGTCGGGTAGTCGAGAACGTCACGGACCACGGCGGGGTGGCGCCGCTCGACCCGTTCGAGCAGGTGCCAGGAGTCCTCGAAACGGCGCAGCGCCGTGGGGTCGACCGCCTGGCGGTGTCGGTGCACCCGGACCAGCAGGGCCTTGAGGAGCAACAGGCGCCGGGCGTGGAGGGCGGAGCGCAGGAGCGAACCGCCGGCCGGTTCCGGGCTCGTGCGGGCGAGTTCCGCGAAGGCCGTCGCGGTCAGGGACGCGAAGGTCATCCGCCCCTCCTCGCCCCTTCGGCCGCCAAACGCGCCCATCTGACCGGAAACAGCTGGTCGGCGTGGAGCGGCCGGCCCTCAGTCGGGGCCATTGTCGTCGGCACCCTCCCGCCAGGATTCGGCCAGTTCCAGGGGCTGCCACAGCACCCGCTCCACGGCTGCCGCCAGCTCCGGATGGTCCATGAAGCGCAGGGTCCGCAGGTCGACGGCGGTGAGGTCGGGCAGGTGCCTGGGCGGCCCGGCGTCCCGGTCGACACCCGCGACCCACTCCATGTGCTCCAACACCCTCGGCTCCTCCCCACCCACGCCTGTCCCCCACGGTCGTAGCGGCGGAGCGGTTCTTCCCGAGGCCAGGAAGGCGGAAACCCGTTCGACTCAAGTGCGCCCATTCACGCCCCCGTTATCAAGCCGCTCATTCCACCGTCTCGTTCCAGGCCCACCAGGGCGGCAGCCGACGGAGCCGGTCGGCCGCCGACAACGGCCCGTGCGGCGGGTCCTGTTCGGTGTTCACCTCCGCCAGCAGCGCCCTCGTCCGCTCCACGTCGCTCCAGTCCACGTCCACGAGAGCGGCCGTCAGACGCTGCCACCGCTCCACCGCGGCCCGCAGGGCGGCCCGGGCCCGGCCGGTCCGGCCCATCAGGCGCAGGACGGCCCCCTGCGCGTGCAACGCCCGGGCTTCCGTGACCGAACCCGGGGTGTCGCCGTGCGCCGCCACCGCGTCCTCACGGGCGCGTTCGTACGCCGCGAGCGCGTCGCCGAGCAGGCCGTCCCTGGCCACCTCGTTCAGCTCGACCCGTACGCGTCCGAGCTGCAGCCACACCGCGGCCCGCAGGCCCGGGTCGTCGGTCGTGCGTGCCGCCTGCTCCAGCAGATGGCGGCTCTCGTACAGGTCCGGCAGGAAGCCCGCCCGGTGGAAGCGCAGGGCGAGCACGCTGCCGATCAGGATCCGCGCCCTGGCCCGGTGGGGCGCGTCGGCGGGCAGGGCGGTGAGCGCCTCGCGCAGCACGCCCTCGGCGCGGTCGACCGGTTCCGTGCCCTCCGCGGCCGCGGCGCGCCGCATCAGCGACTCGCCCCAGGCCATCAGGAGCCGGCCGCGCTGCTCGCTCTCGGCCGGGGCGAGCAGCGTGGCCTCCTCGTAGGCCGCGTCGGTGGCCGGCGCGTCGCCGACGGCGTCGTGGAGCCGGGCACGCGCGGTGGTCCAGCGCAGGCGCAGCGCGGTGCCCTCGCCGAGGAGCGGCTCGGCACGGTCGAGTACGGGGGTGATCTCGGCCGGGTCGGCGGCCGCGAGGTGCAGGGCGTCGGCCAGGTCGAGGAGGGCCGGTCCCGTCTCGCGGATCCGTACGGCTGCGGCGAGTTCGGCCGCCGCGCCGGGGCCGTCCGCGCGGGCGAGCAGCAGCCGGCCACGGCGCAGGTGGAGCGTGTGGTGGTGGGCCTCGGGCCACTCCCCCGCCTCCCCGGCGAGTGCGGCGAGTGCGGCGTCCAGGTGAGCGGGGTCGTCGGTGAGCCGCCACAGGGCGTGGCGTACGACCGCGCTTTCGAGCCGGGCCTGCGCCCACTCCTCTCCGCCGGTCTCCGCCTGCGCCGTGGCCTGTTCCAGTTCGGCGGCGGCGCGGGTCAGCAGCTCGGCCCGGCGTGCGGTGCCTCGGACGGCGGCGGTGCCGGCCTGCGCGTACAGGACGCGCCCGAGGACGATCCGGGCACGTACCGCGTCCTCGGGGAGGGCCGCTTCCGCGCGTTCACGCGCCCCGGCCAGGAGCGAGGGGTCGGACTGGTCGCGCCACTGGGCGAGGAGCCGCTGCGCCTCGGCGAGCGGTTCGGGGGTGACCAGGTCGGGGTGGTAGAAGCGGAGCACCCGCGCGGGGATGCGGGCGAAGAGTTCGGACTCGGGGCCCTCGGGGACGGTCGGCTCGTCGGACTCGTCGACCGTGGGGGCCGGCTCCTCGTCGGTGCGGTGTCCGGCGAGCCGGGCGGCGGCCAGCGCGGGGAAGTTGCGCATGCCCTGGCCGAAGGTGCGCTCCACGTACTCGGAGCAGTGTTTGAGCACGAGGGCGGCGGCACTGCGGTCCAGGGAGCCGAGGAGGTGCTGCTGCACGCCGGGCGGATAGCTGTAGCACGGGTACGGGGCGGGGCCGGGCAGTTGGCGCAGGAGACCGCTCAGCAACACCTCGGCGAGCTCCATGGGGCCGGTGTCGGGCAGCATCGCGCGCTGGACCAGTTGCATGACGGGGAGGGCGAGCGGCGCCGCCGCGAGGTGGACCGCGAGCCGCAGCGCGCCGGGGGAGGCTCCGGCCCGGAAGGCGCGCAGCAGTTCGTCGTCACCGCGCGGGCCGACAGCGCGGCCCATGGCCCGGTCGGCGGCCTGGCCGGAAGCGCCACCAGGGTCCACGGGCTCGGGGACCGCTGCGCCACGGCGTACCGGACCGGGGGTGATCCGGGCGGCCCAGCCGCGCACCGCGCCCGTGCCGTGGCCGCTCAGCAGCCGCGCCCAGGAGGCGAACGCCTCCGGCGTGGGCGTGAGGACGGGCACCGCGCGGGCGTCGGAGGCGACCGGCTCCCAGGGCTCCTCGTCGGAGAGGAAGACCGTGTGCCCGCCGGGGGCGGTGGGGCGCAGCAGCGTACCGGGTTCGACGGGCAGCGCGGTCCGCGGCCACAGGCGCGGGGGCAGGGGCTGGACGACGGCGAGCGGGGACCGACGGGGCCACTGATGGATGAGCCGCTGGGCCGCACCGCGCTGCCAGAGGGGCCCGACGCAGTCGCTGACGATCAGGGTGAGCCGGCGGCCCGTGGGGTCATGGAGCTGGTCGCCGGGGCGCAGCCGGGGCCGGCCGTCGGGCCCCGAGGTGGTGGTGACGAGCGGCGGTCCTTCGCCGGTGTCGTACAGCCGGTGGACCTGGACGTCGCGGAAGGCGCCGGACTGCTGGCAGGCCTGGCGCAGTTCCTCCACCATCCGGTCCCAGACGACCATGGCGGGGCCGGTGTCCATGAGGAGCTGGATGTCCGGGCGGCGGGCGGCCGCGGGGCGCAGGACGGGGGTGAGGAAGCCGGCGGCGGCACTGCGTTCGGCGGTGGCGTCCTCGTCGAGGAGGCCCTCGCCCGGCCGGAGCGGGAACAGGGCGTACCGCCGCAGCGGGCGGAGCGCCTTCTGCAGTCCCAGCAGTCCGGGCAGGGCGTTGGCGCCGGGGGCGCGCACGGGCAGGGCGGCGCCGCCTTTGCGCGCCCCACCGGTGGTGCGCGCTCCGGCGGACCTCATATGGAGGGCGACGCTGTCGGCGCCGTACGAGGTGGTCAGGTCGGGGCCGGGGCCGGGGCCGCCCTCCTGCTCCGGCCCGCTCTCCTCGCCGATGGCCGGTCTTCGGCCCCGCACCGGTGGCTCCCGGACGGCCGCGTCCGCCGCCGGATACGCCGCGGGATCCGGGCCCGCGCGCGGCAGCCACTGGGCCAGCCAGACGGCGTCCGCCACCTCTTCGGCGGTCGGGTCCTGGCCGCCGGCCCGCAGTCTGCGGGTGAGCTCTTCCAGATGCATCCGGTGCATCCGGCCATCACCTCGGCTGATCGAGCGGCTGCATGAGCATGTCCGCGATGCGTTCCCTGGTCACCCGCTCGGTGCGGGGCGCGTGCTGGGTCAGGTAGAGGGCGTTGAGGAGCTGGTCGGTGGCGATGACCTCGCCGGGCTCTCGGTTGAGGAAGCGGCCGACCAGGCCCTGTTCGCCGGCCGCGGCCTCCGCCCCGAGGTGGGCCTCGATCATGGCGCGGAGCTGCTCCTCACCCGGCGGTTCCAGTTCGAGCCGAATGCAGCGGCGCAACAGGGCGGCGGGGAAGTCCCGTTCGCCGTTGGAGGTGAGCACGATGAACGGGAACGTGGTGCAGCGGATCCGGCCACCGTGGACCGGCACCCGGCGTCCGTCGTCGGTGAGCACCTCGACGACGGGTTCCCGGTCGGCGAGCCGCTCCAGCTCGGGGATGGCGAACTCGCCCTCCTCCAAGGCGTTCAGCAGGTCGTTGGGCAGGTCGAGGTCGCTCTTGTCGAGCTCGTCGATGAGCAGGACGCGGGGCTGTTCGGAGGGGAGCAGCGCGGTGCCGAGCGGTCCGAGCCGGATGTACGAGCCGATGCCGGCCGGGGCCGCGGCGGGAACGGCCGACCCGGCCTGGGCGCGCTCCAGTTGCACGTCCTGGAGGCGGCCGATGGCGTCGTAGCGGTAGAGCCCGTCCTGGAGGGTGGAGCGGCTGACGATCGGCCAGCGCAGCACACGGCCGAGGCGCAGTTCGTGGGCGACGGCGTGGGCGAGCGTGGACTTGCCGGTGCCGGGGTTGCCGGTGACCAGGAGGGGCCGGCGCAGGTAGAGCGCGGCGTTGACGGCGTCGGTCTCAGCGGGCCGGGGGTGGTGGTTCTGGACGAGTCTGCGCCGCACGCCGAGCCGTCGGTCGGAACCGGCCTGGGTGTCGTCCGCGCCGCCGGTCGAGAAGTCGCGCCATGGGGGCGGTGGAGGCAACCGCTGTATCTCGTCGTGCGGATGGCCGGCGCCACGGTAGATCCGCCAATCGTTCACGATGGACTCCTCCTGGCTGTGGTGGCATGGCCGGCCCCGTCGAAGGTACCGCCCGACCGCCGGGCCTGCCGATGCTCGAACCGGACCGATTGTCCGTACCTCCGCCCGGTCACCGGTCCCCCTCGCCGAGCATCGGCGGCGCCTGGAGAGGCGGGTCGTGGGGCGGGCGGTCGGGGGGATCGAACAGGACGGCGAGGTTCTCGGCCCAGGCGTGGGCGGACCGCTCCCGAGGGTCGGCCTCCTCGTCCCCCGCCCTGATCCGCAGGGTGCGGAGCGGCCGGTGCAGGCCCTCGGCCTTCGCCGCCTCCGCGAGCAGCAGACCGGCCTGTTCGTGGAAGTCGGCGCAGTCGGCGTGCGGGTGGGGGTCGGTCCGCCACAGGGCGAGGGGGTGCCCGGCGGCGAGTGCGGCGGCCATGGCCCGGCGGCCGTCGCCGCTGCCGATCCGGCCGCAGTAGACCGGGACCGCGCCGCCCTCGGCGTCGAGGAACCGCGCGAAGGCCTGCCTCGGGGTCTCGCGGCGCAGGTGCGGGGCGTGCGGGTCCTGCTCGGTGCCGGGTACTTCGGCACGGAGCGGGATCACCCTCAGCGGCCCGTGCTCGGCGGCCCTCCAGCGCTTGAGCCACTCGTGCGAGGGGGGCCCGGCCCGGCGGCCGGCGGGGCGGATGACGACGGTCCGGCTCTGCCCGAGGGTCAGCGCGTGCTCGCCGAAGAGCTCGTCGTCGGGCGCGAGCCGCCATCCGTCGACGGGGAGGTCGAAGAGCTCCAGCGGCAGCACCGCCTCGACGGCGGCCAGGTGTTCGCCGCTGTCGCCCAGGCTCAGGGCGCGGACGAGCGGAGCGCGCAGGGTCGCCTCCAGCTCGTCGCGTTCCACCCCTACGTCGTCGCCGGCCACGGGGTTGATCGTGTGCCCGTCGAAGAGGAGTTTCACCCGCCAGGGGTGGCGGGTGCCGTAGGCGAGGCTGTCGATCTCCAGCAGGACGTCGGCACGCGCGCGGGGTTCTCTCACGGTGACGGCGGCGCCGGGGCGCTCCGGGGTGAGGAGTTGGGCGATCTCCTGCCTGATCGCGCGATGGGCGTCCATGGCCTCGTCGGTGATCCAGTCGGCCAGGCTGGTGACGGCGGGGCTCTCGCCGTGCAGGGCGGTGACATGGCGGACGACCATCGCCGCGTAGAGGAACACGGCGTTGAGGCCGAGGTCCTGCCTCGCCTCCCGCACCGGGTCGCGCAGTTCGTGGAGCAGTCCGACCCCCTCGCGCCAGGTGCGCGGGTCGGCTTCGAGCACGGAGTGGAAGTCCTCGTGCAGGACCCGGCGTTTGACCTCGTCGACGAGGTGCATGACCTCGCCGGGCCCTGCGGGCGGGGGCAGTTCGGCGAGGCGTCCGTACAGGTGGATGCGGCGTCCGGGGCCGACGCCCTGGGTGGTGGGCGGCCGGAGCCGGATCTGCTCCCTGGTCCAGTCGGAGTCGCCGGAGAGCGAGCGGTACCGGGCGAGGTGGTGGCGGTCGTGGTCCCGCATGACCTCGTGGAGGATCTCGCCGCCCGGCACGTCGTACAGCTCGCGCAGGGCCGTGATGGGGACGGCGGCGCCCTCGTCCTTGCCGCGCCCCTTGTTGAGGCCGATGACGGCGCCTCTGCCGAGGTCGACGACGGGCCCGCCGGAGAGCCCTTCGACGGGCAGCGTCCAGCGCATCAGGAGCGCTCCGCCGTCGACGGCGTGCGCCTCGCCGACGGCCTGGCGGATCCCGACGGTGCCGGTCTGCCGGGACCAGCCGTGCAGGCTGACCGGGATCGGCCGGGTGATGACGGGCGGGCGCTCGCTGAGCCGTACGCACGAGACGTCCCGGGCGTCGGGGACCCGGACGAGCGCGAGGTCGGGGAAGTCCCAGCGCGCGAGCTCCCGTTCGGGCAGGTCGGGGCGCGGCTTGGCCAGGACCACCTCGCCGGTGGCCGTCGCGCCCTGCCAGGTCACGCCGACGGCCCGCTCGCCTCTCCACACCGCGCTTCCCCCCTTGGCCACGACATGGGCGCACGTCAGCAACCAGCCGGGGGCGATGAAGAAGCCCGTGCCCCAGTACCGGTCGCTGCGCCCGTCATACCCATCGGCGGGATCGGAGATGCGTACCAGGGCGGGGCGCACGAGGGCGTCGAGGGCGCTCATACGGCGCCGTCGGCCGCCGGCGGGTGGGGCGGAGCGGTATCGGGCGCGGCTCCGGGCCCGGCCTGGGCGGGGATCGGCCCGGGTGCGGGCACGCCCGCCGTTCCGGGTTCGGATCCGAGTCCCGGTACCGGTGCGGGAGCCGGGGCCGGTGCCTGGGTCGACGTCGCTGCCGGTCCGGGAGCCGGGGGCGGGGCCTGGGTCGACGTCGCTGCCGGTCCGGGAGCCGGGGCCGGTACCGGTCCCGGTTCGGTCCAGGTCAGGGAGACCGAGACCGATGCCGTGCCGCCGCCGTCCGCGAGGACGCCGATCACCTTGCCGGCCTGTGCCGACAGCTCGATACCGAAACTGACGGCGACCTCCACCGGCGCCTGCGGGTCGAGCCCGGCCCGCAGCGACCCGACGACGCCGCGCACGACGTCGGTGAGTCCCCCGGCCATGGAGATCACCCGGTCGCCGATCCCGGTGTCCTGGAAGCCGCCGCCCTCGTCGAGTTCCTCCGGCTCGCTGATCCGGGCCCAGACCGGTGTCCCGTCGTCCAGCCGTATCCGAGCGATCCCGTGCGTCACAGCGGCCCCCCCGCTCCCCGAAACGATGATGAAGCAGGCTAATCCCTGCCGCCGACGAGCACGAGGGGCCGTGGAGCCCACGGCCTATCCTGATCGCATGTACTTCACTGACCGTGGCATCGAGGAACTGGAGAAGCGGCGCGGCGAGGAGGAGGTCTCCTTCGAGTGGCTTGCCGAGCAGTTGCGGACGTTCGTCGATCTCAACCCCGACTTCGAGGTGCCGGTCGAGCGCCTCGCGACGTGGCTGGCCCGTCTGGACGACGAGGACGAGGACGAGTAGGACAGGCAGGACCAGGACGAGCGGCCGCTACGGGCCGCTGCCGCCGCCGGCCCACTCGTGCGAGCCGCCCCGCAGCCGGTCGTAGACCAGGCCCAGCGCCCCGTGCCCGACGAGCAGCGCCCCGGCCGTCGTCCAGCCGCCGCTGCGGCGGGCGAGGCCCCAGGCGAACAGCGGCAGCCCCGCCCCGAGCTGGACCGCGCAGAGCAGGCGGGCCCTGGGTCCCCGCAGGTACGGGCCGAGGCGGCCGCCCTCCACCGCGTCGAGCTCGGCCCGTACGGCGTCGCGCCAGCCGGACCACTCCAGTTCCTCGGCCCCTTGGGCCAGTGCGACGGAGCGGAGCCGGTCGGCGCTGTCGCCGGGGGTGAGTCCGGTCGGCAGCTCCAGTCCGACGCGGGCGAGGACGGCGGTGAGACCGACGAGGCGGGTGCGGGCGTCGGCGTCCCTGTCCGGTTCCGTGAGCGGCTCAAGGGCCTGGACGTCCAGGACGGGGTCGAGGGCGAGCCGGGCCGCGAAGGTGCGCATGGCCTCGTCCTCGCCGACGGGGGTGCCGTCCGCCAGCCAGGTGTAGCCGACTGTACGGCGGAAGCCGGCGGCGAGGATGAATCCGGCCCGGTCGGCGTCCCACCACAGGGCGAGGACGGGCCAGCTGGCGGCGGAGACCGCCAGGGCGGTGGCCCAGCCGGTGACGACCCGTTCGACGGGTTCGCCGCCGTGGAGCCAGGGCTTCCCCTCCGGGACGAGGACGCTCCAGTCGGCGCCGGCCGGGGCGAGAAGCAGCTGTTCCCGCAGCAGCTGGGCCGGCGGGCGGACCGCCGCGGGCTCGGCGCGGCAGAGCAGCAGCGCCCCGACGGGGCGTGATCCGGATGTCGCGTTCATGGCTCATACGCTAGGCCAATTTGTCCATATACCTGTCGTTTTCTCATGAAACGCCCGCCCGTGATGGCGGCGGACGGGGTTGACTTCCCTCCACCGCGATATATCGTGTCTATGGAGAGACGCGATATGTTGCGTCGCCGATACGGGAGGTCAGCACGATGA
Source organism: Streptomyces sp. ISL-36 (assembly GCF_018614205.1). Taxonomy (GTDB): domain Bacteria; phylum Actinomycetota; class Actinomycetes; order Streptomycetales; family Streptomycetaceae; genus Streptomyces. The sequence goes on along the minus strand of NZ_JAGGOS010000013.1, from coordinate 117,395 downwards.
CAGAGTGGTCCGTGGCCGAGCCGAGGAAACTCTCGCTGACCGACCCTGTGAAGCGGCTCCAGGTCCGTATCGTCAACGGCACCGTGAACGTCGTGGGCACCGACGAGAGTTCCGCCCGGCTGGAGATCTCCGCGATAGAGGGCCCGCCGCTGATCGTGACGCACGAGGGGTCGACCCTGTCCGTCAGCTACGAGGATCTGCACTGGAAGGGCTTCCTCAAGTGGTTCGACCGCAAGGGCCACCGCCGCACGGCAGTCGTCTCCGTGGCCGTGCCGGCCGGCACGGACGTCGAGGTGGGGGTGGTGGGCGCCGGTGCGGTGATCTCGGGAATCAAGGGGCGTACGGACGTCCGGGGGGTCACGGGTGACACCACCCTCGTCGGCCTCTCCGGTCCGGTCCGCGCCGAGAGCGTCTCCGGCAGCCTGGAGGCCCAGTCGGTCACCGGCGCGCTGCGGGTCAACTCCGTGACCGGCGACCTGACGGTGATCGAGGGCGCGGGCGCCTCGGTGAAGGCCGACACCGTCAGCGGAGACATGGTGGTCGATCTCGACCTCGGCGACCTGGCGGGGCCGCCCGCCGACATCCGGCTGACCAGCGTCTCCGGAGAGGTCGCCATTCGGCTCCCGCACCCGGCGGACGCCCGGGTGGAGGCGACCACGACGAGCGGATCCGTCTCCAACGCCTTCGACGACCTGCGAGTCGCAGGGCAGTGGGGCGCCAAGAGCATCACCGGCACCCTCGGTGCCGGCCGGGGCACCCTCAAGGCGACGACCGTCTCCGGCTCGATCGCGCTGCTGCGCCGCCCGGACCCGGTCGACGAGTACGCCGATGCCGCCGACGGCTCCCCCTCCGCTTCCTCCGCTCCCGGAAAGGTGCTCTGACATGCCGCCCGTCTTCGCCCACGGCCGACTGCGCCTCTATCTGCTCAAGCTCCTCGACGAGGCCCCCCGCCACGGCTACGAGGTGATCCGGCTCCTGGAGGAGCGCTTCCAGGGGCTCTACGCACCCTCGGCGGGCACGGTCTACCCCCGGCTGGCCAAGCTGGAGGCCGAGGGCCTGGTCACGCACGCCACCGAGGGCGGCCGCAAGGTGTACTCGATCACCGACGCGGGCCGTGCCGAGCTGGCGGGACGCGGGGGCGAACTGGCCGATCTGGAGCAGGAGATCCGCGAGTCGGTCTCGGAGCTGGCCGCGGAGATCCGTGACGACGTGCGCGGGGCGGCGGGCAAGCTGCGCAGCGAGATGCGGACCGCGGCGAGCGAGACCCGCCGCAGCTCCTCCTTCGCCGACGCCAAGGAGGAGTTGCGCCGGGCCAAGCAGGAGTGGCGGGAGCAGACCCGGCAGGCCCGCGCGGAGGCCCAGTCCGCGCGCCACCAGGCCAAGGAGTTCCAGCGGATCGCCCAGCAGGTCCAGGAACAGGTCCAGGACCGCTTCGCACGCGGCGACTGGCCGTCCGGGGTCTGGGAGGGCATCTCGGACATCACGGCCCAGCTGGGCGGTCTGGTCACCGGCACGACGCACCCCAAGGCGGCCCAGCAGCCGGAGACTGCCGAGCAGGCAGCGTCGGAGTGGGCGAAGGACGCCGAGACCACCGGTGACCCGGCCCGCGATCTGGACCGGCTCCTGGACCGTTTCCGCGACGACATCCGCGACGCGGCCCGCGACCACGGGGTGAGCGCGGACCAGCTGGCGGAGGCACGCGGTCATCTGGCGACGGCCGCGGACCGGATCACCGCCCTGCTCCACCCGCGGAGCAAGGGATAGGCCTGGGCGGAGGGACGGACCCGGCGTCAGCCCCGGGTGACGGTGACGGTCACCCGGGCGCCCGGAGCGGCCAGGAGCCAGGCCCGGCCGGCCTCCCTGCGGAGCACCACCGCCTCGCCCCCGGCCGCGATCGTCCACGGCCCCGGCGGCAGGGACAGCTCCGTCACCCGGGAGCCCCGCCGCCCGGAGTCGTACACCAGCCGGTAGACGCCCGCCCCGGGGTCGTACGACGAGGAGCGGACAGTGCCCGCGACCGCCTCCGCGTACGGCTGCGCCGTCAGCTCCTTGTTCGTACGGAACTCCCCGGAGCCGTCCACCGCGCAGTACCCGCCGCCGTAGCACCACACATAGCCGGCCCAGCCGGAGCCGTAGCGGCCCAGCGAGGCCATCGCGTCCCGGTAGAAGCGGTTCATATGGGGCAGCGCGTTGTTGAGCGGACCCCACTCCCCCACGACCACAGGGACCTTGTACTCCTTCGGGTACCGGGTCACGGCCTGCTCGTAGGTCTCGATCCAGCCGGCCGTCGGGTCGTAGTCGGCACCCGCCTCCATGGCGGTGTTGTAGAAGTGCGGGGCGTAGACGACCTTCGGGTCGTCGATCCGCCCGAGTCCCGTCGGCACGCCCTCGCCGACGATCGGCGTGGGCTCGACGAAGACCCAGCTGTCGCGGTCGACCGAACGGACCGCGTCGGCGAGGCGGTTGTACATCGGGGTCAGGTGCTCGCGTTCGATCCGCCGTGCGGCGGTCGGCAGGTCCTCGCCCTCCCGTAGCTCGCCCATCGGCTCGTTGATCAGGTCGTAGCCGAGGACGGCCGGGTGGTCCTCGAAGCGGTCGGCGAGCACGCGCCACATCCGGGCCTGGGCCAGCCTGAGGTCCTCGTCCTCGTAGAGATGGGTGAAGGCGCGCTGCACGGCCGGCTCGAAGTACTCGGCGAACCAGTCGTCCGGGTGCGGGGTGAAGGGCAGCCCGTCGGTCCTGGTGGCCCACTCCGGCACGCCCCGATGCCCGAAAGCCGGCCCGAAGACGTCCTGGTGGGCGTCGATCAGCACGCGGACGTCGTACTTCTCGGCCCAGTCCAGGACACGTTCGATCTTCCGCAGGTAGGAGTGGCTGTACTCGCCCGGCCGGGGCTCCAGATCGTCCCAGAAGACCAGCAGACGGGCGAAGCCGAAGCCCTTGGCCCGCATGTCCCGGAAGTGGCGCTCGGTGACGGCGGCCAGGGCCTGGTCGCCGCGGCCCGCCTTGTCCTCGACGTTCCAGCCGCGCAGGGTGAGGGCGCGGCCGCGCTCGTCGGTGAGGACGGGGATGCCGGTGCCGTCGTCGGCAGGGGCGGCAACGGCCGTGGGAGCGAGCAGGGCGGCGAGAACGGCGCCCGCCACGAGAGCGGTTCGGCCCACGAGGGTCGCTCGCCACACAGGGGTCGCTCGTAACACGAGGGTTGTTCGCAACACAGGAAACCTCCGGCACGACGGTGTGTTCGCGGTGCCGGAGATCCCATCAGCTCATCTGACGAACCATCAAGAGGTCGTCAGGATGTCGTCAGGACGATCTTCCCGAAGAGCTCGCCCGAGGCCATCTTCTCGAAGCCCTCGCGGGCGCGGTCCAGCGGCAGCACGTCGTCGATCACCGGCCGGACGCCCGTGGCCGCGCAGAAGGAGAGCAGGTCCTCCAGCTCGTCCTTCGATCCCATCGTCGAGCCGACGACCTTCAGCTCCAGGAAGAAGATCCGGGTCAGCTCGGCGTGCGAGGGCCGGTCACCGCTGGTAGCACCGGAGATGACCAGCGTCCCGCCGGGCCGCAGGGACTTGACCGAGTGCGACCAGGTGGCCGCGCCGACGGTCTCGATGACCGCGTCCACCCGCCGCGGGAGCCGTGCGCCCGGCTCGTACGCCTCCTCGGCACCGAGCTCGACGGCCCGCTTGCGCTTGGCCTCGTCGCGGCTGGTGGCGTACACGCGCAGGCCCGCGGCCTTGCCGAGGACGATCGCCGCGGTGGCGACACCGCCGCCCGCGCCCTGCACGAGGATCGAGTCACCGGGGCGCACCCCGGCGTTGGTGAAGAGCATGCGGTACGCGGTGAGCCAGGCGGTCGGGAGGCAGGCGGCCTCCTCGAAGGAGAGCTCCTTGGGCTTGGGCAGCACGTTCCACGAGGGGACGGTGACCCGCTCGGCGAAGGTGCCCTGGTAGCGCTCGGTCAGGATGGAGCGGGGCTCGTCGGGGCCGACGCCGTGTCCGGTCTGGCCGATGACGGAGTGCAGGACCACCTCGTTGCCGTGCTCGTCGATACCGGCGGCGTCGCAGCCGAGGATCATCGGCAGCTTCTCCTCGGGCAGCCCGACCCCGCGGAGGGACCAGAGGTCGTGGTGGTTGAGGGAGGCGGCCTTGACGGTGACGGTGGTCCATCCCGGCCGCGCCTCGGGCTCGGGGCGTTCGCCCAGCTCAAGGCCGTTCAGCGGCTGGTCGCGGTCGATTCGGGCGGCGTAGGCAGCGAACATGACCTTGAGCGTAGGGTCAGCGACTCGGCGACGGAACCACGCGCCGCTGTGACGCAGCCCCCTTTTCGCTCTCCCCGGGGCTCGGTTCGCCTCCGGGCGCCTTCGGCGTGCGCCGACGGTCGGCCGTGCTCGGCAGCTCGTACCTCGCCGCCTGCGCGCGTTCTCCCTTTCGACACCCACGGCGCCCTTCGGCTCAGTCGCCGCTCGGCGAAACCGGGCGACCCGGGCACGGGCGCACACGGGCACGGCGCACGCGGCGCGGGGCACACGCGGAAGGGGCCCCGCCTGTTCGGCGGGGCCCCTTCTCGGTGTACGTCGCGTCCGGGGGCGCGTCAGCGCCGCGCCACGCCCTCGGCGCGGGCGGCGGCGGCCACGGCGGCCGTGACCGCGGGGGCGACCCGCTCGTCGAACGGGGACGGGATCACGTAGTCGGCGGCGAGCTTGTCGCCGACGACGTCCGCCAGCGCGTTCGCCGCGGCGATCTTCATGCCCTCGGTGATCCGGGAGGCCCGGACCTGGAGGGCGCCCGCGAAGATGCCGGGGAAGGCGAGCACGTTGTTGATCTGATTGGGGTAGTCCGAACGGCCGGTCGCCACGACGGCCGCGTACTTGTGCGCGACGTCGGGGTGGACCTCGGGGTTCGGGTTGGCCATGGCGAACACGAAGGCGTTCGGCGCCATCGACGCCACCGCCGCCTCCGGGACCGTACCGCCGGAGACGCCGATGAAGACGTCCGCACCCGCCAGGGCGGTCTCCAGGGAGCCGGTGAGGCCCGCCTTGTTGGTGATCTCCGCGAGCTCGCGCTTGACCGGAGTCAGGTCCTCCCGGTCCAGGCTGACGATGCCCTTGCGGTCGGCGACGGCCACGTCGCCGAGCCCCGCCTCCAGCAGGAACTTGGCGATGGCCACCCCGGCCGCGCCGGCACCGGAGATGACTCCGCGCAGGTCGCCGAGGGTCCGGCCGGTCAGCTTCGCCGCGTTGCGGAGCGCGGCGAGGGTGACGACGGCCGTGCCGTGCTGGTCGTCATGGAAGACGGGAATGTCGAGGCGCTCCTGCAGCTTGCGCTCGATCTCGAAGCACCGCGGCGCCGAGATGTCCTCCAGGTTCACTCCACCGAAGGAGGGAGCGAGCCGGACGACGGTCTCCACGATCTCGTCGGTGTCGGTGGTGGCGAGCGCGATCGGCACCGCGTCCACGCCGCCGAACTGCTTGAAGAGGATGGCTTTCCCCTCCATGACCGGAAGCGACGCCTCCGGGCCGATGTCGCCGAGTCCGAGCACTGCCGTTCCATCGGTCACGACGGCGACGACCTGAGACTTCCAGGTGTAGTCGTTGACCAGTTCCGGCCGCTCGGCGATAGCGGTGCACACCTTGGCGACGCCGGGTGTGTACGCGAGGGACAGGTCGTCCTTGTCCCTGAGCGGCACCGTGGCCGAGATGGCCATCTTGCCGCCGCGGTGCAGGGCGAAAGCCGGATCGAAGGGCTCCTCCTGAGCCCCTTCCGTACCGCTCACGCTGCGAGGATTGACGATCTCCGCTGCCATTGGGTTGACCCCTTAATTCTTCATTGCTTGAGGGTGGCCACTCCTGGTTGAGGAGGGGTGGGCGGAACCCGCAGCCGCCGTGTCTGGCAGCCGCGCGGGCGCGCCGCACAACGCGCCCTGAGCCCCGGATGAGGGGTGTAAGGATCCTTCTTACCGGACGGAGGGCACCGCAGACGAGTCCATAACGGAGCGGTGACGCGACTCATACGGCCGTATCGTCGGCTTGCGCAGAGCAGACACGTCCGTCCAAGTCCGGACAAGCGGACGGGTACACCGGATCGTGGCGTTCGTGTCGTCCGAATGGCGAGATCAACGGGAGATTTTTCGGTGCCGGGGAGCTATCCCAGGAGAAGGTCCGGCCCTGACGGGCGGGCCTGTCGCGATTCGAGGGTCACCCGTTATCCGATTTTGACATGCTGGGCCGCCCGTTTGCGGCAGTCCGAATGGCAAGATGCCGTAATCACACGAGGTCGCGACACCCGAAGGTGCGTGCGCGGCCTATGGCAACTCCCTCATACGCCGGAGGAACCCGACCATGACCGCACGCTCCACGCGCTGTACGACCGCCGCCAAGACCCGCACCTCCCGTCTTGCCGCGGTCGCCGCCATCGCGGTCGCCGGCTCGATGCTGCTGACCGCCTGCGGTGACCAGACGGAGGGCGCGAAGACCCCCGAGGGCGGCACGAAGACCGGCGCCGCCTCCAGCGCGCCGCTCTTCTCCAAGCTGCCCGCCGACATCCAGAAGGCCGGCGTCATCAAGGTCGGCACGGACGCCACGTACGCCCCGATGGAGTTCAAGAAGGGCAACGAGATCGTCGGTGTCGACCCCGACATCGCCGCAGCCCTCGCCAAGCAGCTCGGTGTGAAGTTCGAGTTCACCAGCGGCACCTTCGACACCCTGCTCACGGCCCTCCCGACCGGCCGCACGGACATCGTGATGTCGTCGATGACCGACACCAAGGCCCGCCAGGAGGGTCTGGACGACAAGGGCAAGAAGACCGGCACCGGTGTCGACTTCGTCGACTACTTCACCGCCTCCACCGGCATCCTGGTGAAGAAGGGCAACCCGCAGAACATCAAGTCGCTCGACGACCTGTGCGGCAAGAAGCTGGCCGTGCAGCGCGGTACGACGTACGAGCAGGCCGCCAAGGACCAGGCGGAGAAGTGCAAGAAGGACGGCAAGCCGGCCCTCACCTTCGAGTCCTTCCCGACCGACGCCGAGGCCCAGACCCGCGTCAAGGCGGGCGGCGCCGTCGCCGACCTGAACGACTCGCCGGTCGCCGCGTACATCGCCCAGACGGCGGGTGGCGGCAACGACTTCGAGGCCGTCGCCAACAAGACGGACGCGGGCCTCTTCGGCATCGCCGTCGACAAGAAGAACACCCAGCTGCGTGACGCGCTGAAGGATGCCCTGGACGCGATCATCAAGGACGGCACCTACAAGGCCGCCCTCGACAAGTGGAACGCCGGTGACGGCGCGATCCCCGCGGCCAAGATCAACGGCGGCTCCTGACCCCTACGCACCACTGAAGGGCAGTCGCTGTGACTGACAAGCTCGACAAGGTTCCCGCCGGGGCGTCGCCCGCCCCGGCGGGGGTCCCGCCGGAGGCCATCAAGGCCATTCCGGTCCGCCACTACGGACGCTGGGTCGCCGGCGTCCTGGTCGTAGGCCTCCTGGGCCTGCTCGCGTACGCCTTCTCCCAGGGCGATGTGCGCTGGGCCTCGGTGCCGGAGAAACTGTTCGACTCCACCATCCTGTCCGGCCTGGGGAACACGATCCTCATCAGCATCGTCTCGATGGTGCTGGGTCTCGTGCTGGGTGTGCTCTTCGCCGTCATGCGGCTCTCCAAGAACCCGGTGACCAGCGCCGTCGCCTGGCTCTACATCTGGGTCTTCCGCGGCACGCCGGTCTATGTGCAGCTGCTGATCTGGTTCAACCTCGCCCTGATCTTCCCGATCTTCAACATCGGGTTCTACAAGGACGAGATGACCGATGTCATGACCCCCTTCCTGGCCGCCCTGCTGGGTCTCGGCCTCAACGAGGGCGCGTACATGGCGGAGATCGTCCGGGCCGGTATCCAGTCGGTCGACGAGGGCCAGACGGAGGCCTCGCACGCGCTGGGCATGAGCCAGGCGAAGACCATGCGGCGCGTGGTGCTCCCGCAGTCGATGCGAGTGATCATCCCGCCGACCGGCAACGAGTTCATCAACATGCTGAAGACCTCGTCCCTGGTCGTGGCCGTGCAGTACCCGGATCTGCTGCGCGCCTCGCAGGACATCGCGTCGACCTCGTTCGCGGTGATGGAGATGTTCTTCGTCGCCTCGATCTGGTACCTGATCCTGACCTCGGTGTTCAGCGTGGGCCAGTTCTACCTGGAGCGGCACTACGCACGCGGCTCGCTGCGCACGCTGCCGGCGACGCCGTGGCAGAAGGTCAAGGCCAATCTGCGCTTCTTCTCGTCCGACCGCTCGGCCGGAGGTGCCGTATGACCCCCATGGTGAAGGCCGAGGGCGTCCACAAGTCCTACGGGGCCGCCCACATCCTCAAGGGCATCGACCTCGAGGTGAACAACGGCGAGGTGTTCTGCCTGATCGGCCCGTCCGGTTCCGGCAAGTCGACCTTCCTGCGGTGCATCAACCACCTGGAGAAGATCAACTCCGGTCGGCTGTACGTCGACGGTGAGCTGGTGGGCTACCGCCAGAAGGGCGACAAGCTCTACGAGCTGAAGGACAGCGAGGTCGCCGCCCAGCGCCGTGACATCGGCATGGTCTTCCAGCGCTTCAACCTGTTCCCGCACATGACGGCCCTGGCCAACGTCATGGAGGCGCCGATCCAGGTGAAGGGCGAGTCGAAGGCGGTGGCGCGCGAGCGCGCCGAGCGGCTGCTCGACCGGGTCGGGCTGGCCGACAAGGCCGGGAACTACCCGTCGCAGCTCTCCGGCGGCCAGCAGCAGCGCGTCGCCATCGCCCGTGCGCTGGCGATGGAGCCCAAGCTGATGCTCTTCGACGAGCCGACCTCGGCGCTCGACCCGGAGCTGGTGGGTGACGTCCTGGACGTCATGCGCGATCTCGCGGAGTCGGGCATGACGATGGTCGTCGTCACGCACGAGATGGGCTTCGCCCGCGAGGTGGGCGACTCGCTGGTGTTCATGGACGGCGGCGTGGTGGTCGAGTCCGGCCACCCGCGCGAGGTCCTGTCGAACCCGCAGCACGACCGGACGAAGGCGTTCCTGTCCAAGGTGCTGTAAGCGGCGACTCTCTGCGAAGGGGCGGTACGGGACTCCCGTACCGCCCCTTCGCCGTGCGGGCTACCTCACCGCGAGCACCATCGCGTCGGACGGCGAGGCCCAGACGGGGCGGGCCTCGGCGAAGCCGGCGGCGCGCAGGAGCTCGGCGTGGCGGCGGGCGGAGGGCGTGTCGCCGTCTGCGTGCTCGCCGTAGATCTCGAAGCGCCGGGCGGTGGGTCCGGCGAGGACGGGGTCCGCGGCGGCCACCGCCCACCAGTCGGTCCAGTCGAGGACTCCGGCGGCCTTCGCCGTGTCCATGCGCGCGTGGCGCTGAGCGCGCTCGGCGGCGTTGATCCTGGGCGTGGTCTCGTCGATCATGCGGTCGGCGTTCATGAAGACGCCGCCGTCGCGGACGAGACCGGCGAGCTGCCCGTAGAGCGCGGTGAGCGGCTCGGTGTGCAGCCAGTGCAGCGCGGTGGCGGTGAGCACGGCGTCGTACGAGGTGTGCGGGAGCTTCGCGACCCACTCGGGGTCCTTGAGGTCGGCGGTCACGAAGGTGACCCGCTCGTCGGCTGCGAAGTACCCCTCGGCGATGGCGAGCAGGGCGGGGTCGAGGTCGACGCCGGTGCTGCTCGCTCCCGGGAACCTCTTGAGGAGCCTGTCCGTGATACTCCCTGTACCGCACGCCAGGTCGAGGACGCGGGGCTCCGGCCCCACCATGGCCTCGACCATGTCGAGCATCACGCGGAACCGCTCCTCGCGGTCCGGCATGTACCACTCCTGCTGACGGTCCCAGCTCTGCTGCCAGGCCGCCCAGTCGGTTCCGGTCGTCGCCGCGTCCGTCATCTCCGTACCTTCCCCTCTCGTAATACCCTCGGAGGGAAACCATCGCTTACCCCTCCCGACCGAGACCCTAGACCGCCGGAGTAAGGACTACAAGTGGAACTGGCCTATTACTCGGATTACGCCGTACGTCTGGTCAACACCGAGGAGCCGGCCCGCAACAAGGACTCCCTGACCTCGGTCGAGGTGGTCCGCGAGCTCTTCGGCGCGGCCTCGCAGATGGCCCGGCGGGCGACGGACGCCGACGTCACCCGCTTCCGCTCGGTACGCACCCGGCTGCGGGCGGTCTTCACCGCCGCGGACGAGGGCGACCACACCCGGGCCGTGGACCTGCTGAACTCGCTGCTCCTGGAGTTCCCGGTCAGCCCGCAGATCTCGGGGCACGACCACCTGGACGACGAAGGGCGGCCGCGCTGGCACATGCACCTCGCCGACCACCCCTCGAACGCGACCGCGGGCTACGCGGCCATCGCGGCGATGGGGCTCGCCTTCCACCTCACGGAGTTCGGCGCCGACCGGCTCGGCCTGTGCCAGGCGGCACCGTGCCGCAACGCCTACCTCGACACCTCGACGAACCGCTCCCGCCGCTACTGCTCGGACCGCTGCGCGACCCGCGCCAATGTGGCCGCCTACCGGGCCCGCAAGCGCCTGGAGGCGGAACGGACCGACCAGGACGACGACCACACCGGCCTGACGGCCGAGAACAGCCAGGCGAGCACCACGGCCGGCGAACGCTGACGGCCGGGCGTCACGGGCCGGTAGCGCGCCCGTACGCGACCGAGCACCAGCTCCGGCGGCACGGCGCCGAAGACCCGGCTGTCGCCCTCGGTGTCGGGGTTGTCGCCCAGCACCCACCAGCCGGCGGCCTGTCGCTCGATCAGCCGCTTGACGATGAGCAGGTCCTGCTGCAGCGGATGACGCAGCACCGCCACGCTCCCCGGGCGCAGCCGCCCGCCGTAGTGCACGAGCAGCTGGTCGCCGTGGAGCAGCGTGGGCACCATGGACACCCCTGTCACCTCGGCGATCCCGAACAGGGGCCCGGGCCCCCGCCCCGGTTCCCGCCCCGATTCCGACATCCGGCACCTCCCGGTCCGCTCGTCCACTCGTACACGAGTCCTATCGTGACCCTGGACTTTTGTCCTAAGCCCCAGGGGGCGCTCGCGAAAACGCGCTTCTCGGGGAGTAATCTCCCACCTGAGAAGACGATCACGAGGAAGGACAGCTCAATGCTCTCCCGCCTGTTTGCCCCCAAGGTGAAGGTCAGCGCCCACTGCGACCTCCCCTGCGGTGTCTACGACCCGGCCCAGGCCCGGATCGAGGCCGAGTCGGTCAAGGCCGTCCAGGAGAAGTACCAGGCCAACGAGGACGCGCACTTCCGCGCGCGTGCCACGGTCATCAAGGAGCAGCGCGCGGAGCTCGCCAAGCACCACGTCTCGGTGCTGTGGAGCGACTACTTCAAGCCCCCGCACTTCGAGAAGTACCCGGAGCTGCACCAGCTCATCAACGACACCCTGAAGGCCCTGTCGGCCGCCAAGGCGTCGACGGACCCGAAGACGGGCGAGAAGGCGCTGGAGCTCATCGCCGAGATCGACCGCATCTTCTGGGAGACGAAGAAGGCCTGATCTCCCTCTAGGCGGCCTGACCTGCACTTTCGCGGGTCGCGCCGCTTAGCTGTCCGCACCCGGTCCGCAGGCCGCCGAGCACGGCGTCCATGACGGCCCGGGTGCGGTCTTCTTCCCCCGGCCACAGGTGCGCGTAGATCCGCAGCGTGATGACGGCGGACGCGTGCCCGAGGACCAACTGCACCTGCTTGACGCTCGCGCCACCGGCGATGAGCGCGGAGGCGTAGAAGTGCCGCAGGTCGTGCGTGACCATGTGCGGCAGCTCGACGGCCTTCCGGCCTTCCCGCTCGGCGGCCCCGTTCTCGGCCGCCTGGAGCGCCTTGCGAGCCCCGTTCCACTCGGTCTTCCACCGCCGGTAGTTGAGCGGTTCCCCCTCCTCCATGGTGAACAGCCACTCCTGGACGGACGTGCGGCAAGATGCGCGAGGAGCGCGTCGGTGACGACCTCGCCGACCGGGACCGTACGCCGAGACTTGGCGGTCTTCGGCGGGCCGATCTTCCCCGCTGGAGCCGCTGCCGCTCGACGCGGATGGTACCGGCCTTGCAGTCGACGTCCGACGCCTTCAGGCCGAGCAGTTCACCGACGCGGTCTTCATGGCCAGCCTTGACCAGCTTGCGAAGGTTCAGGATCAGACAGCGGCCCGGGTCCGGGAGATCTATGTGGGGTCGACCGCTGACATGGTGGCGCCGTGAGCGTCTGCAACGGCTACAGCTACGACAGCTGCTGGGTACGGCGCTCCATGAGGCTGGGCACGCGGTCGACGCTCGCGTGGCGGGGATTCCCGCCGTGCCGGTGGAGCTTATTGCGGGCCCAACCTGTGGAATGTGTGGCGCTGCTTGGTGGGCTGGTCGGAACGTGGCGGTGCCGTTGGACGCCGGCTCGGCCTACGACACGCTGGTGGCCTTGGCCGCGGGCGTGCAGGCGCAGCTGCTGTGGTGTGAACAGTCGGGGCCGATGACCGCCGGTCGCCGGTGGGCAGTTGAAATCGGGGGTTTAGGGGACCAGGTTCTCGCTCGGGAGGTCTGCGCCGAGACCGCAGGTCTTCCAGGGCTCGGCTGGTGGGAACTGGACTACGGACCGCCGGGCCTGCAGCCGCAGTCGTGGAACTGGGGGCACCAGCAGCAGCGAGCTAGGCAGACCCTGGTAGGCGCTTGGTCGTACGTCGAGAAGCTCGCCCGACGAGTGGCGGAGGACACCCTCGTCTCAGCCGAGGACGTGGCCGCGATCCTTGCTTAGCCACCTTCTGCACCGCTCACGGACCACAGCGCACCCCGATGCCCTCGCTGCTTGTGCAGCGAGGGCATCAGTCGTCAGGCGGTGCGGGCTGCGGGTAACTGCGAGACCCATGTCGTGAGCTCGGTCAGGTGCTCGGGCTGCAGCCCGAGATGTGGGTCAGGCTGAACGAGGAGGGTCGGTGTTCCCTTGGCGGTGCGCTCCACCGCCCAGGCGTGGTCGAGACTGGTGAAGTCGTCGTCGATCCAGACGGCGGGGGCGTCACCGAGCCAGGCGTCGACGTGGTCGCGTTTCCACAAGTAGCCGTTGGGGTGACTGGTGGCGATCTGGGGACGCGGGAGGTCGACGTGCGGTAGGGCTGGGAGGCCCAGGAGGGGCCCGATGAGGGTGGTGGCGTCCTGGCGCCAGCTCGTGCACCAGACCGGGGTGACCAAGCCTGTGCGGACGACGTCCATGAGCAGGCGGCCGTGGTCGGGGTTGAGCCAGACCGTGACCGGGTTGTCGGCGCTGCGGCCGGCGGGGACGACGTCGTGGCGAGCGTGTGTGGCTGGGGTGGTCCCATCCGCGTCGGGGAAGGGTATGAGGACGCCGTCGACGTCGAGAAGCAGGTACGGCGGGCGCATTGGTCCTCCAGCGGCCGGAGAGAAGGCGGCGGTCAGAGCTTGCGAGCGCGGATCAGCAGGGTCGTGGGCCAGTGGCCCATGCGGGCGTCGTGGAACTCCTGTGCCGAGGTGAGCCAGAAGCCCGCCCTGCTGAGGTGCTTCTCCCAGCGGTCCGTGGAGAACTCCCAGCGGGCGATAGGTAGACGGGTTCGATCGGGAAGAGTGACGTGGTCGCGGCGGGGCCGGTCGTCGCCCGAGGGGCTTCGGCCGCCACGCTGCGGGTGAGGGACAGAGAAGACGAGCACCCGGCCGGGCGTGAGGCACTGGGCCACGGCCGGCAACAGGAGCTCGGGGGCGACGAGGCCGACGGCGCCGAATACGGAGTAGATCGCGTCGAACTGCTCGTCGGAGGCGTGCAGGTAGTGGAGGGCGTGGCCGGCGACGAAGGTGAGGTTGTTCAGCCGCCCGTAGTGGGAGCGGGCGCGGCGGACCTGGAGGCCAACCAGGTCGACGCCGGTAACGCGGGCGCCGTGTCGGGTGGCGAGGTGGGCGGCGTTGTGGCCGGGGCCGCAGCCGAGTTCCAGGAGCTGCTTGTCTCGCAGGTCGGGGCCGAGGATCTCGGCACCGGGACCTTGGCCGGGTCTCGTGGTCCATTCCATCCGGGCGGGTACGGAGAGGGGTTCGGCGAGGCCGGCGGCGGTGCGCTGGAGCGCGTGGGCGTGCCAGGGGGATGCCTGGGCGAGCACGTCAGATCTCCAGGAGGTGGAGGACGTCGGTGAGGTGGCGGCGGACGGCCTTGATGTAGGCGGGGTCGGTGGCCGGGTCGTCGATCCAGCGGACGGCCTGCTCCATGAACCACTCGACGGCCCACATGCGGTGCCAGCCCAGGGCCCAGTTCTCGGCCGTAAGCCCACCGCGCGGGGCGAGGGCGTCGGGGGTGCCGCCGGCGGTGACGTACTGCTCCAGGAAGACGCGCAGGCGCACGGGGTGCGGGGGCTCGATGGTTCCGTGCCAGCTGGCGAGGTCGAGCAGGCCGGGGCCGGTGAAGGCGCGGGCGAAGTCGAGGAGCCGCCAGCCGCGCTCCCCGATGTGGAGGCTGGTGGGGTGGAACTCGGAGTGCACCCAGCCGAAGGGGGCGATCGTCGCTCCAGCCGACCGGGCATCGGCGGCCCGGGCGATCCGGTCGAGCGCGTCCGTGACGTCGTCGGCGTCCTGCCACCGGTCGGCCTTGCGCAGCCGTTCGAGATGCTCCAGCGCTCTGGCCGGGAGCGTCCGCAGCCGCTCCTGGCCGAGTACGGGCAAGGGCGGAGCCGTACGGGTGCCGTGCAGCACCACGGCCGCGGCGACGCCGTCGAGGTCGTCGGCCTCGCGTACGGAGGGTCCGAGGTCCTCCATGAGCATGCCGAGCCAGCCGTCCAGGACGGCGGAGGCGTGGACCTGAGGGACGGGTACGCCGAGGGTGTGGGCCAGGCGGAGGGCCTGGTCCTCGCAGTCGAAGGGCTTCTTGGCGTACTTGAAGACGGCCGTGGTGCCGTCGGTGCAGGTCACGCGCTCGACGCCGGACATGGACCACACGCGTACCTCCTCCCGTACGGCGGTGGTCTGGCCAGCCACGGTGAGCAGGTTGTCGAGGAGTTCGGCGCTGGGGTTCGTGGTCACGTGGGGCTCCGGGGGATGGTGGCGTCCGGGGCGGGCGAGGGATGCCGGCCCGCCCCGGAGCCTGATCGGGTGGGTTACGCGGTGGGGTTCACGCGATGGGCGTAGACCTGCTCGATCCAGCCCGCCTTGAACGCGGCGAGGTCGTCGCGGAAGTTCGCCATCGAGGCACCGTAGGGCGCGACCACGCCGCCGGACTGGTCCGGCACGGACTGGCAGCCGTGCACGA
This sequence comes from Streptomyces sp. ISL-36, assembly GCF_018614205.1. Taxonomy (GTDB): domain Bacteria; phylum Actinomycetota; class Actinomycetes; order Streptomycetales; family Streptomycetaceae; genus Streptomyces. The sequence continues at coordinate 102,181 of NZ_JAGGOS010000013.1, read as the reverse complement.
GCCGGCTGCCGAGCGCGGCGTGGGCCTTGATGGACTCGATCCGGCGGTGCTCGTTGAACCAGCCGCCGTGGTAGACCTCGTCGAGCATCCCGCCCGTCTCGTCGTCCAGGTCGAAGACGACGGAGGTGACGGCGGGGAAGAACCAGCACGGGCCGACGTTGGAGATGTGCCCGTCCAGCTCGACCTTGTTGAGCACCATGAACGTGGCTGCCTCGCGGAGCATCCGCAGGTGGTCGGCGGTGATCTGCGGCAGGCCGAGGCCGGTTAGGTGCTCGTCGCGGAAGAGGTAGGCGTACACCTCGTGCGCGGTGGCCAGGACGCGGGCCGCGTCGGAGGTGGACTCGCCGTGCTGCTTGATGAAGTCGAGCGCGAGCTGCTCGACCGCGCTCTCGGTCGTCTCGTCCACGTTCAGGAGCTGGGCCTTGACCAGCTCCCAGTCGGCGACGAGCCAAGTGTTGGACTCGAAGCGGAAGAAGTACTCGGCCGGGTCGATCGTGATGCGCCGGCCGTCGATCTGGATGCCGGGCAGGCGGCTCCAGCGCGGGTCGAGCGCCTCGGGCAGTTCGACCGTGATGGCCGCGGTGTCGATGGTGGTCACCGTGTCTCCGTCTCTGATCGGCCAGGTTCGGGCACAGAAATGCCCGAGCCCGGTGTGGGCGTACGGAACTTCGGGGTGCCGCCCGGACCAAGGGGGAGCCTGGACCACGGTCGCGCCGTTCCGGGCGGCTGCTGATAAGTGAACCGGTGGTCACGCTCAGTGGGTACGGTGGAAGGCAGTTGAAGCGGTATACGCGGTTTACAGCTCCAGGGCGGAGGCGATCGTGGCGGCGCAGAGAGAACCCAACTCCCGTCTGTGCGATGTCATCGAGCCGGTCGGCTGCACCTACGAGGCCCTCGCCAGAGACGTGCGGCGCATCGCCGCCGAGAACGGCGAGATCCTCCAGACCAACAAGTCGGCCATCTCGCATTGGGTGAACGGCACCCGCACACCTTCGGGCCGGGTTGGCCAGTACCTGGCCGAGGCGCTGTCCCGCCGAGCGGGACGGACAATCACCCAGAGCGAGATCGGCCTCCACAGCGGTGATACCGATGCGCCGGCGGAATCCGACCCCGTCCTCGCGGTCACCGACCTGGGCCGCGCCGACGTCCAACGGCGCCGCTTCCTCGCCATCGCAGCCTTCACCACCGCCGGCGTCGCCATGCCGCTCGGCTACGACCACGAGGCCACCGCCCGCCTGCTCCGCGCCCGCACCGGCACGTCACTGGTCGGGACGGAGGATGTGGACGTCGTACGGCAGATCACCGCGGCCTTCAGCGCGGCCGACGAGCGCCTCGGCGGCGGGCACGGCCTGACCACCGTCACCGCGTACCTCGCCGACACCGCCGCCCCCATGCTGCGCGGACGCTTCCCCAGCGAAGCCTTACGCCGGGCCGCCTTCGGCGCCGTCGCCGAACTCGCCTACCTCGCAGGATGGAAGCACCACGACCTCGGCCAGGAAGGCGCGGCTCAGCGCTACTACCAGGTCGGCTACAAGCTCGCCTGCGAAGCCGACCCCCACGGCCACGCCGCCTGGATGATGCGCGCCCTCGCCCACCAAGCCCTGAGCCTCAAGCAGCCCCACCACTGCGTCGACCTCGTCGAAGGCGCCCTACGCACAGGTCTCGGCCACATCGACGGCCAGACCGAGGCCCTCCTCCACATCACCCACGCCCGCGCCTACGCGGCCACCGACGAGCACCCGTCGGCCGCGCGCGCCCTGCTCGCAGCCGAAGACGCCCTCCTACGAGACGACGGCCCCCAGCCCAGCTACTCCCGCGTCAGCGGCCCCGCCGCCGGCACCGTAGCCAGCCACACCGCCCGCACCCTGACCGACCTCGCCGACCACATCGGCACCGAGCAGCAGCACCGAGACGCCCTCACCCGCTGGGACCCGGAGAAGTACAAGCGCGTCCACGCCCTCACCCACGCCGACCTCGGCGACAGCCTCGCCGCCCAGGCCCGCGCCGACGAAGCCGTCGCCGCCTGGACCCAGGCCCTGGTGCTCATGGAAGGCATGACCTCCGACCGCACCCGCAAGGCGATCACCTCGATGCGCTCTACCCTCGCGGTCTACCAGCGGCGCAAAGTGCCCGGCGCTGCCGATCTCGCCCGCCGCGCCCGCGAGGCGCTCGCCTAACATGCCCAACAACCCGCCCGACGAAGGGAACACCGTGGCCCAGCAGACCGACAATCAGCCGAAGGCCCTCAAGCCCGCGCTCGAATCCATGGCCCTGCTGGTCGCCGCGGTCATCGTCCACGACAAGGCCGCCAACCGCGTGGTCCTCCTCCAGCGCAGCGAGAACGCCAAATTCGCCCAGGGCATGTGGGACCTCCCCGTCGGCAAGAGCGAGCCGGGCGAACCCATCACCGAAACCGCCGTCCGCGAACTCTACGAAGAGACCGGCCTTATGGTGAAGCCCGAGTCCCTCAGGGTCGCCCACATCATCCACGGCGCCTGGGGCGTCGAGGCCCCCAATGGCTTCCTCACCGTTGTCTTCGCCGCACACGAATGGACCGGCGAACCCGAAAACCGCGAGCCGCGCAAACACTCCCAAGTTTGCTGGGTTGATGCCGACGCCATCCCCGGGGACTTCGTGGACACCACCTCAAGCGCACTCCGCCGGTATCTCGCGGGAGGTCCCGAGGTCTCCCTCGACGGCTGGCGGTAGAGATATCCACTGCCCACAGCGGGAGCGGGCCGACGGCCAGCCGTACAACGCGGCCCCGCCCCCTTGCTTGGTACCCAGGTGCTCTGAGCTGACTGCCAACGGTGTCCACTGCGCAGACGGCAACGTTCAACCGCTGCCGACGCTGCCACAAGCTCAAGGCCCGTGACGATTTTGGGTGATCACTCCCCCGTTATTACGGCTGACGTTTTCGACGCAAGTCGGTCGAAGAATTGACCGGAACGCAAATAAGTCGAAGAATTGCGCGGGACTCAATATTGCGCGGCACGCAAGGTAAGCGGAAAATTGCGCAAGTGTCGATGGTTTCAGCGAAATTGACTCTTGCTTCCTATTGGAGTTGCCACTGGAGGCTGTTAACGTCGATGCCATGAACGGCCTTTTCGACTCCGCGATTACACTCCTCTTTTCTGCCTTGACTGCCGTCATCGTGGTGGCAGTCTCACACCCTGATCCGTGTATTAGAGAGCGTACTTTGGTCGTTCTCTACGTGATCTTTGGTAAGGATCGCTAGCCCATACGCCCATACGCTCCGGTTGTCCGCAGGGGCTTGTCACGCCAGACCCCGTTTTCATGTGACCCCATGCCTCGAAAGCCCCGCCCCCGTTGCTCTGTCCCCGGCTGCCCTGAGCCGACCTGGGCCGGTGGACCATTCGGCCCGTCGCTCTCGGCGGGACGGACACAGACGGGAACGTGCACGTGCTGTGCGGCGAGTGCCACCGGCTCAAGACAGGTACCAAGTTCGGGACATCCGATTGCGAGGCGTTCCGCCCCTGTCAGCGCGCTGTCCACCATGCGGTGAAACCCGAGCAGACCAGGGCCGACACGGCGGCGAAGAGGCGCACGGGCGCTCTCTGAACCACGAGGTGGAACCCGCCAATGCGGATCTCGACGAAGGGCCTTGGCGGTGTGGTGTAAGGCATGACGGACTCCCGTCTGGTGCGTGGGCTGTGAGTGAGACGGGGCGGGTGCCGTTCCATCTCACGTCCTCACGAACGGACTCTGACAGCCGTGACCACCTGACGTCAGGTCGGCGGACCCTGGCGAAGTCTCGCGAATACTTGACGCGCCAATGACGCCGGGCTACTGCCAAGCAAGCCGCGGATCCTTGGCGTTTGACGTGAGTGGAAGGACCAAATGCCAGGTCACAGACCCTAGCGAAGCCCGGCAAATAGTCATACGGGCGCAAGGGGGGTGTGGTGTGCCTCAACCCGGTGGGGTTGAGGCTAGTCGATGGACCAACGTCTCAGTGCCCGCCACCACCTCGATGAATCGGCCCAGTGGTCCTCAGTGAATTCAGCAGAATACACCTCATGCCCGAACTGGCCCCCGAGACGGAGGCACCCACGCCCAGACGACCCCACCTCCCTTGCTCTGTTCCCGGCTGCCCCGAGCTGACTGCCAAGGGGAGGTGCCCGCGGCGACGAGCTGGAGCCCGTGGCCTGACCGATTCCCCCTCTTACAAGATCGGAAGCTCGACGCCATGCTCGACCGGAACGGCTACGCCCATCGAAGCCGCCCCGGCGGCACCAATCAGGAGGGGATGCGGTGACCAGTTCAGTTCCCTGGACGGATCGTCTGTCCACCGGTACGGAAGCCACTCAGGACGACGTGGTGCGCTGGTACCAGAACACGCGCGAGGGCAAGGCATACGTACCCACGATGATCTGGGGCACGCTCCAGACCGAGGCATACGCCACCATGATCCTCGGCCAGGTCGTCGACTTCCTCGGCATCCCGAACGACGTGCCGGCGGGCGTCGCCAAGCGCATGCAGCGACAGCAGGTGCTGTACGACGGCGACCACCATTACGACGTCGTCCTCGGAGAGCAGGCCCTCTACACGAACATCGGCGGACCCGAGGTCATGCGACAACAGATCGAGCGCCTCCGGCGAGAACTCGGCCTGGCCTCTCTCACACTCGGAATCCTTCCCTCCACCGCGCGGGTGGACCTGTTCCCCGTCCACGGGTTCAACATCTACGGCAATGGCGACCGGGCCCACGTCGAACTCGTCTCCTCCTCCGTGGACATCACGGAACAGAGCGAGCTCGACCTCTACAGCAAAGCCTTCACCGCACTGAGCAGTGCGGCATCGTACGGTGAGGCCGCCGAGGAGCTTCTGAGAAAGGCCCACACCTTCTGGGCCAGCTCCCCGCTCCAGGGGTAGCCCAAGCTACTCCGGCGGCAGAGCGCCGCAGCAGTCCGCACAGAGTCCGCAGGACACCCGATTGAGACCGTCGCACCCCATCGCCAGTCATCAGCAAAAGGCCCGGTCAACGACCTGCGGCCACCATAGCCGCCGGTCACCCAACCGGCCCATTACTAGGAGACGAAGAAGGCCTGACTCAGGCTGCCTTCCCTCCCGACGCTGCAACGCAGCTCGGACGGTGAGAACGAACGGCCCGACCATCCCTGATGGTGGGGCCGTTCGCCTTTCGCATGCTCCACGTGGCTCGGGTCAGTCGGTGTGGGGGCGCAGCACCGCGTCCAGGGCCAGCCGCCACGGGTACGCCGCCGGATCGCCCTGGCCGGGGTGGTTCGGCACGAAACCGCCTTCGCCGTGGAGCACGCTCACTCCGGTGCCGCGCAGGGTCTCCACCGACCGCTCGAACTGCGGGTGGACGGCCTGGGCGTCGTTCAGGCACGGCATCGTCACCATGGGGATCCGCTTCCCGATGCCTTCCGCTGCGACGCCGACGATGTATTTGTCCGTGATCCCGAGCGCCCACGCGTTGACCGTCGTGAACGTGGCCGGCGCGACGAGGATCGCGTCCGCCTCCGGCCAGACGTCGGGCTCCCCGGGCAGCTTGTAGTCCCAGCGCACCGGGTGCCCGGTGAGGACCGCGAGTCCGTCGAGGGAGTCGGCCAGCCAGCGGGCGGCGGTCGGGGTGAGGCCGAGGCAGACGTCCCAGCCGTCCGCCTGGGCCTCCTCGATGACGCGGGCTATGTCGAAGACCGGCGGGGCTGCGCTGCTGAACAGGTACAGGGTCCGTGAGTCCATGCGTCCATCCGATCACATGCAACCGGCGCCGCTTCGGGTGGAGTCGGGGGCGGACCGGACACACCCGGCGCGGACCCGCCGGACCCGAGCGGTCATCGGTCGTCGCCCACCGGCAGGGAGTAGCGGAGCTTCTGCTTCGACGTGGCGCCGAGACGGTCGTAGAAGCGGATCGCCCCCTCGTTCCAGGTGGGGGTCTGCCACTGGATCTCGGTCAGGCCCAGGGCGCGGGCCTCGGCGCGCAGGGCCGTCATGAAGAGGGGGCCCAGGCCCAGGCCCCGTTGGGTCTCGGAGAGGTAGAGGCAGTCCATGTGGAGGTACTCGGCGCCGTCCCAGGTGGAGAGTTCGGGGGCGCAGGTGGCATAGCCGACGATGCTGCCGTCGGGGAGTTCGGCGACCAGGCAGCGCAGACGGGACGGGGCGGGGCCGAACAGCAGGCGGGCCAGACGGTCCGCGAGGCCCGGGGCCGGCGGCGCGGCCTTCTCGTAGGCGGCGTGTTCGGCGGCCAGTTCGGCCACCCGCTCCATGTCGCCGGGCAGCGCGTGACGCACGCGTGCGGCGCTCACCGCAGCTCCCCCTCGACGACGTCCGACGCCCACGCCCGGACGCGCTCCTGCGCCCCGCCCGTGCCGTCCAGGACCTGCCGTACGAACGCCTCCCGCTCGTGCGCCAGTACGGCCGCCTCCCAGACGCAGGGCGCGAGACCCTGCCGCCCCGGGCGCAGCTCCTCGGTGCGCCCCGCCGGGCCGGTCCAGATGGCCAGCTGGGACATGTGGCCCTCGATCCAGCTGTGGACGAGGACGTAGTCGCCGTCGCCGCCCGCGTGCAGGATCACCACGCCGAGCCCCAGCGACCCGCGGCGCCGGCCGAGCGCCAGTTGGTCCGCCGCGATCCCCAGCGCGGGCGCGAGCTCTGCCTCGCCCACCGCGCGGCCGGGCGCTTCGATGGCGTACACCTTCACGAGGTGGCCACCTGCCTCCCGCGTCCCGAAGGCCCGGGCGGTGCGGGCGTGGTGCCCCTCCGCCAGCGTCATGAGCGCCGCCGCGTCCACAAGATCCGTCATACCGTCATCATGCCCGGCCCCACCGACATCCCGTGCAGCCGGAGCCACTGCCGGTACGGTGCCGCCCGCAGGGCCGCCTCCCGGTACGCCGCCGCGAGATCGGCGTACAGCGGGTCCAGCGGCGCCCCGCGGCGGGCGTACAGCAGCAGGCGTACCGCGAGCGGATCGTCCCGCAGCGGGCGGATCGCCATGTCCTCGCGGGGGCCGGACGTCGGCTGACAGGGTGCCACGGCCTCACCGAGGACGATCAGGGCTGCCGCCGTGTGGTAGTCGCCGTGCAGGAGCGGAGGGTCGATGCCCGCCGCTGCCAGGACGCGCCGGAGCCCGTCCCACTCGCCGTCCACCGTGGGGTCCACCATCCAGCGGTCCTCGGCGAGGTCGGTCAGCTCCACCACGGGCCGGCCGGCGGCCGGATGGTCCCGGGCCATCGAGATGAACTGGGGCTCCCGTTCCACCAGGACCCGCTCCTGAAGTCCCTCGGGCACCCGCAACGGGCACCCCTCCACCTCATGGACGAAGGCCACGTCCAGCTGGCCGGCCGCGACCGACCGCAACAGCGCGTTGGCGGAGACGTCCATGTGGAGCGCGATGTCCGTGCCGGGGCGCCCCTGGCGCAGTCGGCGCAGCCACCCCGGCAGGGCACGGCTTGCGGTCGATCCGACGCGGAGCAGCGGTCCGTCGGCGCGGGCGGCCGCGGCCCGGGTCTCGGTGATCAGCGTGGCCATCTGGTCGACGAGCGGCCGCGCCCTGCTGAGGACCGATCGGCCCAGGGGCGTGGGCCGGCAGCCGGTGCGGCCGCGCGCGAAGAGCTCGGCGCCCAGCGCGTTCTCGATCCGGCGCAGCTGGGTCGTCAACGAGGGTTGGCTCACGCCCAGTTGGCGCGCCGCCTTGTGCAGACTGCCCGTGTCCGCGATGGCGCAGAGCGCGCGCAGATGCCTCACCTCCAGCTCCATGCCCCGAGGGTAGGACGGCACCCTGGGTCGCACCAGACACCCGAGCCTCGCCAATCTCCTTAGTTCCATGGGGTGTTGACGGAGGACGGGGCTGGCGTCCGCGCGGTGCTGATGTGCTCACGCTATCGCCTGCTGCCATCATCCGCGGCGGGCCCGGCTCCCCCGACACTCTCTCCAACCGATCAGGAGGAGCCCCCCCATGAGACACCCCAAGGTCCTCACCGCCTCGCTCGCCGCGACCGTCGGACTCGGCCTCGCCGCCGCGCTCGGCGTCGCCGCCCCCACCGCCTCGGCCGCCCCTGCCGCCTCGGCCACCTCGGCCACGGCGCCTTCCGGCTATGCGGCCTACGCCGGATCCGCCGAAGAGGCCAAGGCCAACAAGGCGTTCTTCGAGGCCGTCATGAAGTCCGTGGCCGAGAAGCGGGCCGCCAACCCGGGTGCGGCCGCCGTCACCGTCGTCTACAGCGCGGCCAACGCCCCCACGTTCCGCACCCAGATCGCCCGTAGCACCCAGATATGGAACAGCTCGGTGGTCAACGTACGTCTGGTGGAGGGCAGCAACCCGGACTTCCGTTACTACGAGGGCAACGACTCCCGCGGCTCGTACGCCAGCACCGACGGCCACGGCAGCGGCTACATCTTCCTCGACTACCGCCAGAACCAGCAGTACAACTCGACCCGCGTCACCGCCCACGAGACCGGGCACGTCCTCGGCCTCCCGGACCACTACTCGGGCCCGTGCAGCGAGCTGATGTCCGGTGGCGGCCCGGGCACCTCCTGCCAGAACGCCCAGCCGGACTCCCGGGAGCGCGCCCGCGTCGACCAGCTGTGGCGCTACGGCCTGGCCTCGGCCTTCAAGACCTCCTGACGCGACGACCGGGGGGCGCCCGCCCTCCGGACGGCGCGGAGAATCGCCCCCTCCGGGTCCGGAAACCGGGGCCCGGAGGGGGTCCGGGGTTCGGGCCGGAAGGGGGTCCGTACTGTCGCGGGGCGCGCCGCCCGGGACGTCAGGCCGCCTGGGGCAGCCGGCGGCCGAACTCGGCCCCGGCCGGCAGCTGACGCTTGACCCGTTCCAGGGCCTCGTCGAAGTCGCCCCCGGCGATGCCCGACGCGAAGGCCGCGCCGGCGTAGTGCAGCGTGAGGCTCAGATCCACGCGCTCACCGAGCGTCAGCAGACAGCTGAGAGTGGCCTGCTCGGCCGCGCCGTCCAGGACGACGGGAAGCGGCAGATCCCACTCCAGTACGCAGCCGGTGAGGGCCTCGCCCCCCTCTCGCGCCGTGCACAGGGTGGCGAAGCTCGCGCCCGTGTACTCGATTCCCCTGATGCGGGTGGACACCCGGCCCCCGCCCGCCGTGATCACGATCGCTTCCGCGCCGCTGCGATCCCGGTACCAGCCGGTCCAGACTTCCGTCGACTCCGATGACATGCGCGGACTGTAGCGGCCTGACCGACTCCTGCGCGCGGCCGGTCACCCAGAGGCCGGACTTCTCCCGGTCTCGCCGTTCTTGCCGGTCACGTGCGTGCTAGTGGCTTCCGCACCCTCCGGCGCGTGGCCCTCCGAAGGCTCCGCGGCCGGCGGACTCTCCTGCTCCCCCGCCCTCTCGGGGACCGAGCCGTCGGCTTTCCTGCCGAAGAGTTCGCATGCCGGGTTGGCGCAGGGTCGCGCCTCCCAGAACGGCACCCAGGCCCCGAGGACCTTGTGCCGCTTGATGACCGTGCCCACGGGCCGACCACAGGCCGGGCAGACCGGCTCGGCCTGGGGATCGTGGCCCGTGTGAAGTCCTTGGCTGCCCATACCCTCAAGGGTAGAGCGGCCCCATTGTCACCGCTTCCTGGTGTACGTACGGACGAGCACGCCGTTGTCGAAGGTGCGAACCGCCCCGAGCTCGAAGTCACGGACCGCGAAGTCGGTGCCGAACATCGGCATGCCGGAGCCGTACACCTGCGGATACGTCTTGATGATCAGCTCGTCGATCTCGTCGATGAGTTCGCCGGCGATCGTGGAGCCGCCGCAGAGCCAGATGTCGAGCGCGCCGTCCTCGGCCTTGAGCTCGCGGACCCGGCCGACCAGGTCGTCGGCGATCAGCTCGACGTTCGGGTCCGGCGACTCGGTCAGTGAGCGGGTCGCGACCAGCTCCCGCAGATGGCGGTAGGGGCTGGTGACACCGACGTCCAGGCCGATCCGGTACGAGTTCAGGCCCTGGATCACGGTGTCGAAGTGCTGGTTCTCGGAGTCGGGATCGAGACCGACCACGGGCCACCCGGGGGCGGCGATGGTCTCCGGGTACTCGGTCTTCAGGAAGTCCAGGTACTCGCCGGCCACGTAACCGTACGTGGACGTGGCATCGCCCTTCGGGTCACCGATGAAGCCGTCGATGGTGCAGGCGATGAAATAGGTGAGCTTGCGCAAACCGGTCCTCTTCGTCAGGGAAAGTGGGCTGCGAGCGCAACCACGACAGTTATAGTGCTTCAGCTGTAGTGGTTGCGCAAGACCTATTTTCGAAGAGATCCCGAAGGGGATGGAAGGAGCCTGGGATGGCACGGAACCCCGAGCGCCGAGCGGCCCTGCTCGACGCCGCGATCGAGGTGCTCGCGGACGAGGGGGCCCGCGGTCTGACCTTTCGCGCGGTCGACTCCCGGGCGGGTGTCCCCACAGGCACCTCGTCCAACTACTTCACCGACCGGGACCACCTGCTCTCCCAGGTCGCGGACCGCATCTTCGTACGGCTGACCCCTGACCCCGACTCCATGGACACCGCGATGCGGCCCGAGCCCAGCCGGGAGCTGGTCGTGGAGCTGATGCGGTGGCTCGCGCGCCGGATGGCGGCCGAGCGCACCTGCTATCTGGGGCTCTTCGAGCTCCGCCTGGAGGCCACCCGCCGCCCCGAACTGCGCAGCCAGCTCACCTCGGTGCTCCGCGCCGACCTCGACCAGAACGTCCGCTTCCATCTCGACTCCGGCCTGCCGGGCGACGGCGACACGGTCCGGCTTCTCTACTTCGCCCTCACCGGACTGCTCCTGGACCACCTCACGGTCCCCGGCCTTCTCTCCGACGGGGACCTGGACGACCTGATCGAAACCGTCGTGACCCGGATCGTGCCCCGGTCCTGACCGAGCCTCAGCGGGTGCGCCGGGTGACGAACTCCGCGAGGGCCAGCAGATCCCCCGCGGCCGCCAGATCCGGGACCGCACGGGAGAGCTGCTGCACGGCCCGGCCCATCCGGTCGGCCGCCTGGGTCTGCGCCCAGTCCCGGCCCCCCGCCCGCTCGACCGCGTCCGCCGCCGCCCGTACCGCCCGGGCGTCGAGCGTCGTACGGGCGTACAGCGCGGCCAGCTCCTCCCCCGCCTCGGTCCCCGAGGCGAGCGCCGCCACCACCGGCAGCGACTTCTTGCGGGCGACGAGATCGGCACCGGACGGCTTGCCCGTGCGCTCCGGATCGCCCCAGATCCCGATCAGGTCGTCGATGAGCTGGAACGCGAGCCCGGCCTCCCGGCCGAACGCGTCCAACGCCGCGACCTCCTCCTCCCCCGCGCCCGCGTACAGCGCGCCCACGGCGCAGGCGCACCCCAGCAGCGCGCCCGTCTTGGCGGTGGCCATCGCGAGGCATTCGTCCAGCGAGACCTCGTGCGGTCCGCGCCGCTCGAACGCGCAGTCCGCCTGCTGACCGGCGCACAGCTCGATGACACACGCGGCGAGCCGGGCCGAGGCGGCGGCCGAAGCCGGGTGGCCGTCCTCGGCGAGCAGCCGCAGGGCGAGCGCGAGCATCGCGTCCCCCGCGACCAGCGCGTCCGGGGTGCCGAACACGGTCCATGCCGTCGGCCGGTGACGGCGGGTCGGGTCCTCGTCCACGATGTCGTCGTGGAGCAGGGTGAAGTTGTGCGCCAGCTCCACCGCGGCGGCCGCCCGCACCGCCGGGGCCGGATCACCGCCGAGCGCCCGGGCTGCGGCGAGCACCAGCGCGGGCCGGATCGCCTTCCCCGTCTGCCCGGCGGCCGGGGAGCCGTCGGCGTGCTCCCAGCCGAAGTGGTACATCGCCACTCTCCGTATGGAGCCCGGCAACGACTCCACCGTCGCGCGCAGTTGGGGGTGGACGACGCTACGCGTCTGATCGAGGAGGGCCACGGCGCCCTGGCTGTCGACGGCGGCATCCGCACGGGTCATGGTCACGGTCTTCCCTCTTCCTCTCCGGGCTCGGCGTGGGGCGGTCGTGGCGGGGGCCGGTTCGGGGCCCCCGCCCCCGCTCACCGGGTCAGCGCCAGCGGCTGACCTCCACGTTCTCCAGGACGCCGAGCGCGTCCGGGACGAGCACCGCGGCCGAGTAGTAGGCCGTGACCAGGTAGGAGATGATCGCCTGCTCATCGATGCCCATGAAGCGGACGGACAGGCTCGGTTCGATCTCGTCCGGGATCCCGGTCTGGTGCAGGCCGATCACGCCCTGGTCGGACTCGCCCGTACGCATACAGATGATGGAGGTCGTGCGGGCGTCCGAGATCGGGATCTTGTTGCACGGGTAGATCGGCACCCCGCGCCAGGTGGGGATCCGGTTGCCGTTGATCTCGATGGACTCGGGGACCAGACCGCGCCGGTTGCACTCGCGTCCGAAGGCGGCGATGGCCCGCGGGTGGGCGAGGAACATCTTGGAGCCACGGCGACGGGAGAGGAGCTCGTCCATGTCGTCGGGGCTGGGCACGCCGTCGTGCGGCTGGAGCCGCTGTCCGTAGTCGCAGTTGGAGAGGAGGCCGAACTCCCTGTTGTTGACCAGCTCGTGCTCCTGGCGCTCGCGCAGCGCCTCGACCGTGAGCCGCAACTGCTGCTCGGTCTGGTTCATCGGCTGGTTGTAGAGGTCGGCGACCCTGCTGTGGACCTTCAGCACGGTCTGGGCGACGGACAGTTCGTACTCGCGGGGCGAGGCATCGTAGTCCACGTACGTGTGCGGGACGAGCGCCTCGCCGACGTGGCCTGCGGAGAGGTCGATCGCGGCCTCGCCGTACTTGTTGGTGCGCTGGTGGGGCAGGGCGGCGACGCCCGCGAGGTGGGCGCCGAGCGAGGTCGCGCGCTCGGCGAGGTTGCGCACGTCGTCGCGGGTGAGTTCGAGGACCGTGCAGGTGGTGGCCGCGCGCGCGGTCCACTCCCAGGTGGCGTCCTCGTGCGTCAGCGAACTGTCGCCGAAGTACGCCCCGTCGGCCAGGACTTCGAGGACCGTCTCGTCGCCGTACGGCCCCTCGCCGATCTGCTCCACCTTTCCGTGGGCCAGGAGGTGGACCCGGTCGGTGGGCTCGCCGGCGGTGGCGATCACCTCTCCGGCCGCGTACTCCCGCTGCCGGCAGCGTGAGGCCAGCTCGGCGAGGGCCTCCTCGTCGTCGTATCCGCGCAGGGCGGGAAGTTCGCCGAGCTCCGCGGGGATGACCGCGACCCGCTCGCCGGTCTGCACGAAGGTGACGCGGCCGTCACCCACGGCGTAGCTGAGCCTCCGGTTCACCCGGTACGTGCCGCCCTGCACCTGAACCCATGGCAGCATCCGCAGCAGCCACCGCGAGGTGATCTCCTGCATCTGCGGCGCCGACTTGGTCGTGGTCGCCAGGTTCCGCGCGGCGGCGGTACCGAGGCTCTGCTGCGGCCCTGCCTGTTCCGCGCGGACCTCGTCGCCAACCGAACCAACGGACATGGAACTCCCTCTCGATATGACTGAACTGCGAGAGGAAGCCTTTCAGCACGGAGCGTGTCGGCGCCATTACACAAATGAGTGGGAGTGGATCACCGCCGCCTGGGCATGTCACTCGGTTTCCACACGAACGGCCCAGCCCCGTCAGCCCCATGGCGGGGTGTCCGGATCGGCTCGCACACGGCCCGAACGGATAGCGCGGAGGGGACCCCTCCGGTACTCCGGTACGACGAGCACTCTTCCGTTCCGCTCATCCGAAGGAGTCGGCCATGGCCCCGCCCATGCCCGCGAGCAGGTTTCTCGCCGCACTGCGCGACGAGGGCCTCTCGGTCGTCGAGGTCGGCGACTGGCGCACGCACAACCGCAACCACAAGGGCCCCTGGGGTCCCGTCCACGGCGTGATGATCCATCACACGGTGACCAGGGGCACCGCGAACACCGTCCGTATCTGCCGAGACGGCCACGCGTCCCTGCCGGGCCCGCTCTGCCACGGCGTGATCGCCAAGGACGGCACCGTCCATCTGGTCGGCTACGGCCGCGCGAACCACGCGGGGGCCGGCGACGACGACGTACTGCGGGCGGTCATCGCCGAGAGGCGCCTCCCTCCGGACAACGAGGCCACGACGGACGGCAACCGCCACTTCTACGGCTTCGAGTGCGAGAACCTCGGGGACGGGAAGGACCCGTGGCCGAAGGTCCAGCTGGAGGCGATCGAGAAGGCCGCGGCGGCGGTGTGCCGGGTGCACGGCTGGAACCAGCGCTCGGTGATCGGCCACCTGGAGTGGCAGCCGGGGAAGGTGGACCCGCGCGGCTTCACGATGGCCTCGATGCGGGAGCGGATCGCCGAGCGGCTGCGGTAGACAATGAGCGGGTGAACGCGTTCGACCTCGCCCTCTCCCGCCTGCGGCCCCGGCTCCCGTCCCCCCTGGAGCCGGTCGAGGACGAGCGCCTCGCCCGGCACGGCCTGCGGCTGCTGCTCAAGCGCGACGACCTGATCCACCCGGAGCTGCCGGGCAACAAGTGGCGCAAACTGGCGCTCAACCTGCGCGCGGCGGACGGCCGCCCGGTGCTCACCTTCGGCGGGGCGTACTCCCACCACCTGTGCGCGACGGCCGCCGCCGGCCGGCTGCTCGGCTTCGACACGGTCGGGGTCGTACGGGGCGACGAGCTGGCGGGCCGGCCGCTGAACCCGTCGCTCGCGCGGTGCGCGGCCGACGGGATGCGGCTGTGGTTCGTGGACCGGTCCACGTACCGGGCGAAGAACGACCCCGACGTGCTGGCCGGGCTGCTCGACCGGTGCCCTCCGGGGACGTACGTGGTGCCCGAGGGCGGCAGCAACGCCCTCGCCGTCCAGGGGTGCGTGGAGCTGGGCCGCGAGCTGTCCGGCGCGGTGGACGTCGCCGCCGTCGCCTGCGGCACCGGCGGCACCCTCGCGGGCCTCGCGGCCGGTCTCGGCCCCGGGCCGGGAGAACCCCCCGCCGAAGGCGGGGCGAGGGCGCTCGGCGTCCCGGTCCTCAAGGGCGGTTTCCTGGGCGCGGAGGTGCGCGGACTGCAGGCCGCGGCCTTCGGCGGCCCACGGGGCGAGTGGTCCCTCGACGAGCGCTTCCACTGCGGCGGTTACGCCCGTACGACGCCGGCCCTGGAGACGTTCGCGCAGGATTTCGAAGCGCGGCACGGACTCGCCATCGAGCGACTGTATGTCGCCAAAATGCTTTACGGACTCTTCGCCCTGGCGCGGGAGGGCGCCTTCGCCCCGGGGACGCGGATCGCGGCGGTGATCACCGGCGCCCCTTCCTGACGGCCGCGCCCCGCCGGGCCTCCTCGCCCAGCCCTTCAGGGGCTCTCCTCGCGGTACGCCGCCGCCTCCTCCAGGTCCAGGCGGCGCAGCAGGGTGCGCAGCATCTCGTCGTCGATCCGGCGATCGTCGCGGAGCTGGACGAAGACCTCCCGCTCGGCCTCGATCATCTCCCGCGCGAGGCGCCTATAGGTGTCGTCGGCCGTCTCGCCGGTGATCTCGTTGACCGCGCCGAGCCGTTCCCACACCGCGTTGCGGCGCCGCTCCAGGACCGTGCGGAGCCGGTCGGCCAGCGGTTGCGGGAGGGTGTTGTCCTCGTCGGAGAGGAGCGCGTCCAGACGTTCCTCCGCGGCCCGGGAGGCCTCGCTCTGGGCCTGCGCCTCGGCGAGGGTCTCCTCGTACGTGTCGCGCCCGGGGAGCTTCAGGAGCCGGATCAGCGGCGGCAGGGTGAGGCCCTGCACCACCAGGGTTCCGATCACGGTCGTGAAGGTGAGGAAGAGAACGAGGTTGCGCGCGGGGAACTCTGTCCCGTCGGTCGCCACCGGGATGGAGAAGGCGATGGCGAGGGAGACCACGCCCCGCATCCCGGCCCAGCCGACGATGAGCGGGGCCTTCCAGTCCACGCCCGGCTCGCGCCGCCGGATGCGTTCCGACATCCGGCGCGGCAGGAAGGTGGACGGGAAGACCCAGACGAACCGGACCACCACGACGGCCACGAAGACCCCCACCGCGTACCAGACGGCCTCGCCGATCCCGTACCGCCCGAGGCCCTGGACGACGTACGGCAGCTGCAGTCCGATGAGGGCGAAGACCGAGGACTCCAGGACGAAGGCGACCATCTTCCAGACGGCCTCCTCCTGGAGACGGGTGGCGAAGTCCACCTGCCAGTTGCGGTGCCCCAGGAAGAGGCCGACGACGACCACCGCGAGGACGCCGGAGGCGTGGAACTCCTCCGCGGCCGCGTAGGCGACGAAGGGGATGAGCAGCGAGAGGGTGTTCTGCAGCAGGGCCTCGCCGCCGAGCTTGCAGCGGAGCCAGTGGATGGGGGCCATGAGCACCAGGCCCACGCCGATGCCGCCGACCGCGGCGAGGGCGAACTCGCCGATGCCGCCCGCCCAGCTGACGCCCTCCCCGACCGCCGCCGCGAGCGCGACCTTGTAGGCGGTGATCGCGGTGGCGTCGTTCACCAGGGACTCGCCCTGGAGGATGGTGGTGATGCGGTTCGGCAGCCCGAGCTTGCGGGCGATCGCGGTCGCCGCGACGGCGTCCGGCGGTGCGACGACCGCGCCGAGCACGAGCGCGGCGGTCAGCGGCAGGTCCGGGACGAGGACGTACGCGAGCCAGCCGACGGCCACCGTGGCGAACAGGACGTAGCCGACGGAGAGCAGCGCGACCGGCCGGATGTTGGCGCGCAGATCGAGGTACGAGGACTCCACCGCGGCCGTGTAGAGGAGCGGCGGAAGGATCAGCGGCAGCACGATGTGCGGATCGAGGGTGTAGTCGGGGACGCCCGGGACGTAGGAGGCGGCGAGTCCGGCCGCGACCAGGAGCAGCGGCGCGGGCACCGGCGTTCTGCGCGCGATCCCCGCGACCGCGGCGCTCGCCGCGACCAGTGCCACCAGCTGCAGTGCGTCCATGCCCGGTCCCCGTCTCGTTCCACCACGTAACCTGGCCATCATGAGCGAGTGCCCGCACCTTGCCGAAATGCCGCGCCCCGAACCGGCGCCGCTGGCCGACACCTGTCCGGAGTGCCTGTCCGACGGCACCCACCCCGTCCAGTTGCGGCTCTGCCTGAGCTGCGGGCACGTGGGGTGCTGCGACTCCTCGCCGGGGCGGCACGCCACGGGGCACTTCTCGAGCACCGGGCACCCGGTGATGCGGACCTTCGAGCCGAACGAGCGCTGGCGCTGGTGCTTCGTGGACGGTTCGATCGTCTGACGGCTGGGTACGTCACCCCGGTCAATTGCTGCGGTCAATGAGCCGCCGAACGCTCCCGATTGGGCCCCGCAGACCCCTAGCCACTGTGTGTACTCGTGGACTTACCATGAGTGACAGCGGGTGGGGGCCTCGACGGGGGCCCACGGCGACACGGCAGCATGGATCGCGATAGCGTCACGGCGGATTGCGCAACCGACTGCGTACCGCCCGGTTCGGGGGGGTTTCTCCCCGGGCCTCGAATGAGCTTGTGCCACCTTGGAGGTGAGGGTGTCCCAGATCGCAGGCGAGCCCGGGACCCAGGACTTCGTGGAAGTCCGGCTGCCCGCTGCGGGTGCCTACCTGTCCGTGCTGCGTACGGCCACGGCCGGTCTCGCGGCGCGCTTGGACTTCACCCTCGACGAGATCGAGGACTTGCGGATCGCGGTCGACGAGGCCTGCGCGATCCTGCTCCAGCAGGCCGTACCGGGGTCCGTCCTCAGCTGTGTCTTCCGTCTGGTCGACGACTCGCTCGATGTGACGGTCTCGGCCCCGACGACGGACGGGCGGGCGCCGGAGCGGGACACCTTCGCCTGGACGGTGCTCTCGGCACTGGCCGGGAAGGTCGAGTCGTCCGTGGCGGACGACCGCACGGTCTCCATCAGCCTGTACAAACAGCGCGGCGCGGGGCCAGGCCCGGCGTGAGGAGCGGGGACGCGACGGCCGGCATCCCTGAGCAGCAGGCGCGGCCGCATCCGGAGGTCGAGGTCGAGGTCGCTACGGAGCAGGCGGTCCACATGAGCGAGCACCAGCAGCACAACGAGGTTCCCGAGGTCGCCCTGGCCCCGGCGGGCCATGAGGACCCCGGGACCCCAGGGGCCCCCGAGGTGGCCGAGCCGCAGGAGGTTCCGGATCCGCACGACCGGAGCGGGGCCCGGGCGCTCTTCATCGAGCTGCGCAAGCTGCCGGAGGGCTCCGCGGAGAAGGCGGAGCTGCGCAATCGGCTGGTCCGGATGCATCTGCCGCTGGTGGAGCACCTGGCCCGGCGCTTCCGTAACCGCGGCGAGCCGCTCGACGACCTGACGCAGGTCGCGACGATCGGCCTGATCAAGTCGGTGGACCGCTTCGACCCGGAGCGGGGCGTCGAGTTCTCGACGTACGCGACGCCGACGGTCGTCGGCGAGATCAAGCGCCACTTCCGGGACAAGGGCTGGGCGGTCAGGGTGCCGCGCCGGCTGCAGGAGCTGCGGCTCTCGCTGACGACCGCGACGGCCGAGCTCTCCCAGCAGCACGGCCGCTCCCCGACGGTGCACGAGCTGGCGGAGCGCCTGGGCATCTCCGAGGAGGAGGTGCTGGAGGGTCTGGAGTCGGCCAACGCCTACTCGACGCTCTCCCTGGACGTCCCGGACACGGACGACGAGTCCCCGGCGGTCGCGGACACGCTGGGCGCGGAGGACGAGGCCCTGGAGGGTGTCGAGTACCGCGAGTCGCTCAAGCCGCTGCTGGAGGACCTGCCGCCGCGGGAGAAGCGGATCCTGCTGCTGCGCTTCTTCGGCAACATGACCCAGTCGCAGATCGCCCAGGAGGTCGGCATCTCCCAGATGCACGTCTCCCGTCTGCTGGCCCGCACGCTGGCCCAGCTCCGGGAGAAGCTCCTCGTCGAGGAGTAGCCCTCCTACGCGTCGCCGCGACGGCCGATGCCCAGGGCCTCGGTCGTCGCCGGGTTCACCAGGAGCACCAGGCCGGTCACGGCGAGGGCCGCGAGGGCGATGCCCGCGGGGATCATGGCGCTGTTCGCCTGGAGGAGCTGCCAGGCGACCGGCAGGGCCAGGATCTGAGTGATGATCGCCGGTCCGCGGCTCCATCCCTTGCGCCGGAGGAGTCCGCGCGCCGCCGCCCCGGGGATCAGTCCGAGCGCGATCAGCGTCACACCGCCCATGACGGCCTGGGTCGGGTCGTCCGGGCTGCCGGTGATTCCGGTCACGAGGACGTACAGGCCTCCGGCCATCAGCGCCAGCCCCTCGATCCCGGCCACGGCGGCGGCCGCGGTCAGTCGGGCGGGGCGGGAGGTCTGCTCAGCGGTCTGCTCCGTACTGCTCATACCTGGCAGGGTAGCGGGGCACGGCGCACCCACCCCTCTGGGCCCGGTACCGCCAGGTAGGTACGCTGGCGGCCATGCGCGCACTTCTTGTGGTCAATCCGGCAGCAACCACCACCAGTGCACGCACACGTGATGTCCTGATCCACGCCCTGGCGAGCGAGATGAAGCTGGAGGCCGTCACCACCGAGTACCGGGGCCACGCCCGTGACCTCGGCCGGCGGGCCGCCGAGTCGAAGGACGTCGAGCTGGTGGTCGCCCTCGGCGGGGACGGCACCGTCAACGAGGTGGTCAACGGACTCCTCCACGGCGGCCCCGACCCGGACGGGCTGCCCGGGCTCGCGGTCGTCCCCGGCGGCTCCACGAACGTCTTCGCCCGGGCGCTCGGACTGCCGAACGACGCGGTGGAGGCGACCGGCGCGCTCCTGGACGCGCTCCGTGAGCGCCGTGCACGCACCGTGAGCCTCGGTCTGGCCTCCGGGACCCCCGGCACCGACGACGAGGCGGTGCCGTCCCGCTGGTTCACGTTCTGCGCCGGATTCGGCTTCGACGCCGGTGTCATCGGGCGAGTCGAACAGCAGAGGGAGCGCGGCAAGAGATCGACGCACGCCCTCTACCTCCGTCAGGTGGTCCGCCAGTTCCTGGAGGAACCCCACCGGCGGCGCGGCACGATCACCCTGGAGCGCCCCGGCGCCGACCCGGTCGAGGACCTGGTCCTGTCGATAATCTGCAACACCTCCCCCTGGACCTACCTGGGCAATCGTCCGGTGTACGCGTCTCCGGAGGCCTCCTTCGAGACGGCCCTGGACGTGCTCGGACTGAGCCGGCTCTCGACCGCCGCGGTGGCCCGGTACGCCACCCAGTTGCTGACGTCGACCCCCGAGCGCGGCCCCCATGGCAAGCACGCCGCCTCTCTGCACGATCTGACCGACTTCACCTTGCATTCGAAGGTTCCCCTCCCTCTGCAGATGGACGGAGACCACCTCGGACTGCGTACCAGCGTGACGTTCACAGGCGTTCGCCGTGCACTGCGTGTGATTGTGTGAGTGGAAGGGGCCAAAGTCCTTTCACTCGAACGTTTAGGCTGGCATCCACCCCTTAGAAGTACGGCTGTGACCTAGCCGACACCGAGGAATCAAAAAAAACTTTCCGGAAGGGGTTGTATCCGCCGCCGAGGTTTGCGAATCTCTTCATGGCGATCGGGACGGCCCGCAAGACCGGCCTCCACTGAGAGCCAGAACCCCTCCTCAGTCTTAGGACCACACCAGTTCATCTGGCAGTCGGCCCTTCCCTTGCGGGGGGATTCGTGAAAGCGTTCACATTCACAAGCAACCCGCACGTAATACCAAGAGAGGTAGCAGCCATGGACTGGCGTCACAACGCCGTTTGTCGTGAGGAAGACCCCGAGCTGTTCTTCCCCATCGGCAACACCGGTCCTGCGCTGCTGCAGATCGAGGAAGCCAAGGCCGTCTGCCGCCGCTGCCCCGTCATGGAGCAGTGCCTGCAGTGGGCGCTCGAGTCCGGCCAGGACTCCGGCGTCTGGGGTGGCCTCAGCGAGGACGAGCGCCGTGCGATGAAGCGCCGCGCCGCTCGCAACCGGGCGCGCAACGCCAGCGCCTGAACACCCTGACAAGCCTGAGGCAAGCGGCGCGTACATCGCGTACGCAATCACCGCCCCCGAGCCGCAGCGCGCAGCAGTAACCCACAGCATTCGAGCCCCGGACCGATCTCCTTCGGTCCGGGGCTCGCTGCTGTGGAAGGCCCGAGGGGGTCTGCCCCCGACCGGCCGCTCCGCGACCGGCTCGGCTACTTCTGGGGCTGTACGGGGATGTCGAGGACGACCTTGGTGCCGCGCCCGGCGCCCGGCTGCATGTCGAAGCTGCCGCCCAACTCGCCTTCCACCAGGGTCCGCACGATCTGCAGGCCGAGATTTCCGGCTCGCTGCGGGTCGAAGCCCTCGGGCAGGCCGCGGCCGTCGTCCTTGACCGTGATCAACAGGCGGGCGTCGGCGCGGGGCTCGCCCCGGACGGCCGTGACCTCGACCGTGCCCTGCTCCCCCGGTGCGAAGGCGTGCTCCAGGGCGTTCTGGAGGACTTCGGTGAGAACCATCGACAGCGGCGTGGCGACCTCGGCGTCGAGGATGCCGAAGCGCCCGTTGCGCCGGCAGGTGACCTTGCCGGGCGAGATCTCGGCGACCATCGCGATCACGCGGTCGGCGATCTCGTCGAACTCGACCCGCTCGTCCAGGTTCTGGGACAGCGTCTCATGGACGATCGCGATCGAACCGACCCTGCGCACCGCCTCGTTGAGGGCCTCGCGCCCGCGGTCGGAGTCCATCCGGCGGGCCTGGAGGCGCAGCAGCGCGGCCACCGTCTGGAGGTTGTTCTTCACCCGGTGGTGGATCTCCCGGATAGTGGCGTCCTTGGTGATCAACTCGCGCTCGCGCCGGCGCAGTTCGGTGACGTCACGGAGCAGGACGAGCGAACCGATGCGGGTGCCCTTGGGCTTGAGCGGGATGGCGCGCAGCTGGATCACGCCGCCGTTGCCCTCGACCTCCGCCTCGCGGGGCGCGTACCCGGAGGCCAGCTTGACCAGGGCCTCGTCGACGGGGCCGCGGGAGGGGGCGAGTTCGGCGGTGATCTGGCCGAGGTGCTGGCCCACGAGGTCGGCGGCGAGGCCGAGCCGGTGGTACGCGGAGAGGGCGTTGGGCGAGGCGTACTGGACGATGCCGTCGGCGTCGAGGCGGATCAGGCCGTCGCCGGCGCGCGGTGAGGAGTCCATGTCGACCACCTCACCGGGGAAGGGGAAGGTGCCGGCGGCGATCATCTGCGCGAGGTCGGAGGCGGACTGGAGGTAGGTGAGCTCCAGCCGGCTCGGGGTCCGCACGGTCAGCAGGTTGGTGTTGCGGGCGATGACGCCGAGGACGCGGCCCTCCCGGCGTACGGGGATGGACTCGACGCGTACCGGGACCTCCTCGCGCCACTCGGGATCGCCCTCGCGCACGATCCGGCCCTCGTCGAGGGCCGCGTCGAGCAGCGGGCGGCGGCCGCGCGGGACCAGGTGGCCGACCATGTCGTCCTGGTAGGAGGTCGGGCCGGTGTTGGGCCGCATCTGGGCGACGGAGACGTACCGGGTGCCGTCGAGGGTCGGGACCCACAGGACGAGGTCCGCGAAGGAGAGGTCGGAGAGCAGCTGCCACTCCGAGACCAGCAGGTGGAGCCACTCGAGGTCTGACTCACTCAGAGCGGTGTGCTGGCGTACGAGGTCGTTCATGGAGGGCACAGGTGCGAGCGTACCCGCGGAATCGGAGGGCGCTGAACCTGGATCTCGGGGCGTTCGTGATGGAGGATGGACCAGGAAACCCGCCGAACCCATGGATGGACAGACCAGAATGGTCTAGTCCACAATGGCGAGGCAGCATCACATCATGACCCCCACCCTCCCCGCACAGGAAGGTGGACGAGGTACCCGGCGCTCTCTGCCCTGACTGCGCCGAGACCTCCCATACGGCCGTGGGACCGCACACCCCCGGCCGGGCAGCTCCGGGCTGCGGTGCCGGACGGGTTGAGGGTCCCGTCAGGCGCCGCGGCCCGCGGGTGTTTCCGGGGCCTTTGCCGATTCCATTTCCGGGGCCTTCTCCAGGGCCTTCTCCGGGCCGCTCCGCGCGGAGGGCCAGGCCAGCATCGCGGCCTCTGCCACCGCCTCCAGCTCCGTCCGCGTCGCCCCGTCGCGCGCCTGCTGGGACATCCCCTGCAGCACCGCGCCGCAGAAGCGCGCGAGAGTGCCGGCGTCGGTGCCCGCGGGCAGCTCCCCGGCATCGACCCCCTTGCGAATCCGGGCCTCGAAGGCCGCCAGGTTGGCGTTGCGGCGCTCGCGCAGGCCCTCCTCCACCTCCGGGGTCGAGCAGTTGATCGCCGCGGAGATCATCAGGCAGCCGCGCGGATGGCACGGGTCCGTGAAGACGTCCGCCGCCTCCCGCAGCATCCGGCCCAGGGCGCCGCGCGCGGTCGGCTCCTCGGCGAAGGCCCGGCCGCCGTAGGCGCCGTACGAGCCGGCGTACGCCTCCACGACCTCCTCGAACAGGGTCCTCTTGTCGCCGAACGCCGCGTACAGGCTGGGCGCGCTGATGCCCATGACGCGGGTGAGGTCGGAGACGGACGTCGTCTCGTACCCGTGCTCCCAGAACGCCATCGTGGCCCGCTCCAGCGCCGTGGGGCGGTCGAAGGAGCGGGGGCGCCCACGCTGTTTCGTCGTCACGGCGCCGATTCTATAACGAGCACTACGGAACGTGGTACGGTGCTTTCTGTAACGACCACTACGGAAGTGAGGGGGGCTCGCCATGGGCGCGCTCAAGGGGAAGACGGCGCTGGTCACGGGCGGCAGCCGGGGTATCGGGCGGGGGATCGCGGAGCGGCTCGGGCGGGACGGGGCGCGCGTCGCGGTGCACTTCGGAAGCAACGAGGCGGCGGCGAAGGAGACGGTCGCGACGATCGAGGCCGCCGGGGGCGAAGCGTTCGCGATCGGGCAGGAACTGGGGGTGCCGGGAGACGCGGCGGCGCTCTGGGAGGCGTTCGACGCCCACGCCGACGGCCTGGACATCCTCGTGAACAACGCGGGGATCGGGGCCTCGCAGCCCTTCGCGACGATAGAGGAGGCGGAGTACGACCGGCTCTTCGCGGTCAACACCAAGGCGCCGTTCTTCCTGGCGCGGCTCGGCGCCGAGCGGCTGCGCGACGGCGGCCGGATCATCAACATCTCCACGGGCCTGAGCAAGGCGGCGATGATGCCGGACACCATGGCGTACGCGATGTCGAAGGGCGCCCTGGACGTCTTCACCCGCTATCTGTCCAAGGTGCTCGGCGGACGGGGCATCACGGTCAACGCGGTGGCGCCCGGAATCGTGGACACGGACATCAACGCGGGCTGGCTGCGCGGGAACGAGGAGGCATGGGCGGGGGCGGCGGCGATGTCCGCGCTCGGCGCGGTCGGGACGTCGGCGGACATCGCGGACGTGGTGGCCTTCCTGGCCTCGCACGACGGCCGGTGGGTGACGGGCCAGTGGATCGACGCCACGGGGGGCTCCCTCGCCTGACGCCGAGTGGCCCGTGAGGTGGTCCCGGCCGAGGATGGAGAGGGCTGGGTCCGCCCACCGGACGAGCCTGGGCGGAAGGCCCTTCCTCTGCTAGATTTCGCTATGATTGGTCTATACCACACAGGCCCCTCACACGATCGGCAGGCACCAGCGTGGAAGTTGTCATCGTCCCGGACGCCACGGCAGGCGGCGCGCTCATCGCGGACGGCATCGCCGGCCTCCTGCGCCGCAAGCCCGACGCGCTGCTCGGCGTTGCCACCGGCTCGACTCCGCTGCCCATCTACGAGGCCCTGATCGCACAGGTCCAGGCCGGTTCCGTGGACGCCTCGCGGGCGCGGATCGCCCAGCTGGACGAGTACGTCGGGCTCCCCGCGGGGCACCCGGAGTCGTACCGCTCCACCGTGCTGCGCCAGGTCGTCGAGCCGCTCGGGCTCTCCCAGGAGGCGTTCATGGGTCCCGACGGCTCGGCCGAGGACGTCCAGGCCGCCTGCGAGGCCTACGACCGGGCCCTGCGGGACGCCGGGGGCGTGGACCTGCAGATCCTGGGCATCGGGACCGACGGGCACATCGGCTTCAACGAGCCGTGCTCCTCGCTCGCCTCCCGGACCCGGATCAAGACGCTCACCGAGCAGACCCGGGTCGACAACGCGCGCTTCTTCGACGACGACATCGAGCAGGTGCCGCACCACGTCATCACCCAGGGCATCGGCACCATCCTCGAAGCCCGTCACCTGGTGCTCCTGGCCACCGGCGAGGGCAAGGCCGACGCCGTGGCACAGACGGTCGAGGGGCCGGTCGCCGCGCTCGTACCGGCCTCCGCGCTGCAGCTGCACCCGCACGCCACGGTCGTGGTGGACGAGGCCGCCGCGTCCAAGCTGAAGCTCGCGGACTACTTCCGCCACACGTTCGCGAACAAGCCCGCGTGGCAGGGCATCTGACCCCCTGCGGTACGACGAGGGGCCGGCCACCAGGTGCCCGGCCCCTCGTCGTACGCCGTCAGACTCCGGCGATCGCCTCGGCCGCCGCCCGGCCGCAGACCCGCGCGGCCCCGTGCGTGGCGATGTGCAGGGCGCCACGGGGCTGCGAGCCGTTGAGGCCCATCTCCACCACCACGGTGTCCGGGCGGGCCGCGAGCAGGGCGTCCAGGGCCTCGGTCATCCACGGGTGCCGGTGGGCGTCCCGTACCACCGCCACGATCCGGCGCTCCCCGGCGGCGGCGAGCACGGCGTCCACCGACGGCGCGCCGTAGGTGCCCGTCGCGGTCCCCGGAAGCAGCCGCTCCAGCTCCGCCGCGACGCCCCACGGCGTCTCGTCGCCGACCGCGATGTTGGGAACCGGGGTGAAGGCGGCGACATAGGGAGCGCTGGTCATCGGCGTGTGCCGCTCCCCCGGCGTCACCGTCAGGGCCCGGCGGGCCGCGACGAGTCCGATCTCGGTGCCGGGCGCGGTCCCCTCCTGCACTGCCGCGCCCGGCCCCGACAGAGCCCCCCTGGCCCGGTGCGCCTGGGTCCAGGCCGCCAGGGCGCGTACGCGCGCCGCGGCGTCGGCCAGCCGCTCCTCGGGCAGTTCGCCGGTCCGTACCGCGTCGATCAGCGCGTCGCGCAGTCGCAGTACGGTGCCCTCGTCGGCCAGCCCGCCGCCGACGCAGATGGCGTCGGCGCCCGCGGCGATCGCGAGGACGGATCCGCGCTCGATGCCGTACGTCGACGCGATGGCCCGCATCTCCATGCCATCGGTGACGATCAGCCCGTCGAAGCCCAGCTCCTGGCGGAGCAGACCGGTCAGGATCTGCGGGCTCAGGGTGGCCGGGCGGTCGGGGTCGAGCGCGGAGAGCAGAATATGCGCGCTCATGACCGCTTTGGTACCCGCGGCGATCGCGGCGCGGAAAGGTACCAGCTCACGGGCGTGCAGTGTGGCGAGACCCACATCGATCCGGGGCAGCGCGTGGTGGGAGTCCACGTTGGTGTCGCCGTGTCCGGGGAAGTGCTTGGTGCAGGCGGCGACGCCGACGGCCTGTAGGCCCTCGACGTACGCCACCGTGTGCCGGGCGACCAGGGCCGGGTCGGCGCCGAAGGACCGTACGCCGATCACCGGGTTCTCGGCGTTGGAGTTGACGTCCGCCGACGGCGCCCAGTTGAGGTCGACCCCGCACTCGGCGAGCCGGCGTCCGAGCTCCCGGGCGACGGCCCGGGTGAGGTCCGTGTCGTCGACCGCGCCCAGCGCGTAGTTGCCGGGGAACGAGGAGCCGTGCCGCACCTCGAGGCGGGTGACGTCACCGCCCTCCTCGTCGATGGCGACCAGGACGTCGTCCCGCTCGGCCCGCAGTCGCGCGGTGAGTGCGGCGAGCTGCTCGGGCGAGGCGATGTTCCGGCCGAAGAGACCGACCGAGGACAGCCCCTCGCCGATCCTCCGGAGCAGCCAGTCGGGCGCGGTGGTGCCGACGAAGCCGGGCTGGAGCACGGTGAGCGCGTCGCGGGTCAGGGTGTCAGTGCCGGTGGTGAGAGTGGTCATGGTTCGGCGTTATCCCTTCACCGCGCCGGCCGTCAGACCCGCGGCCATCTTGCGCTGGACAAGGAGGAAGAGGATCACGATGGGGACGGCCATCATGGTGGAGCCCGCCATCATCGGGGCGTACTCGGTGCCGTTCTTCGTGATGAAGTTGCTGAGCCAGACGGTGGCCGTCTGGTTCTGCTGGCTCATCAGCATCAGGGCGTAGAGGTACTCGTTCCACGCCTGGATGAAGCCGTAGACGGAGGTGGCGACCATGCCCGGGGCGAGCAGCGGGAAGACGACCCTGATGAAGGCGCCGGTGCGGGTGCAGCCGTCGACCTGGGCGGCCTCCTCCAGCTCCTTGGGGATGTTGACGATGAAGCCGCGCAGGGTCCACACCGTGAAGGGGAGGATGAAGGTCAGGTAGGTGATGATCAGGCCGCTGAGCCGGTCGTACTGGCCGAGGTCGTTGAGGAGCAGGAAGACCGGGATGATCATGGCGACCAGCGGGACCATCTGGACCGCGAGGATGCCGACGATCACGATCTTGCGGCCGCGGAAGGCGAACCGGGAGATCGCGAGGGCGGCGAGCAGGCCGACCGCGATGCCGATGACGACCACGACGGCCGAGACGACGAGGCTGCGGAAGACCGGGCCCCAGAAGTCCGCGATGTCGAGGGCGCGCTCGAAGTTCTCGAGCGTGAAGGTCGACGGGAAGAAGTGCGGATCCGGGTCGATCGCGTCCTTGGCCGGCTTGAAGGCCGTGTTGATCATCCAGTAGACCGGGAAGCCGGCCGTGAGGACGACGAGCAGACCGAGCAGGTTCCAGCCGAGCTTGGACTTGCGGCGGCGGGTGGCGGCGGGCGCGGGCGACTTGGCCGGGGCTGCCGTGGCGTTGGCGGCGCTCACTCCACATCTCCGATCTTGAGCATCTGGCGCATGTAGACGGCGACGACGCCGAGCAGCAGCAGGACCGTGACGAGTGCGATCGCGGAGCCGGTGCCGTAGTCGTTGACGACGAACGCCCGGTCGAAGGAGTACGTGGTGAGCAGCTGGAACTCGGCCTCGGGGTGGCCGTTGCGCATCACGTAGACCTGCGGGAAGACGCCCATGTCCCAGATCACCGAGAGCGTGGTGAGCATGACGATGATGGGCTTGAGGATGGGCAGCGTGACGAAGCGGAAGACGCCCCAGGCGCCCGCGCCGTCGAGGCGGGCGGCCTCTTCGAGCTCCTTGGGCACCTGCGTGAGGCCGGCGCTCAGGGTGATCACCACGAAGGGGACGGCACCCCAGACGACGAGCAGCATGATCACTGCGAGGCCCTGCGGGCCGCTGGCGAACCAGTTGTGGCCGATCATGTCGACGCCGGGGAGGCGGCTGAGCAGCCAGTTGAGCACGCCGTAGTCGGCGTCGAAGAGCCACTTGAAGATGGCGGTGGCGACGATGATGGGCATGCCCCAGCTCGCCACGAGCACGATGTTGATGAGGGCCTTGACCCAGCCGGAGACGCGCTGGAGCAGCAGGGCGATCATCATGCCGAGGACCATGGTGACGATCACGGCGCCGGCGGCGAAGATCACGGTGCGCAGCACGACGGCCCAGAACTCGCCGTCACCGAGGATCTTGGCGAAGTTGTCGAAGCCGGCCGACTCCGCTTCCTGGAAGCCCCACAGCTGGGGCTGGCCGAACTTCTGGAACGAGAGGGCGACCAAACGGACCAGCGGATAGCCCAGCACCAGCAGCAGGACGAGGAGACATGGCGCGAGAAGCAGCCATGGGACGCCCGCCCCGCCGTTCGACTTCTTCCCGGGCTTCCCCGGGACACCGGCCGTGGAGCCGGAGGGTGGCGATTGCCGCACCGGCGGCACCTTCGCGGTGGTTGTGTCTGCGGCACTCATCCCGTGCTCCTCAGCGATCCCTCTCCTGGTACGGGCGACAGGGCCCCGTCGGCCCCCCTTTTTTTTGGGCTCGGTTCGCCTCCGGGGCGCTCTCAGCGTGCGTCGACGGTCGATCGTGCTCGGGTCGCTCGTTCCTCGCGACTCTCCGCGCGTTCTCCCTTTCGACGCCCGCGCGCCCCTTCGGCTCACTCGCCAGGGTGACGGGGCCCTGCCCATAGGTCACTTGACGTTGATGACCTTGTCGATCGCGGTGTCCGCAGCCTTGGCGGCGTCCTCGACGGACTTGCCCTTGGCGATGTCGATGAGCATCGTCTTGAGGATCTGGGCCTTCTCGACCTGGCCCCAGCCGGGGGCGGTCGGGACGAACCAGCTGGACTCGGCGGCGGTCGCCGGGACCGTGGTGGCCGGGTCGGCCTTCAGCGGGGCGAGGTCCGCCTTGTTGTTGGGCAGGTTGCCCTTGGCGACGAGGCCCTTCTGGCCCTCGGCGCCGGTGAAGGCGGCGATCCACTCGGCCGCGACGCCCTGCGCCTTGGACTTGACCGGCACGGCCAGGTCGGAGCCGCCGAGGAAGACCGGGAGGTTCTTGCCGGACGGGCCGGGCATCACGAAGTTCTCGAGCTTGTCCTTCAGCCCGCCGACCTTGTCGGTCTTCGGGTCGGCGGCGGTGCTGCCCTCCCAGCCGGCGGCGAACATCGTCGCGGACTTGCCCTGGCCGAAGACGACGGGACGGTCGGACTCGTCCTTCGTCTTGTCGCCGTGCATGTACTTGTCGAGGATGTTCTTGTACGCGGTGAGGCCCTTGAGGGACTCGGGCGAGGACAGGTTGGACTTCCAGGTCTCGCCGTCCTGCTTGGCGATGGAGCCGCCCGCGTCGAAGACGAAGGACATGGCGGCGTACCAGTCGGGCGACGGCTGGTACCAGGCGCTGAACTTGTCGCCCTTCTTCGCCTGGATGGCGTCCAGGGCGGCGGTCAGCTCGGCCCAGGTCTTCGGGGCCGCCTTGACGCCGACCTCGGCGGCGATGTCCTTGCGCCAGGTGCCCACGCGGCCACCGGCGTAGTAGGGGACGCCGTAGGTCTTGCCGTTGTAGGTGACCGAGTCCTTGAGGGCGTCGAGCCACTTGTCGGAGTTCTCGAACTTCGCCGGGTCGACCTCGGCGAAGGCGCCCTTGGCCATGTAGCTGATCATCTCGGTGTTGCCCATTTCGACAACATCCGGGGCCTTGTCCGTGGCGAGCACCGCGTCGAGCTTGGTGTTCTTGTCCGGCCAGCCGTAGTACTCGTGCTTGATCGTGATGCCCGGGTGCTTCTTGACCACCGCGTCGTCGGCGGCCTTGACGAGCTCGGGCCAGTTGTTCTGGGCGTCCACCGTCAGCCAGACGGTGATCTCCTTGACGTCGCCGCCGACCGAGTCCCCACCCTTGTCCGAACCGCCACACGCCGCGATGGAGACCATCATGCCCGCGACGCCGATCGCCGCGATGAGCTTGCGCTTCACGCCACCCTCCTCAGGGATGCCTGCAACCCCTGCCCACCGCGCGAAGACATACGCCGAGTAAAGCTCGTGGGGCTGGGACCTGGTCTTTAATGGTTTAGACCAGTACCGGGAGCTTGGCCTAGACCTTTAGGGGTGTCAAGGGTGTATAAGAAGGGCAGTCGGGTCCGTTATCGGACCGACACCTGAGGGAGGGCGACGACCCGTGACCGGTCCGTGCCACCATGTGAGCCGCGACAGACGGAGGAGCCGGTGACGGCAGCAGCACAGGAGTCGGGAAGGCGGGCCATGGCCACGGACGCGGGCAGTACGGAGAAAGAGGGCGGCGTCGCCACCCGCACCGCTCGCGTGCCCAAGTACTACCGGCTGAAGCGGCACTTGCTCGACATGACGGAGACGCTGCCGCCCGGCACGCCCGTCCCGCCGGAGCGCACTCTCGCCGCCGAGTTCGACACCTCCCGCACCACCGTGCGCCAGGCCCTGCAGGAGCTGGTCGTCGAGGGACGACTGGAGCGGATCCAGGGCAAGGGCACCTTCGTGGCCAAGCCCAAGGTCTCGCAGGCCCTGCAGCTCACCTCGTACACCGAGGACATGCGGGCCCAGGGCCTCGAACCCACCTCGCAGTTGCTCGACATCGGTTACGTCACCGCCGACGACACCCTCGCCGGACTCCTGGACATCTCGGCCGGCGGACGTGTGCTGCGGATCGAGCGGCTGCGCCTGGCCAGCGGCGAGCCGATGGCGATCGAGACCACGCACCTCTCGGCCAAGCGCTTCCCGGCCCTGCGGCGTTCGCTGGTGAAGTACACCTCGCTCTACACCGCGCTCGCCGAGGTGTACGACGTGCACCTGGCCGAGGCCGAGGAGACCATCGAGACCTCGCTCGCCACCCCGCGGGAGGCGGGTCTGCTCGGTACGGACGTGGGCCTGCCGATGCTGATGCTCTCCCGTCACTCGCTGGACGCGCAGGGCGAGCCCGTGGAGTGGGTGCGCTCGGTCTACCGCGGCGACCGGTACAAGTTCGTGGCCCGGCTGCAGCGGCCCAACGGCTGACCACCGCCCTTTCCGCACCCCCGGCATGACGGAGTCTTATCCGTTATCCGGACAGGGGTTCCATAGAGCGAAACCGTCCCCTAGATTTCCTGCCCATTACAACAGGTGATCAGCGAGGGGACGGTTCGTCGTATGTCCGAAGTGCCGCAGGAAAAACAACCAACCGTCACACCCGTGCGGGTGGTGGTGGCGCTCTGCCTGTTCGCGCCGTTCGTGTCGATGCTCTGGGTGAGCTCGTACGCGAAGGTCGAACCGACCTTCATCGGCATCCCGTTCTTCTACTGGTACCAGATGGCCTGGGTGCTCATCTCGACCGCACTGACCATGATCGCGTACAAGCTGTGGCAGCGTGACCAGCGCGCCCGCAAGGGGGGTGCGTCCCAGTGAAGGACGGCGTGAACGGCGTAGCACTCGCCGTCTTCATCTTCTTCTTCCTGGCCGTCACGGTCATGGGCTTCCTCGCCTCGCGCTGGCGCAGGGCCGAGAACGAGCACAGCCTGGACGAATGGGGCCTGGGCGGAAGATCTTTCGGCACCTGGGTCACCTGGTTCCTGCTCGGCGGCGACCTCTACACCGCGTACACCTTCGTCGCCGTCCCGGCGGCGATCTACGCGGCGGGCGCGGCCGGCTTCTTCGCCGTGCCCTACACCATCCTCGTCTATCCGCTGATCTTCACCTTCCTGCCGCGCCTGTGGTCGGTCTCGCACAAGCACGGCTACGTCACCACCTCCGACTTCGTCCGCGGCCGCTTCGGCTCCAAGGGCCTGTCCCTCGCGGTCGCCGTCACCGGCATCCTCGCCACCATGCCGTACATCGCGCTCCAGCTCGTCGGCATCCAGGCCGTCCTGGACGTGATGGGCGTGGGCGGCGGCGAGACCACCCACTGGTTCATCAAGGACCTGCCGCTGCTGATCGCCTTCGGCGTCCTCGCGGCGTACACGTACTCCTCCGGGCTGCGCGCGCCGGCGCTCATCGCCTTCGTCAAGGACACGCTGATCTACATCGTCATCGCGGTGGCGATCATCTACATCCCGATCAAGCTGGGCGGCTTCGACGAGATCTTCGCCAAGGCCGGAGAGGCGTACGCGACGGTCAACCCGGCGACCGACAAGCCGCGCGGCGCGCTGGTGCCGGGCGAGATGGGGCAGTGGGGCTACGCGACGCTCGCGCTCGGCTCGGCGCTCGCGCTCTTCATGTACCCGCACTCGATCACGGCGACGCTCTCCTCGCGCAGCCGTGACGTGATCCGACGCAACACCACGATCCTGCCGCTGTACTCGCTGATGCTGGGTCTGCTGGCGCTGCTCGGCTTCATGGCGATCGCCGCCGGGGTCAAGGTCTCCAACGGCCAGCTCGCCATCCCGCAGCTGTTCGAGGACATGTTCCCCGACTGGTTCGCGGGCGTGGCCTTCGCCGCCATCGGCATCGGCGCGCTCGTCCCGGCGGCGATCATGTCGATCGCCGCGGCGAACCTCTTCACCCGCAACATCTACAAGGACTTCCTGAAGCCGGACGCCACTCCGCAGCAGGAGACCAAGGTGTCCAAGCTGGTGTCGCTGCTGGTGAAGGTGGGCGCGCTGGCGTTCGTCCTCACCATGGACAAGACGGTCGCGATCAACTTCCAGCTGCTCGGCGGCATCTGGATCCTGCAGACCCTCCCGGCCCTGGTCGGCGGTCTGTTCACCCGTTGGTTCCACCGCTGGGCGCTGCTCGCCGGCTGGGCCGTGGGCATGGTCTACGGCACAGCGGCGGCGTACGGCGTGGCCAGCCCGACCCAGAAGCACTTCGGCGGTTCGTCCGCCGAGATACCGGGCATCGGCGAGATCGGCTACATCGGCCTCACCGCGTTCGTGATCAACGTGGTCGTGACGGTGGTCCTGACCTTCGTCCTGAAGGCCGTCAACGCGCCGGACGGCGTGGACGAGACCTCCCCGTCGGACTACACGGCGGACGCGGGGGACCCGGGCGTCAAGACCGAACTGCCGGCGGTCGCCGCAGGCCACTAGGACACGACCGGCCCTGGTGAAAGCGGCGAAGGGCCCGGGATCTCCGAGAGGAGATCCCGGGCCCTTCGCCGTGTGCGCGGGGCAGACTGCGTCCATGGACTTCATCATCAGGGCGATACGGCCCGAGGAGTACGAGGCCCTCGGCGAACTCACCGCTCGCGCCTACCTCGACGACGGGTTCCTCGACTTCGGCGAGGACGACGGCTATCTGCACCTCCTGCGGGACGTGGCCCGGCGGGACGCGGAGGCCGAGGTGCTCGTGGCGGTGGACGGCGCAGGCACGGTCCTCGGCGGGGTGACCCTCGCCGTCACCGGGGGCGAGTGGGCCGACATCGCCCGGGACGGGGAGGCGGAGTTCCGGATGCTCGCCGTGGCGAAGGACGCCCGCGGCCGGGGCGTCGGCGAGGCGCTCGTCCGGGCCTGCGTCGAGCGGGCGCGGGCGACCGAGGGGTGCCGGCGGCTGGTGCTCTCCACCCAGCCCGGCATGGCCTCCGCCCACCGGCTCTACGAGCGGTTCGGCTTCGTCCGCACCCCCGCCCGGGACTGGAAACCGATCCCGGACATGGACCCGCTGATCACCTACGGCCTGGAGCTCTGAGCGCCAAGACACAACATCTGGGGGGTGCTTCGAGGGGCGCCCCCCACATGTATGCTCATGCTCGCTGTCCTCGCAGGGGAATCCGGTGGAAATCCGGAACTGTCCCGCAACGGTGTGTTTTTGGTGTGCTTGCCTCGCTCGCGCACCGAAGCGAGTCCGAAGACCTGTGGACAGCGCGCCCGGTCCGTCCGTTCCGGGTGCCACAGACGTCCGGGCCTCGCGGAGTGGGCCGTGGCGCGGCGCTGCCCTGTGCAGGGGTGCGCCGCCGCCCGCCTCCCGCCGGCCCCGAGCCGAGCGAGGGAGAGCCCCCACGTGACCATCGCGCCCGCCGATCCGGCCACAGCGATCAACAGCGACGGTAACGAGAGCGACGGACCCGGGACCGTACTCCTGCGGACCCTGACCGATCTCACCGCCGATCTCCCCGACACCGACCCCGGCAAGGTCGCCGCCGCCGCGCTGCGCGGCCGCAACGCCGGCTCGGACGAGGCGGAGCTGCGCGAGCTGGCCACCGAGGCGGCCGCCGGTCTGATCGCCGAGGACCCCGCGTACTCCCGGCTCGCCGCCCGGCTCCTGACCATCACCATCGCCGACGAGGCGGCCGGCCAGGGCGCGGTCTCCTTCTCCGCCTCGGTCGCCGTCGGCCACCACGAGGGCCTGATCGCCGACCGCACGGCCGGTTTCGTCGCTCTGCACGCCGAGCGGCTCGACACCCTCCTCGACCCCGCGGCGGACGACCGCTTCGGCTACTTCGGTCTGCGCACCCTCTACTCGCGCTATCTGCTGCGCCACCCGATCACCCGCAAGGTGATCGAGACCCCGCAGCACTTCATGCTGCGGGTGGCCTGCGGTCTCGCCGAGGACGACAGCACCCGCGCCCTGGACGAGGTCGCCGCGCTGTACGGCCTGATGAGCCGGCTCGACTACCTGCCCTCCTCCCCCACGCTCTTCAACTCCGGTACCCGCCACCCGCAGATGTCGTCCTGCTACCTGCTCGACTCGCCGCAGGACGAGCTGGACTCGATCTACGACCGCTACCACCAGGTCGCACGGCTCTCCAAGCACGCGGGCGGCATCGGGCTGTCGTACTCCCGTATCCGTGCGCGCGGTTCGCTGATCCGCGGCACCAACGGCCACTCCAACGGCATCGTCCCCTTCCTGAAGACGCTGGACGCGTCCGTCGCGGCCGTGAACCAGGGCGGGCGGCGCAAGGGCGCGGCCGCGGTGTACCTGGAGACCTGGCACGCGGACATCGAGGAGTTCCTGGAGCTGCGCGACAACACCGGTGAGGACCAGCGGCGTACGCACAACCTCAACCTGGCGCACTGGATCCCGGACGAGTTCATGCGCCGGGTGAACGCCGACGCCGAGTGGTCGCTGTTCTCCCCTGCGGACGTGCCCGAGCTGGTCGACCTGTGGGGGGAGGAGTTCGACGCCGCCTACCGCGCGGCCGAGGCGAAGGGCCTGGCCCGCAAGACGATGCCGGCCCGTGACCTGTACGGCCGGATGATGCGGACCCTGGCCCAGACCGGCAACGGCTGGATGACCTTCAAGGACGCCTCCAACCGCACGGCCAACCAGACGGCGGAGCCCGGCCACACGGTCCACTCCTCCAATCTCTGCACGGAGATCCTGGAGGTCACGGACGACGGCGAGACCGCGGTCTGCAACCTCGGCTCGGTCAACCTCGGCGCGTTCGTGGACGGCTCGGACATCGACTGGGAGCGCCTGGACGCGACCGTCCGTACGGCCGTCACGTTCCTCGACCGGGTCGTGGACATCAACTTCTACCCGACCGAGCAGGCCGGGCGCTCCAACGCCCGCTGGCGGCCGGTGGGTCTGGGCGCGATGGGCCTGCAGGACGTCTTCTTCAAGCTGCGGCTGCCCTTCGACTCCGCCGAGGCGCGCGCGCTGTCCACCCGGATCGCCGAGCGGATCATGCTCGCCGCGTACGAGGCGTCGGCGGACCTCGCCGAGCGCAACGGCCCGCTGCCGGCCTGGGAGAAGACCCGCACGGCCCGCGGTGTCCTGCACCCGGATCACTACAGCGCCACCGTCGAGCTGAACTGGCCGGAGCGCTGGGCGGCGCTGCGCGAGCGGATCGCGGCCGTCGGCATGCGCAACAGCCTCCTCCTCGCCATCGCTCCGACGGCGACGATCGCCTCGATCGCGGGCGTGTACGAGTGCATCGAGCCGCAGGTCTCCAACCTCTTCAAGCGTGAGACGCTGAGCGGCGAATTCCTCCAGGTCAACGCCTACTTGGTCGACGAGCTGAAGAGGCTCGGCGTGTGGGACGCCCAGACCCGTGAGGCGCTGCGCGAGGCGAGCGGCTCGGTCCAGGGTTTCAGCTGGATCCCGGCCGAGGTCCGCGAGCTGTACCGCACGGCGTGGGAGATCCCCCAGCGCGGCCTGATCGACATGGCGGCGGCCAGGACCCCGTTCCTGGACCAGTCGCAGTCCCTGAACCTGTTCCTGGAGACGCCGACGATCGGCAAGCTGTCGTCGATGTACGCGTACGCCTGGAAGCAGGGCCTGAAGACGACGTACTACCTGCGCTCCCGCCCGGCGACCCGGATCGCCCGCGCGGCGTCCGCGACGCCGATCCCCGTCCAGCAGGCCGCCGACCCCGACGCGGTCGCCTGCTCCCTCGAAAACCCCGAGTCCTGCGAGGCCTGCCAGTAATGAGCTCCACCGAAAAGAATCTGCTCGACCCGGGCTTCGAGCTGACCCTGCGCCCGATGCGCTATCCGGACTTCTACGAGCGCTACCGGGACGCGATCAAGAACACCTGGACGGTGGAGGAGGTCGACCTCCACTCGGACGTCGCCGACCTCGCCAAGCTGACGCCGGGTGAGCAGCACATGATCGGCCGGCTGGTCGCGTTCTTCGCGACGGGCGACTCGATCGTGGCGAACAACCTCGTGCTGACGCTCTACAAGCACATCAACTCCCCCGAGGCGCGGCTGTACCTGAGCCGTCAGCTCTTCGAGGAGGCCGTGCACGTCCAGTTCTATCTGACGCTGCTCGACACCTACCTGCCCGACCCGGGCGACCGCGCCGCCGCGTTCGACGCCGTCGAGAACATCCCCTCGATCCGCGAGAAGGCGCAGTTCTGCTTCCGGTGGATGAACTCGGTCGAGAAGATCGACCGTCTGGAGACGCAGGCCGACCGCCGTCGCTTCCTGCTCAACCTGATCTGCTTCGCCGCGTGCATCGAGGGGCTGTTCTTCTACGGCGCCTTCGCCTACGTGTACTGGTTCCGCTCCCGCGGCCTGCTGCACGGCCTGGCCACCGGCACCAACTGGGTGTTCCGCGACGAGACGATGCACATGAACTTCGCCTTCGAGGTCGTGGACACCGTCCGCAAGGAGGAGCCGGAGCTCTTCGACGACGCGCTCCGGCAGCAGGTCACCGACATGCTGAAGGAGGCCGTGGAGGCGGAGCTGCAGTTCGGCCGCGACCTGTGCGGCGAGGGGCTGCCGGGCATGAACACCGAGTCGATGCGCGAGTACCTGCAGTGCGTCGCCGACCAGCGGCTGCAGCGCCTGGGCTTCGCCCCGGTGTACGGCTCCGAGAACCCGTTCGCGTTCATGGAGCTCCAGGGCGTCCAGGAGCTGACGAACTTCTTCGAGCGCCGCCCGTCCGCGTACCAGGTGGCGGTCGAGGGCTCGGTCGACCTCGACGAGGACTTCTGAGCAGGCGCCCGGCGGCCCTCGCGGCCGCCGGGCTCACGGCCCGCCGCGGGCCCGGGTGCCGGGTCCGCGGCGGGCCGGGCCGTACTCAGTCGTTGGGGACGGTCTCGTAGCGCGGGGTGCCCTCCGCCATCTGGCGCAGGGCGTCCTTGCGGTCCCGCTTGGAGAGCCGGTCGATGTACAGGTAGCCGTACAGGTGGTCCGTCTCGTGCTGGAGGCAGCGGGCGAAGTAGCCGGTGCCGCGGACCTTGATCGGGTTGCCCTGGGCGTCCCGGCCGTGGACCTCGGCGTAGTCCGGGCGGGCCAGCGAGGCGTACGCGGTCGGGACGGAGAGGCAGCCCTCGTTGGAGTCGTCGAGGACGCGGCGGTCGGCCGGCAGGTCCTGGAGGACGGGGTTGACGACGACGCCGGTGTGCCGCACGCCGTCGTCGTCCGGGCAGTCGTAGACGAAGACCTTGAGGTCCACACCGATCTGGTTGGCGGCCAGGCCCACGCCCTCGGCCGCCTTCTGGCTGGCGAACATGTCGTCGATCAGCGCCGCGAGCTTGTCGTCGAACTCCGTGACGTCCTTGCACTCCTTGTGGAGCACCGGGTTGCCGACGACCGTGATCGGGCGGGCCGTGCCGCGCTCACGGTGGGCGAGCTCACGCGCCTCGCAGTCCTCCGTGTCCACGACGAAGCCGTCGTTGATCTGCTCGTCCGTCTCCTGCTGCGCCATGTCGCTTCTGCGCCTTCCTCAAAACCCCAGCGATGGTCCCGTACAGCCTACGGGGCCCACGGACCGGGCTCAGCAGACCTCTTCGAGATCCCGCCACTCACGGCTGTCGGGGCTGTCGGCGACCCAGCCGTCGAGGAGCCCGCGGACCAGTCCGACGGGGGCGGCGATGCCGCACTCGCGCTCCGGGACCCAGAGCTCGCCCGGTGAGCGGTGGCCGAGCGGGCCGGGGTGGCCCGGTTCGCTGTGGTCGTGGGGGTCGAGGTGCTCGCCCTCGCCCTCGGCGCTCGGCATGGTCGACTCGGAGCAGGCGCGGCAGAGCAGCCGGACCGACGAGGACCAGTCCTCGGCGGCGAATCCGGCGTCGGCGGCGAGCTGCTCCAAGGCGTCCCGGTCGGCCTCGGTGGCGGCCTCCAGGAGGACCACCCAGGTGGGCACGGGTGACGGGGCCCACAGCTCGATCTCGTCGAAGACTGGGTAGGACGGGCCCGCGGTGGTGGTCCGCTCGCCGTTGGGCACTCCGTCGTGCAGGACGACCTCGCCCCAGCGGCGACCGGAGGACGGCAGCGGGATGGAGAGCACCTCGATACGGGCCGGGTCGAGCCGGCGGCCCCACACGACCTCGGCCTCGCCCTCCGGCGAGAGCCGGACGGCCGCGCTGCCGAGCTCCATCCCGGCGGGCTCGCCCGTGCCTGCGGAGGCCCCGGGCACCTTCAGCCCGTACGCCTGCCAGGCGCGGCGGGCCAGCGGCCAGTCCTGGAGCGCGGTGGCGGCGATGCCGACGTTCCACCAGTCCGGGGCGCCGGTCTCCTTGTCGAGCAACGCGACGGCGCGCAGCCCGGCGGCCCTCGCCTGCTCCCAGTCGTGCCGGAACTTGTGCAGCAGCGCCAGGTTGAACCAGGACTCCGAGAGCCAGGGCTCCAGATCCGCCGCGCGCGTGAGCAGCGCGCCCGCGTCCTCGTACCGGCCGTCGCCGATCAGCGTGAACGCGCGGTCGGTGGCCTGCCGCCACGAGGCGGAGGGCCGATGCCGTACCTTCCCGAAGATCCTCACGATTCCCGCCTGCCGGTCGCTTCACCCTCTTGTTCGCATCCAACCATGCCCGGTTGGACGCGCGCTCATTACCCATGGGTTACCCAGGAGGCAGGGGGGCGATGCTCTCCACTCCCCCACCGCGTGCGAGGACTCTGGCAAGGGATTCGACGACCTCGGGGTGATGGTCGCGGGCGGTGCCCAGGCGGAGCTGTTCGAGGGCGGTGAGCGCCCCGCAGGCGCTGCCGCGGGCGAGGTCGTCGTAGGCGTTGACGGTACGGACGATCCGGGCGGGCAGGGGCTGCTCCCGGTACGGGTCGGCCTGCCGTTCCACGACGAGGGCCACGGCCGCCGGGACGCCGGTCTGGCGGACGACGGCACCCCCGAGGAGCGCGATCCGGCGCTGCTCCTCGGCCGGGAGGAGTGCGGTGGCGCCCTCGGGGACGGGGTCGACGAGGGAGAGCTGCCCGATGTCGTGCATGAGCGCGGCGTACTCCAGGACGGTCAGGTCGGGCCCGGAGAGGCCGAGCTCGCGCCCGACGGCGCCGCTGAGCGCCGCGACGCGGCGGGCGTGCCCGGGAGGGGTGTAGCCGGCGACCTCGGTGGCGCGGGCGAGTGAGGCGATGGTCTGCCGGTTGGTGGTGCGCACCGCCGTGTACCGGCGGAAGGAGAGCTGGGTGAGGAGGAGCGGGACGCAGAAGACGGGCAGGGCCCAGAGCCCGGCGACGGCCACGCCGAGGGCCATGACGGTGCCGGTGGCGCAGACGGCGGAGCCGATGCCGAGCAGGGCACGGAGCTCGTCGCGGAGCAGGGGGCCGTACGGGTAGCCCTTGCGGGCGCGGAGCATCAGGGCGGCCAGCACGGCGTCGCACAGGGCGGTGAGCCCGAGCAGGAGCAGCAGGAAGAGGGCGTAGAAGGGCCCCTGGCCGAGGACGGCGGTGACCTCGCCCGCGTTGTAGAGCGGCTGGAAGCAGAAGGCGGCGAAGCCGACGGTGAGGATGCGCCGGGCCAGATGGTCGAGGTCGGGGCCCTCGCCGCGGGCGACGTGCGGGACGATCCCGGCGAGCCCGCCGGCGACGACGACGGCGATGATCTGGAGGACGCCGTGGGTCGTGGTGCCGTCCGCGCTCTCGCCGAGCAGGGCGTACGCGAGGGCTCCGGCGGCGGCCAGCGGCGCGGGTTCGCGTTCGCCGGGCAGGGCGCCCCAGCGGGCGAGCTCGCCGAGCGCGATGAGGACGCCGAAGGCGAGGGCGTTGCCGGGCTCGTCGACGCCGTACCAGAGCGTGGAGGCGAACCCGGCGAGCGTGAGCAGGAGGGCGCTGCCGTGGACGGCGCCGACGGTCCGGCTGCCGGGCTTCACCCGCGACCCCGTCGGCGGGCGATCGGCTGGCCGAAAGACCGTTCGAGGGGCCGGGCCCAGCGTCGGGCGAGCGGCGGGTCGAGAGGCCGGCCGAGGGGACGGTCGGGAGGTGGGTCGAGGGGCAGGTCGGAGGGCCGGTCGGAGGCCGCGTCGAGGTGTCCGTCGGAGGGCCGCTCGGAAGGTGGGTCGAGGGGCCGGTCCGAAGGTGGGTCGTGGGGCCGGTCGGAGGGTGGGGCGAGGGGTCGGTCGAGGGAGCGGGTCGTACCGGGCTCGGCGCCGTCCGCGGGGGGCTCGGGCTCCGGCGCGGACGTGGCCGTGGCGGCGGGCGGGCGGGCGGTGCCCGGGGCGGTGTCGCGCCCCGCGGGGGTGCGTGGCGGCGGGACACCGGCCCCCAGCGGCCCGGACTCGTCGGCGGTGACCGCCGTCTGCCAGCCGTGCCGGTCGAGCGCCCGCACCAGGGCCCGTACCATCCGCGGGTCGAAGTGCGTGCCCGCGCACCGCTCCAGCTCCGCCACCGCCGTCTTCACCGGGCGTGCCCGGCTGTAGGAGCGGGTCGACGTCATCGCGTCGAAGGCGTCCGCGACCGCCACGACCCTGGCGACCTCGGGGATCTGGGCCCCGCTGAGCCCGTACGGGTATCCGCTGCCGTCCATCCGTTCGTGGTGGTGGAGGATCGCCGACCGCGCCTCGCCGAGGAAGCCGATCCCCCGGACCATCTCGTGTCCGTACTCCGGATGCAGTTCGATGATCCGGCGCTCCTCCGGTGTCAGCGGCCCGTCCTTCGTGAGCACGCGGGTCGGCACGCCCAGCTTCCCCACGTCGTGCAGGATCCCCGCGAAGCGGAGGATCTCCGTGCGCTCCTCCTCCATCCCCAGCTCACGGGCGATCAGCACCGAGGCCGCGCCCACCCGTTCGCTGTGCCCGCGGGTGTACCCGTCCTTGATGTCGACGGCCTGGACCAGGGCGCGGATCGTCGCCTGGTGCGCGGCGCGCTCGCGGTGGTACTGGGCGAAGACCCAGCAGGAGATGTACATGGGCAGCAGGACGAAGAGCGCGGCGACGGGGCCGTACGTACTGCACCAGAGCACCGCCATCATCAACCCGGCGAGGCCGTGCACGGCGTGCGGGGCGAGCGCCCGCCCGAGCAGCCCGCGCCAGGCGGTGCGCGGCGGCACCCTCTCGGCCATGATCCGGACGCCGCCGTCGAGGGCGGTCAGGACCAGGCAGAAGGTGAGCGCGGAGGCCGCGGCGGGGAGCAGGACGTACGGGAAGTCGGGGAGGTGCGGCCCCCGGCCGAGGGCGCTGTGGCCGTGCAGGGCGCCCGCGACCAGCGCGGCGGCCCAGACTGCGAGCACGAGCTGGGCCGACCGCCACACCCGGCGTACGCCGGCCGGCCGCTGCTCGACGCGGGCGAGGAGCGCGCCCGGCAGCGCGGTGAGCGCGGCGGCCGCGGGCGGCAGCAGCAGCGCGGAGGCGAGCAGGACGGGGAAGAAGGAGCCGGCGCCCATGGCCCCCGAGCCGCCGAACGCCCTGCCGAGCAGCCGGCAGCGGGAGGGCAGTTCGCACACCGCGTACAGGACGGTGAGCAGTACGACGGTGGTCCAGGGGACGTGCGCGCCGGGGCGGAGGGCCGGCAGGACGCACCCGGCGGCGCCGAGGAGGACGCAGCCGATGTACCCACGTGCCGCCGGAGGAATCGCCTTCACGCCCATCACGCCTGTCACGCTAGCGAGTTGGGTGGAGCGCGCGGGCCGACGGCCGCTGATTCGCACCATCGGGTGATACAAGCTGATGTATGCGTGAGGGCCGCCGCGATCGGATCGCGGCGGCCCTCACGTACATCCGGGGGTCACTCCTGGGCGGTCGCCGTCACGTCCTGCTCGGGCACCAGCTGGCCCGAGCGGATGAGATCGATCCGGCCCATGACCTTGGCCCGCAGATCGCTGGGCACGTCGTCACTGCCGCAGCAGCGCTTGACGAGCTTCTTCACCGCCTGCTCCAGGCCGTACTTCTCCAGGCACGGGGAGCACTCCTCGAAGTGGACCTCGAACTTGGTGCAGTCACTGTCGGGCATCTCATGGTCGAGGAACTCGTAGAGATGATCCAGAACCTCTGAGCAATCCGTCTCGTGCGGCTCTCCGCAGCTCATGAGCCCGAGCCTTTCAGATCGTTCGACGACTCTCCGGCGCCCGCGGGAACGAGCCCGCGGTCGCGGGCGTAGTCCTCGAGCATGCCGCGCAGCTGGCGGCGGCCCCGGTGCAGTCGGGACATCACCGTACCGATGGGTGTCCCCATGATGTCCGCGATCTCCTTGTACGCAAAGCCCTCTACGTCGGCCAGATAGACGGCGATGCGGAATTCCTCGGGGATCGCCTGAAGCGCTTCCTTCACGTCGGAGTCCGGCAGGTGGTCGAGGGCCTGCGACTCGGCGGACCGCAGTCCGGTCGACATGTGCGACTCGGCGCGGGCGAGCTGCCAGTCCTCGATCTCCTCGGCGGCGCTGCGCTGGGGCTCACGCTGCTTCTTGCGGTACGAGTTGATGAAGGTGTTGGTGAGAATGCGGTACAGCCACGCCTTGAGGTTCGTCCCCTCGCGGAACTGGTGGAAGGAGCCGTACGCCTTGGCATACGTCTCCTGCACGAGGTCCTCGGCGTCCGCGGGATTGCGCGTCATGCGCAGCGCGGCGGAGTACATCTGGTCGAGGTAGCCGAGGGCGTCCCGCTCGAAGCGCGCGTTGCGCTCCGCGGTCGTCTCCTCGGGGCCTTCGTCGGTCCCTGTGTCGGTCCCAGTGACCGGACCCACCTCCTCCAGCGCTGCGGCGAACCCGAATGCGGACCCGCTCGTTTCGGAGGATAGACGAGGAACCGCTCCGCCCGCCGCCCGAATAGGGGCGACCTTGGCCGCGGGCAGCACTGTCCACTCGAGGTCAGCGGCCTGCGGGCGCGCGGGGCAGATGGTCGAACCCATGCGACGGACTCCCTCTTCCTTTGCTCTTCACACCGACATGCGTCACAACCGTGGTCGTGTGCTCAGCATTCCCGGAGCGAGGAAAGCCACCCGGAGACCGCGCGGGTGATCAGTTCGAGGGCTTCGTCCTGGGTGAGCGCCGCCTTCTTGGCGACGGCGAATCCGTGATCGCTGTACGGCACCTCGACGAGTCCGTACTCCCCTTCGGGGAATTCCTCGGGCTTTCCGAAGGGGTCGTTGCCGCCCTGGACGACGAGGGTGGGCAGGCCGGCGCCGAGCAGCTCGTCGGCGCGGGACCGCT
Source organism: Streptomyces sp. ISL-36 (assembly GCF_018614205.1). Classification (GTDB taxonomy): domain Bacteria; phylum Actinomycetota; class Actinomycetes; order Streptomycetales; family Streptomycetaceae; genus Streptomyces. Next base: position 58,272 of record NZ_JAGGOS010000013.1, on the reverse strand, counting down.
CGGGCTTGCCCGGCGGGTGCAGTGGGAAGCTCAGTGCGAGCACGGCGGTGGCGCCGAGCTCCTTGCCGGTGCGGCAGGCGACGCGGGCCCCGGCGCTGCGGCCCCCGGCGATCACCGGGAGGCCTGGCTTCGCGAGGGCGGGCCAGATGCCCCGCCAGCCGGTGTCGAGGGTCTTGGGCGCGGGCGCCAGCTTCTTGCCGGCGACCCGCCACGGCTGCTCCACGAGGGCGACGGTCACTCCCTCGGCCGGCAGCGCGGCGGCCAGTGCCCGGAGGTCCCGCGCCTCGATCCCGCCCCCGGCCCCATGGCTCAGCGCCAGGACCGCCCAGGGCTTCCTGCCGGGATGCCAGGTGAGGCGGGCGTCCCCGGCGTCGGTCGTCACGATCTCGCTCTTCGTCACGCCCCCATCCTGCCGCGCGGGGGAGGGCGGCAGCGGGATCAGAACAGCGTGCCGACCTCCGGGCCCTCCAGCTCCTCAAGGAGCTCCGGGCCGTTGTTGCGGACGTTGCTCACCGCCGTCGCCACCGGATAGGCCCGCATGATGCCTTCCGGGGGCGCCGTGAGGAGGCCTGTGAGGTCGTCGACGTCGGTGCGGCCCGGGTCCAGCCACGCGTCCCACCGGTCCGGCGTCAGCATCAGCGGCATCCGGGGGTGGATCTCCGCGAGCGACCGCGGGCCCTCGGCCGGGGCCACCCCCAGCGGCCCCGTCTCCGCCTCCGTGGTGATGACGGAGCACGTCACCCACCACGCCGCCGGATGGTCGTCCGGCAGGGTCCGGTCCCGCCAGAACTCGTAGAGCCCGGCCATCGCGAAGACCGACCCGTCCGCCGGGGTCACGAAGTACGGCTGCTTCCGCGACCGCTTCTTCTTCCCCTCGACCTCCAGGTCGCGCTCGCCCGCCCCGGTCACCCACTCGTAATAGCCGTCCGCCGGCAGGATGCACCGCCTCGACGAGAACGCCCGGCGGAAGGAGGGCTTCTCATGGACCGTCTCGGCCCGCGCGTTGATCATCCGGGCCGCGCCCTCCGGCGTCCTCGACCAGGACGGCACGAGGCCCCACTTCAACGTCCGCAGCTGGCGAACCGGGCGCGGCGACCCCGCGTCTTTCAGACGACGCTCCAGAACCACGTGGACCTCTTTGGTGGGGGCCACGTTCCAGTCCGGAGCGAGGGTCTCCTCGGGCTCCCACTTCTCGACGCCGAAGAGCCCCACCAGGTCCTCGGGCCGCCGACTCGCCGCATACCGTCCGCACATACGTGCCACACTGCCACGATCCACGACCCTCCCGAGGAGCCAGTCCGGAAATGACCGAAGTCCTCGGTACGCAGCCCGCCCCCGACCTGTGGCTGGTGATCGCGACCGCCCTCGCGGCCCTCGCCGCCACCGCGCCCCGCGCGATATGGCGGCTGTCCCGCAACGCCGTCACGATCGCCCACGAGGGCGGCCACGGTCTGATCGCCCTCGTCACCGGCCGCCGCCTCCAGGGCATCCGGCTGCACTCCGACACCAGCGGGCTCACGGTCAGCCGCGGCCGTCCCACCGGCATCGGCATGATCCTGACCGCCGCCGCCGGCTACACCGCCCCGCCGCTGCTCGGCCTCGGCGGCGCCTGGCTGCTCGCCGACCACCGGATCACGCTTCTGCTGTGGCTGGCCACGGCGCTCCTCCTGGTCATGCTGGTGATGATCCGCAACGCGTACGGAGCGCTCACCGTCGTCCTCACCGGTGGCACGTTCCTCCTGGTCTCCTGGCTGACCGGCCCGGACGTGCAGTCGGCGTTCGCCTACTCCGTCGTCTGGTTCCTGCTGCTCGGCGGGGTCCGCCCGGTCTTCGAGCTCCAGGCCAAGCGGCGCCACGGCGGGGCACCGGACTCCGACGCCGATCAGCTCGCCCGCCTCACCCATGCCCACCCGGCGATGTGGCTCTTCCTCTTCCATGCGGTCTCCATCTGTTCCCTGATCGGCGGAGGCCGCTGGTTGCTGGGGCTGTAGTCGGTGTGGTCCCCACTAAAGTGAGGGCATGACCGAAAGCTCCGCGCACTCCGAGCACGCCGCCCCGATCTCCGACCCCTGGCCCGCCCCGTATGCGAGCGGCGCCGTCGACGCGACCGTCACCGTGCCCGGATCCAAGTCGGTCACCAACCGCGGCCTGGTCCTCGCCGCGCTCGCCGCCGAGCCGGGCTGGCTGCGCCGCCCGCTGCGCTCCCGCGACACGCTGCTGATGGCCGAGGCGCTGCGCACGCTCGGCGTGAAGATCGAGGAGGGCGTGGGCCCGGACGGTACGGGCGAGGCCTGGCGGATCATTCCGGCCGCGCTGCACGGACCGGCGACCGTGGACGTCGGCAACGCCGGCACGGTCATGCGCTTCCTGCCGCCGGTCGCCGCCCTCGCCGACGGCCCGGTGCACTTCGACGGCGACGCCCGTTCGCACGAGCGCCCGCTGCACGGCGTGATCGACGCGCTGCGCGTGCTGGGCGCCAGGATCGACGACGACGGGCGCGGCGCGCTGCCGATGACCGTGCACGGCGGCGGCGCCCTGGACGGCGGCCCGGTGGAGATCGACGCCTCCTCGTCCTCCCAGTTCGTCAGCGCCCTGCTGCTCTCGGCGCCCCGCTTCAACCAGGGGGTGGAGGTGCGCCACGTCGGCGCCAAGCTCCCCTCCCTGCCCCACATCCGGATGACGGTGGACATGCTCCGCGTCGTCGGCGCCCAGGTCGACGAGCCGGAGACGGGCGGCGAGCCGAACGTCTGGCGGGTCTCCCCCTCCGCCCTGCTCGGGCGTGACCTGATCGTCGAGCCCGACCTGTCCAACGCCCAGCCGTTCCTGGCCGCGGCCCTGGTCACCGGCGGCCGGGTCACCGTCCCGGACTGGCCGGCCAGGACCACCCAGCCCGGTGACGCGCTGCGGGAGATCTTCACCGAGATGGGTGGCTCCTGCGAACTCACCGACGCGGGCCTCACCTTCACGGGCACCGGCCGGATCCACGGCATCGACGTCGACCTGGGCGAGGTCGGCGAGCTGACGCCCGGCATCGCGGCGGTCGCCGCGCTGGCCGACTCCCCCTCGACGCTGCGCGGCGTCGCCCATCTGCGGCTCCACGAGACGGACCGCCTGGCGGCCCTGACCAAGGAGATCAACGAACTCGGCGGCGACGTCACGGAGACCGAGGACGGCCTGCACATCCGCCCGCGCCCGCTGCACGGCGGTGTCTTCCACACGTACCACGACCACCGGATGGCCACGGCGGGCGCGATCATCGGCCTCGCGGTCGAGGGCGTGGAGATCGAGAACGTCGCGACGACGGCCAAGACCTTGCCCGACTTCCCCAGGATGTGGACCGAAATGCTCGGGGTCTGAGCCATGCGGCGTTACGGGAAGCACACCGACGAGGACGACATCCGCCAGCGGCCCAACCGCAAGGGCAACCGTCCCCGTACGAACATCCGCCCCAAGCACGAGGACGCGGTCGAGGGCATGGTCCTCACCGTGGACCGCGGCCGGCTCACCTGCCTGGTGGACGACCGGGTCGTCCTGGCGATGAAGGCCCGTGAGCTGGGCCGTAAGGCCGCCGTCGTCGGCGACCGGGTCTCCCTGGTGGGCGACCTGTCCGGCGAGAAGGACAGCCTGGCCCGGATCGTACGGATCGGTGAGCGCAGCTCCGTACTCCGTCGCACGGCGGACGACGACGATCCGTACGAGCGGGTGGTCGTCGCCAACGCCGACCAGCTGGCGATCGTCACCGCGCTCGCCGACCCCGAGCCCCGCCCCCGGCTGATCGACCGCTGCCTGGTCGCCGCGTACGACGGGGGCCTCACCCCGCTCCTCGTGCTGACGAAGTCGGACCTGGCCTCGCCGGACGAGCTCCTGGAGATGTACGGCGCGCTCGGTGTGCCCCATGTGGTCACCACCCGCGACGAGTTCGTCGACGGGGTCGCCGCCGAGCGGGTCCACGAGCACCTCAAGGGACGGACCACGGCCTTCGTCGGTCACTCCGGTGTCGGCAAGACGACCTTGGTCAACGCCCTGGTGCCGGCGGACCGCCGGCGGACCACGGGTGTCGTCAACGCGGTCACGGGCCGCGGCCGGCACACCACCACCTCGGCGCTCGCCCTGCCGCTCGACGACAAGGAGGGCGGCTGGGTGATCGACACTCCGGGCGTCCGTTCCTTCGGCCTGCACCACGTCGATCCGTCCCGGGTCATCCTGGCCTTCCCCGATCTCGTCCCCGGTACGGAGAACTGCCCGCGGGCCTGCAGCCACGACGAGCCGGACTGCGCGCTGGACGCGTGGGTGGCCGAGGGGCACGCCGACCCGGCGCGGCTGAACTCGCTGCGGCGGCTGCTCGCCACCCGGGAACGACGCGAGGGCGACTGAGTCGCGCACGTTTGCGGTCGACCGCTGTTGGTAAGTGCATAATCGCACCAAGTGCGACGAAGCAGTCACCGACGGCGTGGGAGGCACTGACGATGGCGTGGCTGCTGGTGGTGATCGCGGGGGTCCTGGAGACCGGTTTCGCGGTCTGCCTCAAGCTCTCGCACGGTTTCACCCGGCTGTGGCCGACGATCGCCTTCGCCGCCTTCGCCCTCGGCAGCTTCGGTCTGCTGACTCTCGCCCTGCGCAAGCTGGACGTCGGCCCCGCGTACGCGGTGTGGACCGGCATCGGCGCGGCGGGCACGGCGATCTACGGAATGATCTTCCTCGGCGACATCGTGTCCACCTTGAAGATCGTCTCGATCACGTTCGTGATCGTGGGGGTCGTCGGCCTCCAGCTCTCCGGTTCGGCCCACTGACCCCGCGCGGCGTCGTTCGCCGGGACGACGCCGCCCGGGGCGATCACGTACGACAGCGCGAGGCGCAGGGCGACCTCGCAGGACCGCAGCGCCTGCTCCGCGTCCTCGCCCCGCCCGCCCTCGACCAGCGCCGTCGCGGCCCGGTCCCGGGCCTGCCCGAGCAGGTCCACGGGTGAGGGAACGCCCCGGTCGGCCCGCCGCTGGGCGGGGACGGCGGAGGCACGCGCACCGGCCCGCGCCGGGCGGGGCGGGGGGAGCCGCCTGCCCCAGCAGCCGGTGAGCAGGGCTCGCAGCAGGGGACGGGCGACGGCCTCCGTGACGGTCCACTCGGCGACGGCGGCGACGTTCCGCTCCGGCGGGTCCGGCCGGGCCAGGAGCCGTTCCACGCCGTGCAGATAGGCGTCCGCCTCGCGCCGTACCAGAGCGCGGGCGAGCCCCTCCTTGCTGCCGAACTCGTTGTAGAGGGTCTGGCGCGAGACGCCGGCGGCGGAGGCGACGTCGACCATCCGGACCGCGGACCAGGGCAGCCCCGCGAGGGCCGTGAGCGCGGCATCGAGCAGGGCATCACGGGCAGTAGGCATCGTCGCCTCCCGGCCAGAACGGTTCTGCGCACAGAGTTGACGCGTGGCCACGCACTGTCAAGGGCTCCCGTGAGCCCCCGCCCCTTCGAGGGATAGAGTTTCGACCATGGCCGATTACCACGATGATCTGCGTCTCGCCCATGTCCTCGCGGATGCCGCCGACGCGGCCACCATGGACCGCTTCAAGGCGCTCGACCTGAAAGTCGAGACCAAGCCGGACATGACGCCGGTGAGCGAGGCCGACAAGGCCGCCGAGGAACTGATCCGAGGTCAGCTCCAGCGGGCGCGGCCGCGTGACGCGATCCTCGGCGAGGAGTACGGCGTCGAGGGCACGGGCCCGCGGCGCTGGGTGATCGACCCGATCGACGGCACCAAGAACTACGTGCGCGGGGTGCCGGTCTGGGCCACCCTGATCGCACTGATGGAGGCCGGCGAGACCGGTTTCCAGCCGGTCGTGGGCGTGGTCTCGGCGCCGGCCCTCGGCCGGCGCTGGTGGGCGGCGAAGGGCGCGGGCGCGTACACCGGCCGCAGCCTGACGTCCGCGTCCCGGATCCATGTCTCGAAGGTCGGGGAGCTGGCGGACGCCTCCTTCGCCTACTCCTCGCTGAGCGGCTGGGAGGAGCGGGGCCGCCTCGAAGGCTTCCTCGACCTCACGCGCGCGTGCTGGCGGACCCGCGCGTACGGCGACTTCTGGCCGTACATGATGGTCGCCGAGGGCTCGGTGGACATCTGTGCCGAGCCGGAGCTCTCCCTCTGGGACATGGCGGCGACGGCGATCATCGTCCAGGAGGCGGGGGGCACCTTCACCGGCCTGGACGGTCAGCACGGCCCGCACAGCGGCAACGCGGCGGCGTCGAACGGGCTGCTCCACGGTGAGCTGCTGAGCTACCTGAACCAGAAGGGCTGACCCCGGCCGACCGCCGCGGGCGCCCCCACGAGCACCCTGCGCGCCCCCTTGTTGAGCCGGTCACCCGGTGCCACTCTGGGAGCCCCCCACTTGTGAACTTGTGAATCGGTTCTCGTTGAAGCGGGAACCGTTCACCAAGGAGGTGGCTCCATCCATGCTCGTCCGTGACGCCATGAGCACGGTTGTCCTCACCATCGGACCCGCCCACACCCTCCGGCAGGCGGCGCGACTGATGTCGGCCCGCCGGGTCGGCGCGGCCATAGTCCTCGACACCGACACCAGCGGGCTCGGCATCCTCACCGAGCGCGACATCCTCAACTCGATCGGCGCGGACCAGGACCCGGACCACGAGACCGCCGGCGCCCACACCACCAACAACGTCGTCTTCGCCGCGCCGACATGGACCCTGGAGGAGGCCGCGGCGGCCATGACGCACGGCGGGTTCCGTCACCTGGTCGTGCTCGACGGGACGGGGCCGGTCGGCATCGTCTCGGTGCGCGACATCATCCGCTGCTGGACCCCGGCACATCGGCGCACGCCCTCGCTGGCCGGGTAGCGCCCGGACAGCGCGAGAGGGCCGGACTCCCGTACGGAAGTCCGGCCCTCTCTGTCCACGACAAGCGTCGTCAGCCGCGCAGGGCCTGGACCGCGGCCTCCAGCCGCTTGCCGAAGTCGCCGTCCGCCTGGCGGAAGTTGTTGATCGCGCGCTCGGCGATGTCGTCACGCGAGACCTTGGCGATGAAGCCCGCCAGGTTGTCGACGAGACGGCCCTTCTCGTCCTCGGACATCAGGCGGTAGAGGTTGCCCGCCTGGGCGAAGTCGTTGTCCTCGGAGTGGATCGGGGCGGCCTGGTCGCCGGTCACACCGGTCACCGGGACCGGCTGCCACAGCGGGCGGTCGATCTGGTGCGGACCGCCGAAGCTGTTGGGCTCGTAGTTCTTCGCGCCCTTGTGGCGGCCGTCGTAGAGGAAGCCGTCACGGGAGTTGGTGCGCGCCTCGGTGGCGTGCGGGCGGTTCACCGGCAGGTGGTCGGCGTTGATGCCGACGCGGTAGCGGTGGGCGTCGCCGTACGCGAAGAGACGGCCCTGGAGCATCTTGTCCGGGGACGGGCCGATGCCCGGCACGAAGTGCGCGGGGCTGAAGATCGACTGCTCGACCTCGGCGAAGATGTTCTCCGGGTTGCGGTTGAGCTCCAGCTTGCCGATCTCGATCGGCGGGTAGTCCTCGTGCGGCCACACCTTGGTGAGGTCGAACGGGTTGAAGCGGTAGTTCGCCGCCTCGGCCGCCGGCATGATCTGGACCTGCACGGTCCAGGACGGGAAGTCCCCGCGCTCGATGGCCTCGCGCAGGTCGCGCTGGTGGCTGTCCGGGTCCTCACCGGCGAGCTTGTTGGCCTCGTCCTGGGTGAGGTTCTTGATGCCCTGGTCGGTCTTGAAGTGGTACTTGACCCAGAAGACCTCGCCGGCCTCGTTGTTCCACTGGTAGGTGTGCGAGCCGTAGCCGTTCATGTGGCGGTACGAGGCGGGGATGCCGCGGTCGCCGAAGAGCCAGGTCACCTGGTGGGTCGACTCCGGGGACAGACCCCAGAAGTCCCAGACGTTGTCCGCCTCCTGCGAGCCCGTGTAGGGGTCGCGCTTCTGGGTGTGGATGAAGTCCGGGAACTTGATGGCGTCCTTGATGAAGAACACCGGGGTGTTGTTGCCGACGAGGTCGTAGTTGCCCTCTTCGGTGTAGAACTTCAGCGCCCAGCCGCGCGGGTCGCGCACCGCGTCGGCCGCACCGAGGTTGCCCGCGACGGTGGAGAAGCGCAGGAACGTCTCGGTCTGCTTGCCGACCTCGGAGAGGAACGCGGCACGCGTCCACTGCGAGACGTCGCGGGTGAGCGTGAAGGTGCCGTACGCACCGGCGCCGCGCGCGTGGACCACACGCTCCGGGATGCGCTCACGGTTGAAGTGGGCGAGCTTCTCGAGGAGGAGCTGGTCCTGGACGAGGACGGGACCGCCGACGCCCGCCGTCTCGCTGTTCTGGTTGTCGGCGACCGGCGCGCCGGCCTCCGTAGTGAGCGGTCCCTGCGTCACGTGCGCCTCCTGCGTCATTTCCTGCAAGTCCTGTCCCTTGGCCTGCCCCGAACGGATCCAGGGTGTTGCTCTTGGCCAATGCCGGGTTCGATCCTACGATAGACAATGTCTAAGTCAAGTGAACTTCCAAAGTCACACCCGTTCGGGACCGCGGTCCCCTCACTGTTAGGCTGGTCCTCATGAGTGACCTGTTGGAACGACTGCGCGGCCGCGGCTGGCGGATGACCGCGCAGCGGCGTGTGGTGGCCGAGGTCCTCGACGGGGATCACGTACACCTGACCGCCGACGAGGTCCACGCCCGCGCCGTGGAGCGACTGCCCGAGATCTCCCGGGCGACCGTCTACAACACGCTGGGCGAGATGGTCACTCTCGGCGAGGTGATGGAGGTCGCGACGGACGGCCGCGCCAAGCGGTACGACCCGAACGCCCACCGACCGCACCAGCACCTGGTCTGCGGCAGCTGCGGCGCCATCCGCGACGTCCACCCGGACGGCAATCCGCTGGCGGACCTGCCGGACACGGAGCGCTTCGGCTTCACGATCTCGGACGTCGAGGTGACGTACCGCGGGATCTGCCCGAACTGCGCGACGACCGCCTGAGACCACGCGAGCCCCCGGACTTCGGTTCGGGGGCTTCGTCGTTTCCGGGTGGCGCGGGCACGTGTCGCACGCGGACATACGTCGAAGGCCCGGATCCTGAGGATCCGGGCCTTCGACTTCAGTAGCGGGGACAGGATTTGAACCTGCGACCTCTGGGTTATGAGCCCAGCGAGCTACCGAGCTGCTCCACCCCGCGTCGGTGAATATGACCTTACGGCATGGGGAGCCGATCCGGAAATCCGTTTCCCCGGCAGCCCGCTCAGCAGCCGCAGTCCTCGGCGTCGACCGGGGCCGTCAGCGGGTCCGCGTCCTTCTTCGCGGGGCCCTCCCACGTCTCGTACGGGAAGCCCTCACGGACCCAGTACTCGAAGCCGCCCAGCATCTCCTTCACCTGGTAGCCGAGCTCGGCGAGGGCGAGTGCGGCGCGGGTGGCGCCGTTGCAGCCGGGGCCCCAGCAGTACGTGACGACCGGGACGGACCGGTCGAGCAGCTGCTCGGCCTGCTCGGGGATGAGAGCGGTCGGCAGGTGGATCGCGCCGGCGACGTGGCCCTGGTCCCAGGACGCGGTGGAGCGGGTGTCGATGACCACGAAGCCGGGGTCGCCTTCGGCGGCGAGGGCGGTGGCGACATCGGAGACGTCGGCGTGGAAGGCGAGGCTGGCGGAGAAGTAGGCGGCCGCTGCGGCGGGGGAGGCCGGCGGAGTGCGGAGTACGGCGTTGACCTGCGAGGTTGTCGTCATGCAGGAAAATCTACGGCCGAAGATCACGACGCTGAAGGGGCAAATCCCGGCACTGGAGCGGATCGGCCGGGGAAATCCGCGCGTTCGGCGGGGGTGGGCGAGGATCTCACGCAGCGGACGGTACGGGGGCCGGGAAAGGCCCGGGGGTTCGGACCTCAGCGGCCGTGGACCTGTCACGTTTCGCCGGCGCCTTCCGTCATACCGGATGACGGGACACGACGAGGGAGAGACACCGATGGACGAGAAGGACCTCCTGGCCGAGCGCTTCCAGGCCGACCGCACCCACCTGAAGGCGGTCGCCTACCGGATGCTCGGCTCGCTGAGCGAGGCCGAGGACGCCGTCCAGGAAGCGTGGCTCAAGCTCAACCGCTCCGACATCGGCGAGGTGCGGAACCTCAGCGGCTGGCTGACGACGGTCGTCGGCCGGGTGTGCCTGGACATGCTGCGCTCGCGCTCCTCGCGCCGCGAGGACCCGCTGGAGTACTACGTCCCCGATCCGGTGGTCCGGGGCGCGGACACCGTCCGTGACCCCGAGGAGGAGGCGCTGCTCGCCGACTCGGTGGGCCTGGCGCTGCTCGTCGTCCTGGAGACGCTGGGTCCGGCGGAGCGGCTGGCGTTCGTCCTGCACGACATGTTCGCGGTTTCCTTCGAGGAGATCGCCCCGATCGTGGACCGCACCCCGGCCGCGACCCGTCAGCTCGCCAGCCGTGCCCGCCGCCGCGTCCAGGGCGCGGCCCCGGCGCCCGCTCCCGACGTCACCCGCCAGCGCCAGGTGGTCGACGCCTTCCTGGCGGCCTCCCAGGGCGGCGACTTCGAGGGCCTGCTCGCGGTCCTCGACCCGGACGTGGTCCTGCGGGCGGACGGCGGCAAGCTCCTCGCGGCGGCCTCGAAGCTCGTCCGCGGCGCCGAGGCGGTCGTGAACCAGGCCCTCACCTTCGCCCGCTTCCGCCGCGCCTACCGCACGGTCCTGGTCAACGGCGCCCCCGGCCTCGTCTCCCTGGTGGACGGCCGCCCGGCGGGGCTGATGGCCTTCACGGTCGTGGACGACCGCATCGTGCAGATCCAGATCCTGGTCGACCCGGAGCGACTTGCGGCGCTGCTGCCGGCGGGCTGGTCGACCGACTGACGCGAACAGCGGGGCGCGGAACCGCCCCTGAAACGACTCCGGCCCCAGGTCAGAACGTCTCTGCCTGGGGCCGTTCGGTAGGCAGCAAATCCGGCGAGACACCCCATCGGATGAATCCAGCGTGTGGAACACAGCTGATCCATCGATCACGCCGGTACTGTCGCCTGCAACCGGTCCGCGGAGGCCCGGAGGACGTAGCGGGTCGCCCGGGTTTCCTGGCTCGTCCAGGGTGCGGCGCGCCCACTCCGCGACTCCTCTCATGTTGTGCCTCCCGATGTGCGAACACGGACGCGAACCCCTGCTGACCCGGCAGCGCCAAAGGACATCGCGCCATGCCACACACCACAGCCAAAGCTGCCTCACTCATCCGCGCCGGCTTCACGGGAGAGATCCCTGCCACCGCCCTGCCAGGAATCGATAGGTCCGGCGGGCTGGGACTAGACCACTGCACTCCGGAGCAGACCGAACTGCGCGCTCTGTTGGCCCTTGCCTGCTTCAACCACGGAACGCTGGCCGCGCCTCGGCTGCGCTGGCGGGTCGGGCAGATCGGCGCCTACGGCCCGGTCGTCTCCCCTCGATTTGATCACCTCGTGCTGATCGTCAGTGCCTGCGACAACGTCGCCCTCCGCCTTGTCGGCAGTCCGACCGACCCGCACATCCCTGGGATGCGGGTCGAGGAACGCTTGGGCTACCACCTGTGGCGCCTACGGCACCTGCCAAGTGGCGCTCAGCTGTACGTTTCCCAGCGAGAACTCCTTCCAGCGAACCGAAGCCAGGCTCAGCGCCTGCCGAATCTGCGACGGCGCTTGGGCATGGAGCAGCCACTCACGGCTGGCGAATGCGACAAGATCGCTGCCGTCCCCGAGATCAGCCTTTCCATGAAGCGACTCCTGGCCGGCATCTGCGTGCGCATGTCCCTGCGAGATCCAGACGGATCCTTCGACCTGGGGGGTTGGTTCACCGATCCGCTCGATCGCACAGCCGAGCGAGCCCGCTGGGCGCCCGCGAGCCGTCTGTGGGGGCACGAGGGACGATGGGACCTCGAATGGCGGGGCTACCCCTTCCCTGGGGACCTCACCGCATCTCTCACTCATCCCAAAGCCGGCCTCGAAGGAGTCACGGTGAACCGCACGTCGACGCGTACTTGGCTGATCCGACTCGACGATGCCGAGCTGCATCTGCACGACGAAGAGGTATGAGCTTGGGAATCACCCGGCGCTTGGGCTCCGCTCATTCCTCGTCGGCGCGAAGACCGGCGCACTGCAGGCTCAGGCCGGATGCCTGCAAGGCGACGCAACCGCATCGCCAATGAACCGGGCATTGTTGGCTGTTTTCCCTCCCCGAGGTGGACCCGAGCGTCATGCTCGGTCCATGGGACGAAACAGCCAGCGCCGCCGGAGCGCACGCGCCGCTCGGGCGGCACACGACGTCAGGCCCGATCTCTCGGAGATCTCCCGCGTCCGGACCCAAAAGCGCCTGCGCGCGGACATCGCCTCGTGGATGCAGAACCCCTCCAAGGGGCCCGGAGGATCCTTCATCGAGGGTGAGCACCTTTCGGACCCCACCATGGTCTGGGCAATCCTGATGGCCTGGCTCGTAGGGGCTCGGGAGCAGATCACCGAGGATCAGGCTCGGGACACTGTCCACTGGGTGTCCGACACCCTGGGGATCCAGCACGACGACCTTCTCCAGGCGGCAGGGTTCATCGGCCATCCGGACGCGCCCAACCTGACCCTCAATGAAGCAGTGAAGCGCTACGGAGACCCGATCGCTTTCACCCTGTACATGGTGTTGCTCTGCGGCGGCCTGGTAGCCACGATCGGCGACGCCGACCCGAATTGGCTCAAGCAGTTCGACCTGGCGTCCTGAACTGAGTCGGCCTCACCGAGAAGACCGGGCCCGCCCGCTCACGCAAGCGCCCTCGAACGAGGAAGCGCCCCGCCCGGTCGAAACCGGTCGGGGCGCTCCGCAGCAGGTCAGAGGGGTCACCCCTCCCCCACCTTCGGTAGGCCGTGTGGGACTCGAACCCACAACCAAGGGATTAAAAGTCCTGGCCGGGTCCGACCGGCTCATGCCGGACGGTGTCGCTCCGTCCGGGACTGCCTGGTCGGACGCGGTGAACGGTGCCGCGCGATCCTGCCGGACCGGGTTGTGCCGGAACATCCGCTCACGCATCGCTCACGCACAGACGGTGCCGCAGCCTGCAAGGGCGGAACGCCCACTCGGCGTCCCTTCATGAGGGCCTGACCTGGCCTTACCGGATGTCGGGGGGCGGGATTTGAACCCACGACCTCTTCGTCCCGAATGAGGTTCGGTCCGATTCCTCACCGGCCGTTTCGCTGTTTCTCCTGGTTACAGCGTTGGTGCGCCGTGGGCTTGGGCGGTGTCGCGAAGGCTTGGGGAGCAGGTCGGCTCCCAGATGGCTCCCAGTGCGGGCCGGCGCCTGCCCGGCGGGCGATGTGTCACTCACCGAAAGATCGGGGACCTACCCGATGCGGCGGGGTGGCAGGGGCATGTTGGGCTCGGTTTTCCGTGTGTGCCACCATTCGATGATGTTTGTCTTCGCCATCAAAGCGAACCAGGAGTGCGCTTCTGCTGTTTCGTCCTGATGCGCAGCGGCGGCGTCAAATTCGGAGAACTCCAGACTGAGGAGCCACCGCTCGCTGTGCTCGCGGTCCGGGGTGATGTCCACGGTCGCAGACAGGGTGAGTTCTCCGCCTTCACGCGAGAACGCGATGTTTGACAGCTTGAAAGCAGGATCCCCTCGACCTCCGAACGGCTTTTCCAATTCCATTTGAAGTCCGGGAGGAATGCTCACTTGCTCCATGCGTTGATTTTAGCAGGCTGCTTCGGTCGACTGAGGGGCGATGGATGAAATGTGGCCGGCCTGGTAGTAGGCGGTAATGATGCCCTGCGGCCTGACTCCGGTACCGCCAAGGGCCCCGTCGTTATAGACGACCTTGAACGTCATGGGCGGACACTGGGCCAGGTTCGTGTAGTAGAACCCAAAGCTCTGCTTGCCTCGTGCCACCGTGTTGGCGATCTGGCTGTCATTGAATCCGTGCTTGGGGACCAGGTGTCGGTATCCCCAGGTCGACGTTCCGCAACGCAGGGGGAGGTTGACGAATCCCCTGGTGTAGTTCTTGACGATGTAGTTTTCGGACTTCCCTGCGCACGGGTCCGCTGTGACGGTGGCGCTTGCAGGGGTCGATGTCATCGCGAGCGCCGAGGCTGCGATTGCGAGTGTGCTTCCGAACGTTGAAATTCGCTCCGTGAGCTTCACGGTTCCCCCTCTGTTCCAGACTTGCGGTCGTCATAGAGGCTATGGAGAAACGAAGGGGATATGCCAGGAGAGTCGGATGGTCTGGCCAATAATCCACGCACTTGTCCAAAAGGCGATTATCGAAATTCGGCCACGCCGCGCTCTGGTGCCCGCGCCAAGGTCCTGAGCGATCCGTCGGGGGCGGGGCGGTGGAATCCTCCCCGGACCCGAAGCGGGTCATCCACGCCCCGTCTGCAGGACCACCTCTGCCGCGAAGCGGCTCGCAGACGGCTCCAGGGGCGCTCCGTCTGCCGCGCTGCCGATGCGCTCCCGTACGGGGTCGCTTCCCGGGCGCGATGGAGCGCACTACGCGGAGGGATCACGCTGGATCAGTGGGACCCGCGGCTGGTTGGTTCGGCGGGAAGGACACATCGTGGATATGCGCATCCTCGCCGAACGCGAAGACGCTTGAGTCGACGCGGCTGATGGTCACGGCAGACCCTGCCGGGGTCGCGTGAGGAAGTCCCGGAGGGCGCGTGCTGTGGGACTGAGGTGAGGCGCGATGCTGGCGAGGAAGGCGATGCTGACGATCGCCGCAGCGAGTTCGCCGATGTCTCCCAGGAAGGCGAAGAGGGGCGGGACGCTCAGCAGCAGGAACGTCAGGGAGAGGAAAGCAGGGACGTGTTCCCGGTCGTCTCGTCTGCGCTCGGCGGAGCGCTCATGGAAGCCGACATCCCCGCCGGGGTTGTGGGGTATGACCTTCCACTTGCCGGCATCCCTACCTGACACGAGGATCCGGAAGGTGACGGTCTGGCCGCATTCGAGGTGGCCAATGGTGAAGACGGCCTCCCGGGCGGACTGTTCGCGCCCTGGTTGCCTGGTGGGTAGCGACGTGCACCTGCATGTCAGCGCAGGTCGTCACCCCGGCCGACCCGCGCATGTGGTGCGTCGAATGCGGCACCGGCTGGTGGACCCTCGACTTCCCCGCGGACCCGGAGGCAGCCGAGCGGCAGATGGCCCTGCTCCCCGTCGCCGAGCGGAACTGGTGGCACCCCGCCGCCCCGTCCCGGCCGGCGGAACCTGTGCCGGTCGAGCCGCCCACCCCCGACCCGGAGGTCTGACCCATGCCCCTGGCCACACCCCGCACATGGGTCGTCGGTGAATTCGTGACCGCCGCCTACATGAACGCCGAGATCCGTGACCAGTTCACCGACCTCATCGCCACGTGGGTCGCCTACGTTCCGGCTTGGACCGCGAGCAGCACCAACCCAGCCATCAGCAACGGAACGTTGACCGGCCGGTCCAAGCTCGTCGGAAAGACGTGCACCGCGATCGTCGAGATGGTCGCCGGAACGACCACGACGTTCGGCACCGGGACCTGGCAGTTCTCGCTGCCCTACACCGCGGCGAACCCGGCCGGGACGTCCGCGAACTTCGTCTACTGCGGGGCGGCCCGCGCGCACAGCGCCACGGCCTGGTTCACCGGCACCACGGCCGTCATCAAGAACCAGTCGACGATGAAGGTCTTCTCGCACAGCGCTTCGCAGGAGTGGTCACCCAGCCAGCCGCACAGCTGGACCGCGGCGACCACCAACTACCTGCACGCGCAGATCACCTACGAGACCGCCTGACCCTGCCCCTCCCGCCCGCCCCGCGCCTGCTGGCCGGGGCCTCCCTCATGTCTGGAGGCTCACGTGGCCTGGTACCCCGGCGCGATCCGGATGGAGCTTCAACCGGAGTCCGACTCCCAGGCGTCGATCCGGCCGACGCAGCTCATCCTCCACAGCATCGCGGCGCCGTGGGACGAGCGCCGCATGTACGAGTACTGGCGCGACTCCACCAACCTGGAGTCCCACTTCGGCCTGGACTACGACGGCTCGTTGGGGCAGTTCATCGGCACTGGTACGAAGGCTGACGCCAACTACAGGGCGAACCTGAGACCGGACGGCTCGGGGCGATCTCGTTGGAGTCGGCCTCGAACCTGCAGCACACCGACCCGTGGACCGCAGCGCAGATTGAGGAGCTGATCAAGCTCGGGGTGTGGGCTCACGAGACACACGGGATCCCGCTACGGATCTGCCGCACCTGGGACGACCCCGGCTTCGGCTACCACTCGCTGTTCCGCGAGTGGTCCGTCAGCGGCACCGCCTGTCCCGGCGCGGCCCGCATCAAGCAGTTCAGAGAGATCGTCTTCCCGGGCATCGTCTCCCGGGCCAACGGAACGCAGGAGGAGGCCCCCGACATGGACGCCACCCAGGCCAAGCAGCTCAAGGAGATCCACGCCGCGCAGGTGCCGTACAGCGGCTGGCAGTACAAGGGCAAGGGCACCGTGGACGCGTGGGCCCTCCTGAACAACACCGCCGCGCAGGCCTCCACCGCCGTGAAGTCCGTCGCCGCGCTCGGCACGAAGGTCGACGCCCTCAAGGCCCCGACCCTCACCCCGGACCAGTTGGCCGCACTCGCCACCCAGGTCGCCGCCCACCCCGCGCTCGCCGAGCAGATCGCCGAGCTCGTCGCCGACAAGCTCGCCGCCCGCCTCACTGACTGAACGGAGCCCCCCATGTCCGAAGCCTCGAAGCGCACCGCCCCAACGATCCTGCAGACCGCGCTCGGCATCGCCGTCGTCCTGCCCGCGATCGTGTCCGCCTCCGGCATCCCCGAGTCCCTGCCCTGGGTCGCCGGCGCCCTCGCCCTCGCGGGTGGCTTCGCCCGCGTCATGGCCGTTCCCGGCGTGCAGCGGCTCCTGCCCGGCGGGCTCCGCACCGACGAGCCGGCGGGCCGCGGGTGACGCCCATCGAGTCGGGGCAGGTCGCCTTGGAACTGGAGCGGCTGCGCGGGACCGTGGAGACGGGGTTCGCCCGCAACGACGGCTCGCTCGCACTCCTCGTCCAGCGGAGCGACCAGACCGACAAGCAGCTCGCCGACCATGAAACGCGCCTCGACACCCTGGAGAAATCCCGCTGGCCCCTGCCGTCCATCGCCGCCATCACCGCGTGCGCCGCGCTGGGGCTGACGCTGTACGAGAAGGTCGCCGCCCGCTGAACACCACGCCCCTTCCCCGCCTACGGGCGCGGGAGGGGCGGTTTCGTCGTGTTCGGGGTAGTGCTTACGTCTCGCCGAGGACCGATCGCAGCCAGTCCAGCGAACCGTGTGCGAGGAGTTCTTCAGCGAGTCTCTTGCCCGTCTCAGTCGTCAGCCGGGCTCGGCTGTTGTCGATCCACCGCTGGGCGTTCTCGTACCCCTGCGCCTTGTACTCGATGCCCTGCAGCATGCACTCCAGCTTGTCGGCATCCCGGGCACAGAGCGCCTCAGGAGACTCCTTCGCTTCGTACTCGGCGACTAGCTCGCGCACAGTCGTTGACAGAACCTCGGGCATGCCACGTGTCTGATCCGCAGTTACCTCCCGAGGGTCAGCGCCGGCGGCGTACTTCTTGCCCAGGTAATTCACGTCCCCAGTGCGCGTCTCCTGGGTGTCATGCCAGACGGCAAGGAAGGCGGCGCGAGCGGGGTCAGCACCTTCGAGCTTGGCGATGATGGAGGCGATCAGCGAAGCACGCCAGGAGTGCTCGGCGACACTCTCAGGATCGCGGACGCCAGCCATCCACCAACCGGTGCGCCGAGTGTGCTTGAGCGTGCCCGCCTCATAAAGGAAGTGAGCCACCGCGGACAGGTCGTCTCCCACCGTCCGTCTCCTCTCACGCCTCAGCGAGGCGGATCGCGTACCGGATGCCTTCGAGCTCGCGGCGGGATCGCGCCGACAGCTCCTTGCTATCCAACAGCACCGGGAGACTGATTCGCAGGCCCTGACCGGCGCCAGATGACGGGCGCAGCAGGCTGGGGCGTGCGGCCAGGAGCGCCCACAGGGTGTGTACGTTCAGGTCGAAGAAGCCGTGGTTCGGGGTGAGCCCGCGCACAAGGTGCTGCATCAGCTTGTCGCCTTGCCAAGGCGCTGGCTGGGGCGAGGCGATGAAGTCGTCAGACAGCTGAATGTGCGGCGTCTCTCCGATCCAGTACGCCCAGTAGTTGAGGTTGGCCGCTTCGCTTGGGTCGCTGTCGGCGAGGGTCGTTCTGATGAAGTGGTCCATCCTGTCCTGGTCACCCTGACGGGCGGCGACGGCAGCGACCGACCGCGCGTTGAGCCACCGCGTGAGCCAGTCGTCGGGCCGCGCCGTGCGCTCCTTCGATGAGAGCCACTCCGTGGTGTCGGGCGCATCGTCGTATCCCGCCAGGTACAAGGCCTGACGACGCAGCAGGAAGTCCTCCTTACTGCGGGCCTGTTCAGCCGTGCGGCGCATGCGGGTGAAGAACCGCGTGCGGTCCCCGGCGGGTAGCTCTGGCGCTGCTGGGACGGGGCCGCGGCGGGGACGGGGCGGAGGGGGCAGGTCGCGCAGCGGGGCGGGGGGGACGCCGTTCAGTGGCCAGGCGAGAACCTCGACCAGGTCCCGCTGCATGACCCAAGCTCCCATCGGGTTGGCCGAAGTGGGCGCCTCCTCGTCCAAGGCGCTGGCGAGGAGGACGTCCGCTTCCATCGCCCGCTCCAAGGCGAGGAGCAGGGCAGGGACGGCGCCGAGCTGGAGAAGGCGGTGCCGGTGGACGAGCATCTGGCCGACAGGTGTGGCGGTCAGGGGCCGGCGCCCTGACTCCCAACCAGCGATCGTGTCTGGGGAGACAGGGAATTCCTCGGCCAGGTCTTCCTGGGTGCGGCCGAGCTGCTCGCGGATGAGGCGGAACACGTACCCGGAGCCCACTCCCCCACGCGCTCGCGAGCGGGAACCCTGACCGGGGGTCTGGGTTGTGCGGATGGCTGTCCATGGTGCCCCCTCTGCGCCCTGTCCGGGTCGAATACCCGTACCTGCGGTCACTTCTGGCAGCGATCTCCGGCTTCTACCGTCTTAGTTGCAGTGCCGAACGGACAACTCAGCGTAGTAGGAAGGGCGCCGTTGTGGACGCTATCGAGCTGACACCACAGGTTTTGGCCGACCCCAGGACCACTGTCGAGGTGGAGCTGGGCGAGCTCCTGCTCCAAGGCTCCGGCGACGTCGAGGACCCGGTTAAGGACTCTGTTGAGGCCGACATCCGTCGGGTCCTGGAGATGCGGCACCACCCGGACGCGCTGGCCCTCGCCGCATTGACCGACCGACTCCTCACGCACTGCATCACCCTCGCGGCCGGCGTCGAGGAGATCCCCCCGGCTGAACGCTCGGTACGCGGTGCCGCCGTCCTGGAGACCTGGACGCAGCTGCTGGCGGACGGCCCGGAGGACGGACCGCTGGGCCCGTGGTCCTATGCCCGGCACCTGGCTCTCGCCGCCCGGGACATGCTGAGCGCCCTCAACGACCACCAGGCCGCCGACCGGGGGGCGGGGGCCCCGTTCGTGGGCCGCTCGGGGCTCCCGCCCCTGACACCGGAATCGCCATGAGTGACCTCCAGCGGCAGGCCGTCTACTGCCTCGTCGTCCTCGTCGTCTTGGCCGTTCTGGCGCTCGGTATCACCCTCTGAGCACCCTCCCGGGTCACACGCTGTGGCCATCTGAGCTCGCCTCGGTGAAGCCTCTCCAGCCCCGATGCTGACCCGCCTAGACTGGCTCGGCCGCCATCGACCGAAAGTTCACAAATGCGACTCGACACGTTCCACCAGTTCGCCGTCTCCGCTCTGGCCGCAGCGCCCGATGTCCTGTCCGCAGAGGCGTGGGACCGCGGCGCTGAGCACCTGCGCGGCATCCACGTGACGCTCACCACCGGCGCCCAGTTCTGGCTGGGCGTCACGGCCGCCGCCGCCCCCGGCGACAAATGGGAGGGTCCGGAGATCCCGGTCGAGGGCGAGCCGCCGGCCGAGGTCGCGTACCCCCAGCTGTTTGAGAACGGCAAAGCCTCCCCTGCCCGCGCTCAGGAGTATTTCGCCGCCGCGCTCGCGAATAGCGGAAACAAGCAGATCGCGGAGGCTTACGCCTACAGCAGCGAGGCTCAGACCCCTGGCTTCGGCGTGATCTTCCAGAACGAGGCGCGGGCGTTCTGCCTGATCCACCACACTGCCCGCCCCGGGCAGGGTGTCGGCGGCCGGGCTTTTGACCTCCAGGCCGCCGTCTGAGACTCCCGCCCCCGACGCGGGGCGGGTGGCACCACCCCTATCAGGCACCACCTGATCCAGGAGGACTGATATGCGGTTCGACCCTGCCCTTGTCGAAGGCAACTGCCCCGTGTGCGGAGCGGGCGTAGGCGCCGAGCGCGGCCAGCCCGTCGCGATGCACCAGAGGGGCGGCACCGGCACTGAGACGTGCCCGGGAAGCGGTTCACCTGCCGTGTAGCCCACGGCTTTAGCCCCGCTCGGCCAGGCCCGTCCCCCTGGCCGAGCGGGGCTCCTTCGTATGCAACTCGGCTGAGCATCGGCTGAGCTAACGATCTTCACCTGCCAAAAACGACTCCGGCCCCAGGTCAGAACGTCTCTGACCTGGGGCCGTTCGGTAGGCCGTGTGGGACTCGAACCCACAACCAACGGATTAAAAGTCCGCTGCTCTGCCAATTGAGCTAACGGCCCGCACCCGCAGCATAGCCTCCGTCACCCGTCGGCTCCGACCCCATATGGGGTCGGAGCGTCGCCGGATGGCACGGCCGGGGCCGCGCGGGGCCGCGCGGTCGTCAGGACAGGGTCTTGTACATCTGCCAGCCGCCGCCGAGCTTCACACGGGCACCGAACGCACCCGCGCCGGTGCCGTCGTACCGCCACAGCACACCGGCCGTGTCACGGGCGACCAGGTCCGCCCTGCCGTCGGCGTTGAGGTCGCCGACGCCCGCCACGGCGTTGTAGATCTGCCAGCCCGTGCCGGCCTTCACCCGGCCGCCCAGCGTGCCCGTGCCCGTGCCGTAGTACCTCCACAGCACACCGGCCGTGTCCCTGGCCAGCACGTCGCCGAACGTGTCGCCGTTCAGGTCGCCGACGCCGGTGACCTGGTTGTAGATCTGCCATCCGGTGCCGATCCTGACGCGCGTGCCGAACCTGCCGGCGCCGTTGTCGGGGTACAGCCACAGCTCACCGGTCGACGTACGCGCCAGCAGGTCCGCCCGTCCGTCGCCCGTCAGATCGCCCGGCGAGGTCAGCGAGTTGTAGATGTTCCAGCCGCTGCCGAGTGCGAGCCGGGGACCGCTCGGCGAGAAGGCCTTGCCACAGCTTCCGTCGTGGCGGGTCAGCGCGCCCGCCGAGTCACGCACCACCAGATCGTTGCAGCGGTCCCCCGAGAGGTCCCCGACCGGAACCACCAGCGACGACGCCGGCCAGCCGCTCGCCGAGGCCCCCGTTCCCAGGCTTCCGGTGCCCGTTCCCGTGCGGACGGTCAGCGTGCCGGCCGAGGTGAGGGCGATCAGGTCGCCCTTGCCGTCGCCGCTGAAGTCACGCCACTTGGGCAGTGGCTCGGGCGGCAGGGGAGCGGTGGTGGCCGCACGCAGCTGGGTGGTGAAGTCGCCGGTGGACTGCTGCCATACGGCGACCGGGCGGTTGGTGGCGTCGACGGTGATCTCACCGAGGGCGTAGCCGTCCGTGTTGGTGCTGAGCGGCGTCGGGGCCGCGGACCAGACACCGTCGATCCGGGAGGCTGTCATCAGCTTCCCGCCCGCCGACGAAGAGTTCTGGGTCCAGACGGCGTGCGCGCTGCCGTCGGGGCCGACCGTGAGGTCGAACTGGTCGTCCGGCACATAGCCCGTGGAGAGCGTCTTCAGAGCGGACCAGCTGCCGGTGGAAGCGGACCGGGTGGTGGTACGAGCGCCGAACACGGAGCCGGCAGGGGCGACACCGAGCAGGGTCACGTCGCCCTCGGGGCCGACGGCGACCTTGCGCCAGGCGCCGGTCTCGAATCCGTTGGCCGGCTCCTGGGCCCCCCAGATCAGGCTCCCGGCGGGGCGCTGGGCGACCACCTCCACCGCATCACCGCTCGACGGGGACTCCCGTGCCGCCCAGACCAGGGCGGCGTGACCGCCCTGGCCGAGCGCCAGCGTGGGGTTGCCGGCGTACTCGCCCGGGGCGGAGACGGTGACCGGCTTGCTCCAGCCCGTCCCGTCGGCGGCCAGGTCGGCCACCTTGACCACGCCGCTGTCGGCACCGCTCTGGGCGAACGCCACCGTGGCCGTGCCCTGGCCCGAGGCGATGAGCTGCGGGTGGGAAGAGAGCGGCATGTCCGTCAGAGCCTCGTCGAGCCTGTCCGGCTTCGACCACGCCTCGCCGGGCGCCGTACGGACCGCGGAGTACAGCTCGGTCGACGGTCCCGTGTAGCGCGCCCAGACCGCGACGAGCGTCCCGGACGGGGAGCCGGCCAGCTTCCCGCTGTGCACCCAGCCGGGGTCGGTCATGATGTCGGACGGGGCGGACCACGTGGTGGCTCCGGCCGCGAGGACGGCCATCCGGAAGGAGCCGCCCGGCTTCTCGTTGTACGGCGGCAGATCGTTCGGGAACTCCATCCAGGCCGCCGTGACCGAACCGTCGGCCGAGACGACGAGCTCGGCGTCGCCGCGCCCGGTGGACGTCGTGGCGAGGAGGTGCGGCGCGCCCCAGACGGCGCTGCCGGCCGGGCGTACCGACACGAGGAGTTCGTGCTTGCTGTGGTCCTCGGGAGTGCGGTCCCAGAGGGCGACGACGGCACCGTCCTTGGCCGTCCTGAGGTCACGGATGCCGTGGATGGCCGCCCCGTCCGTCAGGGGCACCGAGGCGGCCCACGGGTCGGGGGCCACGGAGGTTCCCGCGGTGGTGCCGAGGGCGGCGCCGGCCGTCGGCGCCGCGAACGCGGCCGGGGCTCCGGCCGCCACGGCGCCGAGCCCGAGGACGGGTACGAGCGCGGTGCCGAGTATCCGGCGAAGGGTGGCCCTCCTGGGCCGAACGTGCTGAGTCACGTCGTCTCCATGCATGCGATGAGTGCACGGAGGGGACGCGGCACATGTGCCGCGGTCGGCAGCGCGAACGCGCGTGCCCCCCACTGCAGACCCCCCATGCAAGTGCGCCGACTGTAACACCTGTTCAGGCACCGCGGAAGCGATTTTCGAACCCGTTCAAAGAGCGGTGGCGAGGGGATACGAAAGGGCCCGTACGACACCCTCGTGTCGTACGGGCCCTGTTCCTCAGGTCACTCGGCGTCAGCCGTTGCGCTTCCAGCGCGGCTTGTCGTCGCGGCGGCCGAAGGAGGAGCTGTTCGAGCCGGTGCCGCGGTGCTCGCCGCCGCCGCGGTGGTCGTCACGGCGGCCGTACGGGCGGTCGCCGCCGCCCGAGCGGAAGCCGCCCGCGGGACGGTCGTCGCGACGGTCACGGTTGAACGGACGGTCGCTGCCACGGTGGCCGCCCGTGGGACGGTCGCCACCGCGGTCGTCGCGGTTGAAGCCGCCCGACGGGCGGTCGTCACGACGGAAGCCACCGGACGGACGGTCGTTGTCACGGCGGAAGCCACCGGACGACGGACGGTCGTTGTCCCGACGGAAACCACCCGACGACGGACGGTCGTTGTCACGACGCTCGAACGAACGGCCACCACGGTCACCGCCGCGGTCGTCGCGACGGAAACCGCCACGGTCGCCGCCGCGGTCACGGCGCTCGTAGTTGCCCCGCTCGTCGCGGAACGCCGGGCGCTCCTCGCGGCGCTCCTCGCGCACCGGCTCGGCCACCACCGCGGCGATCTCGGCCTCGGCGGCCTCGGTCACCTCGGCGACCGCGGCCTCCGGGTCCTCGCCCCGCTCACGCGCGGAACGGGCGACCAGGCGGTCGGCCTCCTCGCGGAGCTCGGCGGCACGGCGGGTCAGGCGCTCCAGCTGCTTGGTGAGGTCGGCGACCTCGCGCTCGGCCTGCTTGGCGGCGTTGTTCGCGGAGTCCGCCTGGACCTCGGTGAGCGAACGCGCGCCGGTGATCTCGGCGACCTCCGGGTCGAACGCGCCGACGCCCTGCACGATGTGGCGCGTGGCGTCGACGCCCGCGTCCTCCATCAGCCGGAAGATCTGGCGGCGCTGGTGCGGCAGCGACAGGGAGACGACGACACCGGACTTGCCGGCCCGAGCGGTACGGCCCGAGCGGTGCAGGTAGTCCTTGTGGTCACCGGCCGGGTCCACGTTCAGGACCAGGTCGATGCCGTCGACGTGGATGCCGCGGGCGGCGACGTCGGTCGCGACGAGCGCGTTGACGTAACCCTTCTTGAAGTCCTCGAGGACTCGGGTACGGGCGCCCTGCGTCATGCCGCCGTGCAGCGCGTCCGCCTTCACGCCGGAGTCGATGAGCTGCTCGGCGATGCGGTCGGCACCCAGCTGGGTACGGACGAAGATGATCGTGCGGCCCTTACGGGCGGCGATCGCGGCCGTGACCGGCGCCTTGTCCTTCGGCTTCACGACGAGGACGTGGTGCGTCATGGTCGAGACGTTGCCCTGGGCGCTGTCGACCTCGTGCGTGACGGGGTTGTTCAGGTAGCGCTTGACCAGGGTGCCGATCTCGTTCTCCATGGTCGCGGAGAAGAGCATGCGCTGGCCGCCGACCGGAATCTGGTCGAACAGCTCGGTGACCTCGGGCAGGAAGCCCAGGTCGGACATCTGGTCGGCCTCGTCGAGGACCGCGACCTGGACGTTCTCCAGGGAGCAGGCGCCGCGGTTGATGATGTCGCGCAGTCGGCCCGGGGTGGCGACGAGGATGTCGACACCGCGCTCGAGGGCGTAGATCTGGTTGCCCATCGACGTACCGCCGCAGACGACCTTGATCTTCAGGCCGAGCACGTCACCGTACGGCTGGAGGGCGTCCGCCACCTGCATGGCGAGCTCGCGGGTCGGGGTGAGGATGACCGCGCGGGGCTTCTTCTTCTCGGTGTGGCCGCCGGCGAGCTGCGCCAGGGTCGGCAGACCGAAGGAGAGGGTCTTGCCGGAGCCGGTACGGCCGCGGCCGAGGATGTCCTTGCCGGCCAGGGCGTCCGGGATGGTCGCCGCCTGGATCGGGAAGGGGGTGGTCACGCCGTTCTGCGCGAGCTTGCGCACGACGCCCTCGGGAAGACCGAGATCGGCGAACGTGATGGTGGGCTCGGAGGACTCGGCCTCGGTGGACTGGGTCTCGGAGGACTCGAGCTCGGCAGCCTCGGTCTCGACGATCTCGGTGACCTCAAGGGCCTCGACGATCTCGTCGTTCTCGGGCATGACGGCGTGGTCAGAACTGAAAATGGACATGCGAAATGCGAAACCTTCCGGAGTCTCGGCACGCGCCCGTCAACTCCGTGAAATTCGCAAATCGACCGCCTCAATGCGGTCAGCCACGGCTAGGGAGAGTACGCGCCACACGGCGCTCTTCTTTTTCGGCGCCGGGCAATGGGATCAAACGATCTATAACCATACGCACCCTCCCCGCCTCATTGCAAACCGGCCTTCGTCACACCGGCCCCACCTGCGGCGATGCCTCCGGCTCGGCCGGCCCGCCGGGCCCGTCCGCCGCCTTCATGGCACCCATGTGGGTGTCCGCTCCGGGGGACGACGTCGGCGGTTCGGTCGGCTCGGTGGTCGGCTCCGCGGTGGGCTCCTGCGTCGGGGGCGGAGTCGGATCCGGGGTCGGCGTGGGCTCCGGCGGCTCCACCGGCGGGGAACTCTCCCCGCTCGGCGCACTGGGCCCGCCGGCGCCTCCCGCCCCACCCGTCCCACCGGGCTCCTGGCCGGGCTCCGGCCTGCCCCCCGGGCCGCCGCCCGACGACGAGTCCGCCGACGGCTTCCCGGTGGGCGAAGGCGAGCCGCTCGGCACCGGCGACTCCTCGCCGGAGCCGTCCGCCTCCGGCCCGCCCTTCCCGGACACGTCGTGCCCCCCGCCGCGCCGGTCCGACACGCCGACCCCGCCGTCGGACTCGGCGGCCACGCCCTGCTTCCCCGCGGACTTGCTGGGCGCCGGCTTCGCACCCTCGTCCCCGACACTCATACAGCCGCTCAGACCGGCACAGGCGGCGACCGCCAGCGCGGCAGCGGCCCATCTGACACGGGTGGGCAAACAGGGCACGGAGGGCACCTCCAGGACACAGCGGGCAGGATCGGAACGCGGAACGCGAGAGAAGTACGCGTCGCGCTGCCCAACTCCCTTCGCGCCACAAGGGACACGCCCCCGGCGGACAACCCCCGGGGACCACTTCGGCAGGACGCCCCGCAACCGGGCGGCCGTCGCGGACAATGGCGGTGTGCTGGAGATGACACGCGACACGTTCGAAGAGCTGGTGGCCGAGGCCCTGGACACGATCCCCCCGGAGCTCACCCGGGTCATGGACAACGTGGCCGTGTTCGTCGAGGACGAACCCGACCCCTCGGACCCGGAGCTGCTCGGGCTGTACGAGGGAACGCCTCTCACCGAGCGCGGGGAGTGGTACGCCGGGGTCCTGCCGGACCGCATCTCCATCTACATGGGCCCGACCCTGCGCTACTGCGAGACCCGGGAGGACGTGGTCCACGAGGTCGCCGTGACCGTGGTCCACGAGGTCGCCCACCATTTCGGCATCGACGACGACCGACTGCACGAGCTGGGCTGGGGCTGACCCGGGCGGGGCGGCGGCGCCGACGGGAAACCGTTTTGGCGATAGCGGCCGGCATCCCATATGCTTCTCACGTCCCCGACGCGCTGGAAAGCGCCCAGGTGGGCCCTTAGCCCTCATCGTCTAGTGGCCCAGGACGCCGCCCTTTCAAGGCGGTAGCACGGGTTCGAATCCCGTTGGGGGCACGCAACACTGTGTGCGAGACTTGTTCTCGCACATTGCAAGGTCCTGTGGAGCAGTTGGTTAGCTCGCCACCCTGTCAAGGTGGAGGTCGCGGGTTCAAGTCCCGTCAGGATCGCTGAGGTCAGAAATGATCTCGTGGCTGGGTAGCTCAGTTGGTACGAGCGATCGCCTGAAAAGCGATAGGTCGCCGGTTCGACCCCGGCCCCAGCCACAAAAAAGAAGGCCCCGTCCATCGGACGGGGCCTTCTTCGTCGCGCCGCCCCACGGAGCGGTGCCCCACGGAGCGGTGCCCCACGGAGCGGTGCCCCACCGAGCGGTGCCCCCGAGCGGCGCCCACCGGGCGCCGCCGGGTTACGCCGCCCGGTCATGCCGGCTCGTTGGGCTCCTCGCGCTGCCTGCCGCGCCACCCCCGTACCGCGAGCACCACCGCCACCACCGCCACCACCGCGATCAGCAGCACCCCGTCCGGTACCGATCGGCCCAGTGACGCCACCCGCTCCTCCACCGCGAACGAGTCGTCCACCGAGAGCAGCCCCGGCAGCGCCGTGGTGCCGTCGAAGACCAGGAAGACCGTGCCCAGCACGACGAAGAAGAGACCGGACAGCAGCGAGGTCGAATGCGCCTCGAAGCGGCCCACACGGATCGGGCGGCCCCGCAGCCAGCGGCGCCGGCCCAGCTCGTACCGCTCCCAGACCAGCGCGAGCAGGAACAGCGGGACCGCCATGCCCAGCGCGTACACCGCGAGAAGCAGCCCGCCGTACGCCGGGCTGCCGCTCAGCGCCGCCACCGTCAGGACGCTGCCGAGGATCGGGCCGGCGCAGAAGCCGGCGAGGCCGTAGACCAGGCCGAGGGCGTAGACGGAGAGGGCCCCGGTGGGGCGGATCCGGCCGCTGACCTCGGCGATCCGGCGGGAGGCGAAGCCGATACCGAGGATCTGGAGCACACCGAGCACGATGATCAGCCAGCCGCCGAGCCCCACCAGCAGATCGCGGTGGCCGTAGAACAGGCGCCCGGCGAAGGACCCGGCCGCGCCGAGCGGGACGAGCGTGGTGGCGAGCCCGGCGTAGAAGATCCCGGTACGGGCGAGGAGCCGGCTCGCCGAGTCGATCGAGTACGCGAAGAACGCCGGGAGCAGCAGCGCGCTGCACGGGCTGAGGAGGGCCAGCAGCCCCCCGAGGAAGGCCGCCAGATAGCCGATGTCGCTGGTCACCGCCCCACCGTCCCGCCGGTGCCGGTCTTGGCCTTCGCCGCCTTCGCCGCCGCGTCGATCGCCTCCGTGAAGGTCTCCATCGGCTGCGCCCCGGCGATCGGCCGCCCGTTGATCAGGAAGGAGGGGGTCGAGGTCGCCCCCAGCGCGTACCCCTGCTCCTGGTCCTTGCTCACCGCCGTCCGGGCCGCCGCGCTGTCCGTGTCACGTGCGAACCGCGCGAGGTCCCCGACCCCCGCCTCCTCGGCGAGCGCCGCCAGCCGCTCCTTGCCGAAGCCCTTCTCCTTGGCGCCCTCGGCGTACGCGGCCCGGTGGAACTCCCAGAACCGCCCCTGCTGCCCGGCCGCCCACGCGCCCCGCGCCGCCGCCTCCGACTCCTCGCCGAAGATCGGGAAGTTCCGCCACTCGATGCGCAGGGTGCCGTTCTCGACGTACTTCTTCACCAGCGCGGGCTCGGTGTCCCGGGCGAACTTCCCGCAGTAGCCGCACTTGAAGTCGGCGTACTCGATGAGGACGACGGGCGCGTCGGCCCGGCCGAGGGCCAGCTTGTCGGAGGGGTCGCGGCGGGCGTACGCCTCCAGCTCGGGATAGACGCCGGCGGTGGGGTCGGCGGTGACCTCCGCGACCGAGGTGGAGCCACCGGCGCCTCCGGACCCGGACGGCTTGGTGGCGGTGTACGAGACGATCCCGAGCAGGGCGGCGGCGACCGCCACCCCGGAGGCGATCATGATCGGCTTGGAGTGGGACCGGGACGCGGACGTGGACGCGGAGGACCGGGACGCGGGCTTGGACATGGGGAAAACGCTCCTGAACGTGGAGAAAGCGGACGGACGACGACGGGGTCGGCCCGCTACACCCTCAGGATCGACAGTTCCACCGGGGACGGCGGTACGAGCTCCGGCGGCTCAGGACCCGGCAGCAGATCGTGTACGTCCTGGCCCACGGCCCCTGCCCCGCCGGCCGGTCGCCCGGCCGCGAGCGCGGGCAGCAGCTCCCCGAACCCGTTCGGGCGCGGCGGGCTCGCCGGCCGGGCGGCGCCGTCGACCGCGTGTCCCTGGTCGCAGCCCGGCGCCCTGGCCCCGGCGTCCCCGGCCACCGCGTCCACGACCACCACGTCCACGGCCACCGCAGTGCTCGCGGTGTTCGCGTTCGCCGCCACGGCACTCGCCGCCGCCGGGGCGGCCGACGCCGCGCCGCACACCAGCAGCCCCAGGGCCACGCCCAGCAGCGCGGCGAGCGCCACCGACGCGCGGGCGGTGCGGGACATGGGGAGACCTCTCGGGTGGACTGCCCGAAATCTTACGGGCCGCCCGCCACGGCCCCGGTAAATCGGTTCGCCGGTTCTCGGCCCGGGGTGCGATCCTGGATTCCGTATGTCTACTTCCTTCGCCGCCCTCCAGTCCGTCCTGGCCGAGGTCTCGCTGCGGGACGCCCACCGGCTCGGCCGCCGTCTCGAGGGCGCCCGCCGCATCCGCAAGCCCGAGGCCCGTGAGGCCGTCCTGGACGAGATCGCCGCCGAGGCCGGCAAGGCCAAGGAGCGCGTCGACGGACGTGCCGCCCGCGTGCCCGCCGTCACGTACCCCGAGCAGCTGCCCGTCTCCCAGAAGAAGGACGCGATCCTGGAGGCGATACGCGACCACCAGGTCGTGATCGTCGCCGGTGAGACGGGCTCCGGTAAGACCACGCAGATCCCCAAGATCTGTCTGGAGCTCGGCCGGGGCGTGCGGGGCATGATCGGCCATACGCAGCCCCGCCGGATCGCCGCCCGTACCGTCGCCGAGCGCGTCGCGGACGAGCTGAAGACACCGCTCGGCGAGGCGGTCGGCTGGAAGGTCCGCTTCACCGACCAGGTGAACCCCGAGGCGACCTTCGTGAAGCTGATGACGGACGGCATCCTGCTCGCCGAGATCCAGACGGACCGCGAGCTGCGCGCCTACGACACGATCATCATCGACGAGGCCCACGAGCGGTCCCTCAACATCGACTTCCTGCTCGGCTATCTGGCCCAGCTGCTGCCCAAGCGCCCCGACCTCAAGGTCGTGATCACCTCCGCGACCATCGACCCCGAGCGCTTCTCCCGCCACTTCGGCGACGCGCCGATCGTCGAGGTCTCCGGCCGGACCTATCCCGTCGAGGTCCGCTACCGCCCCCTCCTGGAGGAGGACAGCGACGAGTCCGACCGCGACCAGATCACCGCGATCTGCGACGCCGTCGACGAGCTGCAGTCCGAGGGCCCGGGCGACATCCTCGTCTTCCTCTCCGGCGAGCGCGAGATCCGCGACACGGCGGACGCGCTGATCAAGAAGCAGCTGCGCGCCACGGAGATCCTGCCCCTCTACGCCCGCCTGAGCCACGCCGAGCAGCACCGCGTCTTCCAGGCCCACTCGGGTCGCCGGATCGTCCTCGCCACGAATGTCGCCGAGACCTCGCTCACCGTCCCCGGCATCAAGTACGTGATCGATCCGGGCACCGCCCGCATCTCGCGCTACTCCCACCGCACCAAGGTCCAGCGGCTGCCCATCGAGCCGGTCTCCCAGGCCAGCGCCAACCAGCGCAAGGGCCGCTGCGGCCGTACGTCCGACGGCATCTGCATCCGTCTCTACTCCGAGGACGACTTCCTCTCCCGCCCGGAGTTCACGGACGCCGAGATCCTGCGGACGAATCTGGCGAGCGTCATCCTGCAGATGACCGCGGCCGGCCTCGGCGAGATCGAGAAGTTCCCCTTCATCGACCCGCCGGACCACCGCAACATCCGCGACGGCGTGCAGCTCCTCCAGGAGCTCGGTGCGATCGACCCGGCCGAGAAGGATCCGAAGAAGCGGCTGACCCAGCAGGGCCGCAAGCTCTCCCAGCTCCCCGTCGACCCGCGTCTGGCCCGGATGGTCCTGGAGGCCGACAAGAACGGCTGTGTACGGGAAGTCATGGTGATCGCGGCCGCGCTCTCCATCCAGGACCCGCGCGAGCGCCCCGCCGAGAAGCAGGCCCAGGCCGATCAGCAGCACGCCCGTTTCAAGGACGAGACGAGCGACTTCCTCGCCTTCCTGAACCTGTGGCGGTACATCCGCGAGCAGCAGAAGGAGCGCGGATCCAGCTCCTTCCGCCGGATGTGCAAGCAGGAGTACCTGAACTTCCTGCGCGTCCGCGAGTGGCAGGACATCTACGCGCAGCTGCGGACGGTCGCCAAGCAGCTGGGCATCCATGTCAACGAAGAGGACGCGCCCGAGCAGTCCGTCCACACCTCGCTCCTCGCCGGACTCCTGTCCCACATCGGGATGAAGGACGTGAAGGAGGGCGCCAAGAACGAGTATCTGGGCGCCCGCAGCGCCAAGTTCGCGATCTTCCCCGGCTCGGCGCTCTTCAAGAAGCCCCCGCGCTTCATCATGTCCGCCGAGCTGGTGGAGACCTCCCGCCTGTGGGCCCGGGTCAACGCGAAGATCGAGCCGGAGTGGATCGAGCCGCTCGCCCAGCACCTGATCAAGAAGACGTACAGCGAGCCGCACTGGGAGAAGGACCAGGCGGCGGTCATGGCGATCGAGAAGGTGACGCTCTACGGCGTCCCGATCGTCACGGACCGCAAGGTGAACTACGGGAAGATCGACCCCGAGGCCTCGCGCGAGCTGTTCATCCGCAACGCGCTCGTCGAGGGCGACTGGCGCACGCACCACAAGTTCTTCGCCGACAACCGCAGGCTCCTCACCGAGGTCGAGGAGTTGGAGCACCGCGCCCGCCGCCGGGACATCCTGGTCGACGACGAGACGCTCTTCGACTTCTACGACCAGCGGGTGCCCGAGCACGTCGTGTCCGGCGCGCACTTCGACTCCTGGTGGAAGCACAAGCGCCGTGAGGAACCGGAGTTCCTCGACTTCGAGCGCGAGATGCTCATCAACGAGAAGGCCGGCGCGGTCACCAAGGACGACTATCCGGACTCCTGGCGTCAGGGTCCTCTGAAGTTCCGGGTGACGTACCAGTTCGAGCCGGGCGCGGACGCGGACGGCGTCACGGTCCACATCCCGCTCCAGGTCCTCAACCAGGTCACCGACGAGGGCTTCGACTGGCAGATCCCGGGCCTGCGGGAAGAGGTCGTCACGGAGCTCATCCGCTCCCTGCCCAAGCCGATCCGCCGCCACTACGTGCCCGCGCCGAACTACGCCGACCGCTTCCTCGACTCGGCCGTACCGCTGCAGGAGCCGCTGCCGGTCACGCTCGCACGCGAGCTGCAGCGGATGGTGGGCGTCCCGGTCACGGCGGACGACTTCGACCTGTCGCGCGTCCCGGACCACCTCAAGATCACCTTCCGGATCGTCGACGAGCGGCGCCGCAAGGTGGCCGAGGACAAGGATCTGGAGGCGCTCAGGCTGAAGCTGCGCCCCAAGGCCCGTCAGGCGCTCTCCAAGGCCGCCGCGGCGGCCACGGCGGGCCCGGACGGCTCCGGGCAGTCCCTGGAGCGCACGGGGCTCACGGAGTGGACGATCGGCACGCTCACCAAGGTCTTCGAGACCCGGCGGGCCGGGCAGCCGGTCAAGGCGTACCCGGCGCTCGTGGACGAGGGCGAGACCGTCTCCGTACGCCTCTTCGACACGGAGGCGGAGCAGGCGCAGGCGATGTGGCGGGGGACGCGGAAGCTGATCCTGCTGAACATCCCGGTGAACCCGGCGAAGTTCGCCTCGGACAAGCTGACCAATCAGCAGAAGCTGGCCCTGTCCCGGAACCCGCACGGCTCGATCCAGGCGCTCTTCGACGACTGCGCGACCGCGGCGGCCGACCGGCTGATCGCGGACCACGGCGGGCCGGTCTGGGACGAGGAGTCCTTCCGGAAGCTGTACGACAAGGTCCGCGCCGACCTCGTCGACACGACGGTACGGACGGTGGGCCAGGTCCAGCAGATCCTGGCGGCCTGGCAGGCCTGCGAGCGGCGTCTGAAGGCGACGAACAGCCTGGCCCTGATCAACAACCTGGCGGACGTGCGCGAGCAGCTGGCGTGGCTGATGCCGTCGGGCTTCGTGACGAGGACGGGGCTGCGGCGGCTGCCGGACCTGATGCGCTACCTGGTGGCGGTGGACCGGCGGCTGCAGCAGATGCCGACGGGGGTCCAGCGGGACACCACGCGCATGGAGAAGGTCCAGGAGATGCAGGACGAGTACGCGTGGCTGCTCGAACAGCTCCCGCAGGGGCGGCCGGTGCCGAAGGAGGTCACCGACATCCGCTGGATGATCGAGGAGCTCCGGGTCAGCTACTTCGCGCACGCGCTGGGCACGGCGTACCCGGTCTCGGACAAGCGAATCGTGAAGGCGATCGACGCGGCGGCACCGTAGCGGCACCGTAGGCACCGTAGGCACCGTGGCGCCGTGCCGCCGAGGCGACCGGCACCACCGCCGTAACGACCGAAAACGCCGCAGAGGGGCCCGGTCGGGAGTGGCGCCTTGCGTCGGTTCGACCTGACCCTCTGACCTGCTGTACAGTCTTCTTCGCAGCCCCTTCGCGGAGCTGCGAACGAGGTCCTGTGGAGCAGTTGGTTAGCTCGCCACCCTGTCAAGGTGGAGGTCGCGGGTTCAAGTCCCGTCAGGATCGCCATGAAGAAGGCCCGCACCGTGAGGTGCGGGCCTTCTTCGTTGCCTTCCCGTGTATTGACGGCGTCGCCCGTCGCCCGGTACCCCAGACATCAGGGAATCGGGGGCCCACACCGGAGGTGGTCGCGCATGGCCGCGGCATCCGCAGCACGTGAGTCGAGACACGAGACACGCGCGCTCCTGCGCGCCCATTTGGCGGCCGCGTCCCGCTACGGGCACATCACGCGCCACTGCACCGTCTGCCATCGCCTGCTGCGGCTCGCCATGGAGCTCCCGGACCCCGACGACTCCCAGGACGAAAGACCCACCAACCCCTGACCAACGGCGGGTTGGGCTCTGTCCCGGGGGTGGGAGGCTGTTCTTTGGCAAGACTTCGACACTGTGACGGGTGTCACCGAACGAGTTTGTGGAACCCCTTCACTTACACCCTCCCTACACGCGCCCGATTTAATATGTGCAATTGCACTAGCCCCCGGGGTGTGCGAGCGGGCACAAAAAAGATCGCGCTGGACCCGGCGGAGTCCAGCGCGATCGATGACCAAGAGCCTGTTGGGGCAGGCGCCGGCCGGCAGAGCTAGGGGTGGGCGGTCCGAGTTGGGGGACCCGGAAATGCCCGGTGAAGCGGGGTGTTGCGCGTACCTCAGGCCTCGCTGCGCTGCTGCGGAATGCCCGCCAGCAGTGCGCGGACCTCAGCCTCGCGGTACCGGCGATGCCCACCCAGCGTGCGGATGGACGTGAGCTTTCCTGCCTTCGCCCAACGGGTCACCGTCTTCGGGTCCACACGGAACATCGTGGCAACCTCGGCGGGGGTCAGCAGCGGCTCGGCATCAGGGGTGCGAGCGGTCATGAGCGGCCTCCTCGGGAGAACCGAACCTTCTCGGTTCTTTCCTCTAAATTCTGCACCTTGACCCGCGTTGCCCGAAATGGCGGACGCGAGCCGAGTCGGTTATAGGACGAACGGCTTGTCCTCGGCACTACAACTACACCATCCGTCCAGCCACGTCGGCCAAACCGATGGAATTGCCCTCGCAGGTGTTCATCAGCGGCGGAAGTCGATGGACCATGCCATAACGGACAGTCACGCGCCTGTGACGATCAGTCACAGAGCGATCAGGAGTCCTCAGACCCCCCATAGAGTGCAATGCTGAGCGTTCCGCCCAAAGATGGACGGAAGGAACCCTCCCCGGACTCCTTGTCCTATTTTGGCACGAGGGTGGGCGATGGGCGCAAGGGCACGGTAAGTGCTGTCCGTCACGCTTGAGCCAAAGGCCCGGATCGGGACCTACGTCCCCCCACGACCCGGCCGTGAGGTTTCTCCGGGGTTCGCGAAGGTTCTCGAAGGTGCTTGAAGATCATTTACATCAGGTGGACGGGTCCTGTCGATGATCAATTGGCGAACTGGAGGTCGCGGACCTCCCGCCACCGCTCCGCGAGCCGGCCGTACGCCTCGCTCGCACCGTCCCCGTCGCCGTCCCGCAGCGCCGCCACCGCCTCGGCCACGTCGGCCGCCGACCGGTCCTCCGCCAGCCGCTCCGCCGACAGGGCGTGCACCAGGCCGCCGTAGTCCAGCTCCACCAGCGCGCGCGGGTGGAACTCCTCCAGCCACCGGCCGACCTCGACGAGCCCCTCGGTGAGCGGCCCCTCGTCGATCGCCTCCCGCAGGGTCCGCAGCGCCCGCGCCAGCCGGCGCCGCGCCTGGACCATCGGCGTGCGGTAGCGGAAGACCGTCGCCGTGCCCCGCTCCGGCTCCCCCGGCACGTACTCCCGCTCCTCGTCCGCGAAGAGCGTGAACCAGCGCACCGGGACCTGCCAGACCGACGTACGGATCCAGGGCCGCGCGTCCGGGTTCCGCTCCCGCCAGCGCTCGTGGTCCGCCGCCACCTGCCCCCGCACCACCGGCGGCACCATGGCGTCGAGCACCGGCCGCGGCAGGCTCTCCCCCTCCGCCAGCTCCTCCAGGGCCAGCCAGCCCCGCATCCGGGTCCGCCACGGGCAGACCACGACCACGCCGTCGACGTACGCGACGAAGGCGTCCCCGCTCTCGTGCACCGGCACCGGGACCGGCGGGGTCGGCAGCAGGTCCGCGAGCGAGCGGCGCAGTTCGTCCTGTGCCGTGGGGATGTCCGCCCGGCGCGCGTACTGCGCCCAGTGCCCCCGCTCCGGCTCGGGGAAGGCCGCCAGCGGCTCGTACACCCGCAGATAGGAGGCGTACGGAACGAGGACCGAGGAGGCGACCGACATGTCGCGAATCCTTCCACGGAGGTACTCCCCCGGGGGGTGATCCTGAGCACTGGTGCGGATCTACGCACGCGTAGGACTTACTCTCTTGCCGAACCGGTCCTCCCCCACCCGCAGGGGGGACCGCCTAACCGCCGCTTCGTACTTGGGAGTCACCACCGTGACCGATGTGACCGGCGTTCCTGTCGTTTCCGCTGACGTGCTGCACACCCTGTTCCACTCGGAGCAGGGTGGCCACGAGCAAGTCGTGCTGTGCCAGGACCGTGCCACCGGCCTCAAGGCCGTCATCGCCCTCCACTCCACCGCCCTGGGCCCCGCCCTCGGCGGCACCCGGTTCTACCCGTACGCCTCCGAGGCCGAGGCCGTCGCCGACGCGCTGAACCTCTCCCGGGGGATGTCGTACAAGAACGCCATGGCCGGTCTCGACCACGGCGGCGGCAAGGCCGTCATCATCGGTGACCCGGAGAAGATCAAGACTGAGGAGCTGCTGCTCGCCTACGGGCGCTTCGTGGCCTCGCTCGGCGGCCGGTACGTCACCGCCTGCGACGTCGGCACCTACGTCGCCGACATGGACGTCGTGGCCCGCACCAACCAGTGGACCACCGGCCGCTCCCCCGAGAACGGCGGCGCCGGCGACTCCTCGGTCCTCACGGCCTTCGGTGTCTTCCAGGGCATGCGCGCCTCCGCGCAGACCCTGTGGGGCGACCCCACCCTGCGCGGCCGCAAGGTCGGCGTCGCGGGCGTCGGCAAGGTCGGCCACTACCTGGTCGAGCACCTCCTGGAGGACGGCGCCGAGGTCGTCATCACGGATGTACGGGAGGAGTCGGTGCGCCGGATCACCGACCGGTTCCCGCAGGTCACCGTGGTCGCCGACACCGAGGCGCTGATCCGCGTCGAGGGACTCGACGTCTACGCCCCCTGCGCGCTCGGCGGCGCCCTGAACGACGACACGGTGCCGGTCCTGACCGCGAAGGTGGTCTGCGGTGCGGCCAACAACCAGCTGGCGCACCCGGGCGTCGAGAAGGACCTCGCCGACCGCGGGATCCTCTACGCGCCCGACTACGTCGTCAACGCCGGTGGCGTGATCCAGGTCGCCGACGAGCTGCACGGCTTCGACTTCGACCGGTGCAAGACGAAGGCCGCGAAGATCTTCGACACCACGCTGGCCATATTCGCGCGTGCGAAGGCGGACGGCATCCCGCCGGCCGCCGCCGCCGACCGGATCGCGGAGCAGCGCATGGCGGAGGCTCGCCGCGGCTGATTCTTGACAGGGCCGGCCCGCGGGGCGATCGGAGCGGACTTTGTAGGTTCACCCCAATCGAGAGATGACTCACCCCGGTCGGCGGGTCGGCCCTCAAGAAGAGGTTAAAATCGCGATTGACCAGCGAGGACAGGGCACCTCGATGGTTCTGTACCGGGTCATGTGATGCGTGCGGCGTACCGTATGGCCACGGAAGCAGGTACCGTTGAAGCCCTACGGACCGGTCTCTCAGCCGAGAGCCCGTTCCGAACCATGAACGCGTGTCAAGACTCTGGGGCCGTCGAGCCCCGTCACCGAGGGGGTCGAGCCATGGGGCGCGGCCGGGCAAAGGCCAAGCAGACGAAGGTCGCCCGCCAGCTGAAGTACAGCAGCGGCGGGACTGACCTGTCGCGTCTGGCCAGCGAGCTGGGCGCTTCGACTTCGAGCCAGCCGCCGAATGGCGAGCCGTTCGAGGACGACGACGAGGAAGACGACCCGTACGCGCAGTACGCGGATCTCTACAACACGGACGACGAGGACGAGGACGACGAGTCCGGTCCCGACACGTCCTCCCAGCGTCGCGCTTGACCTCTTAACGAGAGCGGTGCTCACACAGAAACCCGGTCCGGGGATCCCTGGACCGGGTTTCTGTGCTGCCCGCGTGCGTATGCGCTGCGGCCTGCGTACGCGCTGCCCGCGCAGGAGCGGGCCGCAGCCGGAGTCGCCTCCGGACGTACGGCCCGCGTGTGTCCTACTTCGCGTAGTCCCCGACCAGCTCCGCACCCGTCGTGCGGTCGCCGCGCTCGGTGATCTCGCCCGCGACCCACGCCTCGACCCCGCGGTCCTCGAACGTGGCCAGGGCCACCTCCACAGACTCCGCCGGAACGACGGCCATCATGCCGACGCCCATGTTCAGGGTCTTCTCCAGCTCCAGGCGCTCCACCTGTCCGGCCTTGCCGACCAGGTCGAAGATCGCGCCCGGGGCCCAGGTCGAACGGTCGACCGTGGCGTGCAGCCCGTCCGGGATGACCCGCGCCAGGTTGGCGGCGAGCCCGCCACCCGTGATGTGGCTGAAGGCGTGCACCTCGGCCGTGCGGGTGAGCGCCAGACAGTCCAGCGAGTAGATCTTGGTCGGCTCCAGGAGCTCCTCGCCCAGGGTCCGGCCGAGCTCGTCGACGCGCTGGTCGAGCCGCATGCCGGCCCGGTCGAAGAGCACGTGGCGGACGAGCGAGTACCCGTTGGAGTGAAGGCCGGAGGCCTCCATCGCGATCACCGCGTCACCCGTACGGATGCGATCCGGGCCGAGCAGACGGTCCGCCTCGACCACGCCCGTACCGGCGCCGGCGACATCGAAGTCGTCCGGGCCCAGCAGGCCGGGGTGCTCGGCGGTCTCGCCGCCGACCAGGGCGCAGCCGGCCAGGACGCAGCCCTCGGCGATGCCCTTGACGATGGCGGCGACCCGCTCGGGGTGGACCTTGCCGACGCAGATGTAGTCGGTCATGAAGAGCGGCTCGGCGCCGCAGACGACGATGTCGTCCATGACCATCGCGACCAGGTCGTGACCGATCGTGTCGTACACGCCGAGCCGGCGGGCGATGTCCACCTTCGTGCCGACACCGTCGGTGGCGGAGGCGAGCAGCGGACGCTCGTAGCGCTTGAGAGCGGAGGCGTCGAAGAGGCCGGCGAAGCCGCCGAGGCCACCGAGGACCTCGGGTCGCTGGGTCTTCTTCACCCACTCCTTCATGAGCTCGACAGCGCGGTCGCCCGCTTCGATGTCGACGCCCGCGCTCGCGTAGCTGGCGCCGCCTGCGGCACTGGGGTTCTGAGACATGGGTTCAGAGCTTTCGTGTCGTACTGCGGGGTGCAGCGGGGTATTACGGGCGGCGCAGGGCGTCGGAGGCCGCGGTGGCGGCCGGGCCGGCGGCCAGCTCGGTCTCGAGCAGCTGCTTGCCGAGCAGTTCGGGGTCCGGAAGCTCCATGGGGTACTCGCCGTCGAAGCAGGCACGGCAGAGGTTCGGCTTCTGGATGGTGGTCGCCTCGATCATCCCGTCGAGGGAGATGTACGAGAGCGAGTCGGCACCGAGGGACTTGCCGATCTCGTCGACGGACATGCCGTTGGCGATCAGCTCGGCGCGGGTGGCGAAGTCGATGCCGAAGAAGCACGGCCACTTCACCGGCGGGGAGGAGATCCGGATGTGGACCTCGGCGGCGCCCGCCTCGCGGAGCATCCGGACGAGGGCGCGCTGGGTGTTGCCGCGGACGATCGAGTCGTCGACGACCACGAGCTTCTTCCCCTTGATGACTTCCTTCAGGGGGTTCAGCTTCAGCCGGATGCCCAGCTGGCGGATGGTCTGGGAGGGCTGGATGAAGGTACGGCCCACATAGGCGTTCTTCACCAGGCCCGCGCCGAAGGGGATGCCGCTGGCCTCGGCGTAGCCGATGGCGGCCGGGGTGCCGGACTCCGGCGTCGCTATGACGAGGTCCGCCTCGACCGGGGCCTCCTTGGCGAGGCGACGGCCCATCTCCACACGGGAGAGGTAGACGTTCCGTCCGGCGATGTCGGTGTCGGGGCGCGCCAGGTAGACGTACTCGAAGACACAGCCCTTGGGCTTCGCTTCCGCGAATCGAGAGGTGCGGATGCCGTTCTCGTCGATCGCGATCAGCTCGCCCGGCTCGACCTCGCGGACGAAGCTGGCGCCGCAGATGTCGAGGGCGGCGGACTCGGAGGCGACGACCCAGCCGCGCTCCAGGCGGCCGAGGACCAGCGGGCGGATGCCCTGCGGGTCACGGGCCGCGTAGAGCGTGTGCTCGTCCATGAAGACGAGGGAGAAGGCGCCCCGGACCTCGGGGAGGACCTTCGCGGCGGCCTGCTCGATGGTGAGCGGCTTGCCGTCCTCGTCGACCTGGCCCGCGAGGAGCGCGGTGACCAGGTCGGTGTCGTTGGTGGCGGCGACCTGAGTGGCGCGGCCGTCCTTCTTGGGAAGGTCGGCGACCATCTCGGCGAGCTGCGCCGTGTTCACCAGGTTGCCGTTGTGGCCGAGCGCGATGGAGCCGTGGGCGGTTGCCCGGAACGTCGGCTGCGCGTTCTCCCACACGGAGGCACCGGTGGTCGAGTAGCGGGCGTGACCGACCGCGATATGACCCTGGAGGGAACCGAGAGAGGTCTCGTCGAAGACCTGGGACACGAGGCCCATGTCCTTGAAGACGAGGATCTGGGAGCCGTTGCTGACCGCGATTCCCGCGGATTCCTGGCCCCGATGCTGGAGGGCGTAGAGCCCGAAGTACGTGAGCTTTGCGACCTCTTCACCCGGAGCCCAGACACCGAAGACGCCGCAAGCGTCCTGGGGGCCCTTCTCGCCGGGAAGCAGATCGTGATTGAGTCGACCGTC
This sequence comes from Streptomyces sp. ISL-36, assembly GCF_018614205.1. GTDB lineage: Bacteria > Actinomycetota > Actinomycetes > Streptomycetales > Streptomycetaceae > Streptomyces. The sequence continues at coordinate 17,867 of NZ_JAGGOS010000013.1, read as the reverse complement.
ACCACGTGGCACGCCTCCGAGTGTAGGCGAGGTAGCGCACTGGTCCGAATTGAGGAAACTGACAGGGTCCTCGAATGGTGTGATCGTACGAGCTGATCCACTGGCAGGCCCCCGGGCCCCGCGACCCGTGCGGCGACAGGGCCGCAGGCCATCGGAAGCAGGGCAAGCGCACGCTCGTACGCCACCCCGGAAGGGCGTGACATGTGACGCAGCTCGCACCTCGCGGTCGCGCGTACCCCGCCCGGGAGGCCCGGCGGTGCGGTATCGGCACGGTGACGAGGGCGCCGCTCAGCCCTTGGCGGGCGGCTTCGCGACCGCCCCGAAGCCCTTGCCGTCCGCCGTGGTGAGGGTGAGGGCGCGGTGGCTCAGCTCGTACGTCGCCGATCCGCCGAAGACCTCGTACAGCTCGGTCTCCAGCTTCATCTCCGGGCCCGTGCACATCATGCGGGTGGTGGTGATCTCGCCGAAGTCGATCGTCCGTCCGGAGATCTTCGCGGTGGTGGAGAACCTGTTGCAGCCGAGGCTGCCCCTGACCTTGCCGTCCTTGTCGATGACGAAGTGCGCCTTGCCCTCGCTGTCCTGGGGCAGGGAGGCGGCGGTGTCACCGGACAGCAGCGAGTCGACGGTCCAGGTGGTGCCGTTCAGCGGGGCGGCCGGCTCGGAGCTCAGGGCGAGGGTGGCCGTGCCGTCGGGGGCGGTCAGGGTGAGGCGGTCGTCCTCCAGCTTCGCCTTGAGGGTCCCGGAGAAGGCCTTCCACAGGGTGGACTCGAAGCTCTGCAGCTCGGCGGGGCAGCCCATCTCGGTGGTCTCGGCCATCGACACGGTGAGGGTGTCGCCGTTGACGGCGACGGCGGCCCCGAAGTGGTTGCAGCCGCTGTTGCCCTTGGCCCGGCCGTTCTTCTCGATCTCGACGTGGGCGCCGGCCGGGGCCCGGGTCGTCTTCCCGGCGACGGTCACGCTGTCGAAGGCCCAGTGCACGCCGGTGACGGGCACGTCAGGGGCGACCGTGTCGGCGCCCGGGTCGGTCCCGGCCTTCTCGGTGCCGCACGCGGCGAGGACGAGGAGCGAGGCCAGGGCTGCGGCTGCGGTGATGCGCGGCTTCCGCGTGGAGGGCTTCTGCATGGAGGGCTTCTGCATGGAGATGGGACGGGCGGGCGGCACGGACGGTTCCGCCAGCGCCGGGACCTCGGGCGAAGACCGGTTCCGCCCGCTTCGGGACCTCGGGCGAAGACCGGTTCCGCCCGCTTCGGGATCTCAGCCGAGGAGCGGCAGCAGACCGGAGAGGTCCGCCCGTTCACCGCTCGCGGCGACCTTCGCCTCGTCCACGGCCTGGGCCCAGGTGGTGCGCCCGGTGGCCAGCCGGATCCAGGTCAGGGGGTCGGTCTCCACGACGTTGGGCGGGGTGCCGCGGGTGTGGCGGGGCCCCTCCACGCACTGGACCACGGCATGGGGCGGGATCCGCACCTCGACCGCGCCGCCCGGGGCCTTCACGGCGAGCGCGTCGGCGAGCAGGCGGGTGCAGGCGGCCAGGGCCTGCCGGTCGTGCGGGACGGCGAGACCGGTCGCCGCGTTCAGGTCGTCGGTGTGGACGACGAGTTCGACGGTCCGGGTGACCAGGAAGTCGGCGAGACGCATGGCGCCGAACCGGGTCGGGACGAGCCGGTCGTCGGAGGCACCGGCGATCCGCTCCTCGTAGAGCGCCGCCGACCGGTCGTACAGGCCCGGCAGGTCGGTGGTGTCGATCGCCCGGGTGTCCTCGTCGATCGTCGCGGCCTGCGTGGCGGTCACCGAAGGCCAGTCCAGCAGCGCCAGTTCCTGCTTCGCCGGCTCCGGCTCGCCGAGCTTCCGGGCGAGCGAGCCGACCGCCATGGTCATGTGCGCCGCCAGCTCCCGCACGGTCCACTCCCCCAGCCGGGTCGGCCCGGCCAGCTGCTCCGGCGTGAGCGCCGCCACCGCCTCCCGTACGTAACGGAACTGGGCGAGCACGGCGGCCCGGGTCTTGGCGGAGTCGTAGCTGCGGGTGCGCTTCTTGGCCGGTGGCATGGGGGCGAGGGTAGTCGGCCGCCGTGTGGCGGGGTGGGGATGCGCGGCAGAGACTGGAAGAGGGTTACGAGAGGGGTGCAAGGATCATGGCTGAACACCCTGACGCCGCACTGGTGCGCAAGGGCTACGAAGCGTTCACCACAGGAGACATGGACACCCTCGCCTCCCTGTTCACGGGTGACTGCACGCACCATTCGCCCGGCGAGAGCCAGATGTCCGGGCACTACAAGGGGCGTGACAACGTCATGGCCCACTACGGGAAGCTTTTCGAGCTCACCGACGGCACCTTCCGCGTGGAGCTGCAGGGCATCTACCCGGACGGCCGGGGACACGTCATGTCCGTCCACAAGTGGCACGCCGACCGTGGTGACCGGGGCATCGAGATGAAGGGCGGCCTCTTCTTCACCGTCCTGGGAGGCAAGGTCTCCGACATCGACGAGTGCGTCGAGGACATCGACGAAGCGGATGCCTTCTGGGGCACCGGCTGACGAACGGAAGAGCCCCCGCCCGAGAGGGGCGGGGGCTCTCCTCGTACGGGACGCGTCAGGCCAGCAGGCCCGGGATCGTCGCCTCGTGGGCCGCGCGCAGCTCCTCCAGGGAGATGCTGAACGCGCCCTGCACGTCGACCTCTTCGCCGTCCACGACACCGATCCGGGTCGCGGGCAGACCCCGCGCACCGCACATGTCCGTGAAGCGGAGCTCCTCGCTGCGCGGGACGGCGACGACCGCGCGGCCGGCCGACTCGCTGAAGAGGAAGGTGAAGGCGTCCAGGCCGTCCGGGACGACCAGGCGCGCGCCGGTGCCGCCGCGCAGGCAGGACTCGACGACCGCCTGGACCAGGCCGCCGTCGGACAGGTCGTGCGCCGCGTCGATCATGCCGTCGCGGGAGGCCGAGATCAGGATCTCGCCGAGCAGCTTCTCCCGGTCGAGGTCCACGGCCGGCGGCATGCCGCCGAGGTGCTGGTGGATCACCTCGGACCAGGCCGAGCCGCCGAACTCCTCACGCGTGTCGCCGAGCAGATAGAGGAGCTGGCCCTCTTCCGCGAAGGCGATCGGCGTACGGCGGTTGACGTCGTCGATCACACCGAGCACGGCCACGACCGGCGTCGGGTGGATGGCGACCTCGCCCGTCTGGTTGTAGAGCGACACATTGCCGCCGGTCACCGGGGTGCCGAGCTGGAGGCAGCCGTCCGCGAGACCACGCGTGGCCTCGGCGAACTGCCACATCACGGCCGGGTCCTCGGGCGAACCGAAGTTCAGGCAGTCCGAGATCGCCAGCGGCTTGGCGCCGGAGGCGGCGACGTTGCGGTACGCCTCGGCCAGCGCGAGCTGCGCGCCCGTGTACGGGTCGAGCTTCGCGTACCGGCCGTTGCCGTCGGTCGCCATGGCCACGCCGAGGTTGGTCTCCTCGTCGATCCGGACCATGCCCGCGTCCTCGGGCTGCGCCAGGACGGTGTTGCCCTGCACGAACCGGTCGTACTGGTCGGTGATCCAGGACTTCGACGCCTGGTTCGGGGACGAGACCAGCTTCAGGACCTGGTCCTTCAGCTCCTCGCCGCTCTGCGGCCGGGGCAGCTTGTTCGCGTCGTCGGCCTGGAGCGCGTCCTGCCACTCCGGGCGGGCGTACGGCCGGTGGTAGGTCGGGCCCTCGTGGGCGACCGACCGCGGCGGTACGTCGACGATCTGCTCGCCGTGCCAGAAGATCTCCAGGCGCTCGCCCTCGGTCACCTCACCGATGACGGTGGCGATGACGTCCCACTTCTCGCAGATCTCCAGGAAGCGGTCGACGTGCTCGGGCTCGACGATCGCGCACATGCGTTCCTGCGACTCGCTCATGAGGATCTCCTCGGGCGAGAGCGTCGCGTCACGCAGGTGGACCCGGTCGAGCTCGACGCGCATGCCGCCGGAGCCGGCGCTCGCCAGCTCGGAGGTCGCGCAGGAGAGTCCGGCGCCACCCAGGTCCTGGATGCCGGCGACCAGCTTCTCCTTGAAGATCTCCAGGGTGCACTCGATGAGGAGCTTCTCCTGGAAGGGGTCGCCGACCTGGACGGCGGGGCGCTTCGTCGGCTTCGTGTCGTCGAAGGTCTCCGACGCGAGGACCGAGACACCGCCGATGCCGTCGCCACCGGTGCGGGCGCCGTAGAGGATCACCTTGTTGCCGGGGCCGGAGGCCTTGGCGAGGTGGATGTCCTCGTGCTTCATCACGCCGATGCAGCCGGCGTTGACCAGCGGGTTGCCCTGGTAGCAGGCGTCGAAGACGACCTCGCCGCCGATGTTCGGCAGGCCCAGGCAGTTGCCGTAGCCGCCGATGCCGGCGACGACACCGGGCAGCACGCGCTTGGTGTCGGGGTGGTCGGCCGCACCGAAGCGCAGCGGGTCGACGACCGCGACCGGGCGGGCGCCCATGGCGAGGATGTCGCGCACGATGCCGCCGACACCGGTGGCCGCGCCCTGGTAGGGCTCGATGTACGACGGGTGGTTGTGCGACTCGACCTTGAAGGTGACCGCGTACCCCTGGCCGACGTCGACGACGCCCGCGTTCTCGCCGATGCCGACGAGCATGGCGTCGTTGTCGGGGGTCTTCTCACCGAACTGCTTCAGGTGGACCTTGCTGCTCTTGTACGAGCAGTGCTCGGACCACATGACGGAGTACATGGCGAGCTCGGCGCCGGTGGGACGGCGGCCGAGGATCTCGCGGATGCGCGCGTACTCGTCCTCCTTGAGGCCGAGCTCCTTCCACGGCTGCTCGCTGTCGGGCGTCTCACCCGCGTGCTTGACGGTGTCGAGAGTCATGCGTTGACCAGCTTCTTCAAGATCGAGGTGAAGAATCCGAGGCCGTCGGTACGGCCCGTGCCGACCAGCGGCTCGACGGCGTGCTCCGGGTGCGGCATGAGGCCGACCACGTTGCCCGCGGCGTTGGTGATGCCCGCGATGTCGCGGAGCGAGCCGTTGGGGTTCATGCCCAGGTAGCGGAAGGCGACCCGCCCCTCGGCCTCCAGCTCGTCCAGCACGCGCTCGTCGGCGACGTACCGGCCGTCCATGTTCTTGAGCGGGACCTGGATCTCCTGGCCCTGCTCGTAGTCCACGGTCCAGTCGGTCTCCGCGTTCTCCACCCGCAGCTTCTGGTCGCGGCAGATGAAGTGCAGGTGGTTGTTGCGCAGCATCGCGCCCGGCAGCAGATGGGCCTCGGTGAGGATCTGGAAGCCGTTGCAGATACCGAGGACGGGCAGCCCTGCCTGCGCGTGTTCAATGATTGTCTCCATCACCGGCGAGAAGCGGGAGATGGCTCCGGCCCGCAGGTAGTCGCCGTAGGAGAAGCCGCCGGCCAGGACCACGGCGTCGACCTGCTTGAGGTCCTTGTCGCGGTGCCACAGCGAGACGGGCTCGGCGCCCGCCAGACGGGCGGCCCGCAGCGCGTCCTGGTCGTCGAGCGTTCCGGGGAACGTGACGACGCCGATGCGTGTGGTCACGACTGGACCTCGGCGGGGACTTCGGACTCGACCTTGACGACGAAGTCCTCGATCACGGTGTTGGCGAGGAAGGTTTCGGCCATCTCATGGATGCGGGCGAGGGCGGCGTCGTCGACCGGTCCCTCCACCTCCAGCTCGAAGCGCTTCCCTTGGCGGACGTCGGCGATCCCGTCGAACCCGAGGCGGGGCAGTGCACGCTGCACCGCCTGCCCCTGGGGGTCGAGGATCTCCGGCTTGAGCATGACGTCGACTACGACGCGTGCCACTGGCACTCCCGGTGGTGTGTTGCGTGGGCGGTTCCCTCAGCGTACCTGCCTCCAAATTCTACGCGGGTAGAAGTCTGGAGGACCCTACAAAAGGACCCTACGACCTCCACGGAAAATTCAAGTGAAATATTGCATGGCCCATTGCGGCGGGACACGCTGATGCAATTGGCTGGGCTTCACAATGTGAGGCACACCACTGTACAAAGGAATACAGAGGAAAACAGCATTGCCCCGGGGCAGCCGTGAAGCCGGTGTCGCCGCACGTCAGAGGCGTTACACACGCCGAGAACGGCACGGCGGGCCGCAGGAAAGGACCGATATCCGTGGCTCAGCGAGTAGTGGTCACTCTCTTCGACGACATCGACGGCGGAGAAGCGGCGGAAACGGTTGCGTTCGGCCTGGACGGGAAGATGTACGAGATCGACCTGAATCCCGCCAATGCAAAGAAACTGCGCAAGGCGCTGGCTCCGTACCTCGCGGCCGGCCGGAAGCTGACCGGGAGGGCCGCGTCGGCTCGCGCCGGCGGATCGGCCACCCCCGTCACTTCGTACAAGCACACCGCCCTCGCGCCCGACCCGGCGGCGGTCCGCGCCTGGGCCCAGTCCAACAAGATGGACGTGCCCGCCCGAGGGCGGATCCCGAAGCACGTCTACGAGGCGTTCCGCGAAGCCAGCTGAGACGCGCCACCGACGCGGCGCCGACGGGTCGCCGACACGCCGCTGACGGGCCACCAGGAACGGATTTGCATTGCACCCCCGCTGATCCGCTAGAGTCTGGATCACGCCGAGGGGCGAGGCCGCAGGGCCGAACCTCACGCAGCGTGCGGGTGTAGTTCAGTAGTAGAACATCCCCCTTCCAGGGGGAAGGCGCAGTGTGCAATTCCTGTCACCCGCTCTGCATCGCATGACCGACCACCCCGGTGGATCAGGTAGAGTGGTGCTCGCACCGCCCAGTGAAAGCTGGTCGGGGGCAATGCGGACGTGGCTCAGTTGGTAGAGCATCACCTTGCCAAGGTGAGGGTCGCGAGTTCGAATCTCGTCGTCCGCTCAGAGAACGAAGGCCCCGGTTCTGAGGAACCGGGGCCTTCGTCATGTCCGCTCCCGGTGTGGCGATGCCCGTGGCCCGGGGCCCCTGTCCGTGGGGTCCGCTGTCCGGGGGGTCCGCGTCCATGGGGTCCGCTGTCCGCCCGTTCTGACATTTGTCATGTGCAGTGATGACAGCGCGCACTGCCGACCGCCCCCGTCCGGCGGAAGGCTGGAGCCATGACCAACGTGATCGAGGCCGAGGACCTCCGCCGGACCTACTCCGGCGGCTTCGAAGCCGTCAACGGGATCTCCCTCGCCGTCCCCCGGGGCGAGATCTTCGCCCTCCTCGGGACCAACGGGGCCGGCAAGACCTCCACCGTCGAACTGCTGGAGGGCCTCGCCGCCCCCAGCGGCGGCACCGTCCGCGTCCTCGGCCACGACCCGTACCGCGAACGCGCCGCCGTCCGTCCCCGGATCGGCGTGATGCTCCAAGAGGGTGGTTTCCCCTCCGACCTGACGGTGGCCGAAACCGTACGGATGTGGGCGGGGTGCACCAGCGGTGCGCGGCCCACTGCCGAGGCGCTGGACGCGGTCGGCCTCGGCGCTCGCGGCGGAGTGCGGATCAAGCAGCTCTCCGGCGGCGAGCGACGCCGTCTCGACCTGGCGCTCGCGCTCCTCGGCCGGCCCGAGGTCCTCTTTCTCGACGAACCGACCACCGGCCTCGACGCCGAAGGCAGGCGCGACACCTGGGCGCTGGTGCGCGCACTGCGCGACAGCGGGACGACCGTGCTTCTGACCACGCACTACCTGGAGGAGGCCGAGTCCCTGGCCGACCGGCTCGCGATCATGCACCGGGGCCGGATCGTCCTCTCCGGCACCCCGGCCGAGGTCACCGCCGCCCGGCCCGCCCGGATCCGCTGCGTCCTCCCCGACGGAGTCGACGCGGGCCGGCTCCCGCTCGGTCTGCGCGCCGCGGCCGACGGCAGGCGCGTGGAGATCCGGACGCACGCGCTGCAGGACGCGCTCGCCGAGCTGCTGATCTGGGCACGCGACACCGGCGTACGGCTGGAGGCGCTCGACGCCCGCTCGGCCTCGCTCGAAGAGGCGTTCCTGGAGATCGCCTCCGCCACCGACGCCCTGGACACGCCCGACCTGGAAGGTGCCCGATGAACGCGACCGCACGCCGGATGGCCTCGCTCGGGCGGGCCGAACTCACCCTCCTCGGGCGGAACAGGAACAACCTCTTCATCGCCCTCCTGATGCCGCTGCTGATGATCTTCGTGCTGCGCTCCTCGCTCTCGCAGATGGGCACGGACGAACTGCCCAGGGGCATCGCCGGAGCCACCCTCGTCGGCGGTACGGGAATGGTCCTCGTCCTCGTCGTCTACATGGGCCTGGTCTCCGCCTACGTGGCCCGGCGCGAGGAGCTGGTCCTCAAGCGGCTGCGCACGGGTGAGGCGAGCGACGCGGAGATCCTCGCCGGCGCCGCGCTCCCGTCCGCCGCCATCGCGCTCGCGCAGTGCGCCGTGCTGGCCGTGGGCGGGGTCACCGTCCTCGACATGCCGGCTCCGGAGCGCCCGGACCTGCTCGCGCTCGGACTGGTGGCCGCCGTGGCGCTGCTCGCCGGTCTGGCCGCCGTGACCACCGCCGTCACCCGCAACGTCGAGAGCGCGGGCCTCACCACCCTGCCGTTCTTCCTCGTCTCGGCCATGGGCTCGGGGATGCTCGTGCCCCGCGAGGCGCTGCCCGACGGCGTCGCCGACGTCTGTGAACTGCTGCCGCTGAGCGGGGTCATGGAGTTCGTCCGGGCGGGCTGGTTCGGCGTCGAGGACACCGCGGACCTGCTGACGGCGGTGCTCACCACACTGGCCTGGGGAGCGATCACCGTGTTTGCTGTCCGGCGGTGGTTCCGCTGGGAGCCGCGACGCTAGAAGACGCGCCGGCGGATCTGGAAAACGCCGGACACGTCATACACGTCGGACACGTCGGACACGTGGGAAGCCGCCGCGAGACGGCAGGAAACAGGGGAAAAGGGGGGCCGGGCGGGTGTCCAGGCTGACAGGGTGGTGGGTCCGCCGCAGCACGGCGGGCAAGGTCGAGCTGTACACACGGTGGACCTTCCACTTCTTCGTCCTGATCGAGTGCGCCTCCATCGGCGGCGTACCGATCGGGCAGAGCGACCGCTACCCGCTCGGTCTGCCGCTGGCGGCCGCCCTGGCGCTGTTCGTCTGCACGCACGCCGTCCTGAACGGCGTCCTCTCCTCCCGCGCCCTCGACTGGGTCCTCGACCGGCGCGAGCGGCCGGTCCGGCTCGCGGTGGCGCAGGTGGCCCTGACCGCGGCCGGCGCACTGACCGTCCTCGGCCTGCGGGCCACGGGCGTCCTCGCCAACGGGTCGGTCGCCGCCGGTGTCGTCACCGGCACGGTCACCTTCACCCTCGGCGCCCTGGTCATGTGCATGAATCGAGTCCGGCACATGCTGTACGCGGCGCCGCTCGCCGCCCTCGCGACCGGCGCCGTCGTCGCGGCGATGGGCGTCGGACTGCCGGAGGCGCTCGGCTACGCGGTGGGCATCCTGCTGGGCGGCGGCGGGCTGGCGGCCGCCTGCGGGTTCTCGGCCTGGCTGATGAAGATGGTCTGGGAGCTGGAGCGGACCAAGGAGCTCAAGGCACGCCTCGCCGTCGCCGAGGAACGGCTGCGCTTCGGGCGCGACCTCCACGACGTCATGGGCCGAAACCTCTCGGTGATCGCGCTCAAGAGCGAGCTCGCGGTCCAGCTCGCCCGGCGCGAGCGCCCCGAGGCCGCCGTCGACCAGATGATCGAGGTGCAGCGCATCGCCCAGGAGTCGCAGCGCGAGGTGCGTGACGTGGTGCGCGGCTACCGCGAGGCGGACCTGCGGGTCGAACTGGAGGGAGCGCGGGGCGTGCTCAGCGCGGCGGGGATCGTCTGCGCCATGGAATCGGCCGTGGACGCGACGGACGCCGCACTGCCCTCCGAGGTGCAGTCGGCGCTCGGCTGGGTGGTCCGGGAGACCACGACGAACGTACTGCGGCACGGGGACGCCTCGCGCTGTGTGATCTCACTGCGGAGGAAGGACGGTGCGGTGGTGCTGACCGTGGAGAACGACGGGGTACGGGAGGTGCCGGGGCCCCGGGTCGGCGGCTCGGGCCTCGCGGGCCTGCGCGAACGGTTGTCGGCGGTCGACGGCACCCTGGCGGCGGGGCCCGGCGACGGCGGCACCTTCCTGGTGACGGCTCGCGTGCCCGTACCGGGGCGGGGGGAGGCAGCGTGACCGGGGCCGTACGCGTGCTCCTCGCCGACGACGAGCACCTGATCAGGGGAGCGCTCGCCGCGCTGCTCGCCCTCGAGGACGACCTCGTGGTCGTCGCCGAGGCGGCCACCGGACCCGAGGCGCTCGCCATGGCCCGCGCCCACCGGCCCGATGTCGCGGTCCTCGATCTGCAGATGCCGGGCGCCGACGGTGTGAAGGTCGCCACACTGCTGCGCGAGGAACTGCCGGAGTGCAGAACCATGATCGTGACCAGTCACGGCCGGCCCGGGCACCTCAAGCGGGCGCTCGCGGCGGGGGTGCGGGGCTTCGTCCCCAAGACCGTCAGCGCGCAGCGACTGGCCGAGATCATCCGTACCGTGCACGCCGGAAACCGTTACGTGGACCCGGAGTTGGCGGCCGACGCGATCGCCTCCGGCGACTCCCCGCTGACCGCCAGGGAGGCCGAGGTGCTGGAGCTCGCGGCCGACGGGGCACCGGTGGCGGAGATCGCCGAGCGGGCCTCCCTCTCGCAGGGCACGGTCCGGAACTACCTCTCCTCGGCCGCCGCGAAGCTCGGTGCCGAGAACCGTCATACAGCGGTGCGTCTCGCGCGGGCGAAAGGTTGGGTATAGTTGTCTCCGCGCTACGGCGCATGCGGACGTGGCTCAGTTGGTAGAGCATCACCTTGCCAAGGTGAGGGTCGCGAGTTCGAATCTCGTCGTCCGCTCCATACGAAGAAGCCCCCGGTCGATCCGACCGGGGGCTTCTTCGTGTTCCGAGCCCGTGTTCCGAGCTCCGTGTCCGGGGTGTTCGAGGCCTCGCCTCCCGGGCCGGGGGCGGTCCCGGCCCAAGACGCGAGGTTCCTCGTCACGACCAGGTGTGGCCGGTCAGCAGCTCGTACGCCTCGATGTACTTGGCGCGCGTCGCGTCGACGATCTCCTGCGGGAGCGCCGGCGGCAGCTGCTCGCTCCTGCGGTCCCAGCCGGAGGCCGGGGAGGTCAGCCAGTCGCGGACGAACTGCTTGTCGTACGACGGCTGGGCGCGGCCCGGCTCCCAGCTCTCGGCCGGCCAGAAGCGGGAGGAGTCCGGGGTCAGCACCTCGTCGGCGATGACCAGCTTCGGCCCCTTCTCGGTGGCCTCGAAGCCGAACTCGAACTTGGTGTCGGCCAGGATGATGCCGCGCGTGCGGGCGATGTCCCGGGCCCGGCTGTAGACGGCGAGGGTCGTCTGGCGCAGCATGGCGGCGGTCTCGGCACCGACCTGGTGGGCGACCTCCTCGTAGCTCACGTTCTCGTCGTGGTCGCCGACCGCGGCCTTGGTGGCGGGCGTGAAGATCGGGGCGGGCAGCTCGGAGCCGTCGCTGAGACCCTCCGGGAGCGCGAGGCCGCAGACCGTACGGGACTCGTTGTACTCGACGAGGCCGGAGCCGGTCAGATAGCCGCGGGCCACGCACTCGACCGGAACCATGTTCAGGGACTTGCAGACGAGGGTGCGGCCCTCCCACTCGGCGGGGGCGCCCGCCGGCAGGTCGGTGGAGAGGACGTGGTGCGGGACCAGGTCGGCCAGCAGGTCGAACCACCACAGGGAGAGCTGGGTCAGGACGCGGCCCTTGTCGGGGATCTCGGTCGGCAGGACCCAGTCGTACGCGGACATGCGGTCGCTCGCCACCATGACGAGGTCGCCGGCCTCGTTGCGGTAGAGGTCACGCACCTTGCCCGTGTGGAGATGGGTGAGGCCCGGGACCTGCACAGGCTCGGGCTTTTCTACGAATCCGGACACGGTTCCTCCGCGTAGGTTGTTCCAGGAGCGCTTCGATTCTCTCGCACCGGGACGCGGGGTGGGCGGCCGGGCCCGTTCGGCCCGCCATGTCGCTCAGTCCCTTTTGCAGATGCGGTCCAGGAGGTTCGCCGTGGCGCGCTGGATGCGGTGGTCGACATGGCCCGGCCGGTCCAGAGCGGGTGACCAGGCGAAGGTGCCGGAGGCGAAGACCCACGCACCGGACGGCGCCCGGTAGAGGGAGGTCTCCTGGTGGCGTAGGGCGCCCTCGCTGTCCCGGTAGGGGGAGTGGGCGAGGAGGATGCGGCCGTCGTGCTCGGGGAGCGCGGTGCGCGGGAAGTAACGGTCGGCCTCACCGGCGACCAGACCGGGGATCTCGTCGCCGTCGCCCGCACCGGTGGCCTCCCAGAGCCAGTGCCCCGCGTTCCGTACGACCAGGGGGTGCGGCTCCGGCACCCTTCCCGCGTACTGGATGCCGAGCAGCTGCTGCTCCGGACGGTCGACCTCGCGCCAGAGGGCGGGCCGGCCCGGGCCGCGGCGCTTGCGGCAGGTGAGAAGGCGGTCGGGGACGCCGGAAGGGGAGGGGCCGAGCTCCACCTGCCAGTACATGGTGTTCGCGGAGAGGAAGACGAGGGAGGTGCCCTGCTCGCGGGCGAGTTCGACGGTCCGGCGCATGGGGACCGACCAGTACTCGTCGTGGCCGGGGAAGACCAGGCCCCGGTAACGGGAGGGATCGACGCGGCCCGCGTGCAGGTCCCGGGTCTCGGCGTAGGCGAGGTCGTAGCCGTACCGCTCGGCCCAGCGGATGAAGTCGTAGGCGTGGCCGACGTGCAGAGGCAGTCCCGCGCCCGCGTAGGGGCGGTCGAAGGAGACGGTGATCGCCGCGTCCTCCTCGCCGAGGAGGCGGCCCTGCTCGTCCCAGGCGTGATAGAGGCTGGCCCCGGTCCTGCCGTCCTCCGGATAGAGGTTGTACGCCTGCCACGTCACGTCGGGGAGGACGAGGAGGAGGTCGGCGGGGTGGTCGTCGCGGACGGTGAAGGGGATGTGGGAGCGGTAGCCGTCGACGGTGGTGAGTACGGCGACGTACGCGCCGATCGACCAGAGGGACGGGATCTGCAGCCGCCAGGACTGCCACCAGTGGTGGCAGGAGACCGTCCGGTCGGCGGCGAGCGGGGCCGGCTGGACGATGCCGGCGAGGCGGGGGCTGGTGGTGATCTTGGTGGCGCCCTCGCCCGCGTAGTGACCGATCCGGTAGATGTCGACCGAGAACTGCTGCGGCGGGTCCACGGTGATGTGGAAATCGATCGCCTCGCCGGGGGCGACGGCGCCGTTGGACGCGAAGCCCTTGATCTGGCTGCGGACGTCATCGGCCGTACGAGGGCCGCCGCCCGCGCCGCGCGCCAGGGTGTCGTCGGCGTACCAGGGGACGACCTGCCCGGTGTCGTCGAAGTAGTTCTCCGATCCGCGCAGCCAGGGCAGGGGGCCCTGACCGAAGGGGTCCGTGACGGCGTGGGCGAGCGCGCCCGACTCCCACCGCCTGATCTGCTCCGCCCCCATGCCGCGCCCCTCCCTCGACTCCCCCGCGTCGTGTGCTGTCGTCTTCTGTCATGGGCCCTGACGCATCTGCTGCGTGGGTTGCAAGTGCTGCTGTCAGTGCCGATCCCCAGCACATCACATAACGCACGCACTCCGTCACCGTTCGTCGCGAATTGACGTGAACGGAAGCCAGAGTTCCGTATCGGCGCGGGCGCTACACGAGGCGGACGGGCTTCTCGGGGCGGACGCCGGTCTCGGCGAGCCAGGCTCGCAGCGGCTCCGCGTCGCCGTCCTCGACGAGGGCGAGGACGCGGGCGGTCAGGTCGGTGTTCCGCTCTCCGCCGATGAGGAGCGCGGGTCCGTCGAGCCAGTCGAGGCCGGGAGCGGCACCCGCGGTGTCGACGGCGGCGCAGCAGACCATCGCGGTCACATGGTCGGCGAGCAGATCGCGCCCGGTGCGCGGCGGCTGCAGCGGGAAGAGTGGCAGCTGATCGGCGTCGGCCACGCTCAGGGCGGCCCCGTGCGGCCCGCCCATGGGCGGTGCGGGCTTGGCGGCCTCCTCACGGGCGACATGAGCGGTCAGAGCGGCGGCCAGGGAGTCGGCGGCGGGGTGGGGGGCCTGGCCGGAGGGGGCCTCGGCGTGGGGAGCGCCGTCGGCGTGGGGGGCGCCCTCGGCGTGGGGAGCGCCGTCGGCGTGGGGGGCGCCCTCGGCGTGGGGAGCGCCGTCGGGCGCGAAGGGGTTCGCCGGGTCCGGGGCCATCGAGGCGGGCCTCCCGGGCTGCTCGGGCTGACCGGCGGGCATCCCTGGCCGGCCGGCCTTCCCGGTCACCGAGAGGTGGGCCATGACGCGGGCCAGGGTCGGGCCGTCGGCGGCCGCGCCGCTGGAGTCCGTACCGGTTCCGGTGCCGGTGCTGTCGCCGTCGCCGTAGCCGTTGCCGTGGCCGTTGCCGGTCGGGAGGACGCCCAGTTCGTCGAGGACCTGATGGAGCCGGGCCGCGTCGGCGCGCCACTTACGGTCCACGACCTCCTCCGGGTACTGGCTCCAGTCCACCGGGGACCAGGCCGGGCCGGCCTCCGCCGGGCCGCCGTGGAAGAGGCGGGCGGCGAGCAGCGAGGTGGCCTCGTCGACCGCGCCGGGTTCTTCGAGGAGGTCGCAGGCCGGCCGCTCGCCGAGCCGGGAGGTGAAGCCCTCCGCCAGGCGGTCGCGGCGGGAGAGTTCGGTGAGGGCGGAGACCACGCCCGCGTCGAGGCGCGAGGGCCAGCGGCCCATCCGCCATGCGGGCAGCGCGACCCGGGTCAGCAGCCGGTCCCAGCCCGCGTAGGCGAGGCCCACCTGCTCCTGGGCGACGATCCGGACGCCGTAATCCACAGCCTGTGCACGCTCGGAGCCCGCCACGGCGACTCCGCGCTCCATCTCGACGGCATGCCCGCGGCAGCCTCGCAGCAGGACCCGGGCCACCCGCCCGACCCCATGGGCGCCGAGCCGGCTCACCGGGTCGAGACCGGGCCGACGGGGCACCGCGACGGCGGCGTCCAGGCCCTGCACGAAGCGGCGGGCCGCGGCTATGTCGGGGTGCGCGGCCGGAGCCGTACCGGCGACGACCGGGGCGAGGACGGCCCGCAGCTCGCCCACGCGCATCCACCACAGGAAGGGGGAACCTATGACGAGGACGGGCGCTTCGGCGGAGCGCCGCAGCCCTGCCGTGCCCGTACGGTCGTGTGCCGGATGCGTACGGTCCTCGAGCCAGCTGTCGCAGTCCGGGGTCAGAGCTATCGCGGACGGGGCCGGAACGCCCAGCCGGTCGGCCAGGTCCCGGACCATCCGGTAGAGATCGGGGGCCGCTGTCTCGGCGAGCTCGACGGTCGGTGTGACGGCCGGACGGGCGCGCGCGACGACCAGCGCGACGGCGGCCGCGGCGAGCAGGACGACCAGCGCCAGCACGGTCGTGACCCAGCGGGCGGCGTCCCAGCCGGGACCCGTGAGATGACCGCTGACCCCTCCCGCGTACAGGATCACGGCCGCGGCCGCCGGGAGCAGCGCGACGGCGAACGCCCTGCCGCGGACACGGAGCACGGCGAGGGCCCGGGTGCGCGCGGCGCGCGCACCCATCTCCTCGCCCACAACGGAACCGGTACCGGACACGCCGTACATCACCCCCTCCTGTCCTCGTCGGGACTGCCCGTGGCGGTGTTGCTCACTCCCCCACTGTGGCACCCGCCACTGACATCGCAATGCCGGTGGGCCATGTGCCGGAACGCCTTCGCCGCACCCTAGTTGGGGGTTCGGCGGGCGTCATCCGGATGGCCCAGTCGTCACTCGATCGAATGGCTTTGGGTAAAGGTGATGCCGATCGGACGTGCTTACGGATTCACTCCCCGGCGGCCTTGCGCGCGATGTCCGTACGGTGCTGGGAGCCGTCCAGCCGGATCCGACCGACCGCCGCGTACGCCCGCTCGCGGGCCTGGGCCAGGTCCTTCCCGGTCGCGGTGACCGAGAGGACACGGCCACCGGCGCTCACGATCGCGTCGCCGTCCCGCTTCGTCCCGGCGTGCAGGACGTACGCGTGCGGGGCATCCTGCGCCGCGACCTCGTCGAGGCCCTCGATCGGGTCGCCCGTCCGCGGGGTCCCCGGGTAGTTGTGCGAGGCGACGACCACGGTCACGGCGGCCTCGTCGCGCCAGTTGAGCGGCGGCTCGTTGTCGAGGGTGCCGTTGGCCGCGTTCAGCAGGACGCCCGCAAGCGGGGTCTTGAGCCGGGCGAGGACGACCTGGGTCTCCGGGTCGCCGAAGCGGGCGTTGAACTCGATGACCCGCACGCCGCGGCTGGTGATCGCCAGACCCGCGTACAGCAGACCCTGGAACGGCGTGCCGCGGCGGCGCAGCTCGTCGACGGTGGGCTGCAGGACGGTGGCCATGACCTCGTCGACCAGCTTGGGGTCGGCCCAGGGCAGCGGGGAGTAGGCGCCCATCCCACCGGTGTTCGGGCCCTCGTCACCGTCGAGAGCGCGCTTGAAGTCCTGCGCGGGGGTCAGCGGGAGGACCGTGACACCGTCGGTGATCGCGAAGAGGGAGACCTCGGGGCCGTCCAGGAACTCCTCGATGACCACTCGGCCGCAGGCGAGCGCGTGGGCGCGGGCCTCGGCGAGGTCGGAGGTCACGACGACACCCTTGCCGGCGGCGAGGCCGTCGTCCTTGACGACGTACGGAGCGCCGAAGGCGTCGAGCGCCTCGTCGATCTCCTCGGCGGTGGTGCAGACGTAGCTACGGGCGGTCGGGACGTTGGCCCCGGCCATGACGTCCTTGGCGAACGCCTTGGAGCCCTCCAGCTGCGCCGCCTCCTCGGACGGGCCGAAGCAGGGGATGCCGGCCGCGCGGACGGCGTCGGCCACCCCGGCGACGAGCGGGGCCTCCGGGCCGACGACCACCAGGTCCGCCTGGAGGTCACCGGCCAGCCGCGCGACGGCGTCGCCGTCCAGCTGGTCGACGGGGTGCAGCTCGGCGACCTCCGCGATTCCGGCGTTGCCGGGCGCGCAGTGCAGAGCGGTGACGTCGGGATCGAGGGAGAGAGAGCGGCACAGGGCGTGTTCGCGGGCGCCGCCGCCGATGACGAGGACCTTCACGCCAGCCAGGGTAGCCCGCGGGGCGGGATGCCCCTTGTGCGGGCCACCGAGCGAGACGCTCCTATTCGTTCGTGTATTCCTCCAGCACCGTGGCCCCGAGCTCGCGGACGATCAGGTCGTGACCGGAGAGGGCGGAGTCGACGAGGTCGGGGTCGTCCTCCTCGGGCACGTCGTCCTCGGGCGCGACGGGCCGCGGCGCGGGCGGTGCGTGGACGGGCGCGGGCGCCGGGGACCGGTACTGCTGCGCAGGGGGTACGGAAGCGGGCGCCGTACTCTGCTGCGCGGGGCCCTGCTGCGCGGAGGCCGAGGCGGATGCCCACTGCTGCTGCGGGGGCGCGGCAGGAGCGGACCCCTGGCCGGACCCCGGGCCGGGTCCCTGCGCGGAGCCTTGGGCATAGCCCTGGGCGGGGCGTCCGCCGCCGAAGTTCGCGGCGGCGGGCGGCGGATTGACGCCGCCCGAGGGGTCGATGATCGCCTCGATCTTCCACTGCACGTTGAACTGCTCGGCCAGCACCTGCTTCAGGACCTCCTCGCTGCCGCTGCTCGCGAAGTTGTCGCGTGCGCCGGCGTTGAGGAAGCCGAGCTGGAGGGTGGTGCCGTCGAACCCGGCGACCTGGGCGTTCTGGCTGAGCAGGATCCAGGTGAAGCGGCGCCGGTTCTTGACGGCGTCGAGGATCGGCTGCCACATGTTCCGCACCTGGGCGGCGCCCTGGGCCATGTCACCGCCGGCGGCTGCGGGGGTCGGGGCGGGCGCCTGGGGCGTGGGGGCCGGTGCGGGGGCTGCCTGGGGCGCGGGCGCGGAGGCTCCCGGCCAGGCACCGGGCGTACCCGCTCCGGGGGTGGCCGCTCCGGGCCAGGCAC
>NZ_JAGGOS010000138.1 GCF_018614205.1 Streptomyces sp. ISL-36 | reverse complement strand
GGCTGCGCCCGCTGCCCGAGGGGTGCGGGCGGGGCGCTCGCCCGCGGCGCCTGCCGCCGCGCGGGCGGGGCGGGCCGGGGCAGGGGGAAGCTGGCCCTTGAGGGGGCCCCATTCGTTGGGGTCCGGGACACCCGGGGGGAGCATCTGGCGCCGCTTGGGGCCGCCGTGCTCGGATTCGCCCGGCTCCTTCGCGCCCGGCCACGCCTTCACGACGCGGGCGGCAAGCACGAAGTCCTTGCGGAGCGGGTGGCCCTCGAAGTTCTCGGGGAGGAGCAGCGGGACGAGGTTCGGGTGGCCGGTGAACTCGACGCCGAACATCTCGTGCGTCTCGCGCTCGTGCCACGCGGCGCCCGCGTAGACGCCGACCGCCGACGGCAGCACCGCCGCGGAGTGCGGAACCGTCGTGCGGACCAGCAGGCGGCGGACCACGCGGCCCTCCAGCGCCACCACGTGCGCGCAGACCCGGAAGCCCGTGCCCGGCTCGTCGACCGCGCTCAGCCAGTCGAAGTACGTGCAGCCCAGCGTGGAGCGAGCGGTTTCGAGCGCGGCGATCCAGGAGCCGGCCGGTACGTCGACGGTCAGCAGGTCGTACGCCCGCTCCGCCGTCGCCTCCTCGCCGAAGATCTCGGTGACGGCGTCCGGAAGGGTGTCGTAGGCGTTCACGCGTCACCTCCGGGCGGCGGCGGGGTGACCAGGCCGCTGGTCAGCTGGCCGACCGAGGGGCCCGAGTAGCGCTCCCCCAGGCTCTCCCGGGCGATCTTCTCCTGCAGCTTCAGGATTCCCTGGAGCAGCGCCTCGGGCCGCGGCGGGCAGCCGGGGACGTAGACGTCGACGGGGATGATCTGGTCGACGCCCTTCGTCACGGAGTACGAGTCCCAGTAGGGCCCGCCGCAGTTGGAGCAGGCGCCGAAGGAGATGACGTACTTGGGCTCGGGCATCTGCTCGTACAGCCGCTTCACCGCAGGTGCCATCTTGTCCGTCACCGTGCCGGAGACGATCATGAGGTCGGCCTGGCGCGGTCCGGGCGCGAAGGGGATCACGCCGAGACGGATGAAGTCGTGGCGGGCCATCGACGCGGCGATGAACTCGATCGCGCAGCAGGCGAGCCCGAAGTTGAAGACCCAGAGGCTGTAGCGGCGGCCCCAGTTCAGGACCACCTTCATCGGCTCGGGTGCCAGTCGGGCGAGGGGGCCCAGCGTGGGGGCCGGCAGGGGAGTCGGAGGCGGGGTCGGGGTCACGTCCATGACAGGACGCCCTTCTTGTACGCGTAGAGCAGTCCCACGGCCAGGAAGCCGAGGAAGATGAACATCTCGACCAGGGTCGCCGCGCCGTAGCCGGGTGCGGCGAAGACGGTCGCCCAGGGGAAGAGGAAGATCGAGTCGACGGCGAAGATCACGTAGAGGAAGGCGTACACGTAGTAGCGGACCTGGGTGTGGGCCCAGCCCTCCCCCACCGGGTCGACACCGCACTCGTACGTCAGCAGCTTCTCCGGCGTCGGCACGACGGGCCGCAGCAGTCGGCCCGCGCCGAAGGCGATGGCGACGAAGAGCATCCCGATAACGGCGAGCAGCCCGACGACCGAGTACGTCTGGAAGTAGTCCGCCGCGAGTCCCGCCCGTACGGTCGGTTCCGGCACGTCCACCCCTCGCTTCCTGCCCGTTTCGGAGATCTGTACGGAGGCGAGTCTAGGCCTTGTTAAAGGGGCTGTAAGCGGCTGTGTCAGCTAGTGAGCGAGCGCGGCGGACTGCCGCGCGCGCCCACACGCGGCCAGAGGCCCGGGACGGCGAGCGGGCGGGACACGGACGGGGCGTCGGCGGGAGCCGCGAGCAGGGCACGACAGACGCACGGACGGGGCCGCGGACGGGGCGTGGGCGGGAGCCGCGAGCAGGGCACGACAGACGCACGGACGGGGCGCGGGGCGGGCCACGGCGGAGGCGCGGCAGCCCTGGAGACAGGGGGGATATCCCTACTCCGGCTCACCCACGAACCCCATGGCGTGCGGAGCGCGCCGACCGGCAGGCTTGGCCCCATGAGCGTCGACACCGAAACCCCGCCACCGCCCGCGCGCCTCGCCTACGGCCGGCACACCTGGAAGGAGGTCTCCTTCCTTCTCGCCAATCTGCCGATCGCGCTGGTCGGGTTCGTGTACGTGGTGGTCTCGGTCCTCCTCGGCGTCGGCCTCTCGGTCACGGTGATCGGTCTGCCGCTCCTCGCCTTCGGTCTGGCCGGGTCGCGCGGTCTGGGGCGGGCCGAGCGCTCCCGCGCCCGGGCCCTGCTCGGGGTGCGGGTGGACGAGCCGAGCCCGCTGCCCCGCCGGCACGGCTTCTTCCCCTGGCTGTGGACGGCGCTGAAGGACCCGGTCGCGTGGCGGACGGTGCTGTACATGTTCATCCGGCTGCCCTGGGGGATCGTGACCTTCACGGTCACCCTGGTCTCGCTGATCGTGCTCTGGCCGGTGCTGCCGTTCGTCGCCCGTGGCCTGGGCAACGCCGACCGGGCCATGGTCCGCGGTCTGCTCTCGCCCTCCGACGAGCTGGAGCGGCGCATCGCCGAGCTGGAAACCGACCGCGGGGTGGTGGTGGACACCGCCGCCGCCGACCTGCGCCGCATCGAGCGCGATCTGCACGACGGCGCCCAGGCCCGGCTCGTCGCCCTCGCGATGGGGCTCGGCCTGGCGAAGGAGAAGCTGCTCGAGGACCCGGAGGCGGCGGCGCGGATGGTCGAGGAGGCGCACGGCGAGGTGAAGACCGCGCTGCAGGAGCTGCGCGACCTGGCCCGGGGCATCCACCCGGCGGTCCTGACCGACCGGGGGCTCGACGCCGCGCTGTCCTCGATCGCGGCACGGTGCACGGTCCCGGTGAAGGTGACGGTCGACCTGACCGAGCGGCCGGCCGAGGCCATCGAGGGCATCGCCTACTTCACGGTCTCCGAGCTGCTCCAGAACGTCTCCAAGCACGCCCGGGCCCGTTCCGCCTCGGTGGAGGTGTGGCGCAGGGAGGACCGGCTGCTCCTTCAGGTACGGGACGACGGCCGCGGCGGGGCGCGCCTCGACGGCGGTACGGGGATGGCGGGGCTCTCGGAGCGCCTTGGCGCGGTCGACGGGCTGTTCGTCCTCGACTCGCCCGAGGGCGGCCCGACGACGGTCACGGCGGAGCTCCCGTGGCGGGCCCGGGGGTAGGGGAAACCCCCGGTCGCAGACGCCCACCCTCCTCATGGTGCGGGACGGCCCCGCCCGGGAGCCTTGAGGCAGTACCCCCCTCCACCCGCTTCACCCCTCCACCTCCTCCTCCTCCACCACCTCCTCCACCACCACCTCCACCACCACCTCCGAGCAGAAACGGACATCAGCGATGGCCACCCACCGCCTTCCCGTCGCGATCCGCGCGCCGTTCGAGGCACGCACCTGGCGCGAGTTCGGCCATCTCCTGCTCGGGCTGCCGCTGAGCTGCGTCTACTTCGCCCTCTCCATCGCCATGGTCTCGGCCGGCGCCGGTCTGCTGATCACCTTCCTCGGCATCCCGGTGCTGGCCGGCGCTCTGGCGATGTGCCGCGGCTTCGGCGCGGTGGAGCGGGCCCGGGCGCGCGGCCTGCTCGGCCTGGACGTGTCCGCGCCCGAGCCGGTGCGGGGCCGTACGGGCGGGGCCATGTCCTGGATGGGGGCGATGCTGAAGAGCGGCGCGTCCTGGCGCCACCTGCTGTACGCGATCCTCCACATGCCGTGGGCCGTCTTCGCCTTCTCCGTGGCGGTGACCTTCTGGGCCTGGGGCTGGGCCCTCTTCACGTACCCCCTGTGGCAGTGGGTCTTCCCGATGTACGCGGGCCAGGACGGCCTCCAGCTGTACGGCGACGGGACGCACGACCTCTATCTGGACTCCCCCTTCGAGCTGGCCGTCACCAGCGGCGTCGGTCTGCTCTTCGTCCTCGCCGGGCCGTGGATCATCCGGTCACTGGTCGCCGTGGACCGGCTGATGGTCGGCGGGCTGCTGGGCCCCTCGCGGCTGGCCACCCGGGTCACGGAGCTGGAGACGGACCGCGGGGTGGTGGTGGACACCGCCGCCGCCGACCTGCGCCGCATCGAGCGCGATCTGCACGACGGCGCCCAGGCCCGGCTCGTCGCCCTCGCCATGGATCTGGGGCTCGCGAAGGAGAAGCTGGCCGAGGACCCGCGGGCGGCGGCGCGGATGGTCGAGGAGGCGCACGGCGAGGTGAAGACCGCGCTGCAGGAGCTGCGCGACCTGGCCCGGGGGATCCACCCGGCGGTCCTGACCGACCGGGGGCTCGACGCCGCGCTGTCCTCGATCGCGGCACGGTGCACGGTCCCGGTGTCGGTGGAGGTGGATCTGCCGGCCCGGCCGGTGCCGGCGATCGAGGGCATCGCCTACTTCACGGTCTCCGAGCTGCTCCAGAACGTCTCCAAGCACGCCGAGGCACGCCGTGCCTGGGTGGATGTATGGCGGGCGGGCGACCGGCTGATGCTGCAGGTGAGGGACGACGGCCGGGGCGGGGCGGACACGGCGGCAGCCAGCGGACTGGCCGGCCTGACGGAGCGGCTGGACGCGGTCGACGGCATCCTGGCCGTCGACTCGCCGGCGGGCGGCCCGACGACGGTCACGGCGGAGCTGCCCTGGCGCGCCTGAGCCGTGCGCTCCCCCGAGGCCTCCCCGAGGCCTTCCCCCAGGCCTTCCCCCGAGGCCTTCCACCAGGCCTCCCCCGCGGACTCTCCCAAGGCCTCCCGAGGCTCCCCGAGGCCTCTCCGCGCCCACTCCCCCGTATGCGCCGCTCATGCCATGCCCCTCGGGGAACCACCACACCCCCTGAACCCCGTCCGGCCCCCTCGCGTCCCTCTTGCTGCGATGCTGGGACCGCATCGAACACCGGGACACCGGGACACCGGGAATCCGGGAATCCGGACACCGGAACACCGGACACAGGACATCGGGACACGGGGGCTTCAGGGTCGTGGGCGTGGAAGACGTGGCGGACAGCGTACGGGTGGTCATCGCCGAGGACTCGGTGCTGCTCCGGGAGGGGTTGACCCGGTTGCTGACCGACCGGGGGCACGAGGTCGTCGCCGGTGTGGGGGACGGAGAGGCGCTGGTCAAGACCGTGGCCGGTCTCGCCGGTGAGAACGCGCTGCCGGACGTGGTGGTCGCGGACGTACGGATGCCGCCGACCCATACGGACGAGGGCGTACGGGCGGCGGTGCGGCTGCGCAAGGAGTACCCGGGGATAGGGGTCCTGGTCCTTTCGCAGTACGTGGAGGAGCAGTACGCCACCGAGCTGCTGGCCGGCTCCAGCCGGGGCGTGGGCTACCTGCTGAAGGACCGTGTCGCGGAGGTCCGGGAGTTCGTCGACGCGGTGGTCCGGGTGGCCCGGGGCGGTACCGCGCTGGACCCGGAGGTCGTGCAGCAGCTCCTGGGCCGCAGCCGCAAGCAGGACGTGCTGGCGAACCTGACCCCCCGGGAACGGGAGGTCCTGGGCCTGATGGCCGAGGGCCGGACGAACTCGGCGGTCGCGAAACAGCTGGTGGTGAGCGACGGCGCGGTGGAGAAGCACGTCAGCAACATCTTCCTGAAACTGGGCCTGTCACCGAGTGACGGGGATCATCGTCGGGTACTCGCGGTGTTGACCTACCTGAAGTCCTGATGGCCTGACACCCTGTCAGGGCGAGATCGGGGCCTAGGACCGAAGAACGAGCGGAATGGGGCTTTCCGGAAGAATCCGAGGGGCGACAGAACGTGACAATTCATGGCGATCGGGCATCTCAAAACGACGTCCAGGATGCGAGAAGTCCCGGGAAGGCCCCCCTCACCGTCGTAGGGTGGGCCACGGGACGGTCGGTCCGCCGAGCGTCTTCCGAGCCCTCTCCCGCCTCCGGCGGAGAGACCCCTTGCCGCGAGGGAGGTCCAGTTCAGTGACCAGCCAGGTCAGTAGCGAGGCCGGTGAGGCCCTGGTCGGGGAACAGCGCAGCGTCCCCGCCGGGTCCCACCACGGCGAAGAGAAGGAAGTCCGCCGCCTGGATCGGGTGATCATCCGATTCGCGGGTGACTCCGGTGACGGTATGCAGCTGACGGGTGACCGGTTCACCTCCGAGACGGCGTCCTTCGGGAACGACCTGTCGACGCTGCCGAACTTCCCCGCCGAGATCCGGGCCCCGGCGGGCACGCTGCCGGGCGTCTCCTCGTTCCAGCTGCACTTCGCCGACCACGACATCCTGACCCCGGGTGACGCACCGAACGTGCTGGTGGCGATGAACCCCGCCGCCCTCAAGGCCAACATCGGCGATGTGCCGCGCGGCGGCGAGGTGATCGTCAACACGGACGAGTTCGCCAAGCGCGCCATGGCGAAGGTCGGCTACGAGACCTCCCCGCTGGAGGACGGCTCGCTGGCCGGCTACCGGGTCCACCCGGTCCCGCTGACGACGCTGACGGTCGAGGCGCTGAAGGACTTCGGCCTGCCGAGGAAGGAGGCCGAGCGCTCCAAGAACATGTTCGCGCTGGGTCTGCTGTCCTGGATGTACCACCGGCCGACCGAGGGCACCGAGACCTTCCTGCGGCAGAAGTTCGCCAAGAAGCCGCAGATCGCCGAGGCGAACGTGGCCGCGTTCCGGGCCGGCTGGAACTTCGGCGAGACGACCGAGGACTTCGCG
Source organism: Streptomyces sp. ISL-36 (assembly GCF_018614205.1). GTDB lineage: Bacteria > Actinomycetota > Actinomycetes > Streptomycetales > Streptomycetaceae > Streptomyces. Next base: position 47,338 of record NZ_JAGGOS010000138.1, on the reverse strand, counting down.
GTCAGCTACGAGGTCGCCCCGGCGACCAAGGCCTTCCCGACGGGCACGTACCGGAACATCTCCGGGAACCTGGCCCTGTCGTACGGACTGATCGCCGCCTCCCGCCAGGCGGACCTCCCGCTCTACCTGGGCTCGTACCCGATCACCCCCGCCTCGGACATCCTGCACGAGCTGTCCAAGCACAAGAACTTCGGCGTCCGCACCTTCCAGGCGGAGGACGAGATCGCCGGGATCGGTGCCGCGCTCGGCGCGGCCTTCGGCGGCTCGCTCGCCGTAACCACCACCTCGGGCCCCGGGGTGGCGCTGAAGTCCGAGACGATCGGTCTCGCGGTCTCCCTGGAGCTGCCGCTGCTGATCGTCGACATCCAGCGCGGCGGGCCGTCCACCGGTCTGCCGACCAAGACCGAGCAGGCCGACCTGCTGCAGGCCATGTACGGCCGCAACGGCGAGGCGCCCGTCCCGGTCGTGGCTCCCAGGACACCCGCCGACTGCTTCGACGCGGCCCTCGACGCGGCCCGGATCGCGCTCACCTACCGCACTCCGGTCTTCCTGCTCTCCGACGGCTACCTCGCCAACGGGTCCGAACCCTGGCGCATCCCGGACCTCGACGAACTCCCCGACCTCGCCACGCGGTTCGCCACCGGCCCCAACCACGAGCTGGCGGACGGCACGGAGGTCTTCTGGCCGTACAAGCGCGACCCGCGGACCCTGGCACGGCCCTGGGCCCTGCCCGGCACCCCGGGACTCGAACACCGCATCGGCGGGATCGAGAAGCAGGACGGCACGGGCAACATCTCGTACGACCCCGCGAACCACGACTTCATGGTCCGCACCCGCCAGGCCAAGATCGACGGCATCGAGGTGCCGGACGTCGAGGTCGACGACCCGGACGGCGCGAAGACGCTCGTCCTCGGCTGGGGCTCGACCTACGGGCCGATCACGGCCGCCGTCCGCCGGCTGCGGGCCGCGGGGCTCCCGATCGCCCAGACGCACCTGCGCCACATCAACCCCTTCCCGAAGAACCTCGGGGAGGTGCTGAAGCGGTACGAGAAGGTGGTTCTCCCGGAGATGAACCTGGGCCAGCTCGCCACCCTCGTCCGCGCGAAGTACCTCGTCGACGTGCAGTCGTACACACAGGTCAACGGCATGCCGTTCAAGGCCGAGCAGCTCGCCGCGGCACTCAAGGAGGCCATCGATGCCTGAGTCGCTCCTGAACCTCGTGCCCAAGGCCGAAGCCGCCCAGTCGATGAAGGACTTCAAGTCCGACCAGGAGGTGCGCTGGTGCCCGGGGTGCGGTGACTACGCCGTCCTCGCCGCCGTGCAGGGCTTCATGCCCGAACTCGGTCTGGCGAAGGAGAACATCGTCTTCGTCTCCGGCATCGGCTGCTCCTCACGCTTCCCGTACTACATGAACACGTACGGGATGCACTCCATCCACGGCCGCGCCCCCGCCATCGCGACCGGCCTCGCCACCTCGCGCCGCGACCTGTCCGTCTGGGTCGTCACGGGTGACGGCGACGCGCTCTCCATCGGCGGCAACCACCTGATCCACGCGCTGCGCCGCAACGTCAACCTCAAGATCCTGCTCTTCAACAACCGGATCTACGGCCTGACCAAGGGCCAGTACAGCCCCACCAGCGAGATCGGCAAGATCACCAAGTCGACGCCGATGGGCTCGCTCGACGCGCCCTTCAACCCGGTCTCGCTCGCGATCGGCGCGGAGGCCTCCTTCGTCGCGCGGACGGTGGACTCCGACCGCAAGCACCTCACCGAGGTGCTGCGCCAGGCCGCCGATCACCCCGGCACGGCGCTCGTGGAGATCTACCAGAACTGCAACATCTTCAACGACGGCGCCTTCGAGGCCCTCAAGGACAAGGACCAGGCCCAGGAGGCCGTGATCCGCCTGGAGCACGGCCGGCCGATCCGCTTCGGCACCGACCTGGCCAAGGGCGTCGTACGGGACAACGTCACCGGCGACCTGAAGGTCGTCACCGTGACCGCCGAGAACGAGAGCAGCGTCCTCGTCCACGACGCCCACGCCGCCTCTCCGACGACCGCGTTCGCGCTGTCCCGCCTCGCGGACCCGGACACGCTGCACCAGACGCCGATCGGGGTGTTCCGGTCCGTGGAGCGGCCGGTGTACGACACGCTGATGGCCGACCAGCTGGACACGGCGATCGAGCAGCACGGCAAGGGCGACCTGGGACAGCTGCTGGCGGGCAGCGACACCTGGACGGTGGTCGGGTAGCCCCGGCGCCCCGCGTGAGGGGCACGGCCTCCCGGCACGGATGAGGGGCGCGGCGCGCGACGCCGCGCCCCTCACGTCTCCTCGGCGACCAGCCGCATCGCCTCGGCTGCGGCGAGGACGGCGTCGTACGCCTCTACGCCTCCACCGCGAACCGTTCGACCCGGCGCCACGGCCCGAGGCCCCAGCCCGCCCGGCAGGCGGCGGTGAACTCCTCGGCCGAGGCGACCGCCCGTCACCCCGGGGCGGTTACAACGTCATTGGGACCGACCGGTTGCCCGCTCGCGACGCGCCTCGTCGTACGCCTGCCGTGCCCTCTCCACATCCGGCACCCGCCGCTCCGTCCAGCGCCCCAGCTCCGACACCTGGCGGGCGGCCTCCGTGCCCAGTTCGGTGAGGCTGTAGTCGACGCGGGGCGGGATCACCGGCTTGGCGTCGCGGTGGACGAAGCCGTCGCGCTCCAGGGTCTGGAGCGTCTGGGTGAGCATCTTCTCGCTGACGCCGCCGATCTCCCGGCGCAGCTCGCTGAAGCGGTACGAGCGCTCCAGGAGCGCGATCAGGATGAGGACGCCCCAGCGGCTGGTGACGTGCTCCAAGACGAGCCGCGAGGGGCACATCGGGTCGTTGAGGTCCGGCTTCGGGCTCGCGCCGCCCTCTGTACTTACTCCCATACCAGTACCTTACTTCAAAGTGGGTACTTTCGAATAGTTGGCGCCGGTCGTACGGTGAGTGAACACCCCGACAGACCCCCTCCAGAGAGAGAACGCCATGAGCATCGTCGTCACCGGAGCCACCGGACAGCTCGGTCGTCTTGTCGTCGCCGAGCTGCTGACGAGGGTCCCCGCCCCCTCCGTCGCCGCGGTCGTCCGCGACAAGGAGAAGGCCGCCGACCTCGCCGAGCGCGGTGTCGAGCTGCGGGTCGCCGACTACAGCAAGCCGGAGACCCTCGCCGAGACCTTCGAGGCCGGTGACCGCGTGCTCCTGATCTCCGGCAGCGAGGTCGGGCGGCGCGTGCCGCAGCACGCCGCCGTGATCGCCGCGGCGAAGGCCGCCGGCGTCGCCCAGCTCGCGTATACCGGCATCCTCGGTGGCCCGGAGGCGGACTTCGACCTGGCCGCCGAGCACAAGGCGACCGAGCGGCTGATCCTCGAATCGGGTCTGCCGTACACCTTCCTCCGCAACGGCTGGTACACCGAGAATTACACGGCCAGCCTCGCCGCCGTGCTCGCGCACGGCGCGGTCGTCGCCAACGCCGGCGAGGGCCGGATCGCCTCCGCCACCCGCGCCGACTACGCGGCGGCCGCCGCCGCCGTCCTGACCGGCCCGGTCGAGGAGCACCTGAACAGGGCGTACGAGCTGAGCGGTGACGTCGCCTGGTCGCTCGCCGAGTACGCGGCCGAGGTCTCGGCCCGGTCCGGCAAGGAGATCGCGTACACCCCCGTGCCCGCCGAGACCCACCTGGCGATCCTCACCGGCGCGGGCGTGCCGCAGCCCTTCGCCGAGATCCTCGTGGACGTGGACCGGGCCGTGGAGCGCGGGGCGCTCGCGCGGCGTAACGGCGACCTCTCCCGCCTGATCGGCCGCCCGACCACGCCGATCGCCGAGACGATCGCCGACGCGATGGCCGACGCGATGGCCGAGCCCGCGTCCGAGCCGATCTCCGAGTCGAACGCCTGAGCCCTCACCCGGAAGGTCATGACCGTATCGCGGTACGGACATGACAGGCCGCCCCGCGCGGCGCTACCGTCGACAGGACGGCGCGGCGGAGGGCGGGAGTTTCGATGAAGGAAAGCACCGAGGGCCGAGCAGGCCTCTTGTACGGGATCGGCGCCTACGGCATGTGGGGGCTGGTCCCGCTCTTCTGGCCGCTCCTGAAGCCGGCCGGCGCCGTCGAGATCCTCGCCCACCGGATGGTGTGGTCGCTGGCCGTCGTCGGTCTCGCGCTCCTCGCGCTGCGCCGCTGGGGCTGGATACGGGAGCTGGTGCGCAGCCCGCGCAAGCTGGGTCTCATCACCGTCGCCGCGGCCGTGATCAGCGTCAACTGGGGCGGCTACATCTGGGCCGTCAACTCGGGCCAGGTGGTCGAGGCCTCGCTCGGCTACTTCATCAACCCCCTGGTCACCATCGCCATGGGGGTCCTGCTCCTGAAGGAGCGGCTGCGGCCCGCGCAGTGGGCGGCGGTCGGCGTCGGTTTCGCGGCCGTGCTCGTCCTCGCGATCGGTTACGGGCGGCCGCCCTGGCTCTCGCTGATGCTGGCGTTCTCCTTCGCCGTCTACGGCCTGGTGAAGAAGAAGGTGAACATCGGCGGACTGGAGTCACTGGCCGCCGAGACCGCGATCCAGTTCCTGCCGGCCCTCGTCTATCTGGTGTGGCTGGGGTCCCGGGGATCGGCCGCCTTCGGCGCCGAGGGCGCCGGGCACGCGGCCCTGCTCGCCGCGACCGGCGTCGTGACGGCCGTGCCGCTGGTCTGCTTCGGGGCGGCGGCGATCCGGGTTCCGCTGTCGACGCTGGGGCTGCTGCAGTATCTGGCGCCCGTCTTCCAGTTCCTCCTCGGGGTCGTCTACTTCCACGAGGCGATGCCGCCGGAGCGGTGGGCAGGCTTCTCCCTGGTCTGGCTGGCGCTGACGATCCTGACGTGGGACGCGCTGCGGACGGCCCGGCGCAGCCGCGCGGCGGTCGTGGCGGCGACGGCGGAGGCTACGGCGGCCGAGGCGACGGCGGTCGTGGCGACGGCCGTGGCGACGGCGACCGTGGCGACGGCGACCGTGGCCGAGCCGGCTGAGCTGCCGGCCACGGCCGAGCCGCCGGGGACAGCCGGGTCGCCGACCGGAACCGCGGCCGCTTCCACTCCTTCGGCGCAGCCGGGGCGCTGACCGCAGGCAGCCACGCACACTGCGGTGTTACGTCGGGAGTACCGGGCCCGCTGTCCGTGGGGCCCCTCCCGAGCGGAGTGATGGCGTCAGTCGCAGCCGGGCCGCGGCGAGCCCCCGATGGACCCGATGTGACGGACCCCGATGTGACGGAGCGCCACCGCCTGCCCGGCGCCCCGGGGCCGGGGCTCCGGTTCAGGCGCCGAGCAGGTCGTGTTCCCGGATCAGCCAGCACACGGCCGTCAGCCGCAGCGTCGCGAAGTCGTACCCCACCGGCTCGACCCAGTCGGCCTCCGCCAGCCAGTCGGTGAAGCCGAGGACGTAGTCGGAAAGGTCCTCGCGTCGCAGGGTCCGGCGCTCGGCCCAGCTGTCCGCCGGCCTCTCCCCCACGCTCTCGGCCCAGCTCTCCGCCGGCCTCTCGCTCCCGCTCTCGGCCCAGGCCTCGGTTCGGTTCCCCTCCTGGCCCTCCGTCCGGCTCGCAGCCTGGCGCGCCGGGCCCCGCTGGGCGGGGATCAGGGCGTCGCGGACCTCGGCGGCGTGCTGGTCGACGGCGGCCACAAGCCCCGGCTCGAAGGGGAACTCCGAGAGCCGGGGCATGTACGTGGCGGCGACGCCCACCAGCGGGCAGCCGGGCGAATCGTTCATTCCCCCACACTGAGGGCGCTTCTCGCCTACGAGACCGTGACCTTGGTCGCAGCCGTCCCGCCGTGGACCTCGCGGCCGGACGCCCTCGACCGCAGCCCGGTCGCGGTGACCAGCGCGCCGAGCGTCACCATCACCACCGGCACGATCAGCGCCGCGCGGAATCCGTCGAGACCGCCGCCGGAGATCCCGTACACCGCCGTCACCGCCGAGATGCCGACCGCCGAGCCGAACTGGGTCGCCGTGGTCAGCAGTCCGCTCGCGAGCCCCTGCTCCTCCTCCGCGACGCCGTCGGTCGCCGCGATCGTCAGCGGTCCGTACGCGAGGGCGAAGGCGAGACCGGTCAGCAGCAGGGTCGGGAACATCGCCGCGTACGACCAGTCCGGGCCGACCGGCAGGAACAGGGCGTACGACACGACCGCGAGCACGAAGCCGCCGAGAATCACCCGGCCGTTGCCGCAGCGCGTCACGAGCCGGGGCGTCAGCGTCGGGGCGAGGACCGCGTCGACGCCCATGACGACCAGGGCGAGCGCCGTTTCCAGCGAGGACCAGCCGCGCAGCTCCTGCAGGTAGAGGGTGGCCACGAACTGGAACCCGAAGAACGACCCGACGAACAGCAGCGCCCCCAGGTCGGCGCGGACCATGGACGCCTTGCGGAGCAGCCCGAGCCGTACGAGCGGGGTGGCGGCCCGGCGTTCGACGGCGACGAAGACCCCGGCGAGGGCGAGGCCGCCGGCGAGGGCGAGCGCGGTCACCGCCCAGCCGTCGAAGCCGTGCTCCAGCCGGACGATCGCGAACGCCGACAGCAGCATGGCGCCGGCGGCCGTCAGCGCTCCGCCCAGATCGAATCCGCCCGCCGTCTTCTCGGGCCGCGCCTCCTTCGGGATCAGCCGGAGTGCGGCGAGCAGGATCGCCGCGGCGAGCAGGACGGGCGCGAAGAAGACCCAGCGCCAGCCGAGCTGGGTGAGCAGCCCGCCCATGACGAGACCGAGCGAGAAGCCGCCCGCCGCCGTACCGGCGAAGACCAGCAGGGCCTGGTTGCGCTGCGGGCCCTCCGCGTAGGAGGTGGTGATGATCGACATCGCGGCCGGGGTCATGAAGGCGGCGGCGACACCGGTCACGAAGCGGGCCAGGATCAGCATCCAGCCCTCGCTCGCGAAGCCGCCGAGGCCGGAGAAGAGCAGGAAGACGGTGAGCCAGCCGAGGAACATCCGGCGGCGGCCGAGGAGGTCGGCCGCGCGGCCGCCGAGGAGGGTGAAGCCGGCGTAGCCGAGGACGTACGCGGACATCACCCAGGCCGCGGTGCCGGTGGACAGGTCCAGGTCGGCTCGGACGGAGGGCACGGCGACGGCGAGCATGGCGACGTCGATGCCTTCGAGGAAGATCGTCCCGCAGAGGACGAGGAGCAGGCTCCAGGCGCGTAAGGACACAGCTGTCTCCAGGGCAAGAAGGGCGAAGAGCGAAGGGCGGTTACCGGCCGGAGGGTCGGTTCCCTCTTGTAACCACCTGCATCCTGCGGCAGCATCGGGTGCCATGGAAGAAGGCACTTCGAAGTCACCGAGTCACTGCGAAGTGACCTACGGCGCCGGGCACGACGGAGACGGTGGGGACACGGACCCCTTCCAGTGGGACACCCGGGAGGACTGCGAGGTACGGCAGATCCTCGACCGGGTCGCCGACAAGTGGTCGCTGCTGGTCATCGCCCTGCTCGACCGGCGCAAGCTGCGCTTCTCGGAGCTGCGGCGGGAGATCGACGGGATCAGCCAGCGGATGCTGACGGTCACGCTGCGGCAGCTGGAGCGGGACGGCCTGGTGAAGCGGACGGTGCATCCGGTGGTGCCGCCGCGGGTGGATTACGAACTGACGCCGCTGGGCGGGACCTTGCACACGACGATCCGTTCGCTGGTGACCTGGACGGAGCGGCACCAGAACGAGATCGCGGCGGCACGGGAGGCGTACGACGCCCGCGAGAGGGCGGAGTCGGAGGCGGCTCTGACGACCTGACCGCCGCCGCCCGCGGGTCAGGGGGCTTCCCGCTCCGTGTGCGTACGGGCCCGGTGCGCCCGCACCTTGTGGCGGTTGCCGCACCTCTCCATGGAGCACCAGCGGCGGCGCCCGGGGCGGGAGGTGTCCACGAACAGCAGCGCGCAGTGGTCGGAGCCGCAGACGCGGATCCGGTCGGCGTACGCGCCGGTGAACAGCTCGATCGCGTCGCGGGCGACGGTCGAGAGCAGGGCGGTCGCGGTGGCACCCGGCGCCCAGGCCCGCGCGCCGGCCACGGTGAACCGGCCCACGAGCGGCGGGTGGGCGGCGGCCTCGTTGACGGTCTCGACGTCCTCCGGCGCGAGGGCCCGCCCGTACGCCCGGGCGGACGCCAGCCGCCACAGCGCGTCCCGGACCTCCCGGACCCGCGTGAGCTCGGCCGCCGTGACGGTGATGTCGAGCCCGGGCGCGAGCCGGCACCGCCGGACCCAGTCGAGGAGGCCCTCGGCCGCATCGAGGACTTCGTAGCGCGAGGCCACCGGTCCAGGGCCGCCGGTGAGGAGCAACTCCAGGCAGAGGGCGCCCGCGTCGAAGCGGAACGACTGCCCGTCCAGGTGCTTCAGGGCCATTCCCGTTGTGTCCCGCATCACGCAACCAGTATAAGTGGTTACATGACACCGCTCCATTGGAAGCTCGTGATCGACTGCACCGACCCGCACGCCCAGGCCGCCTTCTGGGCCCGGGCCCTCGGCTACGAGGAGGAGGACCACAGCGCGCTGATCGAGCGCCTCCTCGGGCTCGGGGCCGCTCCGCCGGAGGCGACCCTGACGGTCTCCGACCGGCTCGCCTGGCGCGATCTGGCCGCCGTCCGCCATCCGGACGACCCGTACCAGGAGGAGACCGGCATGGGGCTCGGCCGCCGGCTCCTCTTCCAGCGCGTCCCGGAGAAGAAGACGGTCAAGAACCGCCTCCATCTGGACGTCCACGCCGCGCCGGGCGAGCGCGAGGCGGAGGTGGAGCGGCTGGAGACTCTGGGCGCCTCCGTCCTGCGCCGGGTCGCCGAACAAGGCGGCGAGTGGGTGGTCATGACGGACCCGGAGGGCAACGAGTTCTGCGTGCAGTGAGCCGTGCCCGGCTGCTGAGCCCTGCCCCGCCGTGCCCGGCTCAGCTCCCGTTCCGGCGGACCTCGTAGTGGAAGCAGCCGTACCCGACCGCCCTGACGTGCACCAGGGCCACCTCGGGATCGGTGAAGGCCTCCGCGAACGCCGTGTCGAACCCCTCGGTCGCCGCCTCCGGGATCTCCAGCAGGCGGCCGCCGACGATGCGGCCCTCGGCGCTGTAACGGCGCAGGACCCGCAGGGCGCCGGGTCGCGCGAAGGGGTACGACTCCGGGTCCGCCGGCCCCTCGCACTCCTCCGCGTGGATGAAGACCGGCCCCTGCTCGTCGTACGCGCCCGGCTCGGCACCGGTCGCGGCCGCCCAGCGGCGCAGCGGGGCGTACGAGACGAGAGCGATCCGCTCTCCGGGGCGGACGGGCCGCAGACAGCAGCGCAGCGGGTCTCCGCCCTCGTCGTCGACGTACGGGAGACAGGGGCGGCCCGCGTCGTCGCGGAGGCGGAGCTCGGCGAGCGCGGCGGGGTCGATGGCGCGTGCGGTGTACGTGGTCATGCCCCCAGGCTCACGCGCGCGCGACGGCGCCGCTGGCGGGATTCGGACATGGCGATCGGACGGGGTGATCGGATTGGTGACCGGACATCGCGAACGGACGCGCTGATCGGACGTGCCGGTCGGAGCCGGTGCTGGTCGGAGCCGGTGCCGGTCGGAGCCGGTGCCGGTCGGAGCCGGTGCTGGTCGGAGCCGGTGACGGGCGCCGGCGATCGACGCCGGTGTTCGGACGTGGTGATCGGCGCCGGCTGATCGGACATGGTGATCGGACGTGGCAATCGGGCGCCGCCCCACCGCGGCGCTCGGACCCGTCCTCGACGCCGCGTATCGTCCGCTCCGCGGGACCGCGCACCCGGGGATCCGCGATCGTCCGAAGAGGTGGTGGTGGCGTGCGGGAACCGGCGATCATCGAGGCGCCGTCCGTGCTCGGGCTGCGGCCGTCGGGCGTCCAGGAGCTGCCGACGGCTCTGCTCGACGCCGGACTGGCGGCGCGTCTCGGGGCGGTGCGGGCCGGCCGGGTGGAAGCGCCCGCCTACGATCCGCGGCGCGACGAGGAGACCGGGATCCTCAACCCCGAGGGCATCGCGCGGTACTCCGTCGATCTGGCCGACGTGGTGGACGGCGTCCTCGGCCGTGGCCGGTTCCCCGTGGTCCTGGGCGGTGACTGCAGCATCCTGCTCGGCAGCCTCCTCGCCCTGCGCCGCCGCGGACGCCACGGCCTGCTGTTCCTCGACGGACACACCGACTTCTACCAGCCGTCGGCGGAGCCGACCGGCGAGGCGGCCTCGATGGAACTCGCACTCGCCACGGGCCGTGGCCCGCGGCTCCTGACCGACCTCGAAGGCCGCGGCCCGCTGCTGCGCGACGAGGACGTCGTCGCCTTCGGCTTCCGCGACACCGCCGAGTCGGCCGAGGCCGGGATGCAGCCCCTGCCGCCGCGGCTGCGCGCCATCGGCCTCGACGCGGTGCGCGCGGTGGGTGCCGCCGCGGCGGCGCGCCGGGCGGTCGGTCATCTCACCGCCGACGGCAGCGCCGGGTTCTGGGTCCATCTCGATGTCGACATCCTGGACGCCGCCCTCATGCCGGCCGTCGACTACCGCCTGCCCGGCGGGCTGACCTGGGAGGAACTGGAGAGCGTCCTGCGGACGGCACTGGCCGACGAACGGGCCCGGGGTCTCGATGTCACCATCTTCAACCCCCGTCTCGACCCCGAAGGGGCGATGGCCACCCGTCTGGTCGAGTGCCTCGGCCGGGGAATGAGCGGTGGGGACGACTGAGGAACGAGCGGGGAACCGGGGCACGACCGAGGGATGACCGGCCGAACGCGTCCGGTGAGCGAACGCGCCTGACCGGTTTCCGCTCTTGACGGGGAATCAAACTCTCGCTGAACATTCAGCACGCACAACCGTTCGTCGCACCATCGCACCACGCACAGCTCCAGCGCCTCGTGGCACCCACGCCGCGGGGCGTCTCGCACGTTCCGTCCCATCCCCAGTTCGGAATCCGGAGCCCCCACATGAAGCTCTCCGTTCCCAGACGCGCCACCGCGGTCGCCGGTATCGCACTCGCCGGACTCCTGGCCGGTGTCGCGCCCGCCGCCACCGCGCAGCCGCAGTCGGCCGCGGCCGCCGCGCCCGACATCCCGCTGGCCAACGTCAAGCAGCACTTGACCGACCTTCAGGCGATCGCCAACGCCAACGGCGGCAACCGCGCCCACGGACGCCCCGGCTACAAGGCGTCCATCGACTTCGTGAAGGCCAAGCTGGACGCGGCCGGGTTCACCACCTCCGTCCAGCAGTTCACCTCCAGCGGCGCCACCGGCTACAACCTGATAGCCGACTGGCCCGGCGGCGACCCCAACCAGGTCCTCATGGCGGGCGCCCACCTCGACTCCGTCTCCTCGGGCGCCGGCATCAACGACAACGGCTCCGGTTCGGCTGCCGTTCTGGAGACCGCGCTCGCCGTCTCCCGGGCCGGCCTCCAGCCCGCCAAGCACCTGCGCTTCGGGTGGTGGGGTGCCGAGGAGCTCGGGCTCGTCGGATCGAAGTACTACGTCAGCCAACTGCCCACCACCGAGCGGGCGAAGTTCTCCGGCTATCTGAACTTCGACATGATCGGGTCGCCGAACCCCGGTTACTTCGTCTACGACGACGACCCCACGATCGAGCAGACCTTCAAGAGCTACTTCGCCGGCATCGGCGTGCCCACCGAGATCGAGACCGAGGGCGACGGCCGATCCGACCACGCCTCGTTCAAGAACGTCGGCATACCGGTCGGCGGCCTGTTCACCGGCGCCAGCCGGGTGAAGACCAGTGCGCAGGTCCAGAAGTGGGGCGGCACGGCCACGGCCTTCGACCGCTGCTACCACTCCTCCTGCGACACGACCGCGAACATCAACGACACCGCCCTGGACCGCAACAGCGACGCCGTCGCCCACGCGATCTGGAGCCTGTCGGCCGGTACGACGACGCCGCCCGGCCAGGTCTTCGAGAACACCGCCGACGTGTCCATCCCGGACAACGGCGCCGCGGTGACCTCCACGGTCAACGTCACCGGCATCCCCGGCAACGCGCCCGCCACCCTCAAGGTGGGCGTGGACATCGTCCACACCTGGCGCGGTGACGTGGTCGTCGACCTGGTGGCCCCGGACGGCTCGGTCTACAACCTGAAGCCGTTCTCGTCCTCCGACTCGGCCGACAACATCCAGACGACCTACACGGTGAACGCATCCAGCGAGGTCGCCAACGGCGCCTGGAAGCTGCGGGCCCAGGACAAGGCCGCCCAGGACACCGGCTACATCAGCGGCTTCAAGCTCACGTTCTGAGCCTGGAGACCGCGCGAAGAACTCCCGGGTGGGTCGGTGACATCCAGCCCCGACCCACCCGGGCACCCACCTACTTGCCGGCGTTCGCCGCGTCCACCAGAGCGTCCTGGGTGACCGCGCCGACGTAGACCTTGCCGTCGTCCGTCAGCAGGGCGTTGACGAGCTTGGTCTTGAAGACCGTGCCCGAGCCGAACTTTCCGCTGACCTTGTCGCCGAGCGAGTCCAGGAAGCCCTTGACCTCCGCCGGGGCCTCGTCGGTCTTCGGGGCCGGGGCGCCGGTGTCCAGCTTCGCGATCGTCGTCCAGCCCTCGCCGATGACGTTCAGGCCGCCGAAGCCCTCCAGCCCCTGGCCGAACTCCTTCTCGAAGTTCTCGGGGGCCTTCTCGAAGTCCTCGGGGGCCTTCTCCTCCGCCGCGCCCTCGGTCACCTTCGCGCCCTTGGGCGCCGTGAAGTCGAACGTGGACGCCGCGGGCCTGCCGAAGTCGACCTTCGTGAAGCCGGCGTCGACCACGGGCTTCCCGCCCGCCGTCGAGGACAGGGTGAACTTCAGCGGCACGCCGTTCTCGGCGTCCACCGCCACCTTCACCGACTCGACGGTCGAGCCGCTCTGCTTCGGCTCGATGACGAGCTGGTACGCGTCCCTGCCCGCGACCCGCGCGGTCCCGCCCACCGTGATCGACGTCGTGTCGCCGGCGGCCTTCAGGATCTCGTCCGCCATCTCCTTCGGGGTGCTCGGAAGCTTCTCGGGCTTCTCGCGCTTCTCGCCCTTCGGCCCGTCGGCCTCGTCCGCCTTCTCGTGGAAGGCCTCGTTCGACTTGCTGTCGTAGCCCCAGACGTCGTCGCCGTTGTGGATCAGGCTGTACTCGTCCGAGCCGTCCAGGATGGTCAACTTCTGCTTCTCCGGGCCGTCGGCGGCGACGCGCAGCGTGTGCGTGCCGGAGACCAGCTCCGTCAGCTTGTCCTGCGGGTCGGCCGAGGAGGTCGAGGAATCCCCGCCGAGGCCGCCCGCGAGGCCGGCCAGCGACGGCAGCCCGAGGTCCGTGCTGATCTTCACCGTGCCGGAGAGCGTCTGGGTGTCCGAAGCGGCGATCTTCTCGATGAGCTGCTGGGCCGTGATCTTCGGCAGCTCCGGGTCACCGGACGCCGCCAGGGCCGGGACGAGCCCGATCGTCGCGGCGGCCACTCCGGCCACCGCGACCGGGACGACGTAGCGGCTCGCCTTGCGTCGGGTCGTCTGCGTGCTGTCCGTGCTGTCGTTCGGTGCCATGGTCTGTCCTACCTCCGTGGTCGATGACTCCATCAGACCAAAGCGGCGGTAAGGAATCGTCAGACTCCGGGCTCAACCTCACGTACTGCTACGGGATGACGGAACCCTGAGGCCCCCTAGCCCGCGCGGTGGACCACCGCGTCGCACAGCTCCTCCAGGGCCGACTTGGCGTACCCCTCGGGCAACGGCGCCAGCATCGCGCGCGCCTCCTCGGCGTAGCGCACGGTGTCGCGCCGGGCCTGCTCCAGGGCCGGGTGGACCCGCAGCCGCCGCAGGGCCTCCGCGTGCCGTGCGTCGTCGCCGAGGCCGCCGTCGATGAGCTCGACCAGCTCCACGTCCTCCGGGCGCCCGTGGGCCGCAGCGGCGGCCCGCAGATGGAGTACGGGGAGGGTGGGGATGCCCTCACGGAGGTCGGTGCCGGGGGTCTTGCCGGACTCGTGGGAGTCGGAGGCGATGTCGAGGACGTCGTCGGCGAGCTGGAAGGCGACGCCGAGCCGCTCGCCGTACTGGGTGAGGATGTCGACGACGCTCTCGTCCGCGCCGGACATCATCGCGCCGAAGCGGCAGGAGACGGCCACGAGCGAGCCGGTCTTGCCGCCGAGGACGTCGAGGTAGTGGTCGACCGGGTCGCGGCCGCCCTGCGGGCCCGCGGTCTCCAGGATCTGGCCGGTGACCAGGCGTTCGAACGCCTCCGACTGGATCCGTACGGCCTCGGGTCCGAGGTCCGCCAGTGTGTGCGAGGCGCGGGCGAAGAGGAAGTCACCCGTGAGGACGGCGATGGAGTTGTCCCAGCGGGCGTTCGCGCTCGGGACACCGCGCCGCACGTCCGCCTCGTCCATGACGTCGTCGTGGTAGAGCGTGGCCAGGTGGGTGAGCTCGACGACGACGGCCGAGGGCACGACACCCGGCGCGTACGGGTCACCGAACTGGGCGGCGAGCATCACGAGCAGCGGCCTGAAGCGCTTGCCGCCGGCCAGGACGAGATGCTGAGCGGCCTCCGTGATGAACGGGATCTCGCTCTTGGTGGCGTCGAGGAGACCTGCCTCCACGGCCGCCAACCCGGTCTGGACATCGGCCTCGAGAGCCTGGTCCCGCACGCTAAGACCGAACGGCCCGACGACGGTCACGAGGGGATCTCCTGTCTGCTGACGCCTGCTGATGCCTGGTGTTACCTGCCGACGATCACACGGATTGTCGATGTGTCGCTCGATTCACTCAAGTCAGCGTATCCGGTCCCGTTTCGATCACCATGGGCGCCTTCCCGCCACCCCCGGTATGTTCGTGATCAGCTGATACGACCAGGAGTGGGCGCTTTGTCCCGAACAGTGATCGACCGCGACGCGAACGGCGAGCAGCCGCCACCCGAAGACGATCATGCCTTCTTCGGCCGGACGCAAGCGCTCCGCGGAGTCCGCCCCCGCCCCCGACGCCCCGCGCCGGCCCACGAGGTGTCCGAACCATGAAGATCCGTACCGAGTTCCCGTACGAGACCGTCCACGAGGACATCCGCATCCCGATGGCGGACGGCACCCGGCTGTACGCCCGGGTCTGGCGGCCGGTCACCGACGTCCCCGTCCCCGCTCTCCTGGAGTACCTGCCGGACCGCCTCACCGACGGGACCGCACCCCGCGACCGGCAGCGCCACCCCTGGTACGCCGGCCACGGCTACACCTCCGTACGCGTCGACGCCCGCGGGCACGGCAACAGCGAGGGCCTGCCGGGAGACGTCTGCGACGCGACGGAGCCGGCCGACGGCGTGGCGGTGGTGGACTGGCTCGCCGAGCAGCCCTGGTGCACCGGCGCGGTGGGCATGTTCGGCCTCGGCCGGGGCGGCTTCGACGCGCTCCGGATCGCCGCGCTCGCCCCCGAGCCGCTGAAGGCGATCGTCACCGTCTGCTCGACCGACGACCGCTACGACAACGACGTCCACTACCGGGGCGGCTCCGTCCTCGCCGTGGACATGCACGCCTGGGCCGCGACCCTGCTCGCCCGCGTCTCGCGCCCGCCGGACCCCCGGTACGTGGGGGACGAGTGGCTCGCGATGTGGCTGCGGCGCCTGGAGGCGGTGGAACCCTGCGTCCACACCTGGCTGGCCCACCAGACCCGCGACGACTACTGGCGGCACGGCAGCGTCCGCGAGGACTACGGCGCCGTCCGGGCGGCCGTCCTGGCCGTGGGCGGCTGGCACGACCCGTACCGGGACACCGTCCTGCGGCTCGTCGAACACCTTCCCCCGGACCGGGTCCGCGGGATCATCGGGCCCTGGTCGCACCAGTACCCGGACCACGGGCTGGCGCCGGGGCCGGCGATCGGCTTCCTCCAGGAGACGCTCAGATGGTGGGACTTCCATCTCAAGGGCGCGGACAACGACGTGATGGCCGCGCCGCTGCTGCGCTCCTGGATCAGCGCGTCCCACCCGCCCGCCACCGTGTACGACGAGCTGCCGGGCCGCTGGGTCGCCGACCCCGCCTGGCCCTCCCCGCACGTCACCCCGGTGAGGTACGCCTTCCAGGGCGACCCGGTCCTGGTCGACTCCCCGCAGCGGACCGGCCTGGACGCCGGGCGTTTCCGCCCCGTCGGCAACGACGCCGACCTGCCGCCCGACCAGCGTGACGAGGACGCCCACTCGGCCTGCTTCGACTTCGTGGTCCCCGAGGACGGCCCGCCCATCGAGATCCTGGGCCGGCCCCGGGTGAGCCTCTCGCTGCGCGCCGCGGCCCCCACCGGCCAGGCGATCGCCCGCCTCTGCGACGTCGCTCCGGACGGCTCCTCCACGCTCGTCACCGGCGGGGCGCTCAACCTCTCCGCCCGCCACGGCCCGGACCGGGCGGTGGAGGCCCGGGTCGGCGAGAGCGAGGACGTCGTCTTCGAACTGAACGGCATCGGCCACGCCTTCCCGCCCGGCCACCGCGTCCGTCTCGCGGTCTCCTCCGCGTACTGGCCCTGGATCTGGCCCCGGCCGGACACGGGGGGCTTCACCCTCGACCCGGCGGCCTCGCACCTGACCCTCCCGGTCCGCCGCCCCACGCGGGACGCGGTCCAGTGGCAGGAGCCGGAACAGTCGGAGCCGCTCGGCGTGAGCCACCCCGCGACGCTGGAGGAGCCCCGCCCGGAGCGGCTGGTGGTGCGCGACGTGGCCAAGGGCGAGTGGCGCCTCGAGGTCGACCCCCGCTACGGCGGTACGCGGGTCCATCCGGACGGACTGGAACGCACCGAGGAGGCCCTGGAGACGTACACGATCACGGAGGACGATCCCCTGTCGGCCCGTACCCGCTCCGACTGGTCGATCCGGCTGCACCGGCCGGAGATGGCGTGGGACGTCAGGATCGACACACGTTCGGAAATCGCCTGCGAGGCGGACGCATTCGTCACGTCGAACGAGGTGGTGTGCAAGGACGGCGAAGAAGTCGTCTTCCACCGGACGTGGGAAAAGCGAATTCCGCGTACGGCGGGGTGAACAGAAAGGGGCCCGCACCCTTTCGGGTGCGGGCCCTTTGCCAAGGGTTACCCGTCGGCGTCGGCCCTGCGGCGGCGGGCGACGACCATCGCACCGGCACCGAGGACGAGAGCCGCGCCACCCGCGAGGGCGATCTGCGGCACGGCGTCGCTGGAACCGGTGGCGGCCAGCACACCGTGGGTGGTGGTGTTGGTCACCGGGGTGGTGGTGTGGGTGCCCCCGGGCTTGCCCGTGGCGTCGTCGACCTTGCCCGGGTCGCTGCCCTTGGCCAGGATGTCGAACTCGTACTCGGTCAGGTCCGGCGTGCCGCCGCAGGACTCGTCCTCGTTCCAGAAGTCGCCCGCGACGAAGGTGACGCCCTGGCCGGCCGGCGTGTCCGCGTCCACCTTCAGACGGAGCTTGACGTCGACGGAGGACTTGGCCTTCAGGGCGCCGACGAACAGCTCCTCGGCGACGGGAACGTCCACCCACTCGGGGTTCGCGGCCGTGGACCACTCCAGGTCCAGGTACCTGTCGAGGGGCTTGAGCCCCTTCTCGTCGAAGGCGTGGACGGCGGCGAAGACGTACGCCTCGTCCATCTGCCGGTCGGTGCCGTTGGTGAGGCGCAGCGTGAAGTCGACGGTCGTACCGGCCACGACCTTCTCGGGCAGACCCTGCACGACGGAGGTGAACGCGGGCTCCGGGGCGCAGTCCTCGTGAGGCGGCTCCTCACCGGGCTCCTCACCCGGCTCCTCGGCCTCCTTCTCGGCGTCGGCGAGCGCCTTCTTGGCGGCGTCGAGGGCCGTCTTGGCCTCCTCCTTGGCCGTCAGGGCTTCGCCGGTCTTCCTCAGGAGTGCGACGCGCTCGTTCTCCACGGCCTTGTTCGCGCCGGCGAGGTTCCCGTCGGCGGTCGTCTTGGCGGTGGCGGCGGCCTCGGCCTTCCTCTTCGCCTCGTCGAGGGCCGTCTGCGCGGCGGCCTTCTCCTCGTCGGTGGTGGCGCCGTCCAGCTTGGCCTGGGCGTCCACCACGGCCTGGTCGGCCGCCGTCTTCTCTCCATCGGCCGTCGCCGCGGCCGTCTTCGCCGCGGCGAGAGCCACCTGGAGCGGGTGGTCGGGCTTGTCGAGGGCGTCGATGGCCTTCTGGGAGTCGTCGTACGCGACCACGGCCGCGTCGTACGCGTTCTGCGCGGCGGCGACGGCGAGCTTCAGCTGCTCGATCGTCGGCTTCTGCTTCTGCTCCTGCGTCTGCGCGGGAGCCGGCTTGGTGTCCGCGAAGGCGGGCGCGGCCGAGAGGAGAACGACGGGCGTGGTCACGGCGGCGGCCACGGCGGTCGCGAGAATGCGGCGGATCTTCAAGTCTGACCCTTTTTCTGGTCGTGGAAAGAAGAAAAGAAAGGGGTTCGCGCCTGCGGGGACTTCACGCGGCACGACGCTCACGCGATCGTATGACCCGAATAACCCCGCGGAATAGCCCTATTGGAACGCCGGCTCAGCCACAGGGACCTCACAGGAGGCATAAAGCAACCGAACATGGACAGTTGTGCACATGGGGCCCACTTTTTGTGTGACCCATGTCATCCGCGCCCCGCGCCCCGACCCGTAACGTGTCCCCCACACCCGTGGAAAGCGAGGCAAGCACCGATGCCCGAGCAGTCCCCGCTCGACCTGGCCGAGGGCGATCCCTTCGGCCCGCACAACCTTCCGTACGGCGTCTTCTCCACCGCCGACGAGCCCGACCGGCGGAGGGTCGGCGTCCGCATCGGCGGTCATGTCCTCGACGCGGGGGCCGCGGCGCACGCCCTCGGCTCCCCCTACGCCGCGCTGCTCGCGCAGCCCAGCCTCAACGCGCTGCTCGCCGCCGGCCGCACCGCCTGGCGCGACGTGCGCCGCGCGCTGACCGCCTGGGTGACGGTGCCCGCGCACCGGCCCGACATAGAGCCGCTGCTGCACCCGCTGGACTCCGTCACGCTGCATCTGCCGTACGAGGTCGCGGACTACGTCGACTTCTACGCGAGCGAGCACCACGCCACCAACGTGGGCCGGATCTTCCGCCCCGACGGCGACGCGCTCACCCCCAACTGGAAGCACCTGCCCATCGGTTACCACGGGCGCGCCGGCACGGTGGTCGTCTCCGGCACCGATGTCGTACGGCCCTCGGGCCAGCGCAAGGCGCCCACCGATCCCGCGCCGGTCTTCGGTCCGTCCGTCAAGCTCGACATCGAGGCGGAGGTCGGCTTCGTCGTCGGTACCCCCTCCACGCTCGGTACGCCGGTCCCGCTCGGCGACTTCCGCGAGCACGTCTTCGGTCTGACCCTGCTCAACGACTGGTCGGCCCGCGACATCCAGGCCTGGGAGTACGTGCCGCTCGGCCCGTTCCTCGGGAAGTCGTTCACGACCTCCGTCTCGGCCTGGGTCACCCCGCTGGAGGCCCTGGACGCCGCGCGCGTCGACCCGCCGACCCGGGACTTCGACCTGCTGCCGTACCTCGACGACTCCGCCGACGAGGAGCCCGGCGCCTTCGACCTGCGGATCACGGTCAAGATCAACGGCGAGGTGATCTCCGAGCCGCCGTTCGCCACCATGTACTGGACGGCCGCCCAGCAGCTCGCCCATATGACGGTCAACGGGGCGTCGCTCCGGACCGGTGACCTGTACGGCTCCGGCACGGTCTCCGGACCCGAGGTGCACCAGCGCGGCTCGCTTCTCGAACTGACCTGGAACGGCCGCGATCCGATTGAACTGCCCACCGGGAAGCGGACGTTCCTCGAGGACGGCGACGAGGTCACCCTGACCGCCTGGGCCCCGGGCCCGGACGGCACACGGGTCGCGCTCGGCGAGGTCACCGGACGGATCGTGGCCGCGCCGGGCGTCTGAGCGCGCGTCCCGAATGGGTCACCCGGCGTGCGGTGACCCATCGGGGCCGCCCATGCTGCTCACTGTGGGAACAGGGGAGAGCCCGCGCGAATCCGGCGCCCCGCTCAGGGGCGCGCGCATCCCGCCCCGAGGAGCAACGCGATGCCCGTACGAACCCGTCCTCTCATAGCCACGCTCGCCCTCGCCGCCGCCACGTCGCTGGCCCTGGTGACGGCTCCGGCCTCGGCCGCGAAAGGCGACGACTGGTCCCACCCGGACCTGGAGAAGGCTTACGACGCCACGGTGAAGTACAGGTCCGAGCAGGCCGCCCTGAACGACGGCTACATCCGGACGGACGAGTGCGTCGAGGACCCGAAGCTCGGCGGCATGGGCTATCACTACGTGAAGCCCGCACACGTCGGCTCCACCGACCCGGCCCAGCCCGCCGCCCTGCTCTACGAGGACGACCACAACGGCAGGCGGCAGCTGGTCGCGGTCGAGTACGTCGTCCTCGACACGGACCGGCCGCGCCCGCGGATGTTCGACCGGAACTTCGACGGGCCGGCTGTCCTCCCCGACCTGGGGAGCCACTACTCCCTGCACGCCTGGATCTTCAAGAAGAACCCGAGGGGCGTGTTCACGCCGTACAACCCGAGGGTGACGTGCGACTGCCCGCCGACGGAGGCGACGTCGTAGAGACGCGTCAGGGCCCGGCCCCGCTCGCGCGGCGGCCGGGCCCTGACGGCGGTCTCTACCTCACGAACACGCTCGCCTGGCCCGCCAGGTCCAGGAAGTACTGCGGCGCGAGACCGAGCACGAGAGTGACCGCGACGCCCGCCGTGATGGTGAGCGCCGTGAAGGCCGAGGGCACCGCGACCGTGGGGCCGTCCGCCTTCGGCTCGCTGAAGAACATCAGCACGATCACCCGGATGTAGAAGAACGCGGCGACCGCGGACGAGACGACACCGACGACGACCAGCGCACCCGCGCCGCCCTCCGCCGCCGCCTTGAAGACCGCGAACTTCCCGGAGAACCCGGAGGTCAGCGGGATACCGGCGAAGGCGAGCAGGAAGACCGCGAAGACCGCGGCCACGAGCGGCGAACGGCGGCCGAGACCGGCCCACTTCGACAGGTGTGTGGCCTCGCCGCCCGCGTCCCGTACCAGCGTGACCACGGCGAAGGCGCCGATCGTCACGAAGGAGTAGGCGGCCAGGTAGAACAGCACGGACGAGATGCCGGTCGGCGTGGCCGCGATGACACCGGCGAGCAGGAAGCCGGCGTGCGCGATGGAGGAGTACGCCAGGAGCCGCTTGATGTCGGTCTGGGTGATCGCGACGATCGCGCCGCCCAGCATGGTGACGATGGCGACGCCCCACATGACCGGCCGCCAGTCCCAGGTGAGGCCCGGCAGCACCACGTACAGCAGGCGCAGCAGCGCGCCGAACGCGGCGACCTTCGTGGCGGCGGCCATGAAGCCGGTGACGGGGGTCGGCGCACCCTGGTAGACGTCCGGGGTCCACATGTGGAACGGCACGGCGCCGACCTTGAAGAGCAGTCCCATCAGGATCATCGCGAAGCCGATGAGCAGCAGGACGTCGTTGCCCATGGTCTGGGCGAGCGCCGGGTCGACGGCGACGACCGAGCCGTCGACGACGTCGGCGATGGTGGCGTACGAGACGGAGCCCGCGTAGCCGTAGAGCAGGGCGATGCCGAAGAGCAGGAACGCCGAGGAGAAGGCGCCGAGGAGGAAGTACTTGACCGCGGCCTCCTGCGACATCAGCCGCTTGCGGCGGGCGACGGCGCAGAGCAGGTAGAGCGGGAGGGAGAAGACCTCCAGGGCGATGAAGAGCGTCAGGAGGTCGTTGGCGGCGGGGAAGACCAGCATGCCGGCGATGGCGAACAGCGCCAGCGGAAACACCTCGGTGGTGGTGAACCCGGCCTTGATCGCGGCCCTTTCCTGTTCGCTGCCGGGGACGGCCGCGGCCTCGGCGGCGAAGGAGTCGACCCGGTGGCCGTGGTGGGCCGGGTCGAGCCTGCGCTCGGCGAAGGTGAAGACGGCGACGATCGAGGCCAGCAGGATGGTGCCCTGCAGGAAGAGCGCCGGGCCGTCGACGGCGATGGCGCCCATGGCCGCGATGTGGGCCTTGGTGGAGCCGTAGCCGCCGGCCGCGAGGCCCACGATGGCGGCGAAGGCGACGACGAGCGCCAGGACGGTGAGGAACACCTGGCTGTAGTAGCGGCCCTTGCGGGGCACGAAGGCCTCGACGAGGACGCTGAGGACCGCGGCGCCGACCACGATGAGGACGGGTGAGAGCTGGACGTACTCGATGTGGGGCGCCGGGATCTTGGTCAACGGCTCGGCAGCCGTCGTCCACAGGCTGTGGACAGCTGGCGCGACGGCAGATGCGCTCACTTGGCCGCCTCCACTTCAGGTGCGGGGTCCTTCTGCTGGACGTCGGACATGGTGTGCGTGACGGCCGGGTTGACGATGTCCGTCAGCGGCTTCGGGAACACCCCGAGGAAGATCAGCAGGGCGATCAGCGGTGCGACGACGGCCAGTTCCCGCGCCCGCAGGTCCGGCATCGTCCGCACCTCCTCCTTCACCGGGCCCGTCATCGTCCGCTGGTACAGGACGAGGGTGTAGAGCGCGGCGAGCACGATGCCCGTGGTGGCGATGATGCCGGCCACCGGGTACCGGGCGAACGTGCCGACCAGGACCAGGAATTCACTCACGAAGGGCGCGAGGCCCGGCAGCGAGAGGGTGGCCAGACCGCCGATCAGGAAGGTGCCGGCGAGCACCGGGGCGACCTTCTGCACGCCGCCGTAGTCGGCGATGAGCCGCGAGCCGCGCCGGGAGATCAGGAAGCCGGCCACCAGCATCAGCGCGGCCGTCGAGATCCCGTGGTTGACCATGTAGAGCGTGGCACCGCTCTGGCCCTGGCTGGTCATCGCGAAGATGCCCATGATGATGAAGCCGAAGTGCGAGATCGAGGCATAGGCGACCAGGCGCTTGATGTCCCGCTGCCCGACGGCGAGCAGCGCGCCGTAGACGATGCTGATCAGGGCGAGGGTGATGATCACCGGGGTCGCCCACTTCGAGGCCTCAGGGAAGAGCTGGAGGCAGAAGCGGAGCATCGCGAAGGTGCCGACCTTGTCGACCACCGCGGTGATGAGGACGGCGACCGGGGCGGTCGCCTCCCCCATCGCGTTCGGCAGCCAGGTGTGCAGCGGCCACAGCGGCGCCTTCACCGCGAAGGCGAAGAAGAAACCGAGGAAGAGCAGCCGCTCGGTGTCGGTCGCCATCTTCAGCTGCCCGCTCGCCCGCGCCTCGGCGATCTCGGTGAGCGAGAAGTTCCCGGCGACGACGTACAGGCCGATGACGGCGGCCAGCATGATCAGCCCGCCGACCAGGTTGTAGAGCAGGAACTTGACCGCCGCGTAGGAGCGCTGGGCGGCCGCGTTCTCGTCGGAGCCCGTGTGGGCCCGGTCGCCGAAGCCGCCGATGAGGAAGTACATCGGGATGAGCATGGCTTCGAACAGGATGTAGAAGAGGAAGACGTCGGTGGCCTCGAAGGAGAGGATCACCATCGCCTCGACCGCCAGGATCAGGGCGAAGAAGCCCTGCGTCGGCCGCCAGCGCGACGACTTCGTCTCCAGGGGGTCGGCGTCGTGCCAGCCCGCCAGGACGATGAAGGGGATCAGCAGCGCGGTGAGCGCGATGAGCGCCACCCCGATGCCGTCCACGCCCAGCTCGTAGCGGACCCCGAAGTCCTTGATCCAGGAGTGGGATTCGACGAGCTGGTAGCGGTCGCCGCCGGGCTCGAAGCGGACGAGCACGACCGCGGCCAGCACGAGCGTGACGAGCGAGACCAGCAGCGCCAGCCACTTGGCGGCGGTGCGGCGGGCGGCGGGGACGGCGGCGGTGAGGATCGCTCCGACCGCCGGTACCGCCGCCGTCGCCGTCAGGAGCGGGAAGCCCGCGTTCACTACTTGCGACATCGGTTACACCGCCCTCATCAGCAGGGTCGCGGCGATCAGCACCGCAGTACCTCCGAACATGGAGACCGCATACGAGCGGGCGTAGCCGTTCTGCAGCTTGCGCAGCCGGCCGGACAGGCCGCCGACCGAGGCCGCGGTGCCGTTGACCACCCCGTCGACGAGGGTGTGGTCGACGTACACCAGCGAGCGGGTGAGGTGCTCGCCGCCGCGGACGAGGACGATGTGGTTGAAGTCGTCCTGGAGCAGATCGCGGCGGGCGGCCCGGGTGAGCAGCGAGCCGCGCGGTGCGGTGACCGGGACGGGCCTGCGTCCGTACTGCAGATAGGCGACCGTGACGCCGATGACCATGACGGCGACGGTGGCGGAGGTGATGGCTCCGGCGCTGATCGGCGGGTGCCCGTGCTCGAACTTCGTCACGGGCTCCAGCCACTGCACGAAGCGGTCGCCGATGCCGAAGAAGCCGCCGGCGAAGACGGACCCGAAGGCCAGCAGGATCATCGGGATCGTCATGGACTTCGGGGACTCGTGCGGGTGCGGCATCTCGCCGGCCCTGCCCTCGGCGGCCGGTTCGGCGCTGGGCACCGCGTCCGCGTCCGGGGCCGGCTGCCAGCGCTTCTCACCGAAGAACGTCATGATCATCACGCGGGTCATGTAGTACGCGGTGATGGCCGCGCCCAGCAGGGCGACGCCGCCGAGGATCCACCCCTCGGTGCCGCCCTTGGCGAAGGCGGCCTCGATGATCTTGTCCTTGGAGAAGAAGCCGGAGAGGCCCGGGAAGCCGATGATGGCGAGGTAGCCGAGGCCGAAGGTGGCGAAGGTGATCGGCATGTACTTCCGCAGCCCGCCGTACTTCCTCATGTCGACCTCGTCGTTCATGCCGTGCATGACCGAACCGGCGCCGAGGAAGAGCCCGGCCTTGAAGAAGCCGTGCGTCACCAGGTGCATGATCGCGAAGGCGTAACCGATGGGGCCGAGGCCCGCCGCCATGATCATGTAGCCGATCTGCGACATCGTCGAGCCGGCCAGCGCCTTCTTGATGTCGTCCTTGGCGCAACCGACGATCGCACCGAAGAGGAGCGTGACCGCGCCGACCACGGTGACCGCGAGCTGCGCGTCCGGGGCGGCGTTGAAGATGTCGGCGGAGCGGACGATCAGATAGACGCCCGCGGTGACCATCGTGGCCGCGTGGATCAGGGCCGAGACCGGGGTCGGGCCCTCCATCGCGTCCCCGAGCCAGGACTGCAGCGGCACCTGGGCCGACTTGCCGCAGGCGGCGAGCAGCAGCATCAGCCCGATCGCCGTCATCATGCCCTCGCTGCTCTCACCGGTGGACGAGAGCACCGGCCCGAAGGCGAAGGTCCCGAAGGTGGTGAACATCAGCATGATCGCGATCGACAGACCCATGTCGCCGACCCGGTTGACCAGGAAGGCCTTCTTCGCGGCGGTGGCCGCGGTGGGCTTGTGCTGCCAGAAGCCGATCAGGAGGTACGAGGCGAGACCGACGCCCTCCCAGCCGAAGTACAGCAGCAGGTAGTTGTCGGCGAGGACGAGCAGGAGCATCGCCGCGAGGAAGAGGTTCAGGTAGCCGAAGAAGCGGCGGCGGCGCTCGTCGTGCTCCATGTACCCGATCGAGTACACGTGGATGAGCGTGCCGACACCGGTGATCAGCAGCACGAACGTCATCGACAGCTGGTCGAGCTGGAAGGCGATGTCCGCCTGGAAGCCCTCGACCGGGACCCAGCTGAACAGCCGCTGGTGCAGCGCCCGGTCCTCGGCACCCTTGCCCAGCATGTCGGCGAAGAGGACGGCGCCGACGACGAAGGAGGCGGCCGCGAGCAGCGTGCCGAGCCAGTGCCCGGTCTTGTCGAGCCGCCGCCCGCCGCACAGCAGCACGGCCGCTCCGAGCAGGGGTGCCGCGACGAGCAGCGCAATCAGGTTATCCACGGTTCAGCCCCTCACAGCTTCATCAGGCTGGCGTCGTCGACCGAGGCCGAGTGGCGGGAACGGAACAGCGACACGATGATCGCGAGCCCGACCACGACCTCCGCGGCGGCCACGACCATCGTGAAGAAGGCGATGATCTGGCCGTCGAGATTGCCGTGCATCCGGGAGAAGGCGACGAACGCGAGGTTGCAGGCGTTGAGCATCAGCTCGACGCACATGAAGACCACGATCGCGTTGCGCCGGATCAGCACCCCGGCCGCGCCGATGGTGAACAACAGGGCGGCGAGATAGAGATAGTTGACGGGATTCACCGGGTGGCCTCCTCTTCGTCCCGGTCCCGGCCGAGCCGCTCCTCGGAGCTCTGCTCAAGGGCCTTGAGGTCGGCCAGCGCCTCGGTGGACACGTCACGGATCTGGCCGCGCTTGCGCAGGGTCTGCATCACGGTCAGCTCGGCGGGCGTGCCGTCGGGCAGCAGACCGGCGATGTCCACCGCGTTGTGCCGGGCGTAGACGCCGGGCGCGGGCAGCGGCGGTACGTGCTTGCCTTCGCGGACCCGCTGTTCGGAGAGCTCGCGCTGGGTGCGGGCCTTCTCGGTGCGCTCCCGGTGGGTGAGCACCATCGCGCCGACGGCCGCGGTGATGAGCAGCGCGCCGGTGATCTCGAAGGCGAAGACGTACTTGGTGAAGATGAGGGCGGCGAGGCCCTCGACATTGCCGCCGTACGCCGCGTTGGCCGCGCCGAGGCCGTTGAACTCCGTCAGGGAGGCGCGGCCGATCCCGGCGACGAGCAGGACGCCGAAGCCGAGGCCGCAGACCGCGGCCCACCAGCGCTGCCCCTTGATGGTCTCCTTCAGCGAGTCCGCGGCCGTGACACCGACCAGCATGACGACGAAGAGGAAGAGCATCATGATCGCGCCGGTGTAGACGACGATCTGGACGATGCCGAGGAAGTACGCGCCGTTGGCGAGGTAGAAGACCGCCAGGACGATCATGGTGGCGGCGAGGCAGAGGGCGCTGTGGACGGCCTTCTTCATCAGGACCGTGCACAGCGCGCCGACGACGGCGACGGTGCCGAGGACCCAGAACTGGAAGGCCTCGCCGGACGAGGTGGTGTACGCCGCGAGAGTCGTCGCGGCGAGGTCGGCGCTCATGCGTCCACCTCTTCCGGCTCGCCCTTCTCCCCCTTGGACGTGGCGACCTGCCGGACCGTGCCGGGGGCGGCCTCGGTGACGAGACCCCGGTAGTAGTCCTGCTCGTCCATGCCCGGGTAGATGGCGTGCGGCGTGTCGACCATGCCCTCCTCCAGGCCCGCGAGGAGCTGCTCCTTGGTGTAGATCAGGTTCTCGCGGGAGGAGTCGGCCAGTTCGAACTCGTTGGTCATCGTCAGCGCCCGCGTCGGGCAGGCCTCGATGCACAGCCCGCACAGGATGCAGCGGGCGTAGTTGATCTGGTAGACCACGCCGTACCGCTCGCCCGGGGAGTAGCGCTCCTCGTCGGTGTTGTCCGCGCCCTCCACGTAGATGGCGTCCGCGGGGCAGGCCCAGGCGCACAGCTCGCAGCCGACGCACTTCTCGAGACCGTCGGGGTGACGGTTGAGCTGGTGCCGGCCATGGAAGCGCGGCGCCGTCGTCTTCTGCTGCTCCGGGTACTGCTCGGTCAACCGCTTCTTGAACATGGCCTTGAAGGTCACGCCGAAGCCGGCCACCGGATTCTGGAAATCAGACACCGTCCGTCTCCTTTCCATCACTCTCAGTAGCAGTATCGGCGGCGCCACTGACAACGAGGTCCCGGTCGTGCCGGGGCCGTCGCCGTGGCACCGGCGGCAGGGACTGTCCGGGCAGCGGCGGTACGGGGAACCCGCCGGCCATCGGGTCGAACGGGGCCTCGGGCCCGGCCTGTTCCGCCGCGCCCTTCGCCTTCTTGTCGCGGAACATGTCCGCGATGAAGGAGAGGAGCAGCACGGCTAGGACCGCCCCGGCGACATAGAGCACGATCGTCTGGAAGTCGTAGTTCGCGTTCCGCAGCGCGCGGACGGTGGCGACCAGCATCAGCCAGACCACCGAGACCGGGATGAGGACCTTCCAGCCGAGCTTCATCAGCTGGTCGTAGCGGACGCGGGGCAGCGTGCCGCGCAGCCAGATGAAGAAGAAGAGCAGCAGCTGCACCTTGAGGACGAACCAGAGCATCGGCCACCAGCCGTGGTTCGCGCCCTCCCAGAACGTGGAGATCGGGTACGGGGCCCGCCAGCCGCCGAGGAACAGCGTCACCGACACGGCCGAGACCGTCACCATGTTCACGTACTCGGCGAGCATGAACATCGCGAACTTGATGGAGGAGTACTCGGTGTTGAAGCCGCCGACCAGGTCGCCCTCGGACTCCGGCATGTCGAACGGGGCGCGGTTGGTCTCGCCGACCATCGTGACCACGTAGATGATGAAGGAGACCGGCAGCAGGATGATGAACCAGCGGTCCGCCTGCGCCTCCACGATCGCCGAGGTCGACATCGACCCGGAGTACAGGAAGACGGAGGCGAACGCGGCGCCCATGGCGATCTCGTACGAGATCATCTGCGCGCAGGACCGCAGCCCGCCCAGGAGCGGGTACGTCGAGCCGGAGGACCAGCCGGCGAGCACGATGCCGTAGATACCGACGGACGCGATGGCCAGGACGTACAGCATGGCGATCGGCAGGTCGGTCAGCTGCATCGTGGTGCGGTGGCCGAAGATCGAGACCTCGTTGCCGGCCGGGCCGAAGGGGATCACGGCGATCGCCATGAACGCCGGGGCCGCGGCGATGATCGGCGCGAGGATGTAGACGACCTTGTCGGCGCGCTTGACGACGACGTCCTCCTTCAGCATCAGCTTGATGCCGTCCGCGAGGGACTGGAGGAGACCCCAGGGGCCGTGCCGGTTGGGGCCGATGCGCAGCTGCATCCAGGCGACGACCTTGCGCTCCCACACGATGGAGAAGAGCACGGTGATCATCAGGAAGGCGAAGCAGAAGACGGCCTTGATCGCGACGAGCCACCAGGGGTCCGTGCCGAACATGGACAGGTCTTCAGCGGCGAGCAGCGTGGTCATGCCTGCACCTCCGTCGAAGCCGCGGGACCGATGCGGACCAGGTCGCCCGGGTGGGCGCCGGTGTCGGAGAGGACGCCGCCGCCGGTCGAGTTCAGCGGGAGCCAGACCACGCGGTCGGGCATCTCGGTGACCTGGAGCGGGAAGCGGACGGAGCCCGCCGGGCCGGTCACGGCGAGGACGTCGCCGTCCTTCACGCCCGTCTCGGCGGCGGTGGCGGCCGAGAGGTGCGCGAGGGCCGCGTGCCGGGTGCCGGCCAGGGCCGTGTCGCCCTCCTGCAGCCTGCCGAGGTCGAGCAGGAGCCGGTGTCCGGCGAGGACGGCCTCGCCCTCGGCGGGCCGCGGCGCGGGCTGCGCGGGCTCCACGGGCTCGGAGGCCCGCTCGCCGGTCCAGCCGCCGAGCCGGTCCATCTCCCGTCGTACCGCCTTCAGATCGGGCAGCGCCAGGTGGGCGTCGAGGGCGTCCGCGAGCATGTGGAGCACGCGGGCGTCCGCGGGCGCGAGGCGCCGGGTCATCTGCTCGGGCTTGAGCGCCGCCTCGAAGGGACGCGCCCTGCCCTCCCAGTTGAGGAAGGTGCCCGCCTTCTCGGCGACCGCGGCGACCGGGAGGACCACGTCGGCCCGCTCGGTGACCTCGCTCGGCCGCAGCTCCAGGGAGACGACGAAGGCCGCGTCGAGGGCCTCACGCGCGCGTGCCGGGTCCGGCAGGTCGCGGACCTCGACGCCGCCGACGAGCAGCGCGCCCAGTTCGCCGGTGGCGGCGGCCTCCACGATCTGGCCGGTGTCGCGGCCGTAGCCGTGCGGCAGTTCGCGTACGCCCCAGGCGGCCGCGACCTCCTCCCGCGCGCGCGGGTCGGTCGCCGGGCGGCCGCCGGGCAGCAGCGTGGGGATCGCGCCGGCTTCGAGCGCGCCGCGCTCGCCCGCCCGGCGCGGGATCCACACCAGTGTCGCTCCGGTCGCCGTCGCGGTCCGGACGGCCGCGGTCAGCCCGCCCGGCACGGCGGCGAGCCGCTCGCCGACCACGATGACCGCGCCGTCCTGCCGCAGCGCCTCGGCCGCGTCCGTGCCGGCCACGTCGAGGCCGACCCGTGAGGTGAGCGCGTCCAGCCACTCGGTCTCGGTGCCGGGAGCGGCCGGCAGCAGCGTGCCGCCCGCCTTCACCAGGCCCCGGGTGGCGTGCGAGGCGAGCGCGTAGGTCTTCTGGCCCTTCTTGCGCCACGCCTTGCGCAGCCGCAGGAAGACACCGGGCGCCTCCTCCTCGGACTCGAAGCCGACGAGCAGGACGGCCGGTGCGGCCTCCAGCGAGGTGTACGTGACCCCGCTGCCGTCCAGGTCCCGTCCGTGCCCGGCCACGGCGGAAGCCAGGAAGTCGGCCTCCTCACCGGAGTGGACGCGGGCCCGGAAGTCGACGTCGTTGGTGTGGAGGGCGACCCGGGCGAACTTGGCGTACGCGTAGGAGTCCTCGACGGTCAGCCGGCCGCCGGCCAGGACGCCGGTGCGGCCGCGGACCAGGCCGCGGGCGGCCACCTCCAGGGCCTCGGGCCAGGAGGCGGGTTCGAGGACCCCCTCCTCATTGCGTACGAGCGGCGTGGTGAACCGGTCGCGCTGCTGCGCGTACCGGAAGCCGAACCGGCCCTTGTCGCACACCCACTCCTCGTTGACCTCGGGGTCCTCGGCCGCGAGCCGCCGCATGACCTTGCCGCGCCGGTGGTCGGTGCGCGTGGCGCAGCCGCCGGCGCAGTGCTCGCAGACGCTCGGCGAGGACACCAGGTCGAAGGGGCGCGAGCGGAAGCGGTACGCCGCCGAGGTGAGCGCGCCGACCGGGCAGATCTGGATGGTGTTGCCGGAGAAGTACGACTCGAAGGGGTCGCCCTCGCCGGTGCCGACCTGCTGGAGCGCGCCGCGCTCGATCAGCTCGATCATCGGGTCGCCGGCGACCTGGTTGGAGAAGCGGGTGCAGCGCGCGCACAGCACGCACCGCTCGCGGTCGAGCAGCACCTGGGTGGAGATCGGCACCGGCTTCTCGTAGGTCCGCTTCTGTCCGTCGAAGCGGGACTCGGCCCGGCCGTGGGACATCGCCTGGTTCTGCAGCGGGCACTCGCCGCCCTTGTCGCAGACCGGGCAGTCCAGCGGGTGGTTGATGAGCAGCAGCTCCATCACGCCGTGCTGGGCCTTCTCAGCGACCGGACTGGTCAGCTGCGACTTCACCACCATGCCGTCGGTGCAGGTGATGGTGCAGGAGGCCATCGGCTTGCGCTGGCCCTCGACCTCGACGATGCACTGGCGGCAGGCGCCGGCCGGGTCGAGGAGCGGGTGGTCGCAGAAGCGGGGGATCTCGATGCCGAGCTGTTCGGCGGCGCGGATGACCAGGGTCCCCTTGGGGACGGAGATCTCTGCGCCGTCGATGGTCAGCGTGACGAGGTCCTCGGGCGGCGGTACCGCCGCGCTGCCGCCGCCGGCGGACGTGGTCGCGGGGACGGTCATGCGGTCACCTCCTTGTGGTTGTCCGCCCAGGCGGTCGACTTGGCCGGGTCGAAGGGGCAGCCCCGGCCGGTGATGTGCTGCTCGTACTCCTCGCGGAAGTACTTCAGCGAGGAGAAGATCGGGGAGGCGGCGCCGTCGCCGAGCGCGCAGAACGACTTGCCGTTGATGTTGTCGGCGATGTCGTTCAGCTTGTCGAGGTCCGACATCGTGCCCTTGCCCGCCTCGATGTCGCGGAGCAACTGCACCAGCCAGTAGGTGCCCTCACGGCACGGGGTGCACTTGCCGCAGGACTCGTGGGCGTAGAACTCGGTCCACCGGGTCACGGCCCGCACCACGCAGGTGGTCTCGTCGAAGCACTGGAGCGCCTTGGTGCCGAGCATGGAGCCGGCCGCGCCGACGCCCTCGTAGTCCAGGGGCACGTCGAGGTGCTCGTCGGTGAACATCGGGGTGGAGGAGCCGCCGGGGGTCCAGAACTTCAGCCGGTGGCCGCGCCGCATGCCGCCGCTCATGTCGAGGAGCTGGCGCAGGGTGATCCCGAGCGGGGCCTCGTACTGGCCGGGCGAGGCGACGTGCCCGCTCAGCGAGTACAGCGTGAAGCCCGGGGACTTCTCGCTGCCCATCGACTTGAACCAGTCCTTGCCCCGGTTGAGGATCGCGGGAACGGAGGCGATGGACTCGACGTTGTTCACCACGGTGGGGCAGGCGTACAGACCGGCGACCGCGGGGAAGGGGGGCCGCAGCCGGGGCTGTCCGCGCCGTCCTTCGAGCGAGTCGAGCAGGGCGGTCTCCTCGCCGCAGATGTACGCTCCGGCGCCCGCGTGCACGGTGAGTTCGAGGTCGAGTCCGCTGCCGAGGATGTTCTCGCCGAGGTAGCCGGCCTCGTAGGCCTCGCGGACGGCCTCGTGGAGCCGGCGCAGGACGGGGACGACCTCGCCGCGCAGATAGATGAAGGCGTGGTTCGAGCGGATCGCGTAGCAGGCGATCACGATGCCCTCGATGAGGGAGTGCGGGTTGGCGAAGAGGAGCGGGATGTCCTTGCAGGTCCCCGGCTCGGACTCGTCGGCGTTGACGACGAGGTAGTGCGGCTTGCCGTCGCCCTGCGGGATGAACTGCCACTTCATCCCGGTGGGGAAGCCGGCGCCGCCCCTGCCGCGGAGGCCGGAGTCCTTGACGTACGCGATGAGGTCGTCGGGCGACATCGCGAGGGCCTTCCTCAGCCCTTCGTACCCCTCGTGCCTCCGGTAGGTGTCCAGCGTCCAGGAGTCGGGCTGGTCCCAGAACGCCGACAGGACCGGGGCGAGAAGCTTCTCGGGGCTGCTGTTGCTCAGCTCGGGTGCCAAGGTCATCACTCCCCCTCCCCACCGGCTGCTTCGCCGCGCGGGTGGCCGATCGTGTGGTGCGGGGTCTCGCCCTTGGCCAGCCGCAGCCCGACGAGCGAGGCCGGGCCGGCCCCCCCGGTGGCCTGGACGGCCCCCTCGCGCTCGTCGGGGAAGCCGGCCAGGATGCGGGCGGTCTCCTTGAAGGTGCACAGGGGGGCGCCGCGGGTCGGCTCGACGGGACGGCCCGCCCGCA
This sequence comes from Streptomyces sp. ISL-36, assembly GCF_018614205.1. Taxonomy (GTDB): domain Bacteria; phylum Actinomycetota; class Actinomycetes; order Streptomycetales; family Streptomycetaceae; genus Streptomyces. The sequence continues at coordinate 14,480 of NZ_JAGGOS010000138.1, read as the reverse complement.
GGTCGTCGACCATGTTCTTGGCGGACTCGGGCGTCTGGTTGTCGAAGAACTCCCAGTTGACCATCACCACGGGCGCGAAGTCGCAGGCCGCGTTGCACTCGATGTGCTCGAGCGTGATCTTGCCGTCGGGTGTCGTCCCCTCGTTGCCGACGCCGAGGTGCTGCTTCAGCTCCTCGAAGATGGCGTCGCCGCCCATCACGGCGCAGAGGGTGTTGGTGCACACGCCGACCTGGTAGTCGCCCGACGGCTTGCGGCGGTACATCGTGTAGAAGGTGGCCACCGCCGTGACCTCGGCGGTGGTCAGGCCGAGGAGCTCGGCGCAGAACTTCATGCCGGTACGCGTCACATGGCCCTCCTCCGACTGCACGAGGTGCAGCATCGGCAGGAGCGCGGAGCGGGACCCCGGGTAGCGGGCGATGATCTCCTTGGCGTCCGCCTCCAGCCGGGCGCGTACCTCGGCCGGGTAGTCGGGGGCGGGGAGCTGGGGCATCCCGAGACTGGTCTGTCCGTCCGTCATCGGTCGACGCCTCCCATCACGGGGTCGATGGACGCGACGGCGACGATGACGTCGGCGACCTGGCCGCCCTCGCACATCGCCGCCATGGCCTGCAGGTTGGTGAAGGACGGGTCGCGGAAGTGGACCCGGTAGGGGCGGGTGCCGCCGTCGCTGACGACGTGTGCGCCGAGCTCGCCCTTGGGGGACTCGACGGCCGCGTAGGCCTGTCCGGCCGGGACGCGGAATCCCTCGGTCACCAGCTTGAAGTGGTGGATCAGGGCCTCCATGGAGGTGCCCATGATCTTCTTGATGTGGTCGAGGGAGTTGCCGAGTCCGTCCGGGCCGAGCGCGAGCTGGGCGGGCCAGGCGATCTTCTTGTCCGCGACCATGACCGGGCCGGGCGCCAGCCGGTCCAGGCACTGTTCGACGATCCGCAGGGACTGCCGCATCTCCTCAAGGCGGATGAGGAAGCGCCCGTAGGAGTCGCAGCTGTCGGCGGTCGGGACGTCGAACTCGTAGTTCTCGTAGCCGCAGTACGGGTCGGTCTTGCGCAGGTCGTGCGGGAGGCCCGCCGCGCGCAGGATCGGTCCGGTGGCGCCCAGCGCCATGCAGCCGGCGAGGTCGAGGTAGCCGACGTCCTGCATCCGGGCCTTGAAGATGGGGTTGCCGGTGGCGAGCTTGTCGTACTCCGGCAGGTTCTTCTTCATGGTCTTCACGAACTCGCGCACGGCGTCGACCGCGCCGGGCGGGAGGTCCTGGGCGAGGCCGCCGGGGCGGATGAACGCGTGGTTCATGCGCAGGCCGGTGATCAGCTCGTACAGGTCCAGGATCATCTCGCGGTCCCGGAAGCCGTAGATCATGATCGTGGTCGCGCCCAGCTCCATACCGCCGGTGGCGATGCACACCAGGTGGGAGGAGAGCCGGTTGAGCTCCATGAGCAGGACGCGGACGACGCTCGCCCGGTCCGGGATCTGGTCGGTGATGCCGAGCAGCTTCTCGACGCCCAGGCAGTACGCCGTCTCGTTGTAGAACGAGGTGAGGTAGTCCATGCGCGTGACGAAGGTGGTGCCCTGCGTCCAGGTCCGGTACTCGAGGTTCTTCTCGATGCCGGTGTGGAGGTAGCCGATGCCGCAGCGGGCCTCAGTGACGGTCTCGCCGTCGATCTCCAGGATGAGCCGGAGCACGCCGTGCGTGGACGGGTGCTGGGGGCCCATGTTGACGATGATCCGCTCGTCGTCGGCCTTGGCGGCGGACTGGACGACCTCCTCCCAGTCGCCGCCGGTGACCGTGTAGACGGTCCCCTCGGTGGTCTCGCGCGCGCTTGCAGATGGGGTGGTCACGAGTACGACCTCCGCTGGTCCGGAGCCGGGATCTGGGCGCCCTTGTACTCGACGGGGATTCCGCCGAGGGGGTAGTCCTTGCGCTGCGGGAAGCCCTGCCAGTCGTCCGGCATCATGATCCGGGTGAGGGCGGGGTGGCCGTCGAAGACGATGCCGAAGAAGTCGTACGTCTCGCGCTCGTGCCAGTCGTTCGTCGGGTAGACCGCGACGAGGGACGGGATGTGCGGGTCGGCGTCGGGGGCGGCGACCTCCAGGCGGATCAGCCGGCCGTGGGTGAGCGAGCGCAGGTGGTACACGGCGTGCAGCTCGCGGCCCTTGTCGCCCGGGTAGTGGACGCCGGAGACGCCCGTACAGAGCTCGAAGCGCAGCGCTGGGTCGTCGCGCAGGGTGCGGGCGACCCGGACGAGGTGCTCGCGGGCGATGTGGAAGGTGAGCTCGCCGCGGTCGACGACCGTCTTCTCGATGGCGTTCTCGGGGAGGAGGCCCTGCTCGTCGAGGGCGCCTTCGAGCTCGTCGGCGACCTCGTCGAACCAGCCGCCGTAGGGGCGGACGGCCGGGCCGGGCAGCCGGACGGAGCGGACGAGTCCGCTGTAGCCGCTGGTGTCGGCGCCGCTCTGGGCACCGAACATCCCGCGCTGGACGCGGACCTCCTCACCGTGGTCCCCGCGCTGACCGGGCAGGTTCTGTTCGCTGAGGTCCTTGTCAGGATTGGGTGTCTCGTCACTCACTGCTGACCGTTCCCTTCTCCGCCCGCGCTGGGGGCACCACCCGCCGAAGGTGGGGGGAGCAGAGGCGCGGCCTTCGCTGTCGTCTGCGGCCCGGCGGCCGGGCGTGCGCCGGTCACCTCAGCAGACCCTTCATCTCGATCGTCGGCAGCGCCTTGAGCGCCGCCTCCTCCGCCTCGCGGGCCGCCTCCGCCGCGTTCACGCCGAGCTTGGAGCCCTGGATCTTCTGGTGGAGCTTGAGGATCGCGTCCATCAGCATCTCCGGGCGCGGCGGGCAGCCCGGCAAATAGATGTCAACCGGAACAATGTGATCAACGCCCTGCACAATCGCGTAATTGTTGAACATCCCACCCGAAGACGCGCAGACCCCCATGGAGATGACCCACTTGGGGTTGGGCATCTGGTCATAGACCTGCCGCAGCACGGGCGCCATCTTCTGGCTGACCCGGCCGGCCACGATCATCAGGTCGGCCTGGCGCGGTGAGCCGCGGAAGACCTCCATGCCGAAGCGCGCGAGGTCGTAGCGGCCCGCGCCGGTGGTCATCATCTCGATGGCGCAGCAGGCGAGGCCGAAGGTCGCGGGGAAGACGGACGACTTGCGCACCCAGCCCGCGGCCTGTTCGACCGTCGTCAGCAGGAAACCGCTCGGCAGCTTCTCTTCGATTCCCATGACTGTGCTCCCAGCCCCTCAGTCCCATTCCAGGCCGCCGCGCCGCCACACATAGGCGTAGGCGACGAAGACGGTGAGCACGAAGAGCAGCATCTCCACGAGCCCGAAAAGCCCCAGGGCGTCGAAGGTGACGGCCCAGGGATAGAGGAAGACGATCTCGATGTCGAAGACGATGAAGAGCATCGCCGTGAGGTAGTACTTGATCGGGAAGCGGCCGCCTCCGGCGGGAGTGGGCGTCGGCTCGATGCCGCACTCGTACGCCTCAAGCTTGGCCCTGTTGTACCGCTTTGGGCCGATTAGCGTGGCCATGACCACGGAGAAGATCGCAAACCCTGCCCCGAGGGAGCCGAGCACGAGGATGGGCGCGTACGCATTCACGCTCCTCGCTCCTTCCAGTCGTCCTTGACCGTTGGACCGCAGCGGGCATTCGTCTCGCCGCCTCGAAGATCGCGTACATGTGAGGCAGTTCACAAGCCCGTTTGCCACGCATCCTATGCCCGTCGATCTGTGATCTGCGACACGGGGTACGACAAGGACTTTGTGATCTCCACCACGAGGCGAACGATCATGAATTCGGATGAACGGTGATCTTCATACGAGAAGTAGTCAAGTGAGCACGAGCCGTGACATGCGGGCAGGTTGTCGCTGGTCGGAGCCGCCTTGCCCTATCAAACGATGGTGACTACAGGCAAATTCGCGATGGACTCGCACGGGTGATAGAGGGCTCACCCCACTCGGCCGGGGGGCCGTGGGGAGCGAAGTGGACGCATTCGCGCGTTCACGAACGCCGAGCGGAGCCCGGGAGTTGGTCCGGTGTGACCTGCGCCACTTCACTCACACCCCGTCAAGTGTGGGGCTTGGCCAACCGCGTGAAGAGGTGGTAAGCGCCGGTCAATTCGGACGTTTCGCGGAAAACCCGTGATCAAGGGCCTGATGACGGGTGCCCGAATTGCCCGTTACGGCGTCAATAAGGGTGCCAGGAAAGCGGATTAAGTGGTTCCAGACGTAACTGTGGCGCAACCCACGTTTCTTGAAGGGAACCGTGAAGCCCTGATAGCGGTTGTACTCATGTCCCACACCGCTCACATACCCAGCCACCGGAAACCCCGCCGCAGCGCCTCGAAGCTCGCGCTCCGTGCCGGAGTTGCCGGTGGCGTCCTCAGCACCATCGCGGTGGCCGGTGCTGCCGGGCCGGCGAATGCCGAGCCGGTGACCGAGACCATCGAGATGCCCACGATCGGCTCGATCGACACCGAGCTGGCGAGCGCCGTCTCCGCCTCCGCCGAGGCATCCCAGCAGGAGGCCCTCGACCTGAGCCTGCGGGCCCAGGAGGACGCCGCCATCGCCAAGGCCGCCCAGGACGCCAGGAAGGCCAAGGCCGAGGCGGACCGCAAGGCCGAGGCCGAGAGGGCCGAGAAGGCCCGCGCCGAGGCCCAGGAGCGCGCGTCCCGCACCCAGGCGCGCACGCAGCTCTCCGCCGCCTCGGACGACGACAGCGGCTCGTCGTTCAGCAGCGACAGCAGCACGCAGGCTCCCTCCGGCTCCGCCGCGGCGATCGTCGCCTTCGCCCGCGCCCAGATCGGCGACGCCTACGTCTCCGGTGGCACCGGTCCCAACTCCTGGGACTGCTCCGGTCTCGTCCAGGCCGCCTACCGCCAGGCCAACATCGACCTGCCCCGCGTCTCCAGCTCGCAGTCGAGCATGGGCACCTCCGTCTCGCTGAGCAACCTCCAGCCGGGCGACATCCTCTACTGGGGCAGCCGCAGCGGCTCGTACCACGTGGCGATCTACGTGGGCGGCGGCATGTACGTCGGCGCCCAGAACTCGTCCACCGGCGTCGTCGAGCGCTCCCTGGACTGGGACACCCCGTCCGGCGCCGTGCGGATCCTCTGACCCCGGCACCTCTTCCACGGTGAAGGGCCGTCACTCCTCGGGGGAGCGACGGCCCTTCGGTATATCCACCTATGGGTGATTACTTCCGGAATGCCTCGATGAGCCGGGCGTAGCTGTCCCCACCGTGCCCCGCCTCGACCGCGCCCCGCATCAGCTCCAGGTGCAGCCGCGGCAGCCGCCCGTCGACACCGCGCTCCTCCCCCGCGTGCAGCAGATGCCCGATGGCCGCCACCTGGACGTCGATGGTGGCGTCCGCGCCCGGATACTCGCCCTCGTCGATCTGCTCGGCGTACCCGGTCATGAACCAGGAGACCGTCTTCAGCCAGCGGGTGGCGATCGCCGTGAAGTCCCGGGCCGCCACCCCGTCCGCGCCGGTGAGAGCGGTGGCGTGCAGCCAGCCGCCGAAGACCGACCACATGAGCCCGAGCAGTCCGGCGTCGTAGAGCGAGGCGAGCCCCGCGTCCGCGCCGAGGTCGACCGGGTCGCCGAGCACGGCCAGGGTCGCGCGGTGCCGGGCGAGCAGCTCAGGCCCGCCCGCGTAGAGGATCATGTGGGCGCTGTCGCCGATCCCCGGCGGGGTCGTCATGACGCCCCCGTCGAGATAGCCGATGCCGTGGTCCGCCGCCCACTGCGCCTCCGCGCGGGCCTGTTCGGGCGAGCCGGTCGTGAGGTTGACGAGGACCCTGCCGCGCAGCGAACCGGCCACCGGGTCGAGGAGCGTCCGTACGGCGGCGTAGTCGAGGACGCAGACGACGACCAGGCCGCTCGCGGCGACCGCCTCGGCGACCGTGGCGGCGCGGGTGGCGCCGCGGGCCACGAGGGGGTCGGCCTTGGCGGGGGTCCGGTTCCAGACGGTGGTGGGGTGTCCGGCCTCCAGGAAGGCGGCGGCGAGCGCCGCGCCCATCTGCCCGAGGCCGATCACGCTGACGGGGGTCCTGACGTTCTGTTCGTTCATGCGGTCCACGCTCGCAGCGGCGGAATCCGGCCGACAGTGGCAGGACTGACGGCGCCCGCACCATTCCTGCCATAGGGTCGCGATCATGAGTGCGGGAGTGGTCGCCGTCGCCGTCGTACCGGACCGGCGGATCGGGACATCGCTGTGGGAGCTGTACGAGATCGCCATCGCCTGCGCCGTCTTCGGCAACCCGCAACCGGACCTGGCCGACCCCTGGTACGAGCTGCGGCTGTGCGGGGAGGCGGGGCCGGGAGTGTTCTCGCTGCGGACGGAGTACGGCCTCGAAGGGCTCGCCGGCGCGGACACGGTCATCGTGCCGTCCGTCCCCGACGCGGTCGTGGAGGACGGCGAGGAGGTGCCGGCCGAGCTGGTGGACGCCTTGCGCGCGGCCGCCGCGTCCGGGGCGCGGATGGTGTCGCTGTGCACGGGCGCGTTCGCACTCGCCGCGGCCGGTCTCCTCGACGGACGCCGGGCCACCGCCCACTGGCAGCACACCGCCCAGCTCGCCGCCCGCCACCCGGCGGTCCTGGTCGACGACTCCGTGCTCTACACGGACGAGGGAGGCGTGTCGACGAGCGCCGGGGCCACCGCCGCGCTCGATCTCTGTCTGCATCTCGTACGGAAGGACCTCGGCGCCACGGTCGCCGGACAGCTGGCCCGGCGTCTGGTCGTCCCCGCCCACCGCGCCGGGGGCCAGGCCCAGTTCATCGAGGCGCCGCTGCCCCCGAACGAGGACGACCGCCTCGGCCCCGTACTCCAGTGGGCCACGGAGAACCTCGCCCGGCCGCTGACCGTCGAGGAGCTGGCGCGGCGGGCCCGGATGAGCCCGCGCACCTTCCACCGCCGCCTCCAGGAGGCCTGCGGGACCACACCGCTGCAGTGGCTGCTCCAGCAGCGGGTGGCCCGCGCACAGACGCTGCTCGAATCGACCGACCTGCCCGTCGAGCAGATCGGCGATCACAGCGGGCTCGGTACGGCGGCCAACCTGCGGCGCCACTTCACCCGTACCGTCGGGGTCTCGCCGAGCGACTACCGCCGGGCGTTCAGGCCTTCGGGGCCACCTTCGACAGGCCGTTGATGATGCGGTCCATCGCGTCGCCGCCCGTCGGGTCGGTCAGGTTCGCCAGCATCTTCAGCGTGAACTTCATCAGCACCGGGTGGGACAGACCCCGCTGCGTCGCGATCTTCATGATCTTCGGGTTGCCGATGATCTTCACGAAGGCCCGGCCGAGCGTGTAGTACCCGCCGTAGGTGTCCTTCAGGATCTTCGGGTAGTGGTGCAGCGCCAGTTCGCGCTGGGCCGGGGTCGCCCGGGCGTGCGCCTGGACGATGACGTCGGCCGCGATCTGGCCTGACTCCATCGCGTACGCGATGCCCTCGCCGTTGAACGGGTTGACCAGTCCGCCGGCGTCGCCGACGAGCAGCAGGCCCTTGGTGTAGTGCGGCTGGCGGTTGAAGGCCATCGGGAGGGCGGCGCCGCGGATCGGCATCGTCATGTTGTCCGGGGTGAAGCCCCAGTCCTCCGGCATGGAGGCGCACCACGCCTTGAGGACCTCGCGCCAGTCCAGCTCCTTGAAGGCGGCGGACGAGTTCAGGATGCCGAGGCCGACGTTGGACGTGCCGTCGCCCATGCCGAAGATCCAGCCGTAGCCGGGGAGCAGCCGGTCCTGCGGACCGCGCCGGTCCCAGAGCTCCAGCCACGACTCCAGGTAGTCGTCGTCGTGGCGGGGGCTGGTGAAGTACGTCCGTACCGCCACGCCCATCGGCCGGTCCTCCCGCCGGTGCAGGCCCATGGCGAGGGACAGCCGGGTCGAGTTGCCGTCGGCGGCGACGACGAGCGGCGCGTGGAAGGTGACCTCGCGCTTCTCCTCGCCGAGCTTGGCGTGCACGCCGGTGATCCGGCCGGTGCGGTCGTCGACGATCGGGGCGCCGACGTTGCACCGCTCGTACAGCCGCGCGCCGGCCTTCTGCGCCTGCCGCGCGAGCTGCTCGTCGAAGTCGTCCCGCTTGCGGACGAGTCCGTAGTCCGGGTACGAGGCGAGATCCGGCCAGTCGAGCTGGAGCCGGACGCCGCCGCCGATGATCCGCAGGCCCTTGTTGCGCAGCCAGCCCGCCTCCTCGGAGATGTCGATCCCCATGGAGACGAGCTGCTTGGTGGCGCGCGGGGTGAGCCCGTCGCCGCAGACCTTCTCGCGGGGGAACGCGGTCTTCTCCAGGAGCAGAACGTCGAGTCCGGCCTTGGCGAGGTAGTACGCGGTGGTCGAGCCGGCCGGGCCCGCCCCGACGACGATCACATCTGCGCTGTGCTCGGAGAGGGGCTGCTCGGTCACGGCGGATACTCCCGAAGACTAGGGCGGTAGGGGGGCGGTACGGACGTACCGGGGCAGTCTATGGGGGCCCGTCGGGCAGTGTCCGGAGGGCCACCCTCCGTACGAGATGATCAGGCGTGACCATCACCCGTACACACATACGGCGCGGATCGCTGATCACAGCGGTCCTCGCCCTCCTCTGCTCGGCGTTCCTCGTCCTGCCCGCGAACGCCGACGCGCTCCCCTTCGAAGACTGCCCGCAGGGACGGTTCTGCCTCTACGACGGCAGCGGCGGCACCGGCACCCGCACGGACGTCGCCGAGGGCGCCAAGGCCGAGCGGGACGCCGGCACCATCCTCTCCGTCAAGAACAACACCGGCATGTGGGCCTGCATGTACGGCAAGCCCGAGTACGGCGGCGGTCTCCAGACCGTCAAGCCGGGCAACGGCGACGAGTATGTCGAGAACGGCACCCGCTGGGTCGTCGGCTCGTACAAGCTGGTGCCCACCCGCGCGCTGTGCTTCACCGGCTACGAGCGCTGCGCGGACGGCAAGGTCTGCACCTTCGCCGAGCGCAACGGGCGCGGCGCGATGACGGTCCACAACCCGCAGGTCGACGCCCTCACCCAGAACTACGGCAACAGCTACGGCCCCGAGGTCGCCTCCGCGTCCGTGTTCAACCGCACGGCCAAGCACCTCTGCTTCTACCCGACCGACAAGTACAACGGCACCTGGACCCAGGGCACCACGACCTACGGCGCGTACGTCGTGCTGCGCGGCCAGAGCGTCACCGTCCCCGCTCCGTTCGCGGGCACGTTCCGCTCCCACGAGCTCGTCAACGGAACCTCGGAGTGCCAGTGACCACGCCCCTGCGCCCGGCCCTCGCCGCCGCCGCCCTGACCGCCGCCCTCGTCCTGACCACCTCCACCGTCACCGCCTCCAGCGCGGCGGACGCCGTGGTGAGCCCGCTCGCCGCGAACTGGGTACAGACCCCGGTGGCGGGCGCCGACAAGCTTCCCGCCGGGATCACGGTCACCAACTGGACCGAGAAGAACCTGGAGAACCGCACCAGACCCCGCCTCCTCCAGGTCGTCGAGATCGACCCCACCGCCGCCCCGCTCGACCTGTCGAGCACCGTCGGCGCGGGCGACGGCCTGGCCGAGACGGTCGCCGACCAGCTCGCCGGGGTCAGTTCGGTGGCCTCCCGGCACCCCGTGGCCGGCGTCAACGGCAGCCTGTTCAAGTCGGAGCCGTCGCACCCGGACCTGCGGGAGGCGTTGCCCCTCACCCTCCAGCACATGGGCGTCTCGGTCACCGACGGCGTCCTGCACAGCTCCAGTTGCTACGGCGGGGGCCAGGGCACGTCAGGCGCCGTGATCCAGTACGGCGTCCCGTACATCACCAAGCTGCGCACGCAGCTCAGCCTGCAGGCGGCCGACGGCTCCCCCGCCATGGCCTTCGACGACATCAACCGGGACCCCGGACGCGCCCGCGGCTGCGGCCGCGACAAGGACGACAGGCTCGTCGACGAGTCGATCACCCACCAGAGGGGGGTCTACACCGACGCCGACGAGATCGTCCTGTTCACCTCGGACTACAAGTACCCGGTGCCGAAGCCGGACCTCGACGCGACCATCACCACCGACGACGACCCCGGCTACGAGGTCGTCCTCGACTCCACGGGCAAGGTGACGGCGGCCCACGCGGGCCGGGGCGGCGGCAAGGGCAGCACCGTCCAGGTCCGGGTGCCGTCCGGCGGCCGCATCCTGCAGGGCGTCGGCACCGGTGCCACCTGGCTGAGCACCCACGCGCTCGTGGGCACCCACCTGGAGGTCTCCCAGAAGCTGATCGACACCCGGTTCGGCCGGGAGATCCCGCTGGACCCCTCGGTCGACGTCGTGAGCTCCTTCCACCAGCTCCTGCGCGACGGCGCCATCGTGCCCGAACTCGTCGACACCTGCGGCCAGCAGGGCCCCGGCGCCACCCCGGGCACCACGATCTGCACCGACTCTCGGGTCGCCCTCGGCACGAACGTGCGCGGCCACACGGTGCTCGTCACCCTGACGGGACAGCCCCAGGCGGACAACACCACGACCCACGAGGACGGCGCGTGGCTGCACGCGTTCGGCGAGCTCCTGGACTCGGAGGAGCTCGGCCTGATCGACGCGCTCAACCTCGACGGCGGCGGCTCGGCGACCCTGATCACCGCCACCGCCGACAGCACCACCGGCACCATCAACGGCACCACCGTGCGCACCCCGCCGACGGACCGGGTGAACGGCGTGTACGTGCACCGGGCCGTCTCCGACGCGGTGTACGCCGGGATCAGCGGCTACGGCATGTACAAGAAGTAGCCGCGGCCGCCTTACGCCTGCTTGAACCCCCGGTGGAGCGCCACGATCCCGCCGGTCAGGTTCCGCCAGGCCACCTGGGACCAGCCGGACTTCTGCAGCAACTGCGCGAGGGTCGGCTGGTCCGGCCAGGACTGGATGGACTCGGCGAGGTAGACGTACGCGTCCGGGTTGGAGGAGACCGCGCGGGCCACCGGCGGCAGCGCGCGCATCAGGTACTCCTCGTACACCGTGCGGAACGGCGCCCACGTCGGGTGCGAGAACTCGCAGATGACGACCCGGCCGCCCGGCTTCGTCACCCGGTACAGCTCGCGCAGCGCCGCCTCGGTGTCCTGGATGTTGCGCAGCCCGAAGGAGATCGTCACCGCGTCGAAGACGTCGTCGCGGAAGGGCAGCTTCGTCCCGTCGCCGGCCGTCAGCGGCAGCCAGCCGTGCCGCTTCTTGCCCTCGCGCAGCATCCCGAGCGAGAAGTCGCACGGGACGACGTACGCGCCGGTGGCCGCGAACGGCAGCGACGACGTGCCGGTCCCGGCGGCCAGGTCGAGGACCTTCTGCGCGGGGCGGGCGTCGACCGCCTTGGCGACCTCCTTGCGCCAGCGCCGGTCCTGGCCGAGCGAGAGCACGTCGTTGGTCAGGTCGTAGTTCGCCGCCACGTCGTCGAACATCGAGGCGACTTCGTGCGGCTGCTTGTCCAGGGTTGCGCGGGTCACTGGCGTTCGGCCTCGCAGAATCGGTACGGGCGGTACGGAGACAACCCGGCCATTCTCTCAGGCGGGCCCCACGGGTCCGGTGCGGGGCATGCCGGTACGGGGCAGGCCCGTACGGAGCGGGCCGGTACGGGACAGGCCGGTGCGGAGCGGGCCGGTGCGGGGCATGCCGGTACGGGGCAGGCCCGTACGGAGCGGGCCGGTACGGGACAGGCCGGTGCGGAGCGGGCCGGTGCGGGGCAGGCCGGTACGGAGCAGGCCGGTACGGAGCAGGCCGGTGCGGGGCAGGCCGGTACGACCCCGGGTCGGGCCCAGGCCCGCCGGACCGGGTGAGCCGCCGGACCGGGTGAGCCGACAGGGCCACAGCGAGCTGCCGCCGCAACGGGGCGGCCGCACCGGCAGGTTCCCGGCCGGTCAGCGGGCGCGGTAGACCAGGCGGCCGCCGAGCACGGTGGCCACGCAGGTGGCCGCGCCGCGGGCGACGAGGTCGGTCTCGTCGGCGACGTCGAAGGCGGCGAGATCGGCGAGGCCGCCCACGGTCAGCGGGCCGTGCACCGCGCCCGCCAGGTCGTACCCCTCGACGAAGGGGTCGAGGTCGGGCCCGTCCCAGACGGGCGGGGCGAGCACCGACGCCTTCGGCACCTCCCGCAGCCCGGCCCTCGCCACGGCCTGCCGCACCTCGGCCGGCCCGGCCCCGAGGCCCACATGGGTCGTGCCGTGCGCCATCATCCGCTGGATGCCACGCCGCACGCTGCCCGCCATCCGGGCCGCGTCGGGTGCCAGGGCGTCGAAGGCCGGCCCCACGAGGGGGGCGGTGCCCAGTTCGTCCGCCTCGCGCGGGTCCGGGTGGTAGACCCGGGTGAGCAGCCAGTGCCCGTGCCACTGGCGCAGCCCCGGCGTCAGGACGCCCGGCCAGCGGCGCACCCGCGCGCCGGGGTGACGGGCCGCCACCTCCTCGTACGGGCCGAGGGCGGCGATCTCCGCGCCCCGCACGGCGACGGCGCCGCCCGGCACGGGCGCGTGGCCGCCGCCGGGCAGCAGCAGCTCCGCCGCGTGGATCGTCAGCAAGGGAGCGTCAGTTGGCGTTCAGGAGCTTCAGCTCGGGGTGGGCGGTGCCGCCCTCGATCGCCGTGGAGGAGATGTGCGAGGCGACGCGCTCGTCGACCGGGTCGTTCGCCGGGTCGTCGTGGACGACGAGGTGCTCGTACGTCGTGGCGCGCTGCGCCGGCACCCGGCCCGCCTTGCGGATCAGGTCGATGATCTCCATGCGGTTCGAGCGGTGCTTCGCGCCGGCCGAGGAGACCACGTTCTCCTCCAGCATGATCGAGCCCAGGTCATCGGCGCCGTAGTGCAGCGACAGCTGGCCGACCTCCTTGCCCGTGGTGAGCCACGAGCCCTGGATGTGGGCGATGTTGTCCATGAAGAGCCGCGCGATCGCGATCATCCGCAGGTACTCGAAGAGCGTGGCCTGCGTACGGCCCTTGAGGTGGTTGTTCTCGGGCTGGTACGTGTACGGGATGAAGGCCCGGAAGCCGCCCGTCCGGTCCTGCACGTCGCGGATCATCCGCAGGTGCTCGATCCGCTCGGCGTTCGTCTCGCCGGTGCCCATGAGCATCGTGGACGTGGACTCGACGCCCAGACCGTGCGCGATCTCCATGATCTCCAGCCACCGCTCGCCGCTCTCCTTGAGCGGGGCGATCGCCTTGCGCGGCCGCGCGGGCAGCAGCTCCGCGCCCGCGCCGGCGAAGGAGTCGAGACCGGCCGCGTGGATGCGCTGGACGGCCTCCTCCACCGACACCTTGGAGATACGGGCCATGTGCTCGACCTCGGACGCGCCGAGGGAGTGGATGACCAGCTGCGGGAACGCCTGCTTGATGGCGGCGAAGTGCTTCTCGTAGTACTCGACGCCGTAGTCGGGGTGGTGGCCGCCCTGGAACATGATCTGGGTGCCGCCGAGCTCCACGGTCTCCGCGCAGCGGCGCAGGATGTCGTCGAGGTCGCGGGTCCAGCCCTTGGCGGTGTCCTTCGGCGGCGCGTAGAAGGCGCAGAACTTGCAGGCCGTGACGCACACGTTGGTGTAGTTGATGTTGCGCTCGATGATGTACGTCGCGATGTGCTCCGTACCCGCGTACCGGCGGCGTCGTACGGCGTCGGCGGCGGCGCCCAGCGCGTGCAGGGGCGCCGAGCGGTAGAGGTCGAGCGCCTCCTCGGGGGTGATCCGGCCACCCTCTGCGGCGCGGTCGAGGACGGACTGAAGGTCGGCCTTCTCGGTCACCGGGTGAGTCCCTTTCGGAGGGTGGAATCTGAAGGTGTGCCGCGCAGCGCCTCGGCCGGGGTGCTGGTGGGAGGCGGGTGGGCGGGCCGAACCAGCCTACGCCAGGGGATGTCAGGACTTTCGCAGGGTGCCGGTCGGGCGGCCTGCGGCCTCTTCCTCGGAGCGGTACGCGAGGGCGCCGTCGGTGCCGAGGGTGAGGGTGAAGGAGGAGGTGCCGGTCGTGCACAGGCCCGCGGTGCTGGGGCGGGCGGGGTCGGTGCGTTCCGTGATGCGCAGCTCGGTGGCGGTGGCGGCGGTGAGCCGGCCGACGCCGTGGCACTTCACGGTGGTGCCGAGGACGCTGATGACGTGGCTGGTGCGGACGATCTCCTCACCGATCTTCCCCTTGCCGATGACGGCGGTGAAGTCGCCGTGCGGGGAGCCGTTGCGCTCGGTGGTGGGGCCGGTCCAGCTGCCGACGAAGGCGGCGGGTACGGATCCGGCGGGTGCGGTGGCCGCCGGAGGGGTCGAGGGGCGTGCGCCGGTCTTGTCGGCTTCGGCGTCGCGGACTCCGCCGGGCATCAGGTCGAGGAGGTAGCCGGCCCCGAGGGTCACGGCGGCGAGCGCGGTGGTGACGGCGAGCGCGACGGTGCAGCTGACCCGGCGCCCGGCGGCGAGGGAGAGGGAGAGCTTCCGGCCGCCGCCGTCCTCCCGGGTGGTACGGGGCTGGGGCACGCCGGTCTCCGTGGGCGCGCCCGGCGCGGCCGGCGGCCCGCCGGGG
>NZ_JAGGOS010000137.1 GCF_018614205.1 Streptomyces sp. ISL-36 | reverse complement strand
ATAAGAAGCAGCCGCCGGATGGGCGCTGGTGACGTTCGCGGGCGGATTCATCTACTTCTGGAAGGCAGAGGAGCCCTACGGCCCTGGACGAGGAGGCGCCGAACGAGCAGGCCCTGGACCGAACCCCCACCGTCGTCGCGGACGGCGTCCACATCACGTACACCGTCAACGGTGGCCGCGGCGGCAAGGGCGCCGCGACCGCCGCACTCAGCCGGATGTTCTCGCGCCGCGCCACCCCCGGCTCCCGCACCGTGCACGCGGTCAAGGGCGTCGACTTCGCCGCGTACCGAGGGGAGGCGATTGGCCTGATCGGTTCGAACGGATCGGGGAAATCAACCCTCCTGAAGGCCGTGGCCGGCCTTCTGCCCGTCACCGCGGGCCGGATCTACACCCGGGGACAGCCCTCCCTCCTCGGCGTGAACGCGGCCCTGATGGACGATCTGACCGGCGAGCGCAACGTGATCCTCGGCGGGCTCGCGATGGGCATGACCCGTGCGGAGATCGAGGCCCGCTACGACGAGATCGTGGAGTTCTCCGGGATCGACGAGAAGGGCGACTTCATCTCGCTGCCGATGCGGACGTACTCCTCCGGCATGGGCGCCCGCCTCCGCTTCTCCATCGCGGCCGCCAGGAGCCACGACGTGCTCCTGATCGACGAGGCGCTGTCGACGGGCGACGCGAGGTTCCGCCGCCGCAGCCAGGAGCGGATCGACGAGCTGCGCGCCGAGGCGGGCACGGTCTTCCTCGTCTCCCATTCGAACGCCACCATCACCGAGACCTGTGACCGGGCGCTGTGGCTGGAGGCCGGCACGCTGCGGATGGACGGACCGGCGAGCGAGGTGGTGGCGGCGTACGAGGCGTTCACCAGGAAGGCCTGACAAAAGGGGTGATACAGGCGGATACCGGAATAGAGTGCGGCTCGATGACGACGCATCGGCACCCCACCCCGCCCCCCTCGCCCGACCCCGGCGACCAGCCCTCCCCGCTGGCCCCCGAACCGGCGTCGCCGAGGGCTGCCTGCACCCCCGCTCCCCCCGACCTCACCGGCTCCCCCTTCGAGTCGGAGAGCTTCACCTCGGCCACCTTCGTCTGGGTCGGCAGCGGCCCCCTCCTCGCGCTCGCCGGTGTCTGGGTCGTCACCCGCATCGGCATGCTGCTTCTCCTGCTCCGCGACACCCTGGGCGTCGGCGGTGTGGGCCGTGAGGTGTACGTCCTCTACCAGCACTGGTACCAGGAGTTCGCCCACGGCACCTTCCCCGTGAACGACGTCACCTGGCAGTACCCGCCCGGCGCCGGTCTGGTGATCATGGGCCCCGGGGTGCTGCCCTGGCTCACCTATTTCCAGGCGTTCGTCGCCCTCACCCTCCTCGCGGACGCCGTCGTCGCGCTCGCCCTCGCCCGCGCCGACATCGACCGCGTCACGCACGGCGCCTGGGTCTGGGTCTGCGGACTGCCGCTGCTGCTGCACCTCCCACTGGCCCGCTACGACGTCCAGGCCACCGCCCTCGCGGTGCTCGCCCTGCTCGCGCTGCGGTCCCGCTCGACCGCCGGACACGTCCTCGGCGGAGCGCTCGCCGCCCTCGGCGCGCTGGTCAAGGTGTGGCCGGTGCTCGCCCTGATCGGCACCCGCCGGGGCCGTACGAGCCGTGACGCCTGGATCTCCGCCGCCGTCACCGCCACGGCGCTCCTCGCCACCCTCGCGCTCTGTTTCTCCCATTCGCTCGACTTCCTGCGCCAGCAGGGCAGCCGCGGGATCCAGATCGAGTCCCTGGGCGGCACGGCCCTCGCGCTGGCCAGAGCGGCGGGCGCCTGGCCGGGCACGGCGGAGTACCGCTACGGCGCCTTCGAGTACGTCGGCCCGTACGTCTCCAGCATCGGCCGGCTCGCCCTGCTCCTGACGGTCCTCTCCTTCGTCTGGCTGCTGATCTGGCGGATCCGGGCCCGCACCTGGACCGAGGCGACCCCGTCGGACGCGGCTCTCACCGCCGTGCTGCTCTTCACCGTCACCAGCCGGGTGATCAGCCCCCAGTACATGATCTGGCTGCTCGGCCTGACCGCCGTCTGCGTCACCTCCCGGAGCACCGTGATGCGCCCGGTGGCGCTGCTCCTCCTGCCGGCGGCCGCGCTGAGCTCACTGGCGTACCCGATCCTCTACGAGGAGGTGGTCGCCGGCACCTCGCGGGGGCTGGCGGTCATGCTGGTCCGCAACGCCCTGCTGCTCGCCGCGGCCCTGCTGGCCGCGCGCCGCCTGTGGACCTCGTCCGTCGCCCTCCCGGAATGACGAGGGCCCCGCCGGAAGACCGGCGGGGCCCCTCATCCGCGTACCGCTCAGCTGTGCGTGCGCAGCAGCTGTCGCATCGTCCGCATGGCCACCGACAGGTTCGCCAGGTCGAACGTCTCCGAGCTCTGGATCTCCTCCAGCGTGGTCCGTGCCCGGCCGAGGATCGCGGCGTTCTTCTCCTCCCAGGCCTTGAACCGCTGCTCCGGGCTCGAGGTCCCGTTGCCCGCCGCCAGGACGTCCGCCGTGAGGGCGGCGTGGGCGGCGAAGAGGTCCTCGCGGATCGAGGCACGGGCCATCGACTGCCACCGGTCGGCGCGCGGCAGCTCGATGATCCGGTCCATGAGCTGCGTGATCCGCAGCCGGTCGGCCAGGTCGTAGTAGACCTCGGCGACCGCCATCGGGTCCTTGGCCGTACGGTCCGCGATCGCGACGATGTCGAGGATCGGGAAGGCGGACGAGAAGCCGGCGACCCGCAGGGCGAGCTTCTCCGGGACGCCCACGAACGTCAGCTCATCCAGGATCTGCTGGTACCACTCCAGGTCCGCGCCGCGCAGCAGCTGCGGCAGCTCGGACCAGACCTGCTCCACCCGGTCGCCGAAGAATTCGATCGTCTCGGCGAGCTTGAGCGGCTGCGGCCGGTTGCCGAGCAGCCAGCGCGTACCGCGCTCGACCAGGCGCCGGGAGTGCAGTCGCATCCGGGTCTGGAACTCGGCCGGAACCTGGTTGTCGAGCGCCTCGACGGCGTCCCAGACGTCGCCGAGCCGGAAGATGGCGCGGGCGGCGGTCTGGGCGCGGACGATCTCCTCGATCGACGCGCCGGTCTCCTCGCGGAGTCGGTGCAGGAAGGTCGAGCCACCGCTGTTGACGGTGTCGTTGACCAGGACCGTGGTGATGATCTCCCGGCGCAGCGGGTGGTTGTCGACCGCGTCGGCGAACTTCTCGCGCAGCTGCGTCGGGAAGTACGCGTGGAGGAGCCCGCGCAGGTGCGGGTCGTCCGGCAGCCCGGTGCCGATCAGCTCATCGGCCACCGTGATCTTGGTGTACGCGAGGAGGACGGCGAGCTCCGGCTGGCTCAGGCCCTTGCCGCTGTTCAGCAGCTCGCGGATCTGTCGGTCGTTGGGCAGGAACTCCAGCGAGCGGTCGAGGTGCCCGTCGCGGCCCAGTCGGCGCATGAAGCGCTGGTGGGCGTGGAGCAGGGACGGCGACTGGGCGACCGCGTTGGCCAGGGCCACGTTCTGCGCGTAGTTGTTGCGCAGCACGAGCCAGCCGACCTCGTCGGTCATCTCGGCGAGGATCTTGTTGCGCTGCTTGACGGTCATGTCGCCCTCGACGACGAGCCCGTTGAGCAGGATCTTGATGTTGACCTCGTGGTCGGAGGTGTCCACGCCGGCGCTGTTGTCGATGGCGTCGGTGTTGACCTTGCCGCCCTCGCCCTCGGGGCCGCCCCTGCGGGCGAACTCGATGCGGCCGAGCTGGGTCAGACCGAGGTTGCCGCCCTCGCCGACGACCTTGACCCGCAGGTCCTCGCCGTTGACGCGGATGGCGTCGTTCGCCTTGTCGCCGACGTCCGCGTGGGTCTCGGCGGACGACTTGACGTACGTACCGATGCCGCCGTTCCACAGCAGGTCGACGGGCGAGTGGAGGATCGCCTGCATCAGCTCGGCCGGGGTCATCTTGCTGATGCCGGGCTCGATGCCGAGGGCCGCGCGCATCTGCGCGTTGACCGGGATCGACTTGGCGGTACGGGGGTGGATGCCGCCGCCCGCGGAGAGCAGCGCGGTGTCGTAGTCGGCCCAGGAGCTGCGGGGCAGCTCGAAGAGGCGGCGCCGCTCGGCGTACGAGACGGCCGCGTCCGGGGTCGGGTCGATGAAGATGTGCCGGTGGTCGAAGGCGGCGACCAGCCTGATGTGCTCGCTCAGCAGCATGCCGTTGCCGAACACGTCGCCGGACATGTCACCCACGCCGACGACGGTGAAGTCCTCGCTCTGGGTGTCGTGGCCGAGCTCGCGGAAGTGCCGCTTGACGGACTCCCAGGCACCGCGGGCGGTGATGCCCATGCCCTTGTGGTCGTAGCCGGCCGAGCCGCCGGACGCGAAGGCGTCGCCGAGCCAGAAGCCGTAGCCGACGGCGACCTCGTTGGCGATGTCCGAGAAGGTCGCGGTGCCCTTGTCGGCGGCGACGACGAGGTAGGTGTCGTCCTCGTCGTGGCGGACGACGTCGACCGGAGGCACAACCTCGCCCGCGACCAGGTTGTCGGTGATGTCGAGGAGCGCCGAGATGAACGTCTTGTACGAGGCGATGCCCTCGGCCAGCCAGGCGTCGCGGTCCACGGACGGGTCCGGGAGCTGCTTGGCGACGAAGCCGCCCTTGGCGCCGACGGGCACGATGACGGTGTTCTTCACCATCTGTGCCTTGACCAGGCCGAGGATCTCGGTACGGAAGTCCTCACGGCGGTCGGACCAGCGCAGGCCGCCTCGGGCGACCTTGCCGAAGCGCAGGTGGACGCCCTCGACACGCGGCGAGTAGACCCAGATCTCGAACGCCGGGCGGGGCGCGGGGAGGTCGGGGATGGCCTGCGGGTCGAACTTCATCGACACGTAGGAGTGCGGCGCGCCGGAACCCGACTTCTGGCCCCTGCTTTCGCTTCCCTCGCCGGCGCTCTGGAAGAAGTTCGTCCGCAGGGTGGCCTTGATGACGGTGAGGAAGGAGCGCAGGATGCGGTCCTCGTCGAGGGAGGCGACCTGGTCGAGGGCGCCGTCCAGCTCCTCCAGGAGCCCGTCGATCAGCTCGGTGCCGGCGCGCTGGCGCTCCGGCGACATCCGGGCCTCGAAGAGCGAGACGAGCAGCCGGGTGGTGTGGACGTTGTTGCGGAGGGTGTCCTCCATGTAGTCCTGGCTGAACGTCGAACCGGCCTGGCGCAGGTACTTCGCGTAGGCGCGCAGCACCATCGCCTGACGCCAGTTCAGCCCGGCGGAGAGCACCAGCGCGTTGAAGCCGTCGTTCTCGGCCTCGCCGGTCCAGGTCGCGGCGAACGCCTCCTGGAACCGCTCGCGGGCGTCGTCGGCGAGGTAGTCCCCGCCGCTGCCGATCGAGTCGGGCATACGCAGACCGAAGTCGTAGATCCACGCGTGGGTACGGTCGGCGCAGCGCAGCTCGTAGGGGCGCTCGTCGATGACCTCGACGCCGAGCCGGTTGAGCACCGGCAGGACGGCGGAGAGGGAGACCTGGTCGCCGCCCTTGTAGATCTTGAAGCGGCGCTCGCCGGGGCCGGTGCCGACCGGCTCGTACAGCGAGAGGGCGAACTCCTTGCCGGTGCGGTTCAGCTGCTCCAGGTGGACCAGGTCGGCCACGGCGGCGCGCGGCGAGTGGTCGGCCTTGTAGCCCTCGGGGAAGGCGTTGCCGTAGCGGCGCAGCAGCTCGGCGGCGCGCTCCTCGCCGCACTCGGCGTTGAGGGCCTCGGCGAAGCCGTCGGCCCAGGAGCGGGCGGCCTCGACGAGACGGGCCTCGATGCGGTCCTTGTCGGCGTCGGAGAGCTGCGGCAGCTCGGTGCCGGGCGCGACACGGACGACGAAGTGGAGCCGGGAGAGGATCGACTCGGTGTTCCAGGCGGTGAAGTCGACGCTGGTACCGCCGAGCTCCTCCTTGAGGATGTCGATGATCCGCAGCCGGACGCCGGTGGTGTAGCGGTCGCGGGGCAGGTAGACGAGGGCGGAGTAGTAGCGCCCGTACTCGTCCTGGCGCAGGTAGAGCCGAAGCCGGCGGCGTTCCTGCAGGTAGAGGACGGAGGTGACGATGGAGCGGAGCTCGTCGACCGGGGTCTGGAAGAGCTCGTCGCGCGGGTAGGTCTCCAGGATCTGGAGCAGGTCGCGGCCGTCGTGGCTGCTGGGCGAGAACCCGGCGCCGTCCAGCACTTCCTGGACCTTGCGCTTGACGACCGGCACGCGGCGGACGGACTCGGTGTACGCGGCGGAGGAGAAGAGCCCCAGGAAGCGCCGCTCGCCGACGACGTTGCCCTCGGCGTCGAACTTCTTCACACCCACGTAGTCGAGGTACGAGGGGCGGTGGACGGTGGAGCGGCTGTTGGCCTTGGTGAGGATCAGCAGCTTGTGCTCGCGCGCCTTGGCGCGGGCGTCGGCGGGGAGCCGGCTGAAGGACGGCGAGACCGGGTGGGCGTGGTGGTCGTCCTTGCCGCTGTGGTGCGGGTCGGAGCGCAGGATGCCCAGGCCGGTGCCGGGGACGGCGGTCAGGGCGTCGCTGTCGACGAGCTCGTACTCGCGGTAGCCGAGGAAGGTGAAGTGGTCGTCCGCGAGCCAGCGCAGCAGCTCGCGGGCCTCTTCGACCTCGGTGGGGCGCAGGTCGTCGGCGGTGGGCTCGCCGGGCAGGTTCTCGGCGATGCGCAGCGCGGCATCGCGCATCTTCTCCCAGTCCTCGACCGTCTCGCGGACGTCGGACAGGACGCGCAGCAGGTCGGTGGTGATCTGCTTGAGGTCGGCGCGGTCGGTCTCGCGGTCGATCTCGACGTGGATCCAGGACTCGGTGAGCACGTCGTGCGGCAGCTCGGCCTTCGTCCCGGCGGACTCGGCGCTCAGCACCTCGATGAGCTTGCCGGTGAGGTCACGGCGGACGAGGACCTGCGGGTGGATCACGACATGGATGCCGCGGCCCTGGCGGGAGAGCTCGTTGGTGACGGAGTCCACGAGGAACGGCATGTCGTCGGTGACGACCTCGACGACGGAGTGGCTGCAGGTCCAGCCGTTCTCCTCGACCGTCGGGGTGTGCACGCGCACGTTCGCGGTGCCCTGGGGGCGGTTCTCCGCGAGCCGGTAGTGCGAGAGGGCGGCGCCATAGACGTCCACCGGGTCGCGGTCGGTGAGGTCCTCGGGCGCGGTGTGCAGGTAGTAGCGCTGGAGGTAGTCGAGCAGGGTGTCCCGGTCGGGCCTCTCCCCGTTTTCAGGCCCCGTCGGAAGTCGCCCCCCGACCGGGCTGTTCTCAGCTACCCGGGCGGCCCTGTCGAGCAGCTCGGCCTTGGCTTCGTCCAGCTTGGTCTGCATGTCCTCTGGCTCCTGTCGCGCGCCGTTGCGTGACGTCGGTGGAAGAAACGACACAACGCCACGACGCGGTGATACCGGTCGAAGTCGACGTTATGCCGTGATGAGAGATGTCCGGGCCGAATCCGGCCACCACAGGCGGCACACCCGGACGGAGAGGATCAGCGAACGCCCTGTCGGCCCGGCCGCTGACGCGGGCCGGGCGGAGGCCGGGGGCTTCGCTGCCCCCACGGCATATCGCGCTGATCACGGGAAAAGCCTATCGCTCCCGACCCCCACACCGTCATGAGCCGTATGTGTACAAAAGAGGGGGTGGAAGTTTGACGTTATGGACAGCGACACATGTCCTCTTGGCAGAGCACGGCGACGCGGGGAGTGTGTACCGCGAGACACCACCGACCTTCTGGATCTGGGAGTCGTGATGGCGAAGATCTTGATCGTGACCGGGGACGCGGCGGAGTCGCTGGAGGTCCTCTACCCCTACCAGCGCCTCCTGGAGGAGGGGTACGAGGTCCACATCGCGGCCCCCGCGCGCAAGCGGCTGCGGTTCGTGGTCCACGACTTCGAGCCGGGCTACGACACGTACACCGAGAAGCCGGGGTACACCTGGCCCGCCGACCTGGCCTTCTCGGAGGTCGACCCGGGCGACTACGTGGCCGTGGTGATCCCGGGCGGCCGCGCTCCGGAGTACCTCCGCAACGACCCGGAGCTCCGCAAGATCCTCAAATCGTTCTTCGACGCGGACAAGCCGGTGGCCCAGATCTGCCACGGCCCGCTCCTGACGGCGGCGATCGGCGGCCTGGAGGGCCGCAGGGTCACGGCCTACCCGGCGCTCGAACTCGACATGCAGGCGGCGGGGGCGAGCTTCCAGGACACGGAGGCGGTCGTGGACGGCCTCCTGGTCTCCTCCCGCGCCTGGCCGGACCACCCGATCTGGATGCGCGAGTTCCTGAAGGTCCTGCGCGCGAGGGGCTGAGGGGGGCGTGGGCGGGAGCGGCCGTCGGCCGCTCCCGCCCACGCCTCTCGTTCACCGCCGGACGTTCACGGTCACCCGCAGCCCGCCGTTGCCGGCGACGGCCACGCCGACCGCACCCACGGCCACGGCCACCTCTCCGTGACCGTTCACCGCCAGGACAACCGCCACGACCATCGCCAGCAGCCCCACACAGGCCGTGAACCAGGGCAGAGCACGGCTGCCGCCCCGGGGCTTGTCTGAGATACCGTCGAGAGACGCCATGGGAACCACTCTCCTCGCAACAGGGTGACCCGTCGGCACGCGAGGGAGATCCGGGAGAGGTCAGCCGCCAAGCAAGAGCCTCGTCCGGGTCTCCTTCGCCATGTCCTGGGCCGGCGGATGCACTCCGCATCCGCGACAGGAATTCCGACCCGGAGTGTGAGATGACCGGGTCGTTGTCCGCCGTTCCGGCCAACGGCCCCTGGGCGTACGCCCTTTGAGCCGTATGACCGTCCGTCAGCGTATGACGAGCCTACCGGTCGTTCCCCTGGTGCCGTCATGAGCCGTGTGTGTACAAAAGCGCGGGTGGAACTCTGACGTCATGGACAGCGACGGGCTCCCGTTTGGGGAAAACGGGGGCTTGACGACCGGCCTCCACGGCTCCCGGCCGTGCCACCGAGCCACCGTCCGAGCCGTCATCGCCGAGCCGCCGTCGCCGTGGCAGTCGCCGAGCCGTCATCGCCGAGCCGCCGACGTCGGTCGAGCACTCGACGGGGTGACCCGCCCCACCCGTACCTAGACCAGTTCCTCCGCCACCGCGACCGCCTCCGCGAGCGAGTCGACCACGGGCACGCCCACCCTCTCCAGGCTGGACCGGCTGTGCGACCCTCCGGTGTACAGCACCGCCCGCGCGCCCACGGCCGCCGCCGCCACCGCATCGTCCGCCGCGTCCCCGATGACGACGATCCGTGCGGGGTCGACACCGTCGAGCGCCGCGAGATGCCGCACCATGTGCGCCGACTTCCCCGCCGTCGAGGACCCGACCCGCCCGTCCACCCGGACGAACCGCTCCTCGATCCCGTGCCGTCGCACCAGCGGTATCAGCTCCGTGTGGGGTGCCAGCGAGAGCAGCGACTGCGTGAGCCCGGCCTCCTGCCGCGCGGCCAGCAGCTCCGCCGCCCCGACCGTGAGACCGCACCCCTCCGCACGCTGCCAGTAGTGCTTGTGGAAGACGCCGTCCATCAGCGTCCACTCGGCATCGGTGGGCGGCCGCCCCATGAGCCGCTCGTAGAACTTCGGCACGGGCACCATGTAGAGCTCGCGGTAGCGCGCGAGCGTGATCGGCTCCAGGCCGAGCTCGGCGAAGGCCGCGTTCGTGGCCCCGATGACCGCCTCGATGTCGTCGAGGAGTGTGCCGTTCCAGTCCCAGACCAGATGCTTGCCGTGCTTGCCGTGCTTGCCCTTGGTGCCGTGCGTCCCGTGCTTCCCCATGCGAAGACGGTACCGGCCCGCGCCGACAACCGGCCTCGGGCGTCGCCTCGGCCGGGCTCGGCCGGCCTGGCGGTCGGGACCGGTCAGGGCCCGGCCGGACGTCAGGCCAGCAGCCCCGGAATCTCCTGCACCCCGAACCACAGCAGCTCGTGGTCCTCGGCCCCGTCCACCGTGAACTGCGCGTCGTCGTCGCCCTGGTCCGCCGCCCCCAGCGCGTCCGCGGCGGCCGAGACGTCCGCCTCCGCGTCGTCGGCGTCGGCGTGCACGGCCGCCGCCTTCGTCAGCGGTACGGCCGCGGCGATCCGGACCTCGCCCAGCGAACCGGCGTCCAGACCCCGGTCCGGGTCGACGGTCGCCTCCTTGTCCGCCACGTCGACGGCGACGACGACCCGGCGCCGGGCGGCCGAGGGATCCCCGGCGATCAGCCGCAGGGAGGCCGCCGCGGCCCGGCTGAGCGCCGCGTACTCGAGCTCCTCGATGTCGTCGGAGACGTACCACTCGCGCAGGGCGGGGGTGACGGCGTAGGCGGTCAGCGGGCCGGGGCCCAGCTCGCCCGCCTTGTGCGCCTGTGCGAGACCGGGGATGGTCAGGGGGACGTACACGCGCATGGCTGGCCGCTTTCGTAGTCGGAAACGCCCTCAGGATACGTGCGGAGTACCCCTTCGGGGTCTCCAGGCCGCCCTCCCGCCGGTCCACCGGACGCATGCCCGGGTGCGGTGCCGGCAGGCCCGGCGGAGCCGGTGCTCACTCTGATAGGTGAATCTTCCGGACGGCCACCCGGAGGCCGTCGGCGCCTTGCGAGGGCGCCGAGCACCCCCGTACAAGATCCCCAACAGAAGTTACCGCCCGGTAGAACGCCGGGTGCGAAGGAACGGGGATCAGCATGGACGCCATCGCCACCGGCACGACCACGGCCGTCGGCACGACGACGGCCGGCACCGGCCGCCCGGCTGTCTCCGCCACGACGCGCCCGCGGACCCCGCGCCCTCGCACCGCTCCCCGCGGCCCGGCGGGAACCGGCCCCCGTGG
>NZ_JAGGOS010000136.1 GCF_018614205.1 Streptomyces sp. ISL-36 | reverse complement strand
GCCGGCGCCCGCACCCGGGCCCGTGCCATGGCGCGGGTCGGCGCTGCGGCCGCCGGCTGTGCGCTGCTGGCGCTCGCCACCGTCGCCTGCTCCGAGGAGGACAGGGCGAAGGTCGGGGACATCGTCTCGTCCGCCACCGCGGCGGCCGCGTCGAAGATGGGCGAGGTCAAGGACGGGGTGAACGCCACCGGCGACGTGAAGGCCGGGCCGACGGCGAAGGACGGCGACCGGACCACCGCCGAGGTCACCGCGACCAATCCCCAGGACAGGAAGGCCGACTACACGATCCTGGTCAACTTCCGTGACGGCGACGGCAAGCTGCTCGACACGGTCGTCCTGAACATCGACGGCGTCGACCCGGGGCGGTCCGGAACCGGGACCGCGCGCAGCAACCGCACCCTTTCGGGCGAGACGACGGCGGAGATCGGCCAGGCGCTGCGGCACTGACGGTGCGGACCGCGCCCGTGACCGGCCCGCCGCCACCCCGCCGGCCGCCCGGGCGGCGCCTCGCCGGCTGGGCCGCCGGGCTGCTGGTGGCCGTACCGACCCTGACCACCGGCTGCCGGCTCCTCGACACCGACGCGCTCACCCCCGTACCGCAGGCGCTGTCCTTCCTCCCCTGGCTGATCCTCCCGGCCGCGCTCGCGCTGCTCCTCGCCCTCGCCGCCCGGGAACGGCTGCTCGCGGGGTGGGCGGCGCTGGTCCTCGGGGCCACCGCCTGGTGCGTCCTGCCCCACGGCCCGGCCACGACGACCGCCCGCGGACCGGTCGTCGCACGGCTGCGGGTCCTCGCCGCCAACGTCGAGTTCGGGCAGGCGACGGGAGACCTGGCGGCCGCGGTACGACGGGAGCGGCCGCACCTCGTCCACGTCTGCGAGTGCGACCGCTCCTGTGTGCGCACCCTCACCGCCGCACTCGGCGCCTCCCACCCGTACCGGGCCGTCGTGGACGGCGCGGGTTCGGCCGGCTCGGTGATCCTGAGCGCCCTTCCGCTGACCGCCCGGCCGGCGATCCCCGCGGCGATGGGCATGCCGGGTGCCACCGCGCGGATCGGCGGCCGGGACGTGGAGCTCCGGCTCGCGCATCCGCTGCCGCCGCTGCCCGGGCAGGTGGACCTGTGGAAGAGCGAGCTGGGTCGGCTGGAACGCTTCGCCGCCGAGCACGGCGACTCCGGCCCCGTGCTCCTGGCCGGCGACTTCAACGCCTCCCAGGACCACGCCGCGTTCCGCTCCGTCCTCGCCGCGGGCCGTCTCCACGACGCAGCCCGTCTGGCGGGCGCCGCCCGGACCCCGACCTGGCCCCGGGAGGGGCCGCTGCCGCCGTACGTCCAGATCGACCACGTGCTGGTCAGCGACGACTTCCGGGTCCACGGGGTGCGGTTCCTCGACCTGGCCGGGACCGACCACCGGGCCGTCCTGGCCGAGCTCGACCTGCACGCGGGCCGCTGATCGGCCACGCTGGGTACATGGACCACATGCACGACGACGACCAGATCCTGGAGAACATCGGCGCACTCGTCGAGGAGGAGCGGGCGCTGCGGCAGCGGTCGGGCGGTCTGCTCCCGGAGGAGCGGTCCCGGCTGGCCGAGCTCGAGGTGCAACTGGACCAGTGCTGGGACCTGTTGCGCCAGCGCCGCGCCAAGGCCGAGTTCGGCGAGGACCCGGACACGGCCGCGGTCCGCCCGGCGGCGGAGGTCGAGAACTACCGCAGCTGACCCACCGCCCACCCCCGCCCACCGCCCGCCGTGGTGGCACGCCCCGCGCCGCGCGGAACGCCTGCCCGGCGAGCCTGCCCAGAACGACCGCCCGGAACGACCGCCCGGCTCCCGGGGAGCGGAGGCGGCGGGCGTCGTACGTTGGGGCCATGGCGAAACCCCCACCCTGGCTCACCGCCGGGCTCCGCCCGCAAGCCGCGCCCATCCCCTGGGCCGCCGTCGTCCGCGCGGCCGTCGCGCTCGCCGCGCCGCTCGCCGTCGGGTTCGCCGTCGACCGGCCCGTCTACGGCGCCCTCGTCTCCATGGGCGCTCTCTCCGGGGTCATCGGCGACACCGCCGACGCGTACCGGATGCGGTTCTACAACATCGCCGTCCCCCAGCTCTTCGGCGCGCTCGGCGTCACCCTCGGCGCCCTCGTCTTCGGCCGGGGCTGGCTCGCCGTCACCGCCCTGACCCTGGTGGCGCTCGTCTCCGGGATGATCTCGTCGATCGGGGCCGTGGCCTCCGTGTCCGGCCTCCTGCTGCTCCTCAACGCCGCCGTCGGCGCCGGACTGCCCATGCCCGATCCCTGGTGGACGGCTCCCCTCCTCCTCACCCTCGGCGGAGTCGTCGTCCTCGTCCTGACGCTGCTGGGATGGCCCCTGCGCGGCGGCGTCCCCGAGCGGACCGCCGTCGCCGGCACCTACCGGGCCGTCGCCGACCTCCTCGAAGCCGCCGGCTCGGACACGTACGACGACAGGCGCCGGGCCGTCACGACCTCCCTCAACCAGTCCTACGACCTCGTCCTCGCCCGCCGCGCCCGCCAGCACGGCCGCGCCCCCACCCTCGTCCGGCTGCTCTCCCAGCTGAACGTGGTGATCCCGCTGGTGGAGGCCGCGCCCGCCGCCCACCTGGCGGCCCGGCGCTTCCACCGGCCACTGCCCGCCGAGATCCCGGCGGCCGTGCGCGAGCTCGCCGACGCCGTCGAACAGGGCCGCACCGGCACCCCGGTCCTGGACCTGCCGGAGGCCACTCGCCCCTCGGAGAAGGCCGTCGACCAGGCGCTGCGCCACGCGGCGACCGTCGTCCACAAGGCCGAGCCCAAGCCCTACAACGTGGACGACCGCCTCGGCCGCCCCGCCGCCCTCGGCGTACGCGCCCGCCGGGCGGCCCGCGCCGTCCTGTTCTCCGGCGCGTCCTGGCGGTACGGGCTGCGGCTCGCCCTCTGCATCGGCCTCGCCCAGGCGCTGATCTCGCTGATCGCCGTGCCCCGCTCGTACTGGGTGGCCCTCACCGTCACCTTCGTGATGAAGCCGGACTTCGGCTCGGTCTTCTCCCGGGCGGTGCTCCGCGCGTTCGGCACGGCGGCCGGTCTCGTCGTCGCCGCGCTGGTCCTGGCCGAGGTCCCCCGCGGCTGGTGGGACGTGCCGGTGATGCTGGTGCTCGCCGCGCTGATCCCCGCCTTCTCGGCCAAGGGGTACGTCTTCCAGACCGCGGCGATCACCCCGGTCATCCTGCTGCTCTCCGACCTCCTCAACCGGCAGGGCTTCGACCTGGTGCTGCCCCGGCTCTACGACTCCCTCATCGGCTGCGCGATCGCCCTGGTCGCCGGCTATCTGCTCTGGCCCGAGTCCTGGCACACCCGCATCGGGGACCGTCTCGCGGACGCGGTCGCGGACACGGCGACCTATGTGGCACGGGCGTTCTGCCCGCCCGAGGAAGAGGAGGCCGCTGCCCGGGTCCGGGCCCGGCGGGCGCTCTACCGCGACCTGTCGGCCGTGCGCTCCGAGTTCCAGCGGGCGCTGACGGAGCCACCGCCCACCGGGACCCGGGCCTCCGCCTGGTGGCCGCTGGTCGTCGCCGTGGAGCGGATCGTGGACGCCACGACCGCCGCCCGCGTCCGCGTCGACCACGGCGCCCCCGCCCCGGAAGCGGAAGAAGTCACCGCCGTCGAACGGCAGCTGCGGGAACTCGCCGACGGACTGCGCAGCAGCGACGTCCTGGTGGAGGTCCGAGCGGAGCTGACCGGCGACGAGGACGGGGTCCTCGCCCCGCTCCGGCAGGAGGTCACAGCGGCCCGGGCCATCGCAACTCCCAGGCGGGAGACGGATTAGAGCGTGCCCGGTCGATCAGGCCGGATCAGCGTCCGGCGCGCCCGAAACCCGCGCCATGGGGCGTACGGATGCCCTTACCGGCGGTCACCGAAGAGAACCCTCCCCACCGCCGTTACCGGAATCCACCGGTGCGACTACGATGCGCTCGATTCACCTTGACCCGTGCTTCCACCGGGAGACGAACGACCCGACGGCACGGTCACTCCGTCCTGCGCCATCTCCCCGTGCCACCCAAGGACATCGCCATGCGCACCACCACCGGCAGAGGGCTCCAGCCCAACGTCCTCGGGACCTTCGACACCATCGTCATGGCCGTCGCGGGCAGCGCACCCGCGTACTCGCTGGCCGCCACCACCGCCGTCCTCTTCGGCGCGGTCGGCCTGGCGGGACCGGCGGCCCTGCTGTACTGCGCGATCCCGATGCTCGGCATCGTCCTCGCCTACGCCCGCCTCGGGCGGATCGACGTCAACGCGGGCGCCGGATACTCCTGGGTGGGCCGCACCCTCCACCCCTTCCTCGGCTTCCTCTCCGGCTGGGCCCTCGTCGTCTCCGCGACCGTCTTCATGGTCGCCGGATCGCTGCCCGCCGGAGCGATGACGCTCTCCCTCTTCGACCCCGAACTGGCGAAGAGCACCCCGCTGGCCGCCGCCGTCGGCGCCGGCTGGTTCCTGATGATGCTGCTGGTGGTCCTGGGCGGCGCCCGCCTCACGGTGCGGGCCCAACTCCTCATGTCCGGCGTGGAGATCGTCATCCTCCTCGTCTTCGTCCTGGCCGCCCTCGCCCACCGCGGCCACGCCACCGCCTTCGACTGGTCATGGCTCGGCTTCGGCCACTTCGACGGCTCCGCCGGCTTCGCCTCGGGCGCCCTGATCGCCGCCTTCTACTACTGGGGCTGGGACGTCACCAGCAATCTCAGCGAGGAGACCCGCGACAGCCGCCGTACGGCCGGACTCGCCGCACTCGTCGGCGTCGGCGTCGTCTTTCTGCTCTTCGAGGCGTTCACGGTCG
The DNA here is from genome assembly GCF_018614205.1 of Streptomyces sp. ISL-36. Lineage (GTDB taxonomy): Bacteria > Actinomycetota > Actinomycetes > Streptomycetales > Streptomycetaceae > Streptomyces. The sequence continues at coordinate 14,311 of NZ_JAGGOS010000136.1, read as the reverse complement.
CGGTCAACGTGCTGCTGAGCGCCGGACAGATCGAGGCGGCCGGCGCCAACGTCCTGTCCGTCCTCGGCCAGGCGATCTGGCCGGGCGCCGGCGGCAAACTGCTGGTCCTGGCCGTGCTGCTGTCGACGGTCGCCACCCTGGAGACCACCCTCATCCAGGTGACCCGCTCCCTGTTCGCCATGGGCCGCGACCGCACGATGCCCGCCGCGCTCGGGACCGTGCACAGGCGCTGGAACACGCCATGGGTGGCGATCGCCGCCGTCGGGGGCGCCGCGCTGCTGATGTTCGGGGCGGCCGCGGCCGCCGGTTCGGTGGGCCGGATCCTCAGCGACGCCGTCTCCGCGATCGGCCTGCAGATCGCCTTCTACTACGGCCTGGCCGGCATCGCCGCCGTCGTCGCCTACAAGTCGGTCCTGCTGACCTCCGTACGGAACTTCCTCCTCGGCGGGGTGTGGCCGCTGTTCGGCTCCGCGTTCATGCTGTGGGCGTTCGTCGAGTCGCTGGGCGAACTGACCACGACCGCCCTCGTCATCGGCCTCGGCGGACTGCTCGTCGGCGTGGTCCCGATGATCGTGTACTGGCGTAAGGGGAGCGCCTACTACCGCCCCTCCCGGCTCGACGCGGCCCGGGCTCTGGCCGCGGCCGGACCGTTCGCACCGGCCACGCCCCGCGCCCGCCGCGCGGACGAGTCCCTCGCCACCGATTTCTGACGTCCGACCTCCGATTCCAACCGATTTCCGGCTTCTGACTTCTGACTTCTGACGGCTACCCGGCGCTGACCCCGAGGGAGGAACATCGATGGCCGTTCGCCGCCGCGCGACCCGTTCGGGCCGCTCAGCCCGCTTCACGCCCGACTTCGATCCGGACCTCGGCGACCGCGCGCTCACCGAGGCCCGGCACGACATCGTCATCGGCCGCTGGCAGGGCGTACGCGACCTGCTGAGGGCCACTGGCGAGGACTGGCCGCGCCGTACGCACCGGCTGCGGCTGCTCGCGCACGCCGCGGCGGGCAGCTCCACGGTCGAGGCGTGGCGGGCGGCCGAGCCGGACAGCCCGGACGCGGCGGTCCTGCGGGCGGCGACCGAGGTCGTCCGGGTCTTCGACACGGCGATCGCGGCCGGCCGGGGGAGCACCGTGGACCGGGGGCGGCTCGACGCGATCGTCGACGCCTGCCTCGCCGCGGCGCAGGCGGCACCCGCCGACCCGATGCCCTGGGTCTCGCTGCTCTCGGTGGCCCGCCTCTACGAGGGCGGGGTCCAACGCAGGGAACTGCGCCAGTGGTTCGACGAGCTGCGCCGCCGCGACCCGTACAACACCGAGGGCCACGCGCAGGTGATGCGCTACTGGTCGGCGCGATGGCACGGCACGCACGGAGCGATGTACGACTTCGCGCGCGACGCGGCCGGCGTGGCACCGCCCGGATCGCCGCTGCCGATCCTCGTGCAGGTCGCCCGGGTGGAGGAGTACCGCTACATCGCCGACGGCGCGCTCGGGCGCGGACCGGTGCGCGGCTTCGACCAGCACTGGAAGCACGAGCTCGCGGTGACCGAGCTGCGCCGCACGTACGCGCGCTGGATCGGCGGCCGGGAGCCCGGCCGCCCGGTGGCGCCCGAGGAGGTGGCCGACCTCAACTATCTGGTCCACGCCGCCTGTTACGCGGGCCAGCTGGACGTGGCGCGGGAGGTGTTCGGCATGCTCGGCACCCGCGCCTCGTGGGTGCCGTGGTCGTACACCGGCGAGCCGGAGGAGCAGTTCGTCCGGTTCAGGGAGAACCTGGGGGTGGAGTGACGGCCCGGGGGCGGTCACGGATCGCCCGGAACGGGGGTGAGGGGCGCCCCCCGCACCCCTCACCCCGGCATCGGACCGGCTAGACGCCGATGTCCCCGCCGTCCTTGCGCCAGACGGCGACGACCGCCGGGCGGACGATCCTGCCGGGCCCATCGGGCCACACCGAGGCGGGCTTCTCCACGGACGCGCCGTCGACCTCGCCCGGGTGCTGGACGGAGACGAGGACCCGGCGGTCCTGGATGATCGGGCCGCAGGTCTCGGCGCCCTTCGGGACGGTCAGGAACTGCTTGAGCTCACCGCGCCGCTCGCCCTGCGTGGCGACACCGAACAGGCCGTCGTGCGAGCCGAGCTGGTTGCCGTCGGTGGAGATCCACAGATTGCCGTGCGGGTCGAAGGCGACGTTGTCCGGGCAGGAGATGGGGGAGACCTTCTCCTTGGGGAAGCCGGCGAAGTAGGTGGCCGGGTCGTTCGGGTCGCCCGCAACCAGGAAAAGACGCCAGGCGAAGCGGTCGGAGGCCGGATCGTCCCAGTACTCGGCCAGTTCGAGGACCTGGCCGTGCTTGTTGGAGTTGCGCGGGTTGGCCTCGTCGGTGGGGGCGTAGCCCGTCTTGCCGCGGTTGGAGTTGTTGGTCAGCGCGACGTAGACGCGACCGGTGCGCGGGGACGGCTCGACGTCCTCGGGACGGTCCATCTTGGTGGCGCCGACCTTGTCACCGGCGAGGCGGGTGAAGACGTACACCTCCTCGGCGGTCATGCCGGGGACGTGCGAGACATCGCCCGTGGCGAGCGGGATCCACTGACCGGAACCGTCGAACTCGCCGTCGTTCGGCAGCTTGCCGGTGCCGTCGACCTCGCCGGGCGAGTCACCGGTCAGCTTGGCGACGTACAGCGTGCCCTCGTCGAGCAGGGTGAGGTTGTGCTCGCGGGCGGCGCGCGAGTTCCCCTTCTTCATCCGCTTCGAGGAGACGAACTTGTAGAAGTAGTCGAAGCGCTCGTCGTCACCCATGTAGACCACCGGACGGCCGTCCGCGGTCAGCCGGGGCTGCGCCGCCTCGTGCTTGAAGCGGCCGAGCGCGGTGCGCTTCTTGGGCGTGGAGTCGGGGTCGTACGGGTCGAGCTCCACGACCCAGCCCTGACGGTGGGCCTCGTTGGGCTCCTGCTTGAGGTCGAACCGCTTGTCGAACCGCTCCCACTTGCGCTCGGAGGCGCCGGTACCGACGCCGTACCGCTTGTCCGTGGCGGACGAGCCGTTGGCGAAGTACTGGTTGAAGTTCTCCTCGCCGTGGAGGGTGGTGCCCCACGGGGTGGTGCCGCCGGCGCAGTTGTTGAGCGTGCCGAGGACGGTGCGGCCGGCCGGGTCCGCGGAGGTCCGCAGAAGCTTCGAGCCGGCGGCGGGGCCGGTCAGCTCGAACTCGCTGGTGGTGTGGAGGCGGCGGTTGAGGTGGTGGCGGGGGACAGGGGTGAGCCTGCCGGAACGGTGCTCCTCCTGGACCACGACGACGGAGAGACCGTGGGCGGCCCAGGCGATCTCGACCTGCTCGCGGGTCGGGTTCTCGGAGTCGTACCCCTTGAACATCAGAATCTCGTCGGTGTACTCGTGGTTGGCGACGAGGACCTGACGGTCCCGCTCCCCGCGCAGCGGCAGCAGGGAGAGGAAGTCGTTGTTGTAACCGAACTGCCCGGCCTGCGCCGTGGCGGACTGCCGGTCGGCGTCGAAGGCCGGAGCGCCGCGGAGGATCGGCTCGCCCCAGCGGATGACGACGTTCTGCGCGTAGCCGGCCGGGACGGTGACCTGGTCGGCGGTGTTGGGCGCGACGGGAGCGAAGCGCAGACCACGGGCGCCGTCGGTACGGCCGGGGGCGTGGGGACGGGCCTCGGCCGCGGGGGCGTTGCCGAGGGCGACACCGGTCCCGGCGGCGGTGGCGACGGTCACGACGGCGGCGGCACGCATCATGGAACGGCGCGAGAGCGCGCCGGCTATGACGTCACCGACGTACTCGTTGTCGCTGGTGTTGGGCACCTCGTGGAAACAGGCGTCACCACAGCGGAACCGGCAGGTGAGGGCGGAACGGCCGCCTCCGTGCGGGTTGGTGGTCAGCAGCGGCAGCAGTTTGCGCACTTCGTCCTCCTACGGCGCACACTGCGCCGACATGGTGTCGGGAATCCGTTCGGCGGTGACGCTATGTGTGCACATCTGCAGGGGAGCGGCGTCGGAGTGAACGGCGGATGAATGCGCGGCGACCGGCGGCGAGAAGCGATACGGAATGGGAACCGAGGGGGCCGGGGGCGACACACCCCGGGCCGTTAACCTTACGTGTCCGCCCTGGCCAGGGATGATCCTCCCAGTACGGACATTCACCGCACCCCATTCATGCGAAAGGCCTCGCCCATGGGTATTCGGAGCTTGCTGCGCAAGGTGTTCGGACGTGATCGTGCGGAACGGCACGAGGAGACTCCGGCGACCTCCGTCCCGCCCCAGACGGAGCGGGTCGCGCCTGAGGAGCCTGTGTCGGTGACGGTTCCGTCCCCGGCCTCGGCCGAGAGGTCCGCCGAGCGCGCGACCGAGAAAGCCACTTCGGTGGAGACGGCGGGCACGTACGCCGCCGACGACCTGGTGGCGGCGGCCTTCGACAACCCGAAGGTCCCGCAGTCCCGGTCGGCGGAGACGGCGGAGACGGCAGAGACGGCGGAGACCGCCGTCGCCTCCGAGGCTCCGGCCTCTGCGGAGCCCGCACCGGCCGCCGAAGTCGAAACCGAAGCCGAACCGATCGTGACCGTGTCAGCCGAACCGGTCGTGACGGCCGACGCCACGGAGCCGGTCGCCGAGACCGAGCCGGAGCCGGTTGCCGAGGCCGAAGTCGAGCCGGAGCCGGTTGTCGAGACGGAGCCGGAGCCGGTTGTCGAAGCCGAGCCCGAGCCGGTCGTCGAAGCCGAGCCCGAGCCGGTCGTCGAAGCCGAAGTCGCCCCGGAACCGGTCGCCGAGACCGAGCCCGAGGCCGAAGTCGCCCCGGAACCGGTCACCGAAGCCGCGCCCGAGGTCGCCCCGGAACCGGTCGCCGAAGCCGAGCCGGAGCCGGTCGCCGACGCCGCGCCCGTCGCCGAGGCCGGCCGTCCCGCCGTCGCGCTCGCGCGGGTCAAGGCGGACGCGCCGCATCTCGTCGACGCCTACAAGGCCGCCGGTGCCGTGCTCAAGAAGCAGGAGCTCACCGGCGCCCGGGCCGCCGTGTATCTCGTCGTCGACCGCTCCGGTTCGATGCGCGGCTACTTCAAGGACGGCTCCGTCCAGCGGCTCGCCGAGCAGACCGTCGCCCTCGCCGCGCACCTCGACGAGGACGCCACCGTCACCGCCGTCTTCTTCTCCACCGACATCGACGGCACCGCCGAGCTCACGCCGGCCACCCTCACCCCCACCCGCATCGACGAGATCAACGCCACCCTCGGCCGCCTGGGCCGCACCAACTACCACCGTGCCGTCGAAGAGGTCCTCGCCCACCACGAGAAGACCGACCCGGCCCGGCCCGCGTTCGTCGTCTTCCAGACCGACGGCGCTCCCGAGTCCAGGACCGCCGCCACCCAGGCGCTGGCCGAGGCAGCCGACCGCCCGATCCACTGGCAGTTCGTGGCCTGGGGCGACGAGGACAACAAGGCCTTCGACTACCTCCGTAAGCTCACCGCTCCCCGTACCGGCCACTACCTGGCCGGACCGACCCCCGTGGAGACGGCGCACCCCGCCTTCTTCCGGGGCCTGCTCGCCGGCTGGCAGGGCTAGCCGGGAATCAGGGACCTGGTGGTGGCGGGGCGGGCAACGTCACCGTCACCACCAGGCCGCCCCCGTCCTCCGCCCGCCGCGCCACGGCATCCACCGTCCCCCCGTGCGCGTCCGCGATCGACCGCACGATCGACAGACCGAGCCCCGCCCCCGGCCCCATCCGGTCGCGCCCCTGACCCCGCCGGAACGGTTCGAAGAGCGCCGGCACATCGGCCGGGGCGAGGACCGGCCCGGTGTTGACGACGGTCACCACGCCGCCCTCGACGGTCACCTCCACGACGCCGCCCGGCACGTTGTACGCGACGGCGTTCGCGACCAGGTTCCGTACCAGCTGCCCCAGCAGCACCCGGGACCCGGAGACGACGCCACCCCGGCCGGCGCACTCCACGCCGTACCGTTCGCACTCCTCCCCCACCACCTCCCCCAGCGCCACGGCCTCGCGCCCCTCGAGCCCCCGCTCGCTGCGGGCCAGCACCAGCAGCCCTTCGATGAGCCGCTCGCTGCGCCGGTTGCTGTCGAGCAGGACCTGCTTGACCTCCGACGCGTCGTCGATCCCGATCTGGATCGCGGCCCGCTGCGTGGCGAGCGGGGTCCGCAGCTCGTGCGAGGCGTTCGCGATGAACCGCCGCTGGCTGTCGAAGGCGGTCTCCAGCCGGCCGAGCAGCGCGTCGATCGTGTCGCCGAGCTCCTTCAGCTCGTCGTCGGGGCCGCCCACCGCGATCCTCGCGTGCAGGTTCCGCTCCGACAGGCGCCGAGCCCGGGCGGTCATCTCGTGCACCGGCCGCAGCACCCGCCCCGCCGTCCACCACCCCACGGCGACCGCGCCGAACGCCATGACGACGAGCGCCAGGCACGACCACATGAGCATCTGCTCGCCGGCGGCCCGGCTGACGTCGTCGCTCAGCCGGTACGCGGTGACCGTCTCGAACGGTGCCACCACGCGCACGCGCGCGGCGATGGCCTCCGCCTCCCCTGCCGTACCGGCGCGCGAGAGCAGGTTCACCACCGCCAGCAGGCATCCGCCGAGGACGACGAAGACGCCTCCGTACACCAGCGCGATGCGCGTCCGGATGGTCGATCCGGAGCCGATCACAGCGCGTACCCCACGCCCTGGACCGTACGGATCAGGGCGGGCTCCCCCAGCTTGGCGCGCAGCTTGCTCATGCAGACCCGTACGGCGCCCGTGAAGGGGTCGGTGTGGGCGTCCCAGGCGCGCTCCAGGAGCTCCTCGGCCGAGACGGTCGCGCCGTCGGCCTCCAGGAGGATCTGCAGCACGGAGAACTCCTTCGGGGAGAGGTCCAGGCCCCGCCCGTCGCGCGTCGCCGTCCGGCGGACGGTGTCCATCCGCAGCCCGGCCCGTTCGAGGAGCGGCGGTACGGGACGGGCGCTGCGCCGTCGCAGGGCGCGCACCCGGGAGACGAGCTCGGGGAACTCGAAGGGCTTGCCGAGGTAGTCGTCGGCCCCGAGGTCGAGGCCCTCGACGCGGTCCTCGGTCGTCGCCGACGCGGTCAGCATCAGGATCCGGGTCCTGGCTGCCGAGGCGACGAGCTCGCGCGCCACGTCGTCGCCGTGGACGCGGGGCAGGTCGCGGTCGAGGACGACGACGTCGTAGTCGTGCAGCCCGAGGTAGGCGAGGGCGGCGTCGCCGCTGTAGACGGTGTCGACGGCGAAGCCGGCCCGCCGCAGCCCGGTGGCGACGAGCTCCGCGAGGACCTCCTCGTCCTCGGCGACCAGTACGCGCATGCTCTCTTCCTCGCTGTTGTGCATGGCTCTTTCTACGCGGGGGAACGTTTCGCGGACCTCTCCGTCTCCCGTTCCGCCCCGGCCCCCGGTTATCGATGTGAGTGGATCTTGAACTGGCCGTTAGGATTTCGACCATGGCGGCCACTGGATCCGAGAAGCAGGGGGCGAAGGCGTTTTACGTCTCGACCCCCATCTACTACGTCAACGACGCTCCTCACCTGGGCCACGCCTACACGACCGTCGCAGGCGACGTGCTCACGCGCTGGCACCGTCAGCGCGGCGAGAAGGTGTGGTACCTCACCGGCACGGACGAGCACGGTCAGAAGATCATGCGCACGGCCGAGGCGAACAACGTCACGCCCCAGGCCTGGTGCGACAAGCTCGTCGAGGAGGCCTGGAAGCCCCTCTGGGAGCACCTGAACATCGCGAACGACGACTTCATCCGGACGACGGAGAAGCGTCACACGGACCGCGTCCAGGAGTTCGTGCAGGACCTGTACGACAAGGGCGAGATCTACAAGGGCGGCTACGAGGGCCCGTACTGCGTGGGCTGCGAGGAGTACAAGCTCCCGGGCGATCTCATCGAGGCCGAGGACGGCACGAAGCTGTGTGCCGTCCACAAGAAGCCGGTGGAGATCCTCAAGGAGGAGAACTACTTCTTCAAGCTGAGCGAGTACGGCCCGAAGCTCCTCGAGTTCTACGAGTCCAACCCGGGCTTCGTCCAGCCGGAGTCGGCCCGCAACGAGGTCATGAACTTCGTCAAGCAGGGCCTTGAGGACCTCTCGATCTCGCGCTCGACCTTCGACTGGGGCGTCCCGGTCCCGTGGGACGACAAGCACGTCATCTACGTGTGGATCGACGCGCTCCTGAACTACGCGACGGCCGTCGGCTACGGCTCCGACCAGGCGAAGTTCGACGAGACGTTCCCGGCGAACGTGCACCTCATCGGCAAGGACATCCTGCGCTTCCACGCGATCATCTGGCCGGCGATGCTGATGGCGCAGGGCCTGCCGGTGCCCGGCAAGGTCGCGGCCAACGGCTGGCTGATGGTCGGCGGCGAGAAGATGTCGAAGTCGAACCTGACCGGCATCAAGCCGCAGGACCTGACCTCGCACTTCGGCGTGGACGCGTACCGCTGGTACTTCCTGCGGGCGATCGCGTTCGGCCAGGACGGCTCGTTCTCCTGGGAGGACTTCACCGCCCGCTACACCTCCGAGCTCGCCAACGACTACGGCAACCTCGCCTCGCGCGTGGCGGCCATGGTCGGCAAGTACTTCGACGGCGCCCTGCCGGCCGCGACGGCCGACGGCGACGCGGAGACGGCGATCCACGAGGGCCTGGCCAAGGCGGTCGTGGAGGCCGACCGGAAGATCGGCGAGGAGCTGGACTTCCAGGGCGGCATCCTGGCGATCTTCGACTTCGTGAAGCAGGTCAACGGCTACATCACGGAGCAGGAGCCCTGGAAGGTCGCCAAGGACGAGTCCGAGGCGGGCCGGGCCCGCCTGGCGACGATCCTCTACACGGCCGCCGAGTCGCTGCGCGCGGTGGCGGTCCTGCTCAACCCGATCATGCCGGAGACCTCCCAGAAGCTCTGGGACTCCCTCGGCGCCGAGGCCGGCCTGGGCGCCCTCGCGGCCCAGCCCCTCGCCGCGGCCGGCGAGTGGGGCCGCCTCCCGGCGGGCTCGACGGTGACGAAGGGCGCGGTGCTCTTCCCGCGCCTGGAGGAGCCGAAGAAGGACTGACCGTCCTCGATCCGCGTACGGCTGTGGCCGCCGCCCCTCTCAGGGCCGGCGGCCACAGCCGTTTCCGGCCAATGCGATTGCAGTCGGGACGACGGTGAACGGCCGTACGCTCTCCTTCACCCACGACAAGGCGGGCCGCCGAACGGGCCGGACGACGCCGGGCGGGGCGCTGAGCGCATGGTCGTACGACGCGGCGGGCCGCAGGACGGAGCTGACGAGCTCGGGCCGCCGGCATCCCCAAACTGACCAGCGACCAGGTGACCCAATTCCTCAAGGAGGCATACAGATATGCCGGTCAACAGTAGGCTCCAGATTTACTCGATCGAATTTGAGGACAGTGACGGTGGCGTCTGCATCGTCCGATGCATCGGCGGCATCGCGCGAGTCGGTCAGATCTTCGTCGCGGAGGAGGAAACGCTAGAACAATCCGTCCCGCAGCTCACTCTGAATCAGATCGAGCGATACAACCGACAAGTGGAATTCTTCGATCCCCCGCACAACGCCAGAGTGCACTTGTCGGGTGGTCCACTCGCCGGTCTCCGCGAGGGATCCGTGTTGGTATCGCTCGATCTGGAGCCACGGTCGTGAGCAAATTCCCTGATGACTGAGCCAGGATGACGAGTCGTCACACGAGAGTCCTGAATTGGCAGGGCAGCCTTGGAAAGCGCGCAGGAATCTTCTTCTGCTGACTGCTCTTCGACTGCAGCCGACGATGGAGCCGATGGGTACGACATCACCAACCGGCCCATGGCGGAGCTGGAGCAGCACGTCCATGCGACCCCCGCACCTTCCGTCCCATCGGACCACTGGGAGCAATTGCGAGATCTCAGCGTCGGCAGGATGCAGTCGAGTACCCACTCCGATGAGAGACGGATCACGTGAGAACATGCTGATCCCGTTGATTCCGATTCAGCCTCTGCTGAGCGGAGACCACCCTGTGGCCCAAGACCTCCGAGCATGGTTGTCGCTCGTACCCCGGCTTCCTTGATCTGTGGCAAGGGCCCGAGACCCGAGTGCACCCCGGCGCCCCCTCAGTGCACCCAGTTCTTCAGCGGTTCCGTGTCCAGGTCCATGCCGACCGGGTCCGGGAGAGTGACCGTCTTGCCGATCGGCACCGTCGCCACCAACTCGTAACGTTCGCCGTCAGGTTGGGAGTGGACCTTGACCTCGCCGGCGGTCCTGTCGATCAGGAGGTAGACGGGGATCTCGGTCTCGGCGTAGGCGCGCGGTTTCTCCACGCGATCGCGGCGGCCGGTGTCGGAGTCGCCCGAGGTGACCTCGACGACCATGAGGACGCCGTCGGCACTGGCCCACTCGCCCTGGCCGACGAATGTGCCACTGGGCGCGAGGCAGCCGTCGGGGCGCGCGTTGCCCTTCCTGTACTTCTCGATCCTCAGCCCTTGGTCGGGGTAAAGCCACCATCCCGCGTCGGTCTGGATGCACAGTCGCGTGAGCCACTCGATGATCCGCCCGTGGTCGCCGTCCGGCACAGCCTTCTCCCCGATCTTGCCGTCGATGCACTCCAGACGCAGAGACTCGTCCACGCGTTCGCCAAGGCGGGCCAGTTCTTCGAAGCCCTCCTGTGTCAGGACGCTCACGGCAGACTCCTCCCAGATCGGTGGTGCCTTCCACGGTACGTGTTCGCCTGCCTCCACGGCCGGGTTCGTCGCAGTCGCCATGACCGCGAGCCTGGCATATGCCATAGGCCCGAGAGGTGCAGATCCAAGGCCTTCACCTCCATGGGTGACACACCTGGGCGCCTCCCCGAGCTGGGCTGTGAACCGCTACGAGGGGCTGCCGCGTGGTGGAGTGCGTTGGCCATGGGACCCGCGGGCTCCGCGCGACACCGCGGCCCGCCTACCCCACCCCGATCTCCTCCAGACCGCCATCGGCGTCCTCACCGGCCTCCGCCGGGAGGACCCACGCCTCCTCCTCTCCGTCACGGACGCCGAACACCTCGCCCCCGGAGTCGTCGCCTGGCTGGAACGTCAGCTACCCACACGGCGAAGGGCCCGGGGCCGTCCGAAGACGGGCCCGGGCCCTTCACACACCCCTGAGGCTTACCGCGCCGCGTCCGGGTGGACGGCCTCGGTGACCGGGCGGTCGTCCACGACCTTCTTCTCGACCGGCTTGCGCAGCTGGATGTTCAGCTCCTTCAGGCGGGCCTCGTCCAGTTCCGTCGGAGCGCCCATCAGGAGGTCCTGGGCGTTGCCGTTGAGCGGGAAGGCGATCGTCTCGCGGATGTTCGGCTCGTCGGCCAGAAGCATCACGATGCGGTCCACGCCCGGGGCGATGCCGCCGTGCGGCGGGGCGCCGTACTCGAAGGCGCGGAGCATGCCCGCGAACTCGTGCTCGACGGTCTCGCGCGAGTAGCCCGCGATCTCGAAGGCCTTGAACATGATCTCGGGCTCGTGGTTCCGGATCGCGCCGGAGGACAGCTCGATGCCGTTGCAGACGATGTCGTACTGCCAGCCGAGGATGTCCAGCGGGTCCTGGGTCTCCAGGGCCTCCAGGCCGCCCTGCGGCATCGAGAAGGGGTTGTGCGAGAAGTCGATCTTGCCGGTCTCCTCGTCCTTCTCGTACATCGGGAAGTCGACGATCCAGGCGAACCGGAAGACGTTCTCCTCGAACCGGCCCGCGCGCTTGGCGGCCTCGACCCGGACCGGGCCCATGATCTTGGAGACCTCGTCGAACTCGCCCGCGCCGAAGAAGACGGCGTGGCCGGCCTGCAGGCCCAGGCGCTCGGTGAGGACCTTGACGTTCTCCTCGGTGAGGAACTTGGCGATCGGGCCGGTGAGGGCGCCGCCCTCGCCGACGCGCACCCAGGCCAGGCCCTTGGCGCCGAGCGAGACGGCGAAGTCGCCGAGCGAGTCGAAGAACTTGCGGGGCTGGTCACCGGTGTTCGGGACCGCCAGGGCGCGGACGTGCTTGCCGGCGAAGGCCTTGAACTCGGAGTTCTCGAAGACGTCCGAGATGTCGACGAGCTCCAGGTCGGTGCGGAGGTCCGGCTTGTCGTTGCCGTACTTGAGCATCGACTCGCGGAACGGGATCCGCGGGAACGGCGACGTGACGTGACGGCCGCCGCCGAACTCCTCGAAGATCTCCGTCATGAGCTTCTCGATCGGCTGGAAGACGTCCTCCTGCTCGACGAAGCTCATCTCGACGTCGAGCTGGTAGAACTCGCCCGGCGAACGGTCGGCACGGGCGTCCTCGTCGCGGAAGCAGGGCGCGATCTGGAAGTACCGGTCGAAGCCGGAGATCATCAGCAGCTGCTTGAACTGCTGCGGCGCCTGCGGCAGCGCGTAGAACTTGCCCGGGTTCAGCCGGGACGGGACGACGAAGTCACGGGCGCCCTCGGGGGAGGTCGCGGCCAGGATCGGCGTCGCCATCTCGTTGAAGCCGAGGGCCACCATCTTGGAGCGGATGGCGGCGATGACGGCCGAGCGCAGCATGATGTTGCGGTGCATGCGCTCGCGGCGCAGGTCGAGGAAGCGGTACTCCAGACGCCGCTCCTCGTTCACACCGTCGTCGGTGTTGATGGTGAACGGGATCTGCTTCGAGGCGCCCAGGACCTCGACCTCGGTCACCTCGATCTCGATCTCACCGGTGGCCAGCTCCGGGTTGATGTTCTCCGCGCCACGCGAGACGACCTTGCCGTCCACCCGGACGACGGTCTCCTTCGTCAGCTTGTCGAGCGCCTCGGCGGCCGCGGTACCCGGCCGCGCGACGAGCTGCGTGATGCCGTAGTGGTCGCGCAGATCGATGAAGAGGATGCCGCCCAGGTCGCGCCGATTGTGCAGCCAGCCGCTCAGCCGGACGTCGGTGCCGACGTCAGAGGCGCGGAGCTCGCCGCAGGTGTGGGACCTGTACCGATGCATCGTCGTTCATCCAGTCTTCGGAATCGGTGGAGAGCCTAGATATATCTAAGCCCGTCAAGGGTACCGGGCGAGCCAAGATCCCTTTTCGAATACGCTCAGTGGCGACCTGGTGTCCGATATTCATAAAGTAGGGCAATGCGCACCGAGGACGTCCTGGCCGCGATCGCGACAGGCCTGTGGCGCTGGGACAACGCGTCCGGGATCGTCACGCTCGACGCCGAGGCGGCCCGGCTCCTCGGGCTGCCCGCCGAGCCCGCCCGGCTCACCGAGGCGGCCGTACGCTCCCGGTTCCATCCGGTCGACTGGAACGAGATCGACGGGGTGGTGAACCTCGCCGTGGCGGAGGGGACCCTCGCCGAGGCCCGACTGCGGATCATGGACGGCCAGGGCCGGGTGATCCGTACCGTACGGAGCAGGTCCAAGCCGCTCATCGAGGGCGACGACTACCAGCTCGTCGGCACCCTCCAGGAGGTCGCCGAACCCCAGCCCGGCACCGCCGCCCGCACCCCCGTCACCGGCGACTGGCGCCGTTCGCGCGAGGCGTTCCTGCTCGACGCGGGCCGGGCGCTCGCCGAGGCCCGGTCGACCGCCGAGGTGCTGCGGGTCGCCGCCTCGCTCTCCATGCCGGGCTTCTCGCCGGACGGGCTCGCCGTCTTCGGCGCGGCGGGCGACCGGCTGACGGTCATCGGCCACCACGGGCACAACGCGGGCGACGAGGGCCCCTTCAGCTCGATGTCCCTGGACACCGACTATCCGGCGGCCGAGGTCGTACGGACCGGGCGGGCGATCTACCTGCCGACGCCGGAGGAGTACCTGCGCCGCTTCCCGGTGACCTGGCCGCTGGCGCAACGATTCGGCAGACAGTCCTGGGCCTACCTCCCCCTCATCGTCGCCGGCCGCACCATGGGCGCCTGGATGGCCGCCTTCAAGCACCCCGTCGCCTTCACGCCCGACGAGCGCTCCGTCCTCACCACGGTCGCCCGGATGCTCGCCCAGGCCCTCGCCCGGGCCGGCGTCGCCGAGTCCGAGCGCGAGCTCTCGCTCGGCCTGCAGCGCACGATGATGCCGGTCCTCGGCCCCGGCATCCCCGGCCTCCACGTCGCCGCCCGGTACGTCCCCACCGGCGGCGGACTGCAGGTCGGCGGCGACTGGTACGACATGATCCAGCTCCCCGGCCGGCGCATCGCCCTGGTCATCGGCGACGTCCAGGGCCACGACGTCCGCGCCGCCGGACTCATGGGACAGCTCCGGATCGCCCTGCGCGCGTACGCCTCCGAGGGCCACCGGCCGGACGCGGTGCTCTCCCGCGCCTCCCGCTTCCTCTACGGGATCACCAACGGCGACGCAGACGGGGGCGGCAATGGTGGGGCGGGCGAGGGCGGCGGCGCGCC
>NZ_JAGGOS010000135.1 GCF_018614205.1 Streptomyces sp. ISL-36 | reverse complement strand
TGTTGTTCATGATCCGGGGGGTGGTGTCACCGGGTCCGGAGGCATCGACGGACCGCTGATGAGGGGCTTGAGCACCGGCTTCACCCAGGCCGGAAGAGCTCTCCGTAACGTGGATGTGGCAGCTCGGTGCCCTGGCAAGGCCGGACGAAAGCGTGATGGAGGGGCCTGCACGTGATCGACACCGGCGACATCGCCTTCTTCCTCGGCCTGGACGTCGGCAAGGGCGAACACCACGCCACCGCCGTCACCCCGGCCGGGAAGAAGGCGTTCGACAAGCGGCTGCCCAACACCGAGCCGAAGCTCCGCGAGCTGTTCGCGAAGCTCCAGGCCAAGCACGGAACCGTGCTGGTCGTGGTCGACCAGCCGGCCTCGATCGGTACCCTGCCGCTGGCCGTCGCCCGGGGCATGGGCTGTCCGGTCGCCTACCTGCCGGGCCTGACGATGCGGCGGATCGCCGACCTCTACCCGGGCGAGGCGAAGACCGACGCGAAGGACGCGTTCATCATCGCGGACGCGGCCCGAGCGATGCCTCACACGCTGAGGGCGATCGACGGCGAGGACGAGACGATCGCCGAGCTGGAGATGATCGTCGGGTTCGACGACGACCTGGCCGGCGAGGCCACCCGGCTCGCGAACCGGCTGCACGTCCTGCTCACCCAGATCCACCCATCCCTGGAACGCGTGCTGGGGCCGCGGTTGCAGCACCCGGCCGTCCTCACGCTGCTGGAACGATTCGGGTCACCGGCCCAGATCCGCAAAGCCGGACGCCGACGGCTGGTCACCCTGCTGCGGCCGAAGGCGCCGAGGATGGCCGAGCGCCTGGTCGAGGAGATCTTCGCCGCCCTGGACGAGCAGACCGTCACCGTTCCGGGGACCGAGGCGGCCGCGCTGATCGTCCCGAGCCTGGCCGGATCGCTCGCCGCCGTGCTCGATCAGCGCAAGCTGCTGGCCGGGCGGATCGAGGAACTCCTGGAGGACCACCCTCTTTCCAAGGTCCTGACGTCGATGCCGGGCATCGGCGTCAGGACCGGAGCCAGGATCCTGATCGAGGTCGGCGACGGCAGCACCTTCCCGACCGCCGGCCACCTCGCCGCCTACGCCGGGCTCGCCCCTGCGACCCGGAGCTCGGGTTCCTCGATCCGCGGCGAACAGCCCTCCAGGAGAGGGAACAAGCAGCTCAAACGCGCCTTCTTCCTCTCCGCGTTCGCCGCCTTGGGCGACCCAGCGTCGCGGGCCTACTACGACAAGAAGATCGCCCAGGGCAAGCACCACACCCAGGCCCTGCTCTGCCTCGCGAGACGCCGGGCCGACGTCCTCTTCGCGATGCTCCGCGACGGAACCTTCTACGAACCCCAACCTGCGGGGGCGAGGTGAGGTTCAGGCCGGTCGGTCAGTCTTCCGGTCGAAGCCGCTGTCGAGCGGCCCCAATCCGCTGGTCATAGTCGGAGGCGAACAGTTCAGGAAGTGCCTTGTCCAGTGTTCCGGCGATCCGATGGATCGGCGCCCAGACCGCAGGATCGTCGACAACGCGGCTGAGGTCCGTCATCTGGAGCCTCTCCAGCCAGTGCCACAGCACCAGCGCCTCGTCACTCGTGAGCTTGATCGTGACCTGGCTATCACTCATGCACACTCCTACGGCTCAGCCCGCCCTCGACCGCACGAACCTACTGGCCTTGGACCTTGACCAAACACATAGGGGCACCCCCCCCCCGGCCATGCCCTGACCACGGAGCACCACGTGACCCCCACTCCCTCCGCGCCCCCAGCCGGACCGCGCCTTCGGCCGTTCCGGGCGTGCGCTACAACGAAGCTCTCGCCGGCAACCTGAGCGGCGGTGATCTGCCGGCCGTACGACGGCATGAAGCCGGCTCACGCACGCGCGCTGCCCCGACGCCCCCACCACCTCGCCCGCCTCCTATACTCGTCGTAACCTCGCGGCGCCGCAGGCCAGTTGGCACGGTGACTCCGACGCGAAATCCTCGTACGGGACCCTCTGCCTGCCCCTATACGTCTACGAACAGCGCGTCGACGACCAGGTCCTCCAGCGTGGGGTCATCGGCGAACTGGAGCTCGGCGCTCCAGGCGCGGCCCCGCTTCTCCCGCACGAGGACGTACAACCGCACGTCGTCGGGCAACGAGCCGCGCACGTGGCCAGGCTGCGTGCCCAGCTCGAGCCGCTGCTGCTCGCCCACCGGGCTCCGGCCTCCTCGGCGGATGCCGTCGTCGCCGACATCGCCCGACGGAAGCCGCTCTCCCAGGCCCAGGTCGGCGGGATCACCCACACCCTCTGGGCCTGCACCGACACCACCGAGCAGGCCCCGTGCCGAACGCCCCAGCCACGCCCCCGGGAAAGGACGGAACGGCTTTCAGCGGGTGAGATCTGCCAGGCTGTTGAGTGCGGTGTCGATCTCTGCCGGAGTGTTGATGACGGCGGTGCCGATGCGGGTGTAGGTCGAGGTGGACAGCCGCACGCGGTGGGCGGCGGCGTGGTCGACGACCTGCTGATGGGTGTGGCCTGCCACACTGAAACAGGTGATGCCCGCTGACAGTTCCGCGTCGGCAGGAGTGTGCACGGTGACCCCGCGGATGCGGCTCAGTCCTTGTTTCACCCGGGTCGACAGCTGTGTGATGCGGGTGGCGACGCGTGCTCGGCCCAGCTGCTCATGCAGCGCCACCGCCACCGGCAGGGCGAAGGCATGCTCGAACGCCAGAAACCCGCCGGGCGACAGGGACGCTGCTCCCCCGCCACTGATGAAGCTCACGAACGTGGGCCGCAGCTGCTCCAGGACGTCCGGCGCCACCCAGACCAGCCCCGTTCCCCTCGGACCGAACAGCCATTTGTGCGTTCCGGCGATCACCACGTCCGCGCCCAGGCCGGCGGCATCCTCATCAACTGCCGCCAGCCCGTGGACGCCGTCGACGACCAGCAGGCACCGGTCGGCAGGACCGCGCCCTTCATTGACCCGGCGCACCACCTCGGCCACCGCACGCACCGGCATCCGAAGCCCCGTACTGGACTGCACCCAGGTGATCCCCACGACTCTCGTGTTGGGGCGTATCGCCTCGCCGACCGCCACTGCGATGCCGTCCGCCGTCGCGGTGGCCGGATCGGCGAACCAGGAGACCAGCCGCACCCTGTTGCCATGCTTCTCGGCGGCCAACCGGGCGGCGGTGCGATGGGAGATGTGGTCGTGCTCCGTCAACAGGAACTCTTGGCCCGGACGGGTCACGACGCCGTTGTAGACGACACCCAGCCCGATACTCGTGCTCGCCGTCATCGCGATGTCCTCCGCCCGGCCTCCCAGATAGGCCGCGAGCGCCTGGCGTACCCGGAGCCATCCGGTCGGACCGTCGGGCAGCGCCATCCCCCCGGGCGCGGCCAGAGGATTGGCGTCGACCTGTGCGCTCAGATGATCCACCGCGTCCCGCACCACCTTCGGATGCGAGGCCAGGTAGAACAACGCGAGGTTCGCCCATCCCGGCTCCAGACGAAACTGCGCCCGCAAGGCGTCCCAGTCCACGCGCCCGTCGACCGTAGTGACCGGCCGCGCCCGTGGTGCGCCCACCCCTGCCGCGCAGGAGCTGGGCACGAGGGTGACCGCCACCGCGCCCGCAGATCGCGCCAGCAGATCGCGCCGACTCGTCATCGACATCCAGCACCCCTTTGCACCGCGACCGGTGGAGCGGCAGGAAGCCCTTCTGGTAACGACGCTACGCGAGGTGGTCGCGAGTGCCGACAGAACCGTCACCCAAACGACCTCTGTTCATGACAGCGACGCCAAAGCAGACACCCTTCTTCCGACGGATCGCTCTCGCGCCGTGGCTGGGCTGCTCAACCTGCTGAAGAAGGCCAGCTACGCCATCGCAAGGCAGACCCCGCAGGACTGGAACACCGCAGGCCGGATGTATCACCACCGCATACGCCGCGCCTCGGCCACGGCCCTCACCCAGCCCGAAATTTCTGCTCACGGCAAGTAGCTGGATCGCGATGTCCGCTTCCTCTGGGATCAAGCGGTCTCGACGGCCTTCGGGACGCGCTCGCGGTGCCGAGATCGCCAAAGCGGGACGAGCGTGGCCGCGGTCATGGCGACCATGGCCGCGGTCGAGATCACGAAAGCCGGCGACGTGGGCGACGAAGCCGAGGCGCCGGCGACCACGTACGACGGCGGTGCCAGGCAGAACACCGACTGCCGTCGCCGCCGTGAATGCGCTGAGCCGCACCCCGGAGAACGCTGCGGCGAGTTTCACCGCTTGGAACAGCGCTCCGGCCGCCGCGTTGAGCACCGGCTCCGGAAAGGAGGCAAGCGTGGAGAGCGCAAAAAGGACAACGAAAACCAACGGCGCCCAGACCCCGCCGCCGAGGCAGGACTCCGGGGAAAGCAGCCGCAGAGGACTCCACAGGAGGAGGGAGGAAGCTGCAACCACCAGAAGCTGCATCCACCGCAGGGCGACCAAGAGAGCGAGCCGGGCCATCAGTGGTATGTGCACGGTGCCGAGTGCACTGGCCAAGGGATCGCACTCGGCGGCCCCGAATCTCATCCCGGATCGCTGGCTACCTCGCCGTAGGAACGACCTACGATGAGCCGTCGTCGAAACTGACGACATCGTGACAACCTCGCCAAGGATGCTGCATGACCGTCCGACTCACGCTGGTGTGCGCCGCCGCCGCGCCGGTGGGGCGCGAGGTGCGCTTCGGGGACCCGTCAGAAGTCGAGACGCCGTTCGGCGAGCGGACCCTCCGGCAGGTACGTGCAATGGCCGGTCGGCTGCCCGCGGCAGCTACCTTGCTCATGGCGCCGTCCGCGCGGTGCCGCCAGACCGCGTCGGCGCTGGGCTGGGAATCCGTGGCGGTGGAGCCCGCGCTGCGGGATCTCGACACGGG
Organism: Streptomyces sp. ISL-36; assembly: GCF_018614205.1. Classification (GTDB taxonomy): domain Bacteria; phylum Actinomycetota; class Actinomycetes; order Streptomycetales; family Streptomycetaceae; genus Streptomyces. Next base: position 12,431 of record NZ_JAGGOS010000135.1, on the reverse strand, counting down.
GAGCTGGAACAGCCAGACCCTCGCCGAGGTCGCAGCCGCCGACCCCTCGGGACTCGCCGCCTGGCTGGCCGACCCGGAGGCCGCCCCCCACGGCGGCGAGTCCGTGGCCACCCTCTGCCGCCGGACGGCGACCTGGCTCGACACGCTCCCCGCCGACGCGGGTCGGGTCACCGCCGTGGTCGACCAGGCTGTGGCACGGGCCGCTGTGGTTTGCGCCCTGTCCGCACCGCCCTCCTCATTCTGGCGGGTGGACGTCCTTCCGCTGGCCGTCGTCCAGCTCAGCGGCCGGTCGGGCCGGTGGAACCTGCGCCTGGAGCCGGTCACAAGCGAAGGCAGTGGAGAGCCGCTTTGACGTTCCTCCGCAAGGGGTTGATCTCAAGCAAGGTTGAGGTTCTACGGTCGGAGCCATGACAGAGATCACGCAGCCCACGTCCTCGTCCATCTCCGACTCTCAGGCCGAGGCATCGTCCTCGACACGCGTTCCCGAGCGCTACCAGCGGTCCGTGGTGCCGCACATCATGGTCTCCGACGCCGAGTCGGCGATCGCGTTCTATGCCGTCGCCTTCGGGGCGGTGGAGGAGTTCCGGCTCGCCCATCCGCAGGGCGGGGTGATGCACGCCGAGATCAGGATCGGCGAGTCCGTGCTGATGCTCGGCGACGTCTCGGAAGGCCCGTTCACCGCCCCGGCCGCGCTGAACGGCACCTCGGTCGCCCTGCACGTGTTCGTCCCGGACGTGGACGAGATGGTGGAACGGGCCGTGACAGCGGGCGCCGAGCTGATCCATCCGCCCGCCGACCAGTTCCACGGCGACCGTACGGCGATCCTGCGCGATCCCTATGGCCACCTGTGGGTGTTCCTGACCCACTTGAAGGACGTGTCCGAAGAGGAACTGCGGCGCGGCCTGGCGGCGTCGGACCACGGAATGTCGGCCGCAAACTGAAACGGGAGGGGCTTGCCGGGCGCGCCCCCGGCAAGCCCCTCCCGTATGGGACGCTCCGTACGGAACGTCAGTGAGCCGCTGTCGCGGTTTGTCCCGCGGCGGAACCGGCCCCGAATGCGGGGCGCGGCTCGAGGACGCGCTCGGCCAGGCGTCCGTAGACCAGGGCGAACGCCGCCCACAGAGCGATCTGCGTACCGATCGCTCCCAGCCGGAACTGCCACAGCACGTTCGCCGGGAAGTCCGCCGGCGTCTCGTCGACCGTCGGCAGGAACACCATGGCCGCAGCGAGGATGGCGACGAACGCCGCCACGGCGGCGACGGCGGCGTTCCCGGTACCCCAGCGCGGGGCGAGGGTCCGTCCGAGCATCACGGCGGCGATGCCCAGCAGCACGCTCAGGGCGATCATCAGAAAGAACAGCGTGGTGCGCTGGTTCAGCGTGGCGGGATCGCTCGTCGCGGGCGGGTTGGCCGGGTACTTCAGGAACGGCACCAGGTAGGTGGTGGCGAACAGCCCCACGGCGATGAGCGCCGTAGTCGCCCGGGCGCCGAAGCGCCCGATCCTGCCGTACGCGAAGCAGAAGGCCAGCGAGCCGATGCCACCGATGGCCGTGCCGAACACCGTCATCGCGGTCGCGAGACCGATGGTCGACTGCTGGGCCCGGCTGAACATCTCGTGGCCGGCTTCGGTGCTGTGTGCCGCCTCGTAGGCGATGGCGGCGTCGACGGACGGGTTGCCGATGACGTACGCGACGACGGAGGCGAGCAGGCCCGCCACAGCACCGGCGAACATGCCGCGCACCAGGAGGGTGCGCACGGTTGTCGAGTTCATGTGCTCACGTCTCAGTGGCAGGGAAAGCCGAGCAGGTGGCGACCGTCGTGCACGAACTCGTGCACCGTCTCGCCGGAGAAGACGGAAAGAGCGCCCTGCTCAGTGCCGACGAAGTAGAGCAGCACGAGCATGAGAACGCCGAAGAACGCCGCCCAGGGCAGGACCGCCCTCACGGGCAGCGGCGCCTGCGTGGACGTGTCGGAAGATGCGGGCAGTGGGGCGATGGCGGACTGCGCCATGGCGTTGCCTCCTTGGGAACTCGCGTCCCGTTCGTTGGAGCACGCGACGACGGCGTACGGGTCTGACTCACCGCAGCTCGCCACCCCCTGCGGGGGAAGGCTCGCCGAGCGGTACACAGTGGCGCGACCGTGCCGGACTTTCACCGGGCTTCCGTCGATGCCGTCGTCCTGTCGCCCGAGACGGTAGCGCTACGGCGGCAATCCGCCAAGGTGGCGTGTATCGCACGGCGGCGACCAGGAGACCCGTTGGCAAGGCCCGTCCCGGCGGCACGGGGGAGTTCCGCCGGGACGGGTACGGCGATCATCCCAGACGTGGGGCTCCCCAGGGTGCCGGATTGACGACAGAAACGCCTGGGTGGCGGGGCGCCTACTTCTTGCGGCCGGCGAGCTGGTTGCGGAGTCCGGGGATCGAGTGGCGTCGGGCCGCTGGGGTTTCCGGCGCGCGGCCACACGTCACTGACGCACCCTGGAGCCTCCCCCGTCCGGCGGCCTCCGTAGGGGTGCTCCGTATCGGGTCACACGGACGCGAGGACGAGGCCGCCGGCGATGCCGAGGACGACGGATGCTGCCGCGGTGCCGTACGCGACCACCTCCGCGAGCGGCTGGGTGTGAAGGTGTTCAGGTGCGCCCGTCGGGGAGGCGGCGGGGCGGATCCAGCGCAGGTAGTAGAAGAGGGAGGCGACGGTGTTGACGGCGGCGGTGACGGTGAGCCAGCCGAGTCCGGCGTCGGCGGCCGCGGTGAAGACCTCCACCTTGCCGAGGAAGACCGCCGTCGGCGGGGTGCCGACCAGGCCCAGGAGGCAGACGACGAGGCTGAACACGAGCGCGGGGCGACGGCGCAGGAGACCTCTGTACGCGTCGACGGTCCGCAGCTCCTGCAGGGCGCAGACGACGGCGAAGGCCCCGAGATTGGTGACTGCGTAGGCGGCGAGGTAATAGAGGAGCGCCTCTCGTGCGAGGTCGCTGTCCTGGGCCGCTGCGACGGGCATGAGCAAGTAGCCGACCTGGCTGATGGTCGAGTAGGCGAGAAGGCGCCGCACGTCGCTCTGGAAGAAGGCGGCGAGGTTGCCGAGGGTCATGGAGGCTGCGGCGAGCACGGCGACGAGTTCGGGTACCGGTACGCCGGTGTCGGCGAGGGGCTCGGCGACGAGGCGGTACAGGGCGGCGAGCGCGGCGATCTTGGGGATGGTGGTGAGGAGGGCGGCCACGGGCGGCGAAGTGCCCTGTACAGCGTCGGGCACCCAGAAGTGGCCGGGCACTCCCCCGGCCTTGAACAGCAGGCCGGCGAGTACGCCCACGACGCCGACGGCGACGAGCGGTTCCGGCGCGGCGGGCAGTGCCTCGGTGAGCGCCGGGTAGGCGGTGGCGCGGCCGGCGGCGTAGAGCAGGGTGATCCCGGTGAGGAGGACGACGCCGAGCAGCGCGCCGACGATGTAGAACTTCAGGGCCGCTTCGGTCCCCGGTCCGTCCTTGCGGAAGCCCGCGAGGGCGTACGCCGGGACGCTCGCGAGCAGGTAGGCGGCGGCGAGCAGCAGCAGGTCCTGGGACCCCGCGAGCATCAGGGCGCCGAGTGAAGCGAGTGGGACCAGGACGTGGAACTCGCTCTCGCGCGCGTGCCCCCGAAAGGGCACGAAGCCGAGGGCGAGCACGACGAGGGTGCCGGCGAGGACGACGATACGGACGGTGGACGTGACGGGGTCGATCGCGAAGGCTCCGTCGAACGCCGTCATCGGGCCGTCCGTGGCCGCGACCGCCGCCGCCACGATGCCCGCGGTGCACGCGACCGCGGCGAGCGCGGGCACGATCCACTGCCGGTGGCGGGGCAGCCAGGCTCCGAGGAGCAGGCCGAGCACCGCGGAGGCGCCGAGGAGCACTTCGGGGAGGAGGTCGAGCGGGTTCTCGTCCATGCCGGTCATCTCGGTCATCGGGCGAGCAGGTCCAGTACCCGGCGCGAGGCGGGCTCGATGACGTCGAGGAGGAAGCGGGGCGCGAGGCCGAGGACGACAGCGAGGGCGAGCAGGGGGACGATGGCGAGGCCCTCATGGGCGCGGATGTCGGCGAAGGGACGGGCGCTGCCGGGGGCGTCCGGCAGTCGCAGCCGTCCAAGGAACATGCGTTGCAGGGCTCGTAGCAGCAGGGCTGCCGTCAGCAGAATGCCGAGCGTCGCGAGTCCGGTCGCGACGGGCCTGGGCCCGAGGCTCCCGGCGAGGATCTGGAACTCCGCGATGAAGCCGGAGAAACCGGGAAGCCCGAGCGAGGCGAACACCGCGACGCCGGTCAGGGCGGCGAACACGGGCGCCCGGGTGGCGATTCCGGAGTACGCGGCCATGTCGTACGTACGGCCACGTTCGTAGAGGACGCCCGCGAGGAGGAACAGGGCGCCGGTGAGCAGGCCGTGGCTCACCATCTGGTACGTCGCTCCGGTGACGGCGAGGCGGCGCGCGTCGGCCGTGTCGGAGGCGAGGGAGGCGGCGGCGCCGATCGCGAGCAGGATGTAGCCCATGTGGTTGACGGACGTGTAGGCGATCATGCGCTTGAACTGGGTCTGGGCGAGGGCGACGAGTGCTCCGTACAAGACGGAGACCAGGCCGACGACGACGAAGACGAGCGCGTACGAGCGCCACGCCTCGGGCAGCAGCGGCATCGCGATGCGGAGGAACCCGTACGTCCCCATCTTCAGCAGGACGCCCGCGAGGATGGCCGATCCCTCGGCGGGCGCTTCGGTGTGGGCGGGCGGCAGCCAGGTATGGAAGGGCACGGTTGGGGTCTTGACGGCCAGGCCGACGCCGATGGCGAGGAGGACCACGGCGCCGTAGGCGGAGCGGCCGGCGAGGGGGTTCTGCCGGCCGAGTTCGACCATGTCGAAGGTGTGGGGGGCAGCGGCGAGGTAAAGGCCGATGAAGCCGAGGAGGAGGGCGAGGGAGCCGGTGAAGGTGTAGAGGAAGAACTTCATCGCCGCACGGCCGGCGTTCGGAGCCTGGCCCCATCCGGCGATGATGAAGTACATCGCGACGATCGACAGATCGAAGAAGACGAAGAACAGGATCAGGTCGAGCGCCGCGAAGAGGCCGAGGCAGGTGGTCTCCAGGAAGAGGAAGAGCGCCGTGAACTCCCTTACCCGGTCGGTCTGTCGAAGGGCGTAGAGGGAGCAGGCGAGGAACAGGACGGCGGTCATGGCGAGGAGCGGCAGGGACAGGCCGTCGATTCCGACGTGGTAGCCGATGCCGGCGCTGGGGATCCATCGGGCGTTGGTCTCGTACTGGATGCCGGCGCCGTTCCGGTAGCCGGCCCACACGGCGACGACCAGGGCGAGGACCGTCGCGGAGACGGCGATCCAGGTGCCGCGGACGATGTGGTGGGGCGTGCGGCGCGGGAGGCGGAGCAGCAGCGCGGCGGCGACGGTGGGGAGCAGGACGAGGGCCGTGAGCACGGCGGTCACCTCACGAGGACGAGCACGAGGGCGAGGACGGTGAAGGCCGCGACGGCCTGAGCGAGGTACTGGTGGAGCTGCCCGGTCTGCGGGCGGCGGGCGAGGCGCCCGAGCGTCCGGCTCGTGGCGGCGACTTCTTCGACGGTGCCGTCCACCGCCGTCTCCGCCCGTAGATCGACGGTGGTGGCGAACCGGAGGACACCGCGGGCGAGGTCGTCGACGGCCCGGTCGAGGATCCGGTCGTCGAAGGCGGCGAGCGCGTGCGCGAGCCGCAGCGTCGGGCGTACGAGCAGCAGGCGGGCGGCGGCCTCCAGGCCCAGCCACTGCCGTGCCCATCGGGCGGAGTCCAGGTTCCGGCGGTCGCCCCACCACCACGCGGCGGCCGAGGCCGTGAGCGCGAGCACCCCGCTGACCGCGAACTCCCATGCATGCGGGACGACTTCTCCGCTCGCGCCGAGGGTACGGGCGACGGCTTCCCGTACCGAGGGCAGCGTGAGGAGTGCTAGGGCGAGCGAAGCGAGGGCGAGGCTGCTGAAGGGGAGGATCACGGTGGCGGGTGGACGCTCCAGCGGCCGGCGGTCCGCCACGGTGGCGGGTTGCCACACGTACCAGAGGGCTTTGCCGCTGTATACGGCGGAGATCACGGATCCCACAAGACCGGCGGCGTAGAGGCCGGGACCGGTTTCGAGTGCTCCGGCGAGGAGGACGTCCTTGGACGCCCACAGGGCGAGTGGCGGTACGCCTGCGAGGGCGAGCGCGGCCACGGTGAAGGCCGCCCCGGAGACGGGATCTCCACGGGCGGCGCCGCGCAGTCCGGACAGCTGCTGCGTACCGAGACGCGTGAGCCAGAAGCCGGTCACGAGGAACGCCAAGCTCTTCGCCGCGGCGTGGGCGATGAGCTGGAGCACCCCTCCCACGGTCGAGCCGACTCCGGCCGCGAGCACCATGAAGCCGATCTGTGCGCAGCTCGACGCGGCGAGCAGCTGCTTGAGGTCGTTCTGCGCGACCGCGACCAGGCCGAGCGCGACCGCCGTGACCGCGCCGGTCCAGGCCACCGTGTCGTCACCCCAGCCGGAGGCGGCGAGAAGGGGCGCGAACCGGAGCAGGAGGTAGGCGCCCGCGACGACCATGGTGGCGGAGTGCAGCAGCGCCGAAACCGGGCTGGGGCCCCGCATCGCGTGCGACAACCAGAAGCTGAAAGGGAGTTGGGCCGACTTACCCAGCGCCGCGGCAATGACCCCTGCGGTCAGCACGTGCAGCCACGGGCTCGCCGCCCGCTCCGGTCCATCGAACGCCATGCTCTGGCCGGCGGCAAGGGCCGCGCCGGACGCCAGGTAGAGGCCGAGGTCGGCGGTACGGGTGGTGAGGAACGCGATGTCCGCCGAAGTCGCGCGTGCCGGGTCCTGCCACCAGTACCCGATGAGGGCCCAGGAGGTGGCGCCCATGACCTCCCAGCTCATCAGCAGGGCGGGCAGGGTGGTGGCGGTGACGGTGACGAGCATCGCGCCGCTGAAGAGCAGCATGAGGCCGAAGAACCGTGCCCGCGCCTCGCGCGGCCCGATGTCGGCGACGCTGAAAAGCAGGACCGCCGCCGTCACCGCCGTGTCCGTGACGACCATCAGGCCGGACAGGCCGTCCACGGCCAGCCGGAACGGCGCGCCCTCCAGGAGCGGTGCCTGAGCGGAGGGGTGTTCGAAGGCCGCGGCGCAGGCGAGGCCGAGGTCGACGAGGGCCGCCGAGACCGCGATGCCCGGCGCCGTACGGTCCGCCCGTCTCCCGCAGACGGCCAGGACGGCGCCGGTGACGAGTGGTACGGCGATCAGCGCCCACAGCAGCCCGCTCACCCCCGCAGCTCCGCGGCCTCGTCGGTGGTGTCGACCTCGCGGGTGCGGAAGAGTGCGGTGACGATGGCGAACCCGATCGCCATCTCGACCGCCATGACGGTGACGGCGAGCACGACCAGGACCTGTCCATCGGTCGCGGCGGGCGCGATGTAGTGCCACACGGCCGCGGCAGCGAGGATGACCCCGCCGAGCATCAGCTCGAGCCCCATCATCAGCATCACGATCGACTGCTGGGTCAGGGCCCCGAACAGCCCGACGCTGAACAGCGCGGCCGCCACGACGAGGAAGAGTTCCAGGTTCACCGGCCGACCCCTCCCCGTACGGGATCGTTCGCGCGGCGCGCGTCGAGGGCGTCGCCCAGCCGGTCGTAACGGCCGCGACTCGTGGACAGGACGACGGTGGCCACGATCGTGGCGAACAGCGCGAACCCCAAGGTCATCATGGTCAGCATGTGCGGGCCCATCAGGGACTCCCCCAGCGCCATCGTCGGATCGTCGTCCGCCGTGCCGGCCCGGCTCGGCCAGGGGGTGAGGAGGATGCCCGCCACGAACAACGCGAAGACGACCGCGCAGAGGATCGCCGCGCCCTTCTTGTTGTGCACCATGGACATCGGCATGAGACCGGCCGGGTTCATCATGAACATCACCATGAACACGGCCATGATGGCCATCTCGATCGTCATCATCAGGACGGTGACGACGCCGAGGTAGTCGAGTCCGAGCAGGATCACCAGGCCGCCCACGCACAGCAGCGACAGGAGCAGCGAGTAGGTGGCCCGCGCCATCGAGTCGAAGCGGAAGACCATCACGCCGCTCGCCACCGCGAGCACTCCGAGTACGCCGAAGACGACTTCGTCCAGCACCGCAGCCCCCTAACGATCGAGTACGACGACGGCGACGACCAGCGCCTGCACAAGCGTCAACGGCACGAGCACCATCCAGGCGACCTCCATGTAGCGCTCCATGCGCAGTACCGGCATCAGCCGTCGTGCGGCGATCAGTGCGGCAAGGACCGCGCCCGTCTTGAGCGCCGTCCACGCCCAGGCCGGCAGCAGCGGCCCGTGGCCGCCGCCGAGGAACAACGGCACGCTGAAAGCGGCCGTCACAACGAACAGCAACCACCGCCCGCCCAGGAGCAGGAGCCGGTCCGCCCCGCTGTACTCGGCAACCGCGCCGCCCGCCGCGTCCCGGCCCAGCGGATGACCGAACGGTCCCCAGAAAGACATCGCCAGAGCGCTGAGCAGGTAGACGAGGAACGCGGCCGGCATCCACACCACGAACCACAGCCCCCGCTGCGCCGCGACGATGTCGCCGACCCTCAGGGACTCCGCCCCGAGCGCGGCCGTCGTCAGCGCGAACATGTGCGGCAGCTCGTACGCGAGGCCCTGCGCGAGGAAGCGGTAACCGCCGAACAGCGGCAGCGCCGAGTTGGGCCCCCAGCCGGCCAACCACACCGCCGCCCAGGCCAGCGCCTCCATCGCGTTGAACCACACCACGCCCACGACGGGGTCGGTGACCGCGCCGGTGCCCCAGGGCAGTACGGCCGCGGCGAGCACGGCGGCGACCGGCACCAACGCGATCCCCAAACGTCCGAGCAGCGAGTCGGAGGCGGCCGTACGGCGCCGCTGCTGACCGAGGAGGCGCAGTACGTCGAACAGCGGGGCCACGAACGCCTGCCGCGCCCCGGACGGCCCTGAGGTGAGGACGGCGTCGAAGCCGGCGGCGGCCAGGGCCAGGACGACCAGAGCGAGTGGCATGAGGAGGACGGCCCACAGGGGCGCGGTCTCAGCCATGGGCGACTGCTGTGGGTGCCAGTTCGTCGAGGTCCGGGTCGAGGCTGGCGACGATCAGCCGGGCGCAGGCGAACTCGGCACCGGTCACGAGCTCGGGCAGGGCCCGCAGAAGGCGCTGTGACGGCGGGTGTTCCGCTGCGAGGCGACCGCGCGGCCCGTTCAGGTCATGGCTCGGCCAGGGTCTCCCGTCGTGCGCGGCCTTGAGCGAGCGCTGCGTCTCGTCGAGCCAGACGAGGAGCCGATCCCATACGTCTCCGTCGGCGATCAGCGCCGGGCCGGTCACCCCGAGCTCCCCCGCTCGCGCGGCGGACAGGTGCCCCAGCCCGGTCAGCAGCCCTCGTAGGAGGCGGGACGAACGGACGCGACGCGCGAACCGGCGTACGTCGTCGTCGACATCGGTCACCATGGCACCCACCAGCACCGCGTCACGCAACGCGCGGGCGCGGCCCGCCTGATGTGCCCAGCCGGCGATCGAGAGCAGCCGTCCGAGGCTGTCCAGGTGGGCCGCACAGCGTCGCCGCTCCACCACGCCGGTCGGCACGGTCGATCCGTCGCCCACGAACAGCCAGGGCGCGCTCCAGAAGGGGAGGCGGGCGGCGCCCGTCCGCGCCGGCGCCGCCACCACGAGGGTCTCGGCCCGCTGAATCACGTCACCCTGCACGGCCACATCGAGCACGAGCCCCGTCGGCCAGTCGGGCAGCGCGGGCCCCAGTCTCAGATGCAGCCGGTCGAGCCGCAGTCCGTCCCGGTCATCGTCCCGCTCGGCCATCGGGCGTCCGGCGACGACACCGCCGTGATGGCCGGTGTGGTGGCCGGCGTGGGCGTCATGACCGTGGTGGCCGCCCTCGTCGCCGTGCCCCTGGTGATCACCGTCTTCCTGGTCGCCGTGGTCCCCATCGGGGTCATGAGCCGCATGGTGGTCATGAGTCCCGTGGCGGTCGTGGGCGTCGTGGCGGTCGTGGGCGTCGTGGCGGTCGTGGGCGTCGTCGTGGTCATGGGCGTCGTCGTGGTCATGGGCGTCGTCGTGGTCATGGGCGTCGTCGTGCTCGCCATGACCGGCATGCTCGTCGTGCGGACCCGGGTGATGCCGCTGGCCGTCCGTCGGGTGAGCGTCGCCCTCGCCTCCGGCTCGCCCATGGCGGGTAACGCCGCCCGGCCCTCCTGGCGCGGGCCCGACGGGTTCCTCACCCATGGCGAGCTCTCGGCGTGCGCGGTCGAGAGCCGCCTCCGCCTCGTCGGCCGTATCCACCGTCACGTACGCCCGCGGCTCAGGCACCGCCTGCCAGACCCGACCGAGCCACTCCGGGCTCTCCGCGTCAGGTTTTCCGGCAACGACGAGCAGCGTCGCCGCGGCCGGGCTGTCGGCCGACGACCAGCCACGTAGACGCAGTTCCCGCTCTGTTGCCAGGCGTTCTTCAGTAGCCCCGGAGAGAGTCACCAGGAAGACGGCGGGGCGCCGGGTAGCCGCCCGGCGCAGCACCCGGTTCAGGTCCACCGGAGAGCACCCTCGCGCCAGGCGTAGGTGACGGCGGCGAAGAGGAGGCCGAGGAAGAGGAACATCTCGATGACCGCCGGAGCACCCATCTCGCTCACCACTCGGACCCACGGGTACATGAAGAGCATTTCCATGTCGAACGCGAGGAAGATCATCGTGACGGGGTACCAGCGGACGTGGAACCGCGAGAGCGCGTGCTCGCGCGGCTCGGACCCGCCCGAGAAGGGCACCGCATCGACCACGTCACGCCTGCCGGCCAACAGGGCGTTGAGGCCGTAGAGCCCGGCGATTCCCCCCGCCGTCAGCCCCAGCAGCACCAGCACCGGCTCCCACACAGTCACCCGCCGCATCTTGTACGCCGTGGCGCGCGGGCCCGAGCCGACGTACGGAGCACCAGCCACATTCACCCGAACGGCAACACCCCCTGAGGCAGGGCTCACTGTCGACGTCCTGAGATCGGGGTTGTTTTCCGATACGGGGAGGGGGTATAAACGTCCCTGTCGAGATACCCCCCGGGGGTATCAAATACGGAGGAGGAGCTCATGTCCGCCTACAGCACCACGTACAAGGTCGCCGGCGTCAACAGCGGCCACTGCAAGGCGATCGTCAGCGGTGCCCTGCGGGAGCTCGACGCCGTCGACACGGTTCACGTAGAGATCTCCACGGGCCTGGTCACCGTCAACACGGCCGCCGAGCCGGACGACAAGCTGATCGAGGAGACCATCGAGGACGCCGGCTACGACTACATCGGCCGCGCCTGACCGTCACGATCACCCCTCACGAACGAGGAGCAGCAGTCATGAGTACACCGACGACGGCCGGCGCCGCCCAGGTCGAGCTCGCCATCGGCGGCATGACCTGCGCCTCGTGCGCGGCCCGTATCGAGAAGAAGCTGAACCGTATGGACGGGGTCGAGGCCACCGTCAATTACGCCACGGAGAAGGCGAAGGTCACCTTCGACGCGGACGCCGGCATCTCGGTCGCCGACCTGATCGCGACGGTGGAGGCCACCGGCTACACCGCCGCCGAACCCCAGCCCGAGCGCCCCCGGGGCAGCGGCGGCGACGAGGGCCCCACGGACGAGGAGAAGGCCGACGAGGAGCTGCGGCCGCTGAAGCAGCGGCTGATCACGGCCGTCGCGCTCGCCGTCCCCGTCATCGCGATGGCGATGATCCCGGCGCTGCAGATCGAGTACTGGCAGTGGCTGAGCCTCACGCTGGCCGCGCCGGTCGTCGTCTACGCCGCCTGGCCGTTCCACCGTGCCGCGTGGACCAACGCCAGGCACGGCGCGGCCACCATGGACACCCTGATCTCGGTCGGCACCATCGCCGCGTTCCTGTGGTCGCTGTGGGCGCTGTTCTTCGGCACCGCCGGTACGCCGGGCATGACGCACCCCTTCGAGTTCACGATCGCCCGCACCGACGGCGCCGGGAACATCTACCTGGAGGCCGCGGCCGGTGTCACCGCCTTCATCCTGGCCGGCCGGTACTTCGAGGCCCGCTCCAAGCGCAAGGCAGGCGCCGCGCTCAAGGCGCTGATGCAGCTGGGCGCCAAGGAGGTCACCGTCCTGCGCGACGGGCGCGAGGTCACCGTACCCACCGCCGAACTCCAGGTCGGGGACCGCTTCCTGGTCCGCCCGGGCGAGAAGATCGCCACCGACGGCACCGTCGCCGAGGGCTCCTCCGCCGTCGACGCCTCGATGCTCACCGGGGAGTCCGTCCCCGTCGAGGTCTCCGTCGGCGACAACGTCACCGGCGCCACCCTCAACGCCGGCGGCCGCCTGGTCGTCGAGGCCACCCGCGTCGGCGCCGACACCCAGCTCGCCCGGATGGCCAAGCTCGTCGAGGACGCCCAGAACGGC
>NZ_JAGGOS010000134.1 GCF_018614205.1 Streptomyces sp. ISL-36 | reverse complement strand
GCCCAGCGCGCCGCCGACGACGCCCACCGCACCGCCCGCGCCCTGCGGGCCGAGCGCGCCGAGATCGCCGGCGCCCCCGACCAGCTCCCCGAGCCGGACGCCGACGCCCCCCGTACCGCACTGCCGACCCTCCGCGAGGCGTACCGCGCCGCCTCCCAGCTGTACGAGAAGGTCGGCGTCGGCGCCGACCTGCGCGCCGAACAGGCCCGCGCCGAGAGCGACGAGTCCGCCGCCCTCGCCGAGCTCGACCGCCTCACCAACAAGGTCCGCACCCGCGCCGAGCAGCTTCTGGAGTCGACCGACGGCGCCGACGGCCCGTCGCGCCAGGCCGCCGCCGCCCGTGCCGAGTCCCTGGTCCAGATGCTGGAGACCCGTGCGTCCGAGGCGAGCGAGAAGCTCGGCCGGCTCCGCGGTGAGGCCGAGCGGCTGGCCCCCGAGGACGGCGAGTCGCACACCGACCTGCCCGAGGAACTGGTCCCCGCCGACGCCGAGCAGGCCCAGGCCCTGCTCCGTACGGCGACCACCGAACTGGCCGCCCGTACCGACGCCCTGGAGGCCGCGCGCACCGCGCACGCCGGCCTCCTGCGCGCCCACCGCGCAGCCGAGGACGCCGCCGGCGGCTTCGAGGAGACGGCGGCGCTCCTGCGGGACCTGCTGCGCGACCACGCGGAGGACGAGCAGGACGGGCCCGAGCCCTACCCGGGCACCCTGGAGGAGGCCCGGAACTCCGCCGCCGAGGCCCGCCGCTCGCTGCGCGCCTGCGCCGCGGAGCTCTCCGCCGCGGACTCCGCGGTGCGCGAGGCGAGCGACATCCTCGTACGGCACGCCAACTCCAACCGGTACGAGCAGGTCCGTACCCCCGCACGGCAGCAGATCCGTGAACTGCCCGCGGCCGCGCTCCCCGAGCACGCCGCCAAGTGGGCCGAGGCCTTCGCGCCCCGGCTGCGGGTCCTCACCGACGAGCTGGAGCAGCTGGAGCGCAACCGCGACTCGATCGTCGACCGGCTGCGCGGACTGGTGGAGTCCGCGCTGACCACGCTCCGCTCGGCGCAGCGCCTGTCCCGGCTGCCCGAGGGGCTCGGCGAGTGGTCGGGCCAGGAGTTCCTGCGCATCCGCTTCGAGGAGCCGGACCAGGCCACGCTCACCGAGCGGCTCGGCGAGGTCGTCGACGAGGCGACCCGCGCGGCCGTAAGGAAGAACTCCGACCTGCGCAGGGACGGTATGTCCCTGCTGCTGCGGGGCGTCCAGGCGGCCCTGGAACCGCGGGGCATCGCGGTCGAGATCCTGAAGCCGGACGCCGTCCTGCGCGCCGAGCGCGTCCCGGTCGGGCAGATGGGCGACGTCTTCTCCGGCGGCCAGCTCCTCACCGCCGCCATCGCCCTCTACTGCACGATGGCCGCGCTGCGCTCCAACGACCGGGGCCGTGACAAGCACCGCCATGCGGGCACCCTGTTCCTCGACAACCCGATCGGCCGCGCCAACGCCACGTACCTGCTGGAGCTCCAGCGGGCCGTCTCGGACGCGCTCGGCGTCCAGCTCCTCTACACGACCGGTCTGTTCGACACGACGGCGCTCGCGGAGTTCCCGCTGGTCATCCGGTTGCGCAACGACGCCGACCTGCGTGCGGGACTGAAGTACATCAGCGTGGAGGAGCATCTGCGCCCGGGCCTCCCGCAGCCCGGCGCGGACGGCGAGAACATCCACGGCGAGATCACCGCGACCCGCATGTTCCGCCGCACCCCGGCGGAGGACCCCCGCGCCACGGCCGCGGCGGAGTAGGGGCGGGGCGGGGCGCGAACGGCCCGGCCCCCGAGAGGGGACCGGGCCGGTTCACCGCAGATGTCTCGGGCCGGCACCGCGGACGTGTCCGTCCGGCACCGCAGACGTCTCGGGCAGCACCCGAGACGCGGCCGCACCGGAGATGTCTCAGGCCACCTCGGACAGTGCGCGTGACTCCGTCCCTCCGCGGGCCTCGGACGTGCGCCGTATCGCGGCGGCCCCGTGCCCCGGCTCGCTCTCCACCGCCCGCGCGGCCTTGCGGGCCCGGCGCCGCTCGCGCCGCAACTGGCGGGCCGTACTGCTCGGCTCCGACACCACGCCGTTGCGCTGCCGCCACACCTGACGCGTCACCCACACATCGAGGACGCTCCAGGTCGCCACCACCGTGCTGCCCACCGAGCTGAGCAGCATCGGAAACGCGAGCCATGATCCCGTCACCGCGCAGAAGAAGGCCACCATCGCCTGTATGAGCGTCACCGACGTGAGCAGTACGGCCCGTACGGCGGCGGTGCGCACCGGATCGGGCATCCGGCGCCGGCCCTTCTCGTCCTCCACCCACAACTGCCGCGCCGACCGCGTCTCGTGCTCCATCGTTCCGTCACTCCCCACCGCCGAACGTCTTACAAGGGTGGCTGCCCGCCTTGAGCCGCTTTACGCGGACACACCCCGCCCCGTACACAAAGACGTTCAGGGGAGGGAAAAGGTTTCCCCACTCACGCACCGGAACGAACAGTTCCAGCCATCCGTCGCAGCAGAAAAAGTGCGGCGTGGCCACGTGTCCTGCGCCACAGTGACGAATCCCAACTCCCGGAATACCAGGACATCTCATGATCAACGCTCACTCGACAGGCTGAAAATCGTCCGGACGTGCCTTCGAGTTGACTGTGATGCAGTAGTAGGCTCGCGCCGCCGTTTGTTGAAGCTGACGGTGGACGCCGTGTGTTGACGCTGTGTGTTGACACCACGCGTCGACAAGGGGGATCTCCGCGCCGGGCGGAGGCCGAGCTGGGGGAGGCCATGCGCTTTCGCGGGAAGTCCATCCGCCGGAAGATCGTGGCGTTGTTGCTGGTGCCCCTCGTCTCCCTCACCGGTCTCTGGGGGTTCGCGACGGTGCTCACCGGCCGCGAGGCCGACCAGCTCCTCGACGTCGGCTACATCGTCGACAAGGTCGGCTACCCCGTGGAAGACACCGTCCGTGTCATCCAGAAGGAACGCCGCCAGTCGCTGGTCTACCTCGCCGACCCGCGCGCCTCCGACGCCCTCACCACCCTGCGCGAACAGCGTGAGGCCACCGACCGCCAGATCGCCCTCATCCGTCGCAACGCCGCCGATTCCGGCGTACGCGAAGAGATGCGGCCCCTCGCCTCCCAGCGCCTCGGCTCCCTCCTCGAAGCGCTCGACGGCCTCGACTCGCTGCGCCGCTCCGTGGAGAACCGCAGCATCGGCCGCCTCCAGGCACTCGACTTCTACAACCGGCTCGTCGACCCCTGTTACAGCTTCCTCATGACCCTCCACGCGCTCGAGAACGTGGAGATGGACAAGCAGGGCCGCGCCCTCGTCGGCGTGGTCCGCGCCCGCGAACTGCTCTCCCGCGAGGACGCCCTGGTCCTCTCCGCGCTCATCTCCGAACGCATCACCGCCCAGGAACTCCGCGCCGTCTCCGACCTCATCGCCAACCGCAAGCAGTTCTACGAGGTCAACCTCGAAGTCCTGCCCGGCCGCGAGCGCGACACCTTCGAGAAGTACTGGCAGAGCCCCGCCACCCAACCGCTGCGCCGCGCCGAAGAGGCGCTGATCGTCGCGGGCCCCGCCAAGAATCCCCGCACCGTCACCGCGGAGCGGTGGGAGGAGCAGACGACCCCCGTCCTGGACGACCTCGCCCGCGAGAACACCGCGGCGGGCGACCGCTACCAGGACCGCGTCCAGCCCGCCGCCTACAGCGTGCTGCTCAAGGCCGGTGTCGCCGGCGTCCTCGGTTTCCTCGCCCTGCTCGTCTCCGTCGTCGTCTCCGTCCGCGTCGGCCGCGGACTCATCCGCGACCTGCGCAGACTGCGCAAGGAGGCCCAGGAGGTCTCCGGCGTCCGCCTGCCGAGTGTGATGCGCCGCCTCGCCGCCGGCGAACACGTCGACGTGGAGACCGAGGTGCCGCATCTGCGGTACGAGGAGGACGAGGTCGGCCAGGTCGGCCAGGCCCTCAACACCCTCCAGCGCGCCGCCGTCGAGGCGGCCGTCAAGCAGGCCGACATGCGCCGCGGCGTCTCCGAGGTCTTCGTCAACCTCGCCCGCCGCAACCAGGTCCTGCTGCACCGCCAGCTCACGCTCCTCGACACCATGGAGCGGCGCACCGAGGACACCGAGGAACTCGCCGACCTGTTCCGCCTCGACCACATGACCACCCGTATGCGCCGCCACGCCGAGGGCCTGGTGATCCTCTCCGGCGCCGCGCCCTCCCGCCAGTGGCGCAAGCCCGTCCAGCTCATGGACGTCGTACGCGCGGCCGTCGCCGAGGTCGAGGACTACGAGCGGATCGAGGTCCGCCGACTGCCCCGCCTGGGCGTGGGCGGCCCCGCCGTCGCCGACCTCACCCACCTCATCGCCGAACTCCTGGAGAACGCCACGGTGTTCTCGCCCCCGCACACCGCCGTACAGGTGCTCGGCGAGCGGGTCGCCAACGGCTTCACCCTCGAGATCCACGACCGCGGCCTCGGCATGAACCCCGACGCCCTGCTCGACGCCAACCTGCGCCTGGCCGAGACCCCCGAGTTCGAGCTCTCCGACACCGACCGCCTCGGCCTCTTCGTGGTCAGCCGGCTCGCCCAGCGCCAGAACGTCCGGGTCTCGCTGCAGCCCTCGCCGTACGGGGGCACCACCGCGGTCGTCTTCATCCCGGCCGCCCTGCTCACCGACGCGCCCGAGACCCAGGGCGCCGGCTTCCGCCTGGACCGCAAGACCCTGGACCGCACGAGCCGGGACCGGGAGAGCGGACCCGGCGCCGCCGGCCGGCCGGCCCGCCGCGCGGTGCTCACCCAGGTCCCCCGGTCGGCGGGCCCCTCGCTGCTCGACGGCCCCCTCGACGGACCCATCGAGCTCGAACCACCCCTGAGCTCCATCGGCTTCGACGAGCTGCTCGCCCCGTCCGCCGCCGACCTCGAGGACACCGAGAGCGAGCGCGGCGGGATCTTCCGCGCCCGCGAACGCCGCCGCCTGGGAGGCCTCGCCCCGGCTCCGGACGGTGAGCAGCACCAGCAGGCCACGGACCGGACGCTCGACCCGACGTCCGACCGGGCACACGACAGCGGGCCCGTGCCCCTGCCCCGCCGCCGGCCTCCGACGCTCGTCGTCGACCACGGGCGCCGCATCGACGAACCGGGACGGGCCCACCCCGCGTCCGCCCAGGCCCCGCAAGGACCTCTGGCCCCTTCCGCGTCCCGCCCGGAGACTCCGCACGTACCCGGGCGGGGGACGCCGCCGCCCACGCTGGTGCCGGTACCGCCCGAGGGCCCCGCGCCGTTCGGCGGGCTGCCCCGCAGGGTCCGTCAGGCGAGCCTCGCGCCCCAGCTGCGCGAGACGGGGGAGCGCGCCGACGACCGGGCGCGCACCGGCTCCGGGGCCGCCGCCGAGGCGGACTTCGAGCGGGACGCCGAGGAAGTCCGCAACCGCATGGCGTCGATGCAGCGCGGCTGGCAGCGCGGACGACGACAGAACGCCGAGACGACAGCACCAGGAACGACACCCGAGGGGGACGGTCGATGACCGCACCGAACGCCGCAGCACTCAACACCTCCGGAAACGGCAACGGCGAGCTGAACTGGCTCCTCGACGAGCTCGTCCAGCGGGTCGGATCCATCCGCAAGGCCTTGGTGCTCTCCAGCGACGGGCTTGCCACCGGCGCCTCCGCGGACCTGACCCGCGAGGACGGCGAGCACCTCGCCGCTGTCGCCTCCGGCTTCCACAGCCTCGCCAAGGGCGTCGGACGCCACTTCGAGGCGGGCAGGGTCCGCCAGACCGTCGTGGAGCTTGAGGACGCCTTCCTCTTCGTCACGGCGGCCGGTGACGGCAGCTGCCTCGCCGTCCTCGCGGACGCCGACTCGGACGTCGGCCAGGTCGCCTACGAGATGACGCTGATGGTCAAGCGGGTCGGCGTCCATCTCGCGACAGCCCCCCGCGCCGGTTCGACCGCCGGAGGGTGAGTGGGGGGACGGCATGACTGACGCAGACCAGCAGCACCAGGGGGCGCACCCGGCCCATCACTGGTTCGACGACGATGCCGGGCCGGTGGTCCGTCCGTACGCGATGACCCGCGGCCGGACCAGTGCCGCCAACCGGCACCGGCTCGACCTCATCGCCGTGGTGGTGCCCGAGCCGGCGGCCGACGACCCCGGCCGGGACCAGACGCTCTCCCCGGAACATGTGGAGATCGTCGAACGCTGCTCGGACACGCCCCAGTCGATCGCCGAACTCGCCGCCGGACTCGACCTTCCCGTCGGGGTCGTCCGTGTCCTCGTCGGCGATCTCGTCGAGGACGAACTCGTCCACGTGACCCGCCCCGTTCCGCCGGCCGAGCTGCCGGACGTGAGCATTCTCCGCGAGGTGATCAATGGCCTTCGGGCGCTCTAGCCGCAAGAAGCCTCTCGTCGAACCGGTGACGCTGAAGATCCTGGTCGCGGGCGGATTCGGGGTCGGCAAGACGACACTGGTCGGTGCGGTCAGCGAGATCAGACCGCTGCGCACCGAGGAGATGCTGAGCGAGGCGGGGCGGCCCGTCGACGATCTGCACGGCGTGGAGAACAAGTCGACCACCACGGTCGCGATGGACTTCGGGCGGATCACGCTCCGCGAGGACCTGGTCCTCTACCTCTTCGGCACCCCCGGACAGGACCGCTTCTGGTTCCTGTGGGACGAACTGGCCCAGGGAGCGCTCGGCGCGATCGTCCTGGCCGACACGCGCCGTCTGGAGGAGAGCTTCGCCGCGATCGACTACTTCGAGCGGCGCGGCATTCCGTTCACGGTCGCGGTCAACTGCTTCGAGGGGGCCCAGCGATTCCCCGCCGAGAGCGTCCGCGGCGCCCTCGACCTCGACCCCGAGGTGGAGCTGCTGATGTGCGACGCCCGCGACCGGGAGTCCGTGAAGAACGTGCTCGTGGCCGTGGTCGAACACGCCCTGGTCCTCGCGGACCGCGGCGCGGCCCCGGTCGCCACATAAGAGGCACCTGCGCGGCCCCGGCCGCCACCTGAGAAAGACGCGCTCGGCCCCGGTCGCCCCCCGGGCCGCGCGCGGCCCGGGGCGACGGTGGTGGCGCGCGGCGTGTTCAGCGCACCGCCACCACCGCCGAGCCGTGCCCGAACAGGCCCTGGTTCGCGGTCATCCCGACCCGCGCGCCGGGCACCTGACGGCTCCCCGCGGTGCCCCGCAGCTGCCAGGTCAACTCGCAGACCTGCGCGATGGCCTGGGCGGGCACCGCCTCGCCGAAGGACCCCAGGCCGCCGCTGGTGTTGACCGGAACGCGGCCGCCGAGCGCCGTCACCCCTTCCCGTACCAGCTTCGCCCCCTCGCCCGGCCCGCACAGGCCGATGTCCTCGTACCACTCCAGCTCCAGCGCGGTGGACAGGTCGTACACCTCGGCCAGCGACAGGTCCTCGGGCCCGATGCCCGCCTCCTCGTACGCGGCCCGTGCGATCGACGCACGGAAGGAGTACGGCGAGGGGGAGACGGCGGTCGCGGAGTCGGTCGCGATGTCGGGCAGGTCGAGGACCGCCTTCGGGTACGTCGGTGTGACGGTGGAGACCGCCCGGACGCGGACGGGGTCCGGGTGCCCGTGCCGGCGGGCGAACTCCATGCTGGAGAGGACCAGTGCCGCGCCCCCGTCCGAGGTGGCGCAGATGTCGAGCAGCCGGAGCGGATCGGCGACCACGGGCGAGGAGGCCACGTCCTCGCTGCTCACCGCCTTGCGGTAGCGGGCAAGGGGGTTGAGCGCGCCGGCCGCCGCGTTCTTCACCTTGACCTGCGCGAAGTCGTCCACCGTGTCCCCGTACAGCGCCATCCGCCGGCGCGCGTAGAGCGCGAAGTAGGCGGGGTTGGTCGCCCCGAGCACCCGGAAGCGCAGCCAGTCGGGATCGTCGGGCCGCTCCCCGCCCGCGGGGGCGAAGAAGCCCTTGGGCGCCGCGTCGGCGCCGACGACGAGGACGACGTCCGCGAGGCCGGCGAGGATCTGGGCGCGCGCGGTGGAGACGGCCTGCGCCCCGGAGGCGCAGGCGGCGTACACACTGGTGACCCGCGCCCCCTGCCACCCGAGGGCCTGTGCGAAGGTCGCGCCCGCCACGTACCCGGGATAGCCGCACCGCACGGTGTCCGCCCCGACCACCGAGTCGACGTCCGGCCAGCCCAGACCCGCGTCGGCGAGCGCGGTACGGGCCGCCGCCCTCCCGTACTCGACGAAGCTGCGGCCCCACTTGCCCCACGGGTGCATCCCGGCACCCAGGACGGCGATGTCGCTCATGCCCCGCCCTCCGCCACGCCGGCGGCCACCGGCCGCCAGTGCCAGGTCGTCCAGGTGTGCTCCTCGTCCTCGTTCAGGACCCCAGGCACCACCTCGACCTCCATCCCGACGGCCAGGTCCGAGGTCCGCACCCCCGGCGCGGCCTGGCCGAGCACCACCATCGCCTCGGCCGCCAGTTCCACGGCGACCAGGGTGTACGGCTGCCAGGCCGCCTCCGGGTCGGAGACGTAGGGTGCGGGCGGCCGGTAGCGGCCGTCGGTGTACGACCACACGCGGCCGCGCCGGGAGAGCGGCCGCTCGACGAGCTCACCTCCACCCGGGCAGCCCGGATTGCGGCACCAGGAGTCCTCACGGGGGAAGAAGACCGCGTCGCAGGCCGTGCAGCGGCTGCCGAGCAGCCGGAAGCCGTCCTCCCCGCCGTCTTCCGTGAACCATCCGGCCACCACAGGTCTGCGCGTTCGTGTCACGACGGCCCTCCCGGAGCACAC
The DNA here is from genome assembly GCF_018614205.1 of Streptomyces sp. ISL-36. Lineage (GTDB taxonomy): Bacteria > Actinomycetota > Actinomycetes > Streptomycetales > Streptomycetaceae > Streptomyces. The sequence goes on along the minus strand of NZ_JAGGOS010000134.1, from coordinate 12,453 downwards.
TCATCTGACGAACCGTCAGAATTGTGGCACGGATGCCGGTGCCTGAGAACCGTACGGACCCGTCCTGCGTCCTTCCGGACAGCACGGGCGGCCGGGACCCACGGGGGTGGTCCCGGCCGCCCGTCATCTGTGAGTCTCAGTGCCCGGCCACCGACCGCCGCGCCACCGGGAAGTCGAAGAACGTGCTCGGGAACGGCTCCGGCTTGAAGGTGAAGTGCCACCACTCCTCGGGAAGGTTCACGAACCCCTGCTCGGCCAGCGTCCCCTTCAGCAGCTGCCGGTTGGCCCGCTGAGCCCCCTGAATCCTCTGGTCGTCGGTGTGCGAGAGGGTGTCGAAGCAGTCGAAGCCCGTCCCCATGTCCACCGAGTTGTCCGGGAAACGCTCGGCCTGCGGGGCGTAGCACTCCACCAGCGGCTCGCCCGGCACGTACGGTCGCGTGGGCGCCGCGGGCAGCTTCACGATCGTCAGATCGACCGTCGAGCCCCGGCTGTGCCCGGACTTCTCCGCGATGTAACCGTCCGTGAACAGCCTCGACTTGTCGACCAGGGGATAGAACTCCTCCTTCATCCGCTCGTCGTCGAGATCCTTAGCCCAGCGCACGAAGTGGTCGACGGCCCGCTGCGGCCGGTAACAGTCGTACACCTTGAGCGAGTAGCCCTGCGCGAGCAGCTTCACCTGCGCGCGGTGCAGCGCCTCGGCGGCCGGGCGCGTCAGGATGCACAGCGGTTGGCGGTAGCCGTCGACGGGCTCGCCGACGAAGTTGTGGACCGTGGTGTAACGCATCTCCTGGATGATCGTCCGGTCCACCGAGCTCAGCGCCACGAACTCCTTCGGAGCCTTCGGCTCCGGCCTGGCCTGCGCGGACGGTACGGCGGCGGTGGCGGCGAGCAGACCGGCGGCGACGGTCACACCGAGGGTACGGAAAGCGGAAGCAAGTCCTGTCATGTGCACCATCTATCAGTTCCACCGGGCGCGGGAAAGGGTGATCGCATACGGTCCTGCCGTGAAGGACTCCTACTGCTCCCACTGCGGCGCCCGCTCCACAGAGACCGCCACCTGGCCCCGCACCTGCGCCGCCTGCGGCTCCGTCGCCTACCGCAACCCGCTCCCCGTCGCCGTCGCCCTGCTTCCCGTGACGGATGGGCAGGAGACGGGGCTCGTCGTCATCACCCGCGCCATCGAACCCCGACGGGGAGGCGTCGCCCTGCCCGGCGGATTCATCGACCACGCCGAGGACTGGCGGGACGCCGTCGTCCGCGAACTGCGCGAGGAGACCGGCATCGAGGCGCCGGCGGCGGACGTACGGCTCGCCGACGCGCTCAGCTCCCAGGGCGGGCACCTCCTCCTCTTCGGCCTGCTCCCGGCCCGCCCGGCAGCCGACCTGCCGCCCTCCACCCCGACGGACGAGACCACCGGCCGGCATCTGCTGCGCGCACCGGCGGAACTCGCCTTCCCGCTCCACACGGAGGCGGTACGCCGCTGGTTCGCGGGGATGTACGACTGAGGAGGCGCCCTCACCCCGGGGGCCGGCGCGCGGACGGGGCACCGCCGGTACGCGGACGGGGACCAGCGGCGCGCGGACGGGCGCCGTCGCCCGTGGACGGGGCACCGCCGGCCGTCACTCCTCCAGCCCCCGCACCCGCACCGCCAACCCCACCTCCTCCGTCCCCGCGTCCGTCACGCGCTCCACCACCACCCGGCCGTCCACCAACCGCGACGCGTACCGCTCGATCTCGCCCGGCCGCCACCCGTCCCCGGTGTCCCGCACGACCAGCCCCCCACCGGTCCGCCCCGCCGCCGGAGCCCACACCTCCAGCTCCAGGTCCCCTCCCTCGCCCCGCACCGGGATCACCGCGCCCGCCCGCGCGAGCACCGGAACCCGGGACAGCGGCGCGTCGAGCAGGACCTGCCCCGGCCCCTCGTAGGCCCGGCCCGTCGCCGTGTCGTACCAGTGCCCGCGCGGCAGCCGCACCGCCCGCCGGTCTGCCCCTCGCGTGAGGACCGGCGCCACGAGCAGCGCGTCGCCCAGCAGGAACGCGTCCTCGCAGTCCCGCAGCGCCCGGTCCTCCGGCGCGCCCCACCACACCGGCCGTACGTAGGGCGCCCCGGTCAGCCGGGCGAGCTGCGCGAGCGTGACGAAGTACGGACGCATCCGTTCCCGCTCGGCCAATGCCACGCGCGCGTGCTCCAGCACCTCGGGACCGAACTCCCACGGCTCGCGACGCCCCGCGTCGATCGCCGCGTGCGTACGGAACAGCGGCAGCCACGCCCCCAACTGGAACCAGCGCAGGAACAGTTCCGGCGACGGGCTCCCGTCGAAACCGCCCACATCGGGCCCCGAGTACGGCACCCCGCACAGCCCGAGCCCCAGAACCAGCGCCAAGGACGCCCGAAGACCCGGCCAGCCCGTCGACACATCACCGGACCAGGTCCCCCCGTACCGCTGCATCCCCGCCCATCCGGAGCGCGAGAAGAGGAAGGGCCGTTCCGCCGGCCGCAGCCGGCGCAGCCCCTCGAAGCCGGCCCGGGCCATCGTCAGCCCGTACACGTTGTGCCCTTCGCGGTGGTCACCTCCCCGGCCCTCCAGCGCGTGCCGCGACGAACGGGGGAGCGACTGGTCGCCGAAGGGGGCGAAGGACACCGGCTCGTTCATGTCGTGCCAGAACCCGGAGAAGCCCTGCGCGAGCCGCTCCTCGTACAACCCGCCCCACCACTCCCGTACCGCGGGATCCGTGAAGTCCGGATAGGCGCACTCGCCCGGCCAGACCACCCCGTGGACCTCCTCCCCGCGGCCGTCCCGGACGAAGGCGCCGACCGCGGTGCCGCTGTCGTACACCGGGTTCCCCGGCTCCGCCTTCACCGCGGGGTCCACGATCGACACGAGCCGTACGCCCCTCTCCCGCAGCTCGGCCGCGAGCCCCGGCAGGTCCGGAAACCGCTCACGGTCCACCGTGAACACCTGGTGCGAGTCGAAGTGGTCGATGTCCAGGTGCAGGACGGACAGCGCAAGCCCCCGCTCCCGGTAGCCGTCCACCACCCGCCGCACCTCGCGCTCGCTGCCGAACCCCCACCGCGCGTGCTGGGGCCCCAACGCCCATGACGGTGGCAGCGCCGGCGCCCCCGTGAGCGCCGCCCACCCGTGCAGCACCCGCGCGGGCGTGCCGACCACGACCCAGCAGCGCAGCGGCCCGCCCTCCATCCTGACCTCGCTGGTGCCGGGCCGGTCGTGCCCGGAACCAGCGCCCTCCTCGCCTTCGGTGAGCGTGACCCGGCCGTCCCAGGAGTTGTCGTGGAACGCCAGATGCGTCCCCGCGTCCGAGACGACGAACTGCACCGGCATGGTGATGTACAGCGGATCGTCGCCAGGCGCGAAGGACCCGTGCGGATCGGTGTTCCACAGCCGGTACGAACCGTCCCGCAGCCGCGGCCCCGACGCCCGCCCGCCCAGCCCGAAGAACCGCGCGTCCGCGGGCAGCTCACTGCGCTGCACCCACCGTGCGGGGCCGCCGTCGACCGGCTCCCACCACCGCGGCGGCAGATCCCGGCGCAGCAGCAGGCCGCCCGGGGTACGGATCTCCACCGCACCGTGCCGGGAGACCGCCACCGTCACCCGCTCCGACACCACCCGCCAGCCGCCGTCCGTGTCCGGCTCCAGCCGGGCGCGCGGGTCCGGCTGCGGCGGCTCTCCCGCCAGCGCGTACGACGGAAGCGGCTCCGCCCCGTCCCAGCCCCAGAAAACCGTCCCCCCGGCCGACACACTGATCCGCAGCTCCGAGCGGGCGAACCGGACGGTCCCGCCCCCCGGAAGCGGCTCCGCCTCGCCGACCGGCCCCGGCACCCGGGCCCGCTCCGCCCCCCTCGGCGGCAGCCCCCGCGCATCCGCCCGACGCTGCCGCCACGCCGACCGCACCACCCGCAACCCCTGCACCGATCCGAACACCCTCACCGAACGCACCAGCTCACGACCGTCCATGCCGCTCACCCTGCCAGCCCGGAGGGCGCCGGAGAGGTTCGTTCAACTGCCGTTCACCCGTGGTGGGAGCACATATTCAACCGCCCGACCATGGGTGGGGAACCCTGGTGCGAACGCCGCTCCCATGGCATCGTCCCTGTCAGCCGCGTCACGCGCACACCCCAGCACGTGCGCGCGACACACGCAGATCCCGCGTACGCCCAGGAGCCGCCCCATGACATCAGCGCACACCGAGCCGCTCTGGCAGCCGGACGAGGAACGCATCGCCGCAGCCGCGGTCACCCGCTTCCAGTCCTGGGCCGCCGAGCGCCACGGAGCACCGGCCGAGGGCGGATACCCCGCCCTGCACCGCTGGTCGGTCGAGGAGCTGGAGTCGTTCTGGCAGGCCGTCGTCGAGTGGTTCGACATCCGCTTCTCCACCCCGTACGAGCGCGTCCTCGGCGACCGTTCGATGCCGGGCGCCCAGTGGTTCCCCGGCGCCACCCTCAACTATGCCGAGCACGCCCTGCGCGCCGCGGACCAGCGCCCCCAGGACACGGCCCTGCTCCATGTGGACGAGACACATGAACCCCGGCCGATCACCTGGGCGGAGCTACGCCGTCAGGTCGGCTCCCTCGCCGCCGAGCTGCGCGCCCTGGGCGTCCGGCCGGGCGACCGTGTCAGTGGCTACCTTCCGAACATCCCGCAGGCCGTCACCGCCCTCCTCGCCACCGCCGCCGTCGGCGCCGTCTGGACCTCCTGCGCGCCGGACTTCGGCGCGCGCAGCGTCCTGGACCGCTTCCAGCAGGTGGAGCCGGTGGTCCTGTTCACCGTGGACGGCTACCGGTACGGAGGAAAGGAGCACGACCGCCGCGAGACCGTCGCCGAGCTGCGCGCCGAACTCCCCACCCTCCGCGCCGTCGTCCACATCCCGCTGCTCGGCACGGAGCCGCCCGAGGGAGCGCTCGCCTGGGCCGACCTCACCTCGGCCGACGTGGAACCGGTCTTCGAACAGGTCGACTTCTCCCACCCCCTGTGGGTCCTGTACTCCTCGGGCACGACGGGCCTGCCCAAGGCGATCGTGCAGTCCCAGGGCGGCATCCTCGTCGAGCACTTCAAGCAGCTGGGCCTGCACTGCGACCTCGGCCCCGAGGACGTGTTCTTCTGGTACACCTCCACCGGCTGGATGATGTGGAACTTCCTCGTCTCCGGTCTCCTCACCGGCACCACCGTCGTCATCTACGACGGCAGCCCGGGCTACCCCGACACCGGCGCCCAGTGGCGGGTCGCCGAGCGCACCCGCGCCACCCTCTACGGCACCTCCGCCGCGTACGTCATGGCCTGCGCGAAGGCGGAGGTCCACCCGGGACGCGACTTCGACCTCTCGGCGATCAGGTGCGTGGCCACCACCGGCTCCCCGCTCCCGCCCGACGGCTTCCGCTGGCTGCACGACGAGGTCCGCGAGGATCTGTGGATCGCCTCGGTCAGCGGCGGCACGGACGTCTGCTCCTGCTTCGCGGGCGCCGTCCCCACCCTCCCCGTGCACATCGGGGAGCTCCAGGCGGCCGGCCTCGGCACCGACCTGCAGTCCTGGGACCCCTCGGGCAAGCCGCTGATCGGCGAAGTCGGTGAACTGGTCGTCACCAACCCGATGCCGTCCATGCCGATCCACTTCTGGAACGACCCCGACGGCAGCCGCTACCGCGACAGCTACTTCGAGATGTTCCCGGGCGTCTGGCGCCACGGCGACTGGATCACGATCACCGACCACGGCTCCGTGATCATCCACGGCCGCTCCGACTCGACCCTGAACCGCCAGGGCGTACGGATGGGCAGCGCCGACATCTACGAGGCCGTCGAGCGGCTCCCGGAGATCCGCGAGTCCCTGGTGATCGGCCTGGAGGAGCCGGACGGCGGCTACTGGATGCCGCTCTTCGTCCACCTCGTGGACGGTGCGACGCTCGACGACGAACTGATCGGCCGCATCAAGCGGACGATCCGCACCGAACTCTCGCCGCGCCACGTCCCCGACGACATCATCGAGGTCCCCGGCGTCCCCCACACCCTCACCGGCAAGCGCATCGAGGTGCCGGTCAAGCGCCTCCTCCAGGGCACCCCGATGTCCAAGGCCGTCAACCCGGGCTCGGTCGACAACCTCGACCTGCTCCACTTCTACGAGGGCCTGGCCCGCACCAGGGGCGCATAAGCCCCGCCCGGGGTCCCGCGGCACTCTTCACGCCGTGGGACCCCGCCCGGTTCCCGGTTGCCGCCGCGCCGCGCCGCGACGGGCGCCGGCCCTCACCCCCCGTACGTCGCCTGCGATTCGCCCAGCACCTCCGCGAAGTCGGCCGCCAGGCGTCCCGCCGCCTCCACCCCCAGCGCCGCCGTCGTGATGCGCACCGCCGTCGGCGACGCGATGCGGAACCGCGCCCCGGCCGCGACCCACCACCCCCGCGTCCGCAGCCCGTTGACCACTGCCGACTCGTCCCGCACCGGCACCCACACATTGAGCCCGCTCGACCCGACAGCGGCGATCCCGTACGTCGCCAGGCCCTCGACGAGCGCCGTACGCCGGGAGCCGTACGCCGCCTCGCCCGCGGCCACCAGGTCCGCCACCGACGGGTCACGCAGCAGCCCGGCCACCGTCTCCTGCAGGACGTGACTGACCCAGCCGGACGTCATGAGCATCCGTCCGTCGTGCCGCGCCAGCGTCACCGCGTCGCACGCGAGACCCGCCCAGCGCAGGTCCACCCCCAGGTGCTTGGAGACGGTCCGCACCTGGGCCCACCGCTCGAGCCCGCCCACCGCCGCCAAGGTGTGGGCCGGCGCGCCCGCGACGTCCGCGTTGTGGTCGTCCTCGATGACGAGCACCCCAGGGAACTCCCGCACCACCGCCACCAGTTCGTCCCGCCGCGCCCGTGTGAACCAGGCACCCGTCGGGCACTGCCCCCGCGGACTGCACACCACCGCCCGCACGCCGGCCCGCAGCGCGGCACGCAGCGCGTCGGGCACCAGCCCTTCGTCGTCCACGGCGACCGGCACCGTCCGCAGCCCCAGGGCGGGCACCAGGTCGAGCAGGTGATGGAAGCCGGGATCCTCCACCGCCACCGCGTCCCCCGGCCGCAGTTCGGTCGAGAGCAGCCGCGCGACGCAGTCCAGAGCGCCGTGCGCGAACGTCACTTGCTCCGACGGCACCGCGTCCCGCTCGAACCAGGCACGGGTCAGCTCCTGAAGGTCCGGGAGCCGGGGCGCGGCACGGTGGGATCCGTACACCGGGGGAATCGGAGAGGGCGGCCTCAGCTCGGGCAGGAACGCCGGGTCGGGGTGACCGCCCGCCAGGTCCACCAGCCCGGCCGGCACGGGCGGCGGCCGTCGCGACGCCACCGAGGGCGCCTCCGCGACCACGGTCCCGCCCCTCCCGCGCGTCACCACGACACCCCGCTGCCGCAGTTCCTTGTACGCGGTGGCGACCGTGCCGGGGCTGACCCCGAGGTCGTCCGCGAGCCGCCGTACCGGAGGCAGCGCGTCCCCCGGCCCGAGGCCGCCCTCGGCCACCGCGTGCTCGATGGACGCGGCAATTCCCTTGGCCGTCGTCCCCTGGATCGAATATTGTGCTGCCACGTACCAAACAATGTATCAATACAAAAGCGGAGTCAAGGGGGACACCGAGTGAGCCGCTCACCGCTGAAGAACCGCATCCCGGGAGGGGTCAACGGCCGCCGCATGCTCGTCATCGGCTTCATCGACAAGTGCGGCACCGGACTCTGGGCCACCTCGATCGCCCTCTACTTCACCTACGTCACCGGACTCGGCATCGCCCAGGTCGGACTCCTCGTCGGCATCTCCGGCGGCGTCGGCATCGCCGGCGCCCCCCTCGCCGGACGCCTCGCCGACCGCTTCCCCGTCACCCGCGTCCTCATCGGCGCCCAACTCCTGCGCGCCGCGGCGCTCCTCGCCCTCCTCACCACCGACCACTACGCCCTGCTCGTCCTCTACTCCGCCATCGGCGCCCTGCCCGACCGCGCCACCAACGTCCTCACCAAGCTGTACGCCGCCCGCATCGCCGGACCCGAACGCGTCCGCTACCAGGCCATCAACCGCACCGTCTCCAACCTCGGCTGGGCGTTCGGCGGACTCGGCGCCGCGGCCGCACTCTCCGTCGCCACCAGCACGGCCTTCCAGCTCCTGCTCGTCGGCAACGTCCTGTCGTACGTCGTGATGGCCGCCCTCACCCTGCGCTGCGCCGAACCCGCCGCCCCCTCCCGCATCGCGGCCGACTCCACGACAGCGGCACCGCACGCCAAGCCCACCAGCCCCTGGCGCGACCGCACCTACCTGCTCTTCACCGCCACCGAGGCGGGTCTCGGCCTCCACGACACGATCCTCCAGGTCGCCATGCCGCTCTGGATCGTCCACGCCACCGACGCCCCGGTCGGCCTCGCCCCCATGCTCCTCGTCCTCAACAGCGTCCTGGTCGTCCTCTTCCAAGTACCGCTCGCACGCTTCGGCGCCACCACCGACGCCGCCCGACGGCTCCTCGTCCCCCTCGCCTGCCTCTTCGTCACCGGCACCCTCGCCCTCACCGCCTCGGCCGTCACCGGGCGCGGACTCGCCATCGCCGCACTCCTCACAGCCGCCGTCGTCCTCACCTTCGCCGAGATGATCCACGCCACCGCCTCCTGGGAACTCTCCCTCGCCCTCGCCCCCGGCGACGCCCAAGGCGCGTACCTCGGCGTCCACGGCCTCGCCGCCGCGACCCAGCGGTTCGCCGGCCCCCTCCTGCTCACCGCCGTCGTCAGCGCCGGCCCCCTCGCCTGGCCCCTCCTCGGCGCGGGCCTCGTCGCTACCTGCGCCGGCCAGCACCGCCTCGTCCGACGCCGCCCCGGCGATCCGTCACTGTCAGTGCAGCCCGTTACGGTGAGTGAGCACTGATCGACAGAGCCCAGGGGGAGCCATGAACCAGCCCACCACCACATCCCTGCGCCGCGCCCTGCGCCGCGAAGTCCCCAGCACCGTCGGCCTCCTCGCCGACGCCCACGACTTCACCGCCATGCGCCGGTACGCCACCTTCCCCTTCGACGACCACCCCGCCTACCTCCGCCAGGTCGAGGGCCTGCTCAAAGCCCTCGCCACCCAGGGCGGCCACACCACCGTCGCCCTCTTCGACCCCGAGGAGTACGCCCAGTACTGCGAGGACACCGGCATCGACCCCAACCGCCCCGCCAGCCGCAGCCGCTACACCGCCGAACTGGCCGCCGACGGCGCCCGCGTCACCTACACCGGCCAGCCGATGACCGCACTGGTCCCCACCCTCGTCGACACCGCGGTCCGCCGCGCCACCTGGGAGTACGCCACGACGCTCCTCACCGACACCGGCGACTGCGCCGCCTGCGGACAGGACATCGGCAGGGCCGCCTTCGCCCACGCCTCCCGCCTGCTCATGCGACTCCTCGAAGCCGCCGGACCCGGCACCCACCACCTCGTCTGCAGCGTCCCCGCGGCCGACGAGCAGCTCCTCGCCGCCCTCCACGCCACCTGCGACGACGACCGGCCCATCGAACTCGACAGCGACGAGACCGCCGAGTTCGTCACCGTCCTCGCCGCCGGCATCGCCCTCGAAAGCCCCGGAGGAGTGGTCCTGCGCACCACGAACCCCGGCGCCCGTGACCGCCTCCACGGCTGGCGCCTCACGCACGGCAGCCTGATCCCCCTCACCGAAGCCGAGGTCTTCAGCGCCTACTGCACCGACGCCCGCACCGGAGAACCCCTCTCCCCGGAACCGCACGTCGACTACCGCGCCGGCTTCGACCTCACCCCCGAGGCCGACGACTGGCCCACCCACCCCTGACGCGGAAGGGGCTCCCCGCCACTGACGTGACGGGAAGCCCCTTCTCCGAACAACCTGCCGGGATCACTCCCCGGACAGCACCGCCTGCGCGGCCACACGGGCCTCCTCGGCCGTGTCCGCCGCACGCGCGGCGGCGGCAGCCCGCTCGCACTGCGCCAGCGTGTACTTCGCGAGCGTCGCCCGCACGTACGGAATCGACGCGGCACCCATCGACAGAGAGGTCACACCCAGGCCCGTCAGCACACAGGCGAGCAGCGGATCCGAGGCAGCCTCACCACAGACGCCACAGCTCTTGCCCTCGGCCTTGGCCGCCTCGGCGGACATCGCGACCAGGTCGAGCAGCGCCGGCTGCCACGGATCCTGCAGCCGCGACACCGCACCCACCTGACGGTCGGCGGCGAAGGTGTACTGCGCCAGGTCATTGGTGCCCAGCGACAGGAACTCCACCTCCTGCAGGATCGAACGAGCCCGCAGAGCGGCGGAGGGAATCTCCACCATCGCACCGAACTTCGCCCGCAGCCCCGCCTCACGGCACGCGTCGGCGAAGGCCTTCGCGTCCGTACGGTCGGCCACCATCGGCGCCATGACCTCGAGGTACACCGGCAGACCCTCGACGGCCTTCGCCAGCGCCGTCAGCTGCGTCCGCAGCACCTCCGGGTGGTCGAGCAGCGTCCGCAGACCCCGCACACCCAGCGCCGGGTTCGGCTCGTCCGCCGGGGTCAGGAAGTCGAGCGGCTTGTCCGCACCGGCGTCCAGCACCCGCACGACGACACGACCCTCGGGGAACGCCTCGAGAACCTTCCGGTACGCCTCGACCTGCTTCTCCTCGGACGGAGCCTTCTCGCTGTCGTCCAGGAAGAGGAACTCCGTACGGAACAGACCGACGCCCTCGGCCCCCGCCTCCACCGCGGCCGGCACGTCCGCCGGACCACCGACGTTGGCGAGCAGCGGCACCTTGTGCCCGTCCGAGGTCGCCCCCGGACCGCTGGACGCGGCAAGAGCGGCCCTGCGCTCGGCGGCGGCCGCCGTCAGCTGAGCCTTCTTGTCCTCGCTCGGGTCCACGAAGATCTCGCCGGTGGACCCGTCCACCGCGATGACCGTGCCCTCGGCGATCTCACCCGCGCCGGGCAGCGCGACCACGGCCGGTACGCCCAGCGCCCGCGCGAGGATCGCGCTGTGGCTGGTCGGCCCGCCCTCCTCGGTCACGAAGCCCAGGACGAGAGCCGGGTCGAGCAGCGCCGTGTCGGCCGGCGCGAGGTCGCGCGCGATCAGCACGTACGGCTCGTCGCTGTCCGGCACACCCGGCATCGGCACACCCAGCAGGCGCGCGACGATACGGTTCCGCACGTCGTCGAGGTCGGCGACGCGACCGGCCATGTACTCACCCGCACCCGCGAGCAGCTCGCGGTAGTGGGAGAACGCGTCGTAGATACCGCGCTCGGCCGTGCTGCCGACCGCGATCCGGCGGTCGACGTCGGCGATGAGCTCCGGGTCCTGCGCGATCATCGCCTGGGCCTCGAGCACGTGCTGCGCCTCGCCCCCGGCCAGATTGCCGCGTGCAATCAGGTCGGCAGCCACAGCTTCCACGGCCTGACGGGCGCGCCCCTGTTCGCGCTCCGCCTCTTCGGCGGGAATCTGCTTGGCCGGCGGCTCCAGGACCGCCGTACCCATGTGCCGTACCTCGCCGATCGCCACTCCGTGGCTTACGCCGACGCCTCGCAGCGTTGTCTCCATCTCACCCGTCTCCGATAGAGCGGCGGCATCCGGCCGCCGCGATGTATGGCGAACTCGTGGTCGTCCCGAGGACGACGCCGACGTCAGTTCCAGCCGAAGAGCTGGTCGTCGGCCTTCACGTCGCCGTCCTCCACGACATGGGAGAGGGAGTCGGCCGTGGCCTCCAGAGCCACGACAGGACAGATGGGGGACTTGCCCGCGGCCTCGACATCGGCGGGGTTCCAGCGCACGACGGCCTGTCCGCGCGTCACGGTGTCGCCCTTGTTGACGAGGAGCTCGAAGCCCTGCCCGTTGAGCTGGACGGTGTCGATCCCGAGATGGGTCAGCACACCGTGGCCCTCGGCGTCGACGACGACGAACGCGTGCGGGTGCAGAGAGACGATGACGCCGTCGACCGGGGACACGGCCTCCGACGCCTCACGCACGGGGTCGATGGCGGTACCGGGGCCGACCATCGCGCCGGAGAAGACGGGATCGGGCACTGCGGCAAGACCGATGGCGCGTCCAGCAAGTGGCGACGTCACGGTTGTCATGGGAAGCCTCCCAGGGGCGGAGATTGTGTGGCGCCGTCACTACCTGTCCTGGACGGCGTACTGTTGAGAAGCGTAAGTCATAAGAAGTCCCGGTTCCGCATGAGACGTACCAGTTGGCGGACCTAGGGACTACCCGGAAACGATTTGCCTCTACTGACGGTGGGATGTACTGTCGTACCCCTGCCTGACCCCAACGCGACGCTGAGTCGTGGGTCCGTGGCAGCACCTATCAAGCCAGATCCTAACCCCAGTGGTCTACACCTCTGCATGCCTGCGGAGGGGGTGGTCGGGGGGAGCGAAAAAGCCTGGTAGTGTTTGACCCCGCCGCAAGGGAAAGCGCGAAAAGCGAATTCCTGGAACGGCAAGCCCGCTCCAGCGGGTGGCG
>NZ_JAGGOS010000133.1 GCF_018614205.1 Streptomyces sp. ISL-36 | reverse complement strand
CGACGCCGACGACCCGGCCGGATGCATGCCCGTGCGACCTCATGGACCGGCTCCAGTAAGGGAGGAGGAGTGACGACGGCGGGCAGCCTATCGCCGGACCGGCCCTCCGCGACCGGTGAAGATCGAACGGATCCGGCCCCCTGACGGACCACGGGACGGATCACGGGACGGACGAGGCGACGGACGCGTGGACGGACGCGGAGGAGCGGCGGCGGAGTTGGCCGGCGAGGGCGCCGGTGTAGGCCGGTAGGGTGACCTGCTGTGACAGCACGACCGTTGAACGAACTCGTGGAGCCCGGCTGGGCGGAGGCGCTGCGGCCCGTGGCAGGGCGCATCGCCGCGATGGGCGACTTCCTGCGCGCGGAGATCGCCGCGGGCCGGACCTATCTGCCGGCCGGACAGCACGTTCTGCGCGCTTTCCAACAACCTTTCGACGAGGTGCGCGTCCTGATAGTGGGACAGGACCCGTACCCGACCCCCGGGATGGCCATCGGCCACAGCTTCGCGGTCTCTCCGGACGTGCGCTCGCTGCCGGGGAGCCTGGAGAACATCTTCCGCGAACTGCACACGGACCTCGGCCTGCCCCGGCCCTCGAACGGCGACCTGACGCCGTGGACCCGTCAGGGCGTGCTGTTGCTGAACCGGGCGCTGACCACGGCGCCCCGGAAGCCCGCGGCCCACCGCGGAAAGGGCTGGGAGGAGGTGACCGAGCAGGCGATCCGCGCGCTGGCCGCCCGCGGCAAGCCGTTGGTGTCCGTGCTGTGGGGCCGCGACGCGCGCAACGCGCGCCCCCTCCTCGGTGACCTGCCGGCGATCGAATCCGCGCACCCGTCCCCGATGTCGGCCGACCGCGGCTTCTTCGGCTCCCGGCCGTTCAGCCGCGCCAACGACCTCCTGATCCGCCAGGGGGCGCAGCCCGTGGACTGGCGGCTGCCGTAAGGGCCGTTCAGCCAAGCTTTCGTCCCTCGGGCACGCGTGTCAGCCCTCCACACCCGTCGCGGTGTGCGCGGAGCCGACCGGCTTCGATTCGGGGGAGCCGCGCTGCCTGAGGTAGACGGAGAGCACCACCATGGAGGCGACGGCGAGCAGCTCGGACTGCCAGTTCTGGAGCGTACGGTTCCAGAACTCGGCCGACGAGATGTACGTACTCCAGGACAGCGGCTCCTGAAGCTCCCTCAACTGTTCCTCGTTGTAGGTCACCAGACCGGTCACGGACTGCGCGAGCCACGACAGAAGGAAGATCAGGCCCATCACCAGGCCCAGGGAACGGGAGAACAGCGTCTGGCGCAGCCCGCCCACCGAGGCCCAGCGCGGTGACTCGGCGGTCGCGTAGCGCCCGACCTTCTGGTCCTCGTCCGACTCCGTTCCGATCCGGTCGAGCGGCTTGGACTCGGGCGAACCCCGCTGCACCAGCCATACGGTGCCGAAGATGAACAGGAAGAACTGCAGGAACTCCGACTGCCAGTTCTCGGTGACATCGACCATGAAGTCCGAGGTGAGGACGTAGTCGGCCAAGGGCAACGTCGCCATCTTCTGGGCCTTCAGCACGGTGTTGGTCTCCGCGCAGCCGGCGACCGCCTGACCCGCCAGGGACAGCAGGAAAGCCGTGCCGAACGCGAGCGTCAGGCCGTTGTCACGCAGGAAGCGCACGCCACCCCTCACCTTTGCATCAACCCCACCGTGAGGGCGTAGGCCAGACCGCAGAAGACCACGGCCAGACAGAGCACGAACATCACGCGCATCTCGGTCAGTCGCCCTTCACTTCGCACTGAGCCGGACGTCCCTGCCGCGGGGTGCAACCGGCGGCCGTGACCTTCCATCCCTCCGGGAAGGACGCCAGGAAGACGTTGTCCCGCTCGAAGACCACGCGCGCCTGCGACCCGTACACGTCCGCTCCCACCACCCGTCCCACATCGGGATCCAGGCCCAAGGAGGCCAGGGCCTGGGGGCACGGACCTTCCTGCTCCAGCTCCTCACGGGTCGCCGGAGCCAGCGCGTCACAGGCGCCACCGGTGCCCGGCTCCGCGAGCGCCGCCGTGAACCGGACGGCCGCCGTCTCCGCGGCCGCGGCTCGGTCGTCGACGTCCGCGCACCCCGCAAGGCTCGCGCCCAGGACGCCGAGGACGAGAAACGCGGTGATCGAACGCATGGGGCGAGCATGACCCGACCGCGCGCCGAAGGACGCGCAAGAGCGGGCCGACACGCGGCACGCGGCCCGTAAGGACCATCCGGCGGACGGGTGTTCTCGCGTCGTCACGGCCTGAAGAGCACCTTCACCGCGCCGTCGCGCTTCTGCTGGAACATCTCGTACGCCGCGGGCGCCTCGCCCAGCGGGAGGTAGTGCGTGGCGAACTCCTCGACACCGAGCGGGTCGGAGTCGGTGAGCAGCGGCAACAGATCGTCCACCCAACGGTGCACATTCGCCTGCCCCATGCGGAGTTGGATCTGCTTGTCGAACATGACCAGAAGGGGCATCGGGTCGGCCGCACCCCCGTACACACCGCTCAGGGAGATCGTGCCGCCGCGCCGCACGAGTTCGACGGCGAGATGGAGTGCGGCGAGACGGTCGACGCCGTAGCGCCGCATGAGACGCTGGGCGAGCGCGTCGGGCAGCAGGGACACCATCGAGTGCAGACCGCGCGCGAGCGGCGCGCCATGGGCCTCCATGCCGACGGCGTCGATGACCGCGTCCGGGCCGCGGCCGTCGGTGAGCTCGCGGACCGCCTCCACGATCCCCTCGCCCTCCTCCCGGAGATCGAGCGTACGGACGCCGCGCGCCGCCGCACGGGCCAGCCGCTCGGGCACGAGGTCGATGCCGATCACCAGACCGGCGCCCTGCAGCGCCGCGATACGGGAGGCCATGTCGCCGATCGGCCCGAGGCCCAGGACCGCGACGGAGCCGCCCGGGGGGACGTCCGCGTACCGGACCGCCTGCCAGGCGGTCGGCAGCACGTCCGACAGATACACGAAGCGGTCGTCCGGCGGACCGTCGGGCACCGGGATGGGCAGCTTGTCGCCGAACGGGACGCGCAGGTACTCGGCCTGACCGCCGGGGACCTGGCCGTACAGCTTGGTGTACCCGAACAGTGCCGCGCCCGAGCCGTACTCCCGTACCTGCGTC
This sequence comes from Streptomyces sp. ISL-36, assembly GCF_018614205.1. GTDB lineage: Bacteria > Actinomycetota > Actinomycetes > Streptomycetales > Streptomycetaceae > Streptomyces. The sequence continues at coordinate 10,116 of NZ_JAGGOS010000133.1, read as the reverse complement.
GTCTCGCACTGGGAGTGCAGCCCCTGGTCGCACATCGCGCAGCTGCCGCACGAGACGTTGAAGGGAATCACGACCCGCTGTCCCGGCCGTACCGTGCGTACCTCGGGACCGACGTCCTCGACCACGCCCATGGCCTCGTGCCCGAGGATGTCACCGGCGTCGAGAAACGCGCCGAGCACCTCGTACAGGTGCAGATCCGATCCGCACAGGCCTGTCGTCGTGACCTTCACGATCACGTCGGTGGGCTCCTGCACGGTGGGATCGGGCACCGACTCCACGGATACCTTGCGGCGGCCCTGCCAGGTCACTGCCTTCATCAGCTGCTTTCCTCTCCCGCGTCACCGGGCCGGATCACGTCGAGCAGTTCGAGCAGGTAGAGAAAGCTGGCGGCCATGGGCGACTCTCCCGTCTCCTCGCGCACCCGGTCCCAGTCGACCCGCTCGCGCAGGCCGCGAGCGACCGGGAGAAGAGCTCCGAAGTCGCAGTGATGCTCGGAGAGCGCCGCCAGCCGGCTGGTCAGGAGGTCGGTCGGGTCGAGGACCGGCATGTGCACCGAGTCCACGGGGAGCGTCTGGGCCCGGTCGAGCAGCTCGGTGGTGACCGGGCGCCCGGCGAGGGAGAAGATCAGGTCGATCTGCTCCCCGTGCGCGCGGGCCTTGACGAGCCAGTCCTCCGGAGGGTCGACGATCTGTACGCCCCGCTCCGCGAGCAGCCGCGTGACCTGCTCCGCGTCCTGGGGACGCACGGCGAAGTCCGTGTCGTGCTGGAGCCGGACCGGGATGCCGTGCGCGTAGGCCGCGACGCTGCCGACCAGGGCGAACGGGCACTCGGAGGTCTTGAGGATCGCGGCGACTTCCTTGGTCGCCTCCAGGATGGCCTGGGTGTGGTCCGCGGGCAGGGGCCCCGCCCCCGCACCGTGGGGTGCGCCCGCCTCGGACGCGGAGGCCCGCACGCGGCGGGTGACGGTGAAGGGGCGATCCTGGCGCCCTTCCGTGAGGTTCATGAGGGCCTCCTCCCGGAGGATTCGACCGCACGCCGCTCCAGCGGGCGGGGAGCCCTGCCTCTACCCGCTGGAGGGCGATGCATCCCCGTACGGGTGGTGAAGGAGCGGTGGACGGCTGAGCGGTGGACGGCTGAGACATGGACGGTGAGCGGTGGCCACCGTCGGACACGGCACAGGTCAGACGGCGTCATCGATGGCGGCGGTCTCGGTCTCGGTGTCGGTGTCGTTGCCGGGGCGGGGGTCCGTGTCGGTGTCCGGGCCCGTGCCGGTCTCGTCGAGAGGGGCTCGGAGCGCCGTCCGGTCCTGCTGCCAGGCCGTGATCACGTGCTCCGACAGGGCGTCCTCCAGGAGAACCGTCGCCTCGATGCCGAACGCCACGTCCCCGGCGAGGCCCGGTTCGTCCTCCAGGAGACCGCCGACGACCTCACGCCGTACCAGCTGTTCGTGGACGGCGTCGGCCTCCACATGCTCGTCGTAGAAACGGACCGCGGCGTCTCCCGCGCCGATCCGCCGCATGGCCGCCGCGATCCGGGAGGCGCCGGGCGACGAGGTGATCTCGAGCGTGGCGAAATGCCCGACGAGGGCGCCGCGCCGCACGCGATGGAGCCCCAGGAGGGACATCAGGTTCACCGTCGCGAGCGTCTCGGCCCCGGCCGACTCCAGGTACCGGCCGTAGCCGGGATCCAGCCCCAGATCGCTCATCAGGTCGGCGAAGAGCCGCGCGTGCATGCGCTCCGGGCGGCCGCACCCGTACTCGTCGTACTCCACCGCCAGCATGGTCGCCTTCGCGCGGCCCCGCAGCCGGGGCACGACCCACAGATGCGGGTCGGCCTCCCTGAGCTGGTACACGGACCGCAAGGCGGCGTACTCGCGAAGGTGCCAGGACTCCCCGTGCCGCAGCAGGAAATGAGAGACGCCGACGCCGTCGGCGGGCTCCGTCAGGATCGAGTCGAACGCCTCGTCCAAGGACGTGAATCGGCCACAGCTGTCGCGCAGTGCGTCCTCGAACCGCTCCTCCAGCAGCGCGCGCAGCCGCAGCAGATCAGGATCCCACTCCTTGTCGTCGCTCACACCGGCGAAGCCCCGGTAGTGGAGCTCGTAGCAGAGGTGCAGGGCGAGTTGCAGGTCCTCGCCGTACGGATCGGCCTGCCGTACCTCCTCGGGCCCGACGAGCCGCGGTGTGGAGCCCAGCAGATAGGCGCGCACGGAATCCGACAGAACGCCCCGCGGCCGAGGCAGTTCGGGGTCGTCCTTGGGGACTCCCGTCCCTGTCTCGAGACGCGGCTTCCGTGTCGTCACCATCGTGGTCATGACGGCCTGTCCCTTCGCTCGACGCCTGTGGCCTTCCCCCATGTGCCCCCATCGGTGTCGCGCATGCGGAGTGTCACTCACACGGCGAGCACGATGGCGTAGGCAAGGAAGAACAGCGCGACCAGCACGGCGATCAGGCAGATGGCGATGACCGGACCTTTGGCCCAGCCCCGCTTGGGCGGACGGTAGGGGCCGGCCCCGGAGGAGGTGCTCGATTCCGCGGGTGGCGTCTCGCCCGGCGCACCGTCGAGGGGGCGCGGGTCCTCGCGAGGATCCGGGTCGGGGTTGTAGGCGGTCATCTCGCGCTCCTTTCCGTACCCCCTGCTCATGACGGAGGGCGGATGCCCGCAGCGGCGCGGATCATGCCGGGGGGCGAGGCGGGCCGGGCGGTCGGGGAGGCGTGTGGCGGAGACGATCGGGGGTACCCGCCGAGACGCACGGACGAGCCGAGGCGCACGGACGAGCCGCCCCGGCTCCGGCACGCGGGAAGGATGCTGTCATGGGCAAGGCCAAGGCCAAGATGGAACAGATGAAGGGCAAGGCGAAGGAACGCGTCGGCGACGCCACGGACGACCGCTCCATGGAGGCCGAGGGCCGCAGGGAGAAGACGGTCGGCAAGGTCAGGGAAGCGGCCGGCGACACGGTGGAAGGCATCAAGAAGGGTCGCAAGAAGTAGTCGCGACACTTCCGTCCGTCACGTTCCGTCAAGGGGAGCCCCGCAGGTGCACGCAGTCACATCGCGTGCTCCGCGGGGCTCCGCGCGTCGGCGCCCGACGCCGACGCGGCCTCCGTCGAGAGGAGAAGAACCCGTGTCGATCAAGGTGTCCGACCACGTCCTGACGCGCCTGCGCGAGTGGGGCGTGGAGCACGTCTTCGGCTATGCCGGTGACGGCATCAACGGTCTGCTCGCCGCCTGGGGACGGGCCGACAACCGACCGGTTTTCGTCCAGGCCAGGCACGAGGAGACGGCGGCGCTGCAAGCCGTGGGCTACGCCAAGTTCTCGGGCAGGACGGGCGTCTGCGCGGCGACGTCCGGGCCGGGCGCCATCCATCTGCTCAACGGCCTCTACGACGCCAAACTCGACCACGTACCGGTGGTGGCGATCGTGGGACAGACCAACCGCAGCGCCATGGGCGGCTCCTACCAGCAGGAGGTCGACCTCCTGAGCCTGTTCAAGGACGTCGCCGCCGATTACTGCGAGATGGTCACCGTCCCCGAGCAGCTGCCCAACGTCATCGACCGGGCGATGCGCACGGCCGCCGCCAAGCGGACCGTCACGGCCGTCATCATCCCCGCCGACGTGCAGGAACTGGACTACTCCCCACCCGAGCACGCCTTCAAGATGGTCCCCTCCAGCCTGGGTGGCGCCCCCTCCACGCCCGTCCCCGGCGACGACGACCTGGCACGGGCGGCCGAGGTGCTCAACGCCGGCAAGCGGGTCGCGATCCTGATCGGGCAGGGGGCCCGAGGCGCCGAACCGGAAGTGGAGCGGCTGGCCGACATCCTGGGGGCGGGGGTGGCCAAGGCCCTGCTCGGCAAGGACGTCCTGGCCGACGACCTGCCGTACGTGACCGGTGCCATCGGGCTCCTCGGCACACGGCCGAGCTACGAGCTGATGCGGGACTGCGACACGCTCCTCGTGATCGGCTCCAGCTTCCCGTACACGCAGTTCCTGCCGGAGTTCGACCAGGCGCGGGCGGTACAGATCGACATCGATCCGTTCATGGTCGGGCTGCGCTATCCCTTCGAGGTCAACCTGGTCGGCGACGCCAGAACCACGCTCACGCGGCTGCTGCCGCTCCTTGACCGGAAGAAGAAGCGGAGCTGGCGCGAGACGGTCGAGAAGAACACCGCACGCTGGTGGGAGGTCATGGAGCGGCGAGCCGCCGTGGAGGCCGACCCCATCAACCCCGAGTACGTCGTGCACGCCCTCGACCGGTTCCTGCCCGAGGACGTGATCCTCGCCGCCGACTCGGGCTCCGCGGCGAACTGGTACGCCCGCCATCTGCGCCTGCGCGGCCGGATGCGGGGCTCGGTCTCCGGCACCCTCGCCACCATGGGATGCGGCGTGCCGTACGTGATCGGGGCGAAGTTCGCGCACCCCGGCCGGCCCGCCGTAGCGATCGTCGGCGACGGAGCCATGCAGATGAACGGCATGGCCGAACTCGTCACGGCCGCCAAGTACTGGAAGGAATGGGAGGACCCCCGACTGATCGTCGCCGTGCTCAACAACCAGGACCTCAACCAGGTCACCTGGGAGATGCGCGCCATGACCGGGGCCCCGCAGTTCCTGCCCTCGCAGGAGATTCCGGACGTGCCGTACGCCGACTTCGCCCGTTCCGTGGGGTTGAACGGCATCCGGGTGGAACAGCCCGGCGACGTGGTCGGCGCCTGGGAGCGGGCCCTGGCCTCGGACCGGCCCTGCGTCCTGGACTTCCTCACCGACCCGGCGGTCCCGCCGATCCCGCCGCACGCGTCGCTCGACCAGATCGAGGCCGCGGCCGTCTCCGTCCTGCGGGGCGACAGCGACCGGGCCGCCGTCCTCCGGCAGGGGTTCAAGGCGAAGGTGCAGGAGCTGCTGGTCGGCCACAAGCGGCCGGCCGGGCAGCACCATCGAGTCGGCCGCAAGCGGCCCGCCGGGCAGCGCCATTGAGACGGTCACGAGGCGAGACGGTCATGAGGCCATGGAGCCGGTCACGAGCGGGGGAGCCGGTCACGAACGACTGCCGGGCAGCGGCATCGCGCTGCCCGGCAGCGACATCGGCGACATCGAGGGGTGGTCGGCGAGGGGTGGTCGGCTCAGCCGCCCGGCGGCGGCGTCAGGACGTGGCCGGCGACGCGGGCTCGTAGGGCCTCCAGCAACTGCGACTGACGCCGCGCTCGCTGGATCAGCTCCTCCAGGAGGTCCGCGTCCAGGCGGGTGTCCGTGCGGGCCAGCGCGTGGAGGGAGCGCCAGCAGGCCGCCTTGCCCTCCACGCCCAGCCGCATCGCTTCCAGTTCGAGGACGTCGCTGAGCGGGGAACGGGAGAGGACGCGGCCGTTGAGCTTGAGCCGCCCGACCCGCTCCACCGCCCAGCCGAGGGCTGTCCTGCTGCTCCGCCGGCGTACGCCGAGTGCCTCCATGCACGCGCGCAGGGTACGACCGTCCTCACGTACTTCCCGTGCCAGCTCGGTCAGTTGGGGCTCGTAGTCCCTGCCCCGGTGTGCTCGGGCGATGCGGTCCATGAGCTCGACGCCGGCGCCGGCGCCCGCGAGGTGGTCGTTGAGGTAGATGCTCAGCAGGCCCGGATCGGGGCTCGTCCCCGAGTCCTCCGGCTTCGTCGACGGACGACTGTTCATGGTGATTCCGCTCCGCGCTCAGTGGACGATCGGGGTGCTCGGTGCTCGGTGCCCGGTTCTCGGTACTCCGCGCTCATGGCCCTTCGCCCGAGGGCCCGGTGCGCCCGCTGCTCTCCTCGCCGGCTTCTTCCTCGATCCCGGTGTCCACGTGCATCGCCGCCTCCTCGGCCGCCGCCGCGCCGCCGTCGACGCCGACGTCCCTGGCCAGGATGTCGTTGCGCGACTCCCGCGCCGATCCGTCGATCGGTGCGAGGCGGCCGGCTCGGGTCGCTCCCGCCTCCGGGTCGACTGGCTCGCCCTCGCCGTCCGGGAGATCACCGATGCCGTTCCCTTCCCGCGGCGCGACGTCGGGGACCTCTTGGGCGAGTCGTTCGTCGAGGGACTCGCCCTCGCGCTGCTCGCTCTGGGTCGTCCCGCGCCGGGTGACGGCCCAGGGGCGGTCCGGCGGTGAATAGCCGGGCTCCCGCATGTCGTCGAGCGGGGTCGCCTCGATGGCGTTCTCCAGGTCGAGGTCGTCGGTGGGACGGTTGGCGGTGTCCGCGTTCGTCGGCTGGTACACATCGTCGCCGCGGGCCCCCTCCTGCCCGGTCTCTTCGGTGTGAGCTTCGGGGCCCGGCTCGTTCTGGGCCATGACCGACTCCCTTCGTGTCTCCTCGGTGCGTGCCGTACGTGGGGCGGGTTCCCGGGTGCCACCGCCCGACACATGGCGGCGCGGGCGCGTGCCGGCGTGCCTCGCGCAGGCCCGTACGAGTACCGGTGCGGGTGCTGGTACGAGTGCGGATGCCGGTGCGCTACGCGTGCGCGGTCAGGGCCTGCGCCAGTCGTCGCTGTCGAGGTGCGAGCCCGCCATCGGCCCCATCCGCAGCATCCCGCCGTCCACCGTCCACGAGGCCCCCGTCACGTACGAGGACTCCCGTCCCGCGAGCAGTGCGACCACGGCCGCGACCTCGCGGGCGTCTCCCGGTCGCCCGAGCGGGATGCCCGGGCGGGAGGCGGTGAGGACGTTCTCGTCCTCCTGGCCGGTCATCGGCGTGGCGATCTCACCGGGCGCGACCGAGTTGACCGTGATGCCGTATTCCGCCAGCTCCAGCGCCATCACCTGGGTGAGCAGACCCAGGCCGCCCTTGGCCGCGCAGTACGGACCGGCGCCCACCCGGGGCTGATGCTCATGGACCGACGTCACATTGACGATGCGACCCCCGCCACCCTGGTCGATCATGCGGCGAGCCGCCCGCTGCGAGCAGAGCAGGGGCCCGACGAGATCCACGTCGAGGACCTGCCGGACGGTCGCGAGGTCGAGATCGAGGAAGGAAGTGGCGGTACCGGTGCCCGCGTTGTTCACCAGGACGTCGACCCGGCCGAGCTGCTCGGCGAGGTCGTCGATCACGTCCGCCGCCTCCGGCAGCCGCGTCAGATCGAGAGCGGCCACGGCGGCGCGACGGCCCTTCGAGCGCACTTCCTCGGCCGTGGCCCGGGCGCCCTCCTCGTCGGTGTACCAGGTGATCCCGACGTCCAGGCCGGCCTCGGCCAGCCGCACCGCCACGGCCCGGCCGATCCCGGAGTCGGAACCGGTCACGATGGCTGTCCTGGGGTCGAAGCCGAGCGTGTCGGCCATGAGTCCTCCTCCTCGTCCTTGCTTCCCGGTGTGCGGCGTTCCGGCGTTCCGGCGTTCCGGCGTTCCTGCATTCCGGACATGCGGGCCTCAGGGCCAGGAAGGCTCCCGGCGCGGTACGACGACCAGCTCGGCCACCGCGCTTCCGGACGGCACCGACAGCGCGTACATCACGGTGTCCGCCACGATCTCGGGGCTCTGCAGCAGCGACACGTCGGCGTCGGGGAAGCGGTCGAGGATGAAGGCCGTCTCCATGCCGCCCGCGACGATCCCCGTGACCCCGATGCCGGGACAGTCGCGCTGGGCCTCCTTGAAGAGCGTGTGGGTGAAGGTGCGCAGCCCCGTCTTGCCCGCGGCGTAGGGACCCGCTTCGGTCCAGGTGCGGATCGCCGCCGTGGAGAGGATGTTCACGATGTGACCGCCGCCACGCGTCACCATGCGCCCGTAGCCCTCGCGGCACAGATACATCGGCCCGAGCAGGTTGGTGGAGATGACCCGGGTCATCTCCTCGGCGGTCAGCTCCGCCACGGACTTCGTCACGTCGACGGCGGCGTTGTTGACCAGGATGTCGACCGCCTCCCCGCCTTCGTCCAGATCACGGAAGACGTCGGCCACGGCTTCCGGGTCCCGGACGTCCAGACCGAGGGGGCGGGCCCGGCAGCCCTCCACGAGCAGGGCCTCGCACAACTCCTTCGCCAGGTCCTGACGCACGTCCGCGACCAGGACGGATGCCCCGGCGCGTGCGAGCCGTCGTACGATCGCGGCCCCGAGCCCTCGGGCGCCGCCGGTGACCAGGGCCGTCCTGCCGTCCAGCTCCACCTGTACTGCGCTGTTCATCGGTTTCCCTTCGGTGCGGTGTTGCTGTTCCTTGGCTTCTTCGCCGGTGCCCGGTGGGCGCCGTTTTCCCTCCCTTCCTCATCTGAAGCCGTCCTGCCGTCGGGCGCGCGGCGGATTACGCCGCAGAGCCCACATCGGCTGTCTGGCGACCTGGTGCACCCGGCGTTCCGGAAGGGGTGTGAGCAAGCACACCAGAAGCGCCTGAACCCTTTCCCCGTAAGGCTGTTGGGCCTTTCAGGGGCCCTCGGCGGACGCCCGCGCGGCATCGGCCCATGGCTTCTCGAGAACCGTCTGCCACGATGGGTCGCCGGGACCTCCCGCCGTTCACCGAGCCCTCGTGCAACGCGGCTCAGGCGCACCGGGATTCGGGGCGGATCCCTTCCGCTTCCCCCGTCCGCGCCGCCGCGCACACCCCTGGTATCCCTGTGCCTTCCTCCACCGTGCCCTCGTCCGCCCCCCTCACCCCGGCTGCCGCCGTCCCCGCTGCCGCCCCGGCTTCCGTACCCGCCTCCGCCTCCGCCGCCTCCGCCTCCGGAGCGTCGCGGGACGATCGCTCGCCGTGGCGTTCCCTGCGGGGCCGCAGCATGCGCTGGTGGGCCGTCGCCAACTTCGTGTCCAACGCGGGCACCTGGATGCAGCTCACCGTCCAGAACCTGCTGGTGCTCCAGATCACCGGATCCGCCGCCGCGACCGGGCTCTCCATGTCCGTCCAGGCCGCACCCGGTCTGCTCCTGGGAACCCTGGGCGGCGCCGTCGTCGACCGCTGGCCCAGGAAAGTGACGGCCGCCGTGGGCCAGGCCCTGCTCGGCGGTGTCGCCGTGCTGACGGCCGTGCTCGTGGCGCTGGACCAGCTGAACCTGCCCCTGCTGATGGTGCTGGCCGCACTCACCGGTCTGATCGCCACCGTGGACGGCCCCGCCTGCGCCCTGCTCGGCAACGACCTGGTCAAGGCCGAGGACGTCCCCTCGGCCATCGGTGTGGGCTCCCTCGCCCACAGCGGCGGGCGGCTGGCCGGAGCCGCGCTCGCCGGTGTGACGGTCGGAGTGCTGGGCACGGCGGCGGCCTACGTCGCCAACGGCCTGTCGTTCGCCTTCGTGGCCTGCGTGATCCCGTTCCTCAAGCCCGTACGCCGCCAGGAGCTCGCCAAGCCCGCTCCCGCGAAGCCGCGCGGCAAGGGGAAGCCGCGTGACACCGGCGTGCGTGAGGGCCTGGTCTTCTTCGCGCGCCGTCCGCGCCTCGTCGCCCTCGCCGGCCTCAACGGCATCAGCGCCCTCTTCGGCCGCAACTACTCGCTGACGCTGGTGGTCCTGGTCACCGGCCCCCTCGCGGGGGACGCCGGTACGTTCAGCACCGTGGCCACCGTGCTGGCCGTGGGCGGCATCGTCGGTGCGGTGCTCGGAGCCAGGCTGCGGCGCCCCGGGGTACGACTCGTGAGCATCCTGACGCTCGCCGGAGCGCTGCTCCAGGTCTTCGCCGGTCTGTCGCCCTCCATCGCCGTTCTGCTCGTCCTCGTCCTGCCCATGGCGATCGCGGAGTCCGTCGCGGACACCGCTCAGAACACCGTGCTGCAGACCGACCCGCCGGCGCACATGCGGGGACGGGTCCTGGGCGCCTGGAGCAGCATCCGTACGCTGTGGGGCCTCGCCGCACCCCCGATGCTCGGCTTCCTCATGGAGGTGCTCGGGGTACGCGGGGCGCTCGTGGCGGGTGGCCTGCTGGTCGCGACCACCGTCGGCACGGCGTTCCTGACACGCGGCCGCCGCACCGCGGCGTCGGCAGCCGTCGAGGAGATCGTCGAGGCTCCGCTCAACGAGGCACTGAAGTCCAGGACGGCCCGCCTGCCGTCGCCCCGCACCGAACTCGAAACCGCGGTCTGAGCCGCTCGCGGCGGTACGGACAAGGCCGGCCGCGGCGGCCCGTGCCGGGGTGAGGCACGCCTCGGGCCGCCGCGTCCGCGCCACGCCGGCGGGCGGGCCCGGCGTCCGCCCTCCCGTCCTGGGCCCGCCCCGGGAC
>NZ_JAGGOS010000132.1 GCF_018614205.1 Streptomyces sp. ISL-36 | reverse complement strand
CCGCACCTCGGCGGGCAGGCGGGCGCGGACCGCTGCCGCGGCGGCGAGCGCGGTCAGCCGGTGCATCGGCGGGACCCCCTCGCCGCAGTGCCCGGTCGGACGCGTGAGACGGGTGAGCAGGCCGACCAGGGCCGGTCCGGCCGAGGGGTGGGTCAGGACGGCCGTCACGGCGTCGGGCGCCGCCCGGCCGGCGCTCACCAGCAGCTCCCAGGCCTGCTCGGCCGCTTGGGCCGCGGCGCCGCCGGCCTCGTGGGCGGCGACCCGCACCGCGTACACACAGGCGAGGCGCCTGCTGTGCTCGGCGCGAGCGAGCAGGCGCATCGCCTCGGACCCGCCGCCGCCCGCGGCGAGCGCGTCGAACAGCGCGCCCGGTACATGGTGCGGCAGCGGCGTCATGCCAGCTCCGTGGGCGACGAGAGCGGGCGTGAGGCCCTCGCCGCCGTTGTCGTCGCCGTCGTCGCCGTCGCCGCCGTTGTCGTCGTCGGGAGGGGGGTCAGCGCCGCCACGTCCTCGGCGAGCCGGCCCCGTACGCGCCCGATCAGCGCAGCCAGGTCGGCGCAGTACACGCTCGGGTTGGCGAACCCGGTGTCCGGACGGTAGCGGTTGGCGTAGTGGCCGCCGCCGCACACCGGGTGCAGCGGGCAGGCACGGCAGGTCGCGCACAGGCCGTCCGCACCCCACTGGCGGGCCGCGACGCCCGGATGGCGCAGCAGCAGATCGAAGGAGTGGCGCCATACGTCGAGACCGGTGCGGGCCGCACCGTCGTACGCCGTGCGCAGGGTGTCGTCCTGGGCGAGGGAGCCGTCGGTCTCCACCACCGCGTACCGCACCGGCGAGAGACCGAGCGCCTCCGTTCGGGGAGCGGCGCCGAGCAGCAGGGCCATGAGATCGTCCAGGAGGCGTACGCCGGTCTCGCGCGACGGGGCTCCGTACCAGCGCTCGAAGACCGCCCACAGCCAGTCCGCGTACGGGGTGCGGCGCGCGCCGGGGGCGAGCCCGGGCGGCGGAGTGCGCCAGTGCCCCAGCGGCAGCAGGAAGTCGATCGCGGGCGGCCGTTGGGCGAGCAGCTCCTCGTACGTGCGCACGGGGTCGTTGCGCAGGTCGATCGTGCAGAGCAGGGCGGCGAACAGCGGCCGGTACGGCTCCCGGGCCAGCAGCCGCAGGGCCGCGCCGACCCGGGCGTGGCTGCCGCGTCCGTCGGCTCCGCGCCGGTGACGGTCGTGGGCGGCGCGGCCGCCGTCGGTGCTCACCCCGATCCGGATGCCCAGCTCGCCGCAGAGGTCGAGTCGCCGCTCGGTGAGGCGGACGCCGTTGGTCTGCAGGGAGAAACGCAGCCGTACGCCGTCCCCGACCGCCGCCCGCAGCGTCCGGACCGTATCGGCCAGCATCGTGTCGCCGGCGAGCAGCGGCTCCCCGCCGTGCAGGACGACACCCGCCTCGGTCAGCCCGTGGGCGGACAGGTGCTCGGCGATGCGCTCCGCCGTACGGGCGACGGTGGCCGGGGTCATCGTCCGTGGCTGGGTGCGCCAACTCCGGTCCGCCGAGCGGTACATGTAGCAGTAGTCGCAGGCCAGGTCGCAGCGGCTGTGGACCTTGAGGACGAAGGAGTGGAGCGGATACGGCACCCAGCCCGCCGCCTCGCGTGTCACCACGTCCGCGGAGCTCGGCCAGGGCGGCTCCCCATGGCGCAGTGGCGGTCGGCTCATCCGCTCCCCCCGAAAGCGTGTGCCGGCGGTCCGTCGGACATCGGGACCGGGCCCACTCCGTTCGTCCAGTATTCGGTTGCGGTGCGCCGGGCGTCAATATCACGAATGAGCCAACGGGTGGCCCCGGAAACCGAGTTGGGCCAGTTCGGGCCGTCCGCCGACTGCCCTGGGGGAGCGGGGCGGCGCTAGGCTGGGAAGGACACCGGTCTCCCGGTCCACGCGACTTCACGGAGGGGACACCATGGCAGTTGCCGAGGGCCCCGCCCCGGTCCCTCCGGGACCCGACGCGGAATCCGTCGTCCTGGACATCGCCGCGCTCGCGCTGGAGGATGTCGCCGCCCTTCCCGACTCCGTGCTCGGCGCGCTGCTGCGCCGCGTGCACGACAGCTGTGCGGCGGGCGACCCGTTCGTCACCGGGCACACCGAGAGCGCGTGAGCGGGGTCGGCCCGGCGGGGCGGGAACGAGGACGGGCCGGTCCTATACTGGCAGCTCCGTATGTCTGTTATGTCCACCCTTATTTGCCGCCACCTCGCCGAGCGGAGAGGTCATGCCGGACGCCAACCCCTTGGACCGCGCAGGTTCGTTCGCCGTCTTCTTCACCACGTCGGAGAACCTCGGCCTGAGTACCACCCTGCGCAACGCGGCGGACATCCTCGCCGAGGGCAACCGCAGCGTCCTGCTCGTGGACGGCCGGCCCGGGGCCCGACAGGACGGCTCCGCGAGCGCCCTGAGCCACACGGGTGCCGCGAGCTCCCCGAGCGCCGCGAGCTCCACGGTGCCCGAGCCCGTCGCCGGGCAGGTCGCCGCCGTGACCCGGGCCGACCCGGACGGGCTCGCCGCGCTCGCCGCCGACCCCGTCGCGGCCCGCTACGACCATGTCCTGATCGAGGCGCCGGTGCCCGAGGCCCCCGGAGCCGTGGAGCCCGGCAGGCTGATGGAGTCCGCCGACGCCCTCGTGATCTGCTTCGCGCTGACCGCCTGGTCCATCGACGGCGCCGTCGCCCTCGCCGAGGACCTGTCCGCTCGCCGCGGCGGGCGGCCCGTACGGCTGCTCACCCTCGGCCTCAAGAGCGACGTCGGGGTGCGGGACCGGCTGCGCGAGGGACGCGAGCGGGCCCGACGCAAGTTCTCCGCCCTCGCCCAGACCCTCGGCGAGCGCGAGTTCCCCTTCCTGGAGATCCCGTACAACCCGCTCTACCTCGACAGCCGCAGCCTCGCCGTCGAGACCGAGAGCGCCGGCACCGTCGCCGGCCTGCGCCAGTACTACGAGCGTCTCGCCGACTGGCTGCGGGCGCGCCGCCCGGCCCGGCTCGACGGCGTCACCGTCGTCCACTCCGGACGCCACGTCCTCTGGGCGGCCTGGCTGCGGGACCGGCTCGGCGAGAAGGGGCTCCGGATCGAGCTGCGCAGGGCGGACACGTACACGGGGTGGCGGCCCGAGCCCGGCACGGCCCTGCTCTTCCTCTCGCCCGGCGACGGCGACGACACGCTCCTCGCCCAGATCGGCGCCCTCTCCCACACCGACGTACGGATCGTCCTGGTCGACGCGGCGTTCCCGAACTCCGAGGCGGCGCACCACGAGCTGATCGACCTGCGCGTCCCCACCGAGGACGAGGCGCTGCGGCGGCTCTACACCGGCCTCGGCCTCGGGCCGGCCGATCCCCGCGCACGCACCGCGGACACCCGCTTCCCGCGCCTGCCCGAGACCACCAACGTCGCACAGCGCAACGGAGGCTTCGTCGACCGCGACGACCTGCTCTCCGCGCTGGAGGAGAAGCTCCGGGAGGCCGGGAGCGCGGGCGCGGGTCTCGTGCTCCACGGACCCAGCGGCTGGGGCAAGAGCGAGACCGCCCGCGAACTGTGCCACCGCTACGGCGCCGGATACGACGTCGTGTGGTGGGTGCGCGCCTGGGAGCCGCAGCGCATGCGCCGGGGGATGACCCGGCTCGCCGCCCAACTCGGCACCGCCGGGGACCGGCTGGGCACGGTCGCCGCCGACGGCGACATCTCCCCGCTCCTCACCCGCCTCTCGCGCCCGGGCGACGACGCGGGCAGCTGGCTGATCGTCTACGACGGGGTGGCGGACCCCGCCGACCTCGGCGGCCTGCTCCCCGTACCGCACGAACACGGCCATCTGCTGATCACCAGCCGGGTCGCGCCGCCGGAGGACCCGCGCGACGCCGTCCCGCCGCACCTGTCCTCCTGCCCCATGCGGGCCATGACGCCCGCCGAATGCGCCGCACTGCTGGGCGAACACGTGCCGGAGCTCACCGAGGACCAGGCCCAACAGGTCGGCAGCACCGTGGGCTTCGTCCCGCTCGCCCTGCGACTGGCGGCCCGCTGCCTCGCCGCCCGCGCCGACGCCCACCACCGGGACGACCACATGAGCCAGGACGCGGCGGTCCGCGCGGCCGTCGCGGACCTGCTCGCCGCCCACCGCACCGGCAAGACCGAGATCCTCCGTGCCGCCGACTCCGCACCGCCCGTCGCCGTCATGCTCCGCGTCGCCCGCCAGTTCGCCGCCGCCACCCCGGGCGCCGCCGCATGGCGGGCCGAGAGCCCCGCGCACGACGCCCTCGGCTGGCTCCTCAACGCGGCCTCCCTGCTCACCGGCCGCGGCATGGGCCTGGAACTGCTGCTGTCGCGCCGCATCCTGTCCGAACTGGCCCGCGACGACTCGGCCGGACCGGAGCCCGCCGACGCCCGCCCCCGCCACCCCGACGACGTCCAGCTCCCCGACGAGCACATGGTGAGCGTCGCCCTGTGGTCACTCGCCCAAGTGGGCCTCCTGGACGTCGACTTCGACCACAAGGAGCAGCCCCTGGCGCAGCACCACGCGCTGCGGGACCTGATCCGCGACGGCATGGACCCCGACGAACGGCGGCACGTCGAATCGGTGCTGCGCGGTGTCCTCGCCGAGTACGGGCCACGGGACGAGGACCTGCCGCCCGAGTGGGCCCGCGAGGTGAACTCGCTGCGCCTGTGGGAGGACAGCCGGCCCCGGGTGCGCCGCTCGCTGCTGCGTCACCTGAACGCGCTCGCCTCCCGTGGCGAGAGCGCCGACCTCGCCCGCCTCCTCGACATCGCCGAGGAAGCCCGCAGGGAATGGGCCGGCGAGGGCGACGAACCCACACCCGAATACCTGCGGCTGCTCAACCTCACCGCCCGCGCCCACCGCCTCGGCGGCGCGTACGAGCAGTCCCGCGAGCTGTCCCAGGCCGCCCTGCGCGGCCACCGCAGGCTGCTCGGCCTCACCCACCCGCGCACCCTGCTCTCCGCCGACTCGCACGCGGCGACCCTGCGGGCGCTCGGCCGCTTCGAGGACGCCCTGATGCAGATCAGGCCCGCCGTGGAGGGGCTCACCCTGCTGCTCGGCTGGAAGCACCCCGCCACGATCCAGGTCGAGCGCAACCTCGCCCTCACCGAGGCGCTCACCGGCCGCGTCGCCGCCGCCCTCGCCCGGGTCGAGGAGCGCTTCCGCTACCGCCAGGCCGTCGGCGGCAAGGACGACCCGGTGGCCTGGAGCTCGGCCGACCTGCTCGCCCACCTCTACCGCGCGACGGGCCGCGACGGCGAATCCCGCGACCTGCTGCGGCAGCGGCTGCGCCGGCACGGCGACGCCTGGGACGCGGCGCGGCTGAGGACGGAGGTCGGCCTCGCCGTCAGCGAGCGCCGCCTCGCCGACGGCTTCCCCGCGGCCAGGGACCCCCGCTACGGCTTCGAGATGGCGCACGAGCGCGACCTGCGGACCCTGCGGGAGTACATCAGCCGCTTCGGCGCCGACCGTCTCGACACCCTGCGCTGCCAGTTCAGTTACGCCGCCGACCTGCACGCCCTCGGCAAGGTGGAGGAGGCCGAACTGCAGGCACGGCAGTGCGGGAAGCTGCTCGCCGAACGGTTCGGCACGGGACATCCGTACACGGCGCTCAGCGACGTCCGCCACGGCGTGTACCTGCGGGCGACGGGCGATCTGCAGCGCGCCGAGGTGGCGGGCCGGTGGGCACTCGACCGCCTCGGCCACAAACTCGGCCGGGCCCACCCCTGGGTCGCCGCCGCGGAGAACTCCCTGGCCGCCACCCTCGCCGCCGACGGCCGGACCGAGGAGGCGGTCGAGCTCGCCCGCAGCGCCCTGGACCGGCTGCGCGACCTGGGCGTCGCCCACCGCCCCGACGGGCGGCGGGTGAAGGCGCACCACGCACGGCTGACCGGAGCCGACACCGCCGTCCCTCCTTCGGGCTTCGACATCGACCTGGAGCTCCCAGGGCTGTAAGAAGGAAGACGGACACAAGGAAAACGGACACAACGAGTACGGACACAACGAGTACGGACACAACGAGTACGGACGCGACCCGTACGGGCAGAAGGAAGACGGACCAGAAGGAATTCGGTCACCCGCAGGCACGGCATCGGTGTGGGGCGTCGGACAGCACAGACGCCCCGCAGTCATCCAGCGAAAGGCGAGCGTACGTGGCAGCCCCCGCACCGCATCGCACCGAGACCCTCACCGAGCACCACTGGTCTCCCGAACGGCACGGCCGGATAACCGAGTTGTGCGAAGAGGCGGTCGCCTCGGAACCCGGGATGCGTTCGCTGTCCCACTACAGCAACGGCATCCTCGACTTCGTGGTCGGCCGCACCGACCGGCCGCCCCTCAGCAGCATGGTGGCCGAGGCGGGCGACGACCGGCAGGACGAGTCGCTGCCGGGCGGCAGGCTGCTGCTCTGCACCCAGGACCTCGGCGCGCTCCTGCGCCCCCTGGGCACCGGAGAGCTGATGCGCACGGTGGTCGCCAACGCGCGCGGCGGCCTGTGGGGCGGGCGCGTCAAGCCCGGTGAGTACCTCGCGGCGCTCACCGACAGCCCCGAGTGCGTCGACGCCGTGGACGCCGCCATGAACCGGCTGGTCACCCGGATCCGTACCGACGTGCACAGCCTGCCCGACGAGCTGCCCGGCGGTGACCTCACGGCCGGAGCCCGGCGTGCCTCCGGCGACGCCGGAAGCGTGGCGGCGCGCGTCGACTTCGGTACGGCCGCCGCACCCGACCCCGCGTACGAGGAGCGGCTGCGCGCCCTGTGGCGGCAGCACGTCAACACCACCGACCTGCAGTACGCCGGCTACTACCGCGATCTGACCCTGGTGTGCGCCGGGGACGTCTTCGACGCGCCGGACCTCGGCCCGCGCTTCATCGACGTCAGCGTGCGCAGCCGACGCACCGCCTACCGGGACCTCTCCCGCGGCCTGCGCGGACACCTGGTCCGGCTCACCGACGCGCTGCACCTCGTCGCCCCGGCGGAGGACGGCCGGCCGGCCATCGACCGGCTGGTCCTGGACGTGCAGGAGGGCGCGGTGTACGTCGTGTGGACCTCGGCCCGCGAGTTCCTCATCGGTGTCACCCTCGACCAGACCCAGGTCGGCAACGCCGACATCCGGCTGAACCGGCTGGCGAGCGCGCTGCGCGGGATCACCCCGGTACCGCGGTCGCGCTGAGCGTGCCCCACACCTCCTCCGCGAGCACCTCCACCGTGCGGGCCGCCGTCCGCGGGTGAGGGGGGCCCGCGCTGCCCAGCAGATGCACCGGCAACACCTCGACCGCCCGCTCGTACTCCCGGCAGATACGCCGCAGTTCACCCCACTGCGACTCGCTGGGCGCGCCCGGGAGCGCGGCGCCGTGCCAGGCCGCCACGGCGCCCCGGAACTCCTCCGTCAGTGTCCGTACGAGCGTGGCGCAGCCCAGCACGCCGAGCTCGGCCGGCGTGGCGGTGGAGCGACGTCTCATGGTCCGTCCGGCCACGCGCCGGGTGACCGTGTCCAGGACCGTGAGGGCCTCCTGGAACCGGCGCCGTACCGGCACCGGCAGACTCGCGCCGGCCGCCTCCGTCGCGGCGGAGGGCTCGGTATCCGCCGGTAAGTCGCCGAGGACGGGCGCGGTCCGTGCCCGGTACGCGGCAGCTTCCCCGTACGGGGTCCGGTCCGCATACGGGGGCGTCCCGCCCGGTCGCCCGGCCGAGGTCATCGAGGCCATCGTGGCCACGGTCCGGCTCAGTTCGGCGAGCTGGACCGTCTGCTGCTCCAGATCGCGGCGCATGCGCTCGCCGAGCTGGACGAGGCCCTCCTCCCGCCGCCCCTCCGCGACCCGCCCCGCCAGCTGCCGCAGCGCCTGGTCCACGCCGCCCGGGAAGTCGGTGGTCTGCCGGTACACCAGAGGCCGCGAGCCGATGGAGCGGCCCAGCCGGTCCCGCATGGCGCGTGACACATGGCCGTTGATCACCAGCAGCGGCTCGCACCACCCGGGACGGACCGTGCTGCGCAGGCCGTGCACCTGGGCGGCGATCCGTTCGGCGTCGTCGGCGACGAGGACCGAGCGGGTGAGGATCACCGGGAGGTACGCGTTCGGCACGGGGGAGAGCCAGTACAGCACCTCCTCCGGGGCATCGGGCGGGGACGACAGGCGGGCCGGGACGGGCTGGTGGGACGCGATGCGCCACTGCCCCAGGTTCAGGGCCTCCTGGACGTCCGAGAGGACCTGTTCCCTGGACACCTTCTCGTGCAGGTCGCGCACCGCCCGCAGCACGGCCGCGGCGGTCACGCTCCGTACCGCCCCGGCTGGGTCGGCGCTGATCTGCCAGGCCTGGCGGCAGGTCTTGAGCACCTCGCGGGGGACGCCCTCGGTCAGTTCGTGCAGCAGCCGCAGCGCCTCGGCGGAGAACGGGCCGAAGGACCGGCCCGCCGGCTCGCCGCTGCCGTCGCGCCCGCTGCCCTCGCGTCCGGTCCCGTCACGTCCGGCACCGGCGCCGGTGCCGGAGCCGTCCCGCCTGGTGCCCTCTCGCCCGGTGCCGGTGCCGCCCGGGCCGGCGTACGCGGTGACCAGCTGCCCGGTGAGCCGCTCGTCGAATCCGCTGGGCCACAGCTGCACGATCCGCTCGTGCACACTCGGGCGCAGCGCCCGCAGTCCCAGCGGCGAGACGCAGAAGACCAGCAGACCGCCCCGGCTCACATAGATGTTCACGAGGCGTTCGAAGGCGTCCACGAACGGGCGTTTGGTCGCCTCCGGCCATTCCAGGACCTTCTCCAGCGAGTCCATCAGCAACGCGTACGGGCTGCCCACCCGGCCGTGCAGAAAGCCCTGCACCGCCAGCGCGTCGAAGACCCGGTCGATACCGCCCGCGGGGTGCTGCGGCCCGCCGTGGCCCGCCGACGGGCCGATGGATTCCGTGATCCCGCGTTCGCGCAGCGGCTCGGCCGGCTCCCCGCCGTTCAGCCACGCCCACACCATCCGGGTGAACGGCGGCTCCTGGAGCAGCGCCAGCGCGGTGGCGAACCGGCGGTGCTCGGTGACCTCGCCCAGCGTGCCGCGCAGATCCGCGTGGATCACCTCGGGGTCGTAGCGCAGCGCCGAGACCACCTTGTCCGGGTCGAGGCTGCGGTCCCGCAGCCCCGCCGCGATCCCGTCGAGCGTGCCCAGGCGCGGATCGCTGCCCTGGGCGCCGATCCGGTTCGCGGTCACGTACGCGTAGTAGTCCCGGACCAGTTCCTCGAAGGCGCGCCGCCCCTGGGGGCTGTCGCCCGGACCGCGCAACCGGTCCCGGTACATCCCGCCCATGTCCTCGGCGGGCTCGTCCACGATCCATGTCGCCGGGGTGTCCGGGCGCGCGCCGAGCGTCGTGTACACCTCGCGCAGCGCGTGGCTCTTGCCCAGGCCGAACTCGCCCACCAGCGCGATGGCCCTGCCGCGTCGGCCGCCGACGGCCGGTGCGGCGAGATAGTCGTCGACGAGGTGGCGCAGCTCGTCGAGCGTCGGCGTCAGGATCGTCGCGTTGCCCGAGTCCGCGGCCTCGACGGGTACGTCCCCGAGGTCGGCCGAGGGGCCGAGGCGCACGACGGGGGTCAGGGGGAAGGGGTTGCTGTGCCAGATCTCTCCGCTGTCTGGGGCCACGACGGCACTCCTATGTTTCCGGTGTTGTCGATCCGAGCGGCGGACGGGCGGGCGGGTGGGACGGATGACCGGGGTGACCCTGGGGCGGGTCGCGGCGCAGGGCGGCCAGGTCCAGGCCGCCGGTGTGCTCTCTCAGCTCGTCGGCGGTGATGCGGACCGGTCGGCCCTCGCGTATCTGGCGTTCGGCCGTCGCGTGGTAGACCTGCCGCAACTCCCGTACGTCGGCGGGGTTCCAGCCGGCCAGCAGGGTGTCGTCCGGGTCGGGGTGACCCGAGCGCGCGCTCCGGCTGAACCGCACCCTGTCCTCCCCTCTGAGGCTCTCCAGGGCGAGGTGCGTGACGGCGGGGTGGGGCAGCAGTTCCCTGACCACCTCGGCCGCCGCCTCGTCCGTGCCATGACTGATCTCGACGAACAGTACGATCCTGCTCTGCGCGTGTTTCAGACATGTCTTGAGGAACTTGGTCCGCACACCGGCGTCCTTCCAGTCGATGTGGGGAACGATCACGAACAGCAGCGCGTCCTGCCGGAAGAGCAGGGTGCTGATCGCGCTGAACGCCTTGGCCGGGGCCTCCTGGGAGATCGCGGGGTCGAGGTTGGTGAAATGCCTGCCCAGAGCGGCGACGACCTTGTCCCGGATGGTGGAGTTGATCGCCGGTGTCGAGGCGAAGTCGCCGTTCTCGTCCGTGCTGATGGCCTTGCCGTTGTTGTCGTACCCGGCCGCCATCGCCACGATGTCCGTCAGGGGCGTGGGCTCGCCGTCCGTCGCGGGGGCCAACCGGGAGATGTACTGCCGTGCTTCGTGGACGCACCGGTGGATGAGCGTGGTCTTTCCCATGCCGGCCGGGCCGGTCACCACCACCAGACGGCCGTGGTCCACCCCGTCGTTGACCAGTTCGGGCAGCCGGTCCAGACAGAGCCTGAAGGCGTCCAGCTGCTCCTGGGCGTGATCGACGTCCACCCACTGCCGGACGTGGCTCTCGTCGTCCCACGGCACCAGCGGATGATCGACCATCGGCCGGGCGGGGACATGGGGCAGGCTCTGCCTGCTCCGGGGCACGAACACGCCGTACGGGTTGTGCTGGGCCGGTACGGTCATACCGCTGCCCCCGGGGCCTGGCGCGTCAGCCGCGCGCGGACCGTGCGCCATCTCCAGTACAGCGCCCTCCGGTTGAGCTCCGACACGGCGCGCAGCTCCCCTTCCACGGACCGCCGTACCTCCCGCGCGTCCCGGGCGCGGGCCGCCGTACCGAGCAGGGAGCCGCCGCGGGCGCCGGGCAGTGGACGCTCCAGTGGCAGCCGGTCGGCGAGCGACTGGGCCCGCTCCCGCCGCGCACCGGGGCCCGCCACCTGGGCGAGGGCGCCCAGCAGCGCCTCCCGTGCGGTCACCACCGCGGTGTGGTCCGCCTGCGGATCGGCCTCGTACGCCGCCAGGTAGGCGCGCGCCGCCGTCCGGAAGGCCGTCACGCCGGCGTCCAACTGCTGTCCAAGGAGGCGGCGTTCGGACGCGAGTCGCTCCGATATCTGCCCGCCGAGGGTGAGTAGCGCCCCCACCGCAAGCAAGGGCAGCGAGGTCAGGAACGCCTCGAACCAGCCGTCCTGCTTCTTCTCCGCCGGGGCGCCCGGCGCGTCGGACGAGGCCGCCATGAGCGCCGTGCAGGCCCGAGCGAAGTCGCCCTCGTGGCGGACCGCCCAGCTCTCCAGGCTCATGCGCCCGACGGGGGCGACGGGCTTGACACCGTCCGGGGTCGACACGTCCGGCCTGAGCAGACCGAGGCGTACCGCGGCCGAGACCAGGTCCCCGCGGTGCGCGGTGTCCAGGCAGTAGACGAGTTGGACGTCGCGCTCCGTGGAACCGGGGGACGCGGCGAACGCCGGTGCGGCGGCGCCCAACGAGGCGACCACCGCGACGGCCGGCGAGGCGATCACCGCGACGGCCGACAGCGCGATCACCGTGGCGGCGGGCAGCCTGATCACCGCGGCGGCCGGCGGCCTGATCACCGCGGCGGCCGGCGGCCTGATCGCCGCGGTGGCACCCCCGCCCTTCACCCGGCCGCCGAGCGGTGACGCCACCGTGCCGTGCCTCGACTTCTGCCTCATGCGCCCCTCCCCGTCCGGCCGCTGCCCCGCGCCGGTTCCCCTGACGTCCGCCGACTCCCCGCCTGCCGCCCCCGGTCAGGCCGGGGAGCGCCCGTTCGCCAACGGCCCGCGCGGCGACGTCTCCCTCGCCGCCGGCTGGTCGTACCCCGCAGGACGCTCCTCGCCGGCGTCGAGTTCCTCCCCCCGGTCGCGTCGCCGCCACCGGCGCGGCGGACGCGCCAGCAGCGCCTGCGACGTGGCGTGCAGCAGATTGACGGTGATGACGGCGGGGCCGACGGTCGCGACCGTCCCGGGGAAGTCGCGCTCCAGGGCGAGCGCGATGAGTACGGCGGTGATGCCGTTCTGCTGCCCCAGGCCGAGCGCGATCCGGTCCCGCCGCTCCAGACCCCGCACGAAGAGGGGCATGACACCCAGCGCCACCACCGCCTGCGCGCCGAACGCCGCGAGGCCGAGGACGACACCGGGCAGCAGCGCCACCCCCTGGGCCAGGAACAGGCCGAGCGCGAGGAACGCGGCCAGGTAGGCCGCCGTGACCGCGCGGTCGACCGCCTTGTCCAGCACCGCCGTGCGGACGACGAGACCGGCCACCGCCACCGCGAGCATCAGCATGTCCGCGGCGGCGAGCACCAGCATCGCCACCACCATCGCGCCCGTCAGCACCGTCCCGGCGTGCCGGGCCTTCGGCAGGCGGGCCGCCACCGCCGGAGCCGCCTTCCGCCCGGCCCACCAGAGCAGGACCACGCCCGCCAGCAGCGCCGCGTTCAGAGCAAGCCCGGTCGCGTAGCCGCGCGCTCCGTCGCCCGTGACCGCCGGTGCGCCCGCGTGACCCGCCGCCGTATGGGCGTAGGCGGCGACATACAGCGTCAGCAGTACCGTCATCGGATCGTCGAAGGACGCCCATGCCGTCAGAAGGGACCGGGCGCGGGGCGACATGCGTCCGCTCCTGCCGAGCGCGGCGACGGAGAGCGGGTCGATCTGGGCCACCGCGATGCCGAGCACCACGTACTCGGGCCGCCCGAACGACAGCACCATGACACCGGCGATGAGCGACGCCTTCAGGACGACACCGAGCGTCACGGCGGCGACGACACCGGACAGGTCGGCGCGCAGGGCAGTGAGGTCCATCGAGTACGTGCTGCCGTACAGGCCGACGGCGAGGAGGAGGCCCGCGCCGAAGAGGTAACCGCCGGTGCCGACCAGCGCGTTCGGATCGGCCACCAGCCCGATCGCCAGGCCCAGGAGCAGCGTCCCCGCCGCGCCGGCCACGACGCCCGGGACCGATGCGGGAAGCCGCCAGGCCCGGGCGCGTCCGGATGTCGCCACCGCGTCTTCCTTCCCCTGGCGTGCCGATGAGGCCCCGCGGCCGTCCGGCGCCCGGGGACAGGTGAATCGTAGGGGTCCCGGTCGGTGCGTCGGAAGCCGGACTCCAGCCTCTCGTACGGCAGTTGGCTCTTTCGCTCATACGTCCGAGCGGGGCGCTCCTGTCGTGAGGATGCCCGGCCGCGGGCCCCGTCGAACGCGTCGCCCGTGGTGTGTCCGAGAGTTCACCCGTTCCGCACCGTCGGCTGGAGGAGGTCCCAGCGGTTGCCGTAGAGGTCCTCGAAGACGGCGACCGAGCCGTACGGTTCGTGGCGCGGCTCCTCAAGGAAGCGCACCCCGGCCGCGGTCATCCGGGCGTGGTCGCGCGCGAAGTCGTCGGTGTGCAGGAAGAAGCCGACCCGGCCGCCGGTCTGGGTGCCCACGCGGGACTCCTGGGCCGGGTCCTTCGCGCGGGCCAGCAGGAGGCCCGGGCCGCCGGCCTCCCCGGCGGCGGCCCGCGGGCGGACGACCACCCAGCGGCTGCCGTCGCCCCGGTCGGTGTCCTCGACCAGGTCGAAGCCGAGTGCGTCGGTGTAGAAGGCGATGGCCTCGTCGTAGTCACGGACGACGAGGGCGACAAGAGCGAGGGAGGACATGAGCCCAACGTCATACGTACAACTGCCCGCTGTCAAACGGAGTGGCAGAATCCCCGCATGGACGCCCAGCTGCTCGCCGAGCTCACCGACCGCGCCCGGCTCCTCGCCGTCCCCGGCCGACGGCGGATCCTGGGCCTCGCCGGTGCGCCCGGCGCCGGGAAGTCCACCCTGGCGGCCCGGCTCGTCGCCCGCCTCGACGGACGCGCCGCACTCGTCCCCATGGACGGCTTCCACCTGGCCCAGGCCGAGCTGGCCCGGCTCGGCCGCGCCGAGCGCAAGGGCGCGCCGGACACCTTCGACGCCGCCGGATACACCGCGCTCCTCGCCCGCCTCCGCACCCCCGAACCCGGCACCACCGTCTACGCCCCCGCCTTCGACCGCGCCCTGGAGGAACCCGTCGCCGGGGCGATACCCGTCGACCCGGACGTCCCGCTGGTGATCACCGAGGGCAACTACCTGCTCCACGACGAGGGCCACTGGGCCGGCGTCCTGCCGCTCCTCGACGAGGCGTGGTTCCTCGACCTGGACGACCGGTGCCGGGTGCCGCGGCTCGTCGAA
Source organism: Streptomyces sp. ISL-36 (assembly GCF_018614205.1). GTDB lineage: Bacteria > Actinomycetota > Actinomycetes > Streptomycetales > Streptomycetaceae > Streptomyces. Next base: position 48,919 of record NZ_JAGGOS010000132.1, on the reverse strand, counting down.
CGCCACGTCCGCTTCGGAAAGGACCGCGCCCACGCCGAGCGCTGGGTCCGGGACTCCGACGAGGCGAACGCCCGCCTCGTGACCCGCGGCCGCGCCCGCGCCCACCTGGTCGTCCGGATGAGCTGATCGGCCAGGGGGCACGGGCTGCTGTCTCAGCTCTCCGGGCCCGCGGACGAGTGCTCCGCCGCCGCCCGCGCCAGCGCGCGGACGAGCGGGTGCGGGCGGGTGCCGTCCCCCGCCAGCTCCGGCTGGAAGAGCGTCGCCATGAAGAACGGGTGCCCGGGCAGCTCCGCGATCCTCACCCCGCCCTCCTCGTCCTCGCCCGTGAACCGCAGACCGTGGGCCCGCAGCGTGTCCAGATGGCGGCTGTCCGGGCCGTAGTTGCAGTGGTACCGCTCCGTCGTCCGCTCGGCACCGAGCACCGACTCCGCGAGCGAGCCCGGCGCCACCCGGACCACGCCCTCGTGGCCCACCAGCGAGCAGGCCAGCGGCGAGATCAACAGGTCGTCGCCGTCCGCCTCCGGGTCGTTCTCGGCGTGCTTCGCGCCGGTCAGACCGCAGACGTCGCGGGCGAACTCGAGCAGCGCGTGCTGGAAGCCGCCGCAGGTACCGAGGAACGGGATCCCGTCCTCCCGCGCCGTACGAATCGCCGCCAGCGCCCCCGCCTCGCTCTCGTACGGGCTCCCCGGCAGCACCCACACCGCGTCGAAGCCCTTCACCGCGCCGGGCGCCTCGGCGTCCGGCGTCGGGATCCAGTACGCGTCGAGGAGGAGGCCGTCCCGCTCGGCCAGCGCGTCGAGCAGGACGGGGATGCGGAGGTGGGACTTCACATGCGGGGAACGGTCGCCGACCAGGGCGATGGAAGGAGTGTGTGTCATGCCGACCATGCTGGTCGGCCGGGCGGGTTCACGTCCAACGATGATTCCTGCACCACCCATCGCGAACGCTTATGCTCGGGTCCTCATGGACCCGCACCACCTCCGCACCTTCGTCGCCGTCGCCCGGCTCGCCTCCTTCTCCGAGGCCGCGCGGGAGCTGGGCTACACCCAGTCCGCCGTCTCGCAGCACATCGCCGCCCTCGAGAGCGACCTCGGCCTGCCCCTCCTCGGCCGCCGCCCCGTCACGCCCACCCCGGCCGGCGCACGCCTCCTGGAACACGCCGGTTCCCTGCTCCTGCGGCTCGACGCCGCCCGGGCCGACCTCGCCCGGTTCGCCGCCGGACCCCGCGAGCGGCTGACCCTCGCCGCCTCCCCGCTCGCCCTGCACCCCCGTACCCTCGCCGCCCTGCCCGCCGCCGGCGTCACCCTGCGGACCCTGCCCCGCGACGAGGTGCCGGCCGCCGTCGCCACCGGGACGGCCGACCTCGGCCTCGTCGACGGACTCGCCGCCCCCAGCGACCCGCTGCGGCTTCCCGACGTCGCCCCGCTGACCGCCGTACGCGTCGCCGAGGAGCCGCTCGCCGTGGTCCTGCCCGACAGCCACCCCCTCGCGGGCCGCGACGGACTGCGCCTCGCCGACCTCGTCGACGCCCGCTGGCTCGACGCCCCCGACGCCGGGCTCCCCCTCGACCGGCTGCGCTCCGCCCACGCGGGCCCCTCAGGACACGGCTTCCGTACCGCCCTGCGCCACGAGGGCACCGATAGCCGCACCCTCGGCGCCCTGGCCGCCGCCGGGCACGGCCTGACGCTGCTGCCGGTCTCCCTCGCGCGCACGATCGAGGGTGCCGTCGCCGTCCCGCTGCTCGCGCCCCGCCTCGTCCACCGCACCGAACTGCTCCGGCCCCGGGGCGAACCGAGCGGCCCCGCCGCCGAGTTCGCGCGCCTCCTGCCCGCCTGAGCCGAACGCGGCACCGCCTGAGCCGAACGCGGCACCGCCCGGGCCTAGCGCGGCACTGCCCGGGCCGAGCGCGGCACCGCCCGGGCCGGGACCGGTCCGCGGCCCCCTCGCTAGGCTTGACCGGACGACGACGCAACGGCGACGGAAGGCGGCGCACGTGGGGTTGTTCCGGCGAGCACCCAGGCGGGACGGCGAAGAGGTCCCCAGGGACCCCGAGTTCTCGTACTTCTCCGAGCGCGAGGCCGCCCTCTTCCGCAGCCTGGTCCGGGAGTCCTTCGCCGAACTCGGCCTGGAAGTCACCGTCTACGCCGACCTGGTGCGCGACGACGGCGGCCGCCAGTTCGGGCTCGGCAACCTCGCCGCCGTCTGCCACAACGACCGGCGCGGACCACGCCTCTGGCCCCAGATCGTCCGCCGCCACGTCGGCCTGGTCCTGCGCACCATGGACGGCCCCTCCGCGCTCGACACCCTCCCACCGGAGCAGATCCGCTCCCAGCTCTACCCCCGGGTGGTCAGCGGCGACGGCATCGACCCCGGGACCTTCGGCTACGCCCGGTCGGTGGCGCCCGGACTGTACGAGATCCTCGCCCTCGACCTTCCGGAGAGCGTCATGATGCTCACCGACGAGGCCCTGGAACCCCTCGGCGACCTCCAGCGGCTGCGCGCCCGGGCGCTGGACAACCTGCGCGGGCTGCCCGTCGAGGGCCACGAGACCGTGCGGGACGCCGACGGGATGTGCTTCGAGGTACTCCTCGGGGACTCCTTCTACACGGCGAGCCGCGTCCTCGACCTGGACGCGGTGGTCCGCCGCGTCACCGGGCGGCCGCTCGGCGAGCACGGCGCCCTGGTCGCCCTGCCCTTCCGGCACCAACTCGCCTTCCACCCGATCAGGGACACCACGATCGTCCCCGCGCTCGGCGCGATGGCCTCGTTCGCCGCCTCCGGCTACGAGGACACCCCCGGCGCCATCAGCCCGTACGTCTTCTGGTGGCGCGGCGGCACGCTCACCCAGCTCAGCGAGCACGACGAGGACGGCGGTGAGCTGCGGATCGTCGTCGGCGAAGACTTCCAGGAACTGCTCGAACGGCTCATCACCCAGGGGCCGGGCCCGGACCGGAGCTGAGCGGTAGCGGGCGCCCGCGCCCGGCCCAGGACCGCAGTACGTCGAGGAGGAGAGCCCATGTCCGTCAGCACCATCCCCGCCCCCTTCACCGCCGAGGACTACCGCGCCCGCATGGCGCGCGCCGCCGACGCGGCGGCCGACGCCGGGCTCGACGGCGTGCTCGTCGCCCCCGGCCCCGACCTGGCCTACCTGACCGGCTACCAGCCGACCGCCGTCACCGAACGGCTCACCGTCCTCGTCCTCGCCGCCGGCCGGGAGCCGGTCCTCGTCGTCCCCACGCTGGAGGCCCCGGACGCCGAGAACGCCCCGGGCGCCCCCGCGCTGACGCTCCGGGACTGGACGGACGGCAAGGACCCGTACGCCGTCACCGCGCCCCTCCTCGACGCCGCCGGCCGCTTCGGCGTCAGCGACAACGCCTGGGCGATGCACCTGCTCGGCCTGCAGAAGGCACTCCCCGCCACCTCGTACGTGTCGCTGACCGAGGCACTCCCGATGCTCCGGGCCGTCAAGGACGCGCGGGAACTCGACCGGATCGCGGCCGCGGGCGCCGCCGCCGACGAGGCGTACCGCGAGATCCTCACCGTCCGCTTCGCCGGCCGCAAGGAGACCGAGGTCGCCGCCGACCTCGCCGCCGCGCTCCTGCGGTCCGGTCACTCCCAGGTCGACTTCACCGTCGTCGGCTCCGGACCCAACGGCGCCAACCCGCACCACGAGGCGGGGGAACGGGTCATCGAGCGCGGGGACATGGTGGTCCTCGACTTCGGCGGCCTCAAGCACGGTTACGGCTCCGACACCACCCGTACCGTCCACGTGGGCGAACCCACCGACGAGGAACGGCGCGTCCACGACCTGGTCCGCGAGGCGCAGCAGGCCGGGTTCGAGGCGGTCCGGCCGGGCGCGGCCTGCCAGGACGTGGACCGGGCCGCCCGCAAGGTGATCACGGACGCGGGATACGGCGCGTACTTCATCCACCGCACGGGCCACGGCATCGGCGTCACCACCCACGAACCGCCGTACATGATCGAGGGCGAGGAGCGGCCGATCGTGCCCGGCATGTGCTTCTCCATCGAGCCGGGCGTCTACCTGCCCGGCCGCTTCGGCGTCCGGATCGAGGACATCGTGACGGCGACGGAGGACGGCCCCGGCGGCGGGGGAGGGGCCCGGCGTTTCAACAACACCCCGCACGAGATGGCGATCGTGGAGTAGATCCCGGCGGTACGTCGTGCGGACCCCGGCCCTACGTCGTGCGGAACCCCCGGTCCGGACGGCCCGGCGGGGCGGGCCGGAGGTCACCCGTCCGTCAGGACCACCGCGCACTCCGCCGGCAGCCGCAGCAGCCCGTCCGCGCCCGGTGCCTCGACCGGCTCCCATGCGGCGAGGACCCGGTCGCGGCCGTTGGTCCCGAGCGGGATCTCCGCGGGCTCCTTGGCCAGATTGACCGCGATCCGCAGCACCCCGCGGCGGAAGGCCAGCCAGCGGGCGTCCTCGTCGAAGGCGACCCGCACCGCCGCCAGGTCCGGATCGGTCAGGTCGGGCAGCGTCCGGCGCAGGGCGATCAGCTCCCGGTGCCAGGCCAGGAGCCGGTTGTGCGGGGCGCGTTCGCGCTCCGAGCGGTCCAGGACCGAGCGGTCACGCGTGGCCGGCTCCTGTGGGTCCGGGATGTCCTCCTCCGCCCAGCCGTGCTCCGCGAACTCCCGCCGCCTGCCCCGCCGTACCGCCTCCGCGAGCTCCGGATCCGTATGGTCGGTGAAGTACTGCCAGGGCGTGCCCGCGCCCCACTCCTCGCCCATGAACAGCATCGGCACCGAGGGGCCGGTCAGGACCAGCGCCGCCGCACAGGCGAGCAGCCCGGGGGAGAGCGTCGCCGACAGCCGGTCGCCGAGCGCCCGGTTGCCGATCTGGTCATGCGTCTGCGCGTAGCCCAGGAACCGGTGCGCGGGGGTACGGACCCGGTCCACCGGACGGCCGTGGCAACGGCCCCGGAAGCTCGAGTACGTACCGTCGTGGAAGAAGACCCGGGTCAGCGTCTTGGCGAGCGCGGCCAGCGGGGCCCGGGCGAAGTCGGCGTAGTAGCCCTGGGACTCCCCGGTCAGCGCCGTGTGCAGGGCGTGGTGGAAGTCGTCGTTCCACTGGGCGTGGAGGCCGAGACCGCCCGCGACGCGCGGCGTGGTCGTCCGGGGGTCGGCGAGGTCCGACTCGGCGATCAGGAAGTGCTGACGGCCCTGCTCCCGCGCCAGCTCGTCGACGGCCTCCGACAACTCCTCCAGGAACGTCAGCGCCTTGGTGTCCGCCAGGGCGTGCACCGCGTCGAGGCGGAGCCCGTCGATCCGGTAGTCCCGCAGCCAGGCGAGCGCGCTGCCCAGCAGATAGGCGCGGACCTCGTCCGAGCCCGGCGCGTCCAGGTTCACCGCCGCGCCCCACGGCGTGTGGTGGGTGTCGGTGAAGTACGGGCCGAAGGCCGGCAGGTGGTTCCCCGACGGTCCGAGGTGGTTGTGGACCACGTCCAGGACCACGCCCATCCCGAGCCCGTGGGCCGTGTCGACGAAGCGCTTGAGCGCCGTGGGCCCGCCGTACGGCTCATGGACCGCCCACGGCGCGACGCCGTCGTACCCCCAGCCACGCGTCCCCGGAAAAGGACAGAGCGGCATCAGCTCCACATGGGTGATGCCGAGCCCCGCCAGCTCCCCGAGCCGCTCCGCCGCCGCGTCCAGGGTTCCGTCGCGGGTGAAGGTCCCGACGTGCAGTTCGTACAGGACCGCGGCGCGCAGCCGCAGCCGCGGGGGTTCGTTGAACCAGACGAACGCGTCGTGGTCGACGACCGCGCTCAGGCCGTCCGGTCCGGCGGGCTGGCGGCGGGAGCGGGGGTCGGGCAGCACGGGGCCGCCGTCCAGGGAGAAGCCGTAGCGGTCGCCGTCCCGGGCCGCCACCACACCGGTCCACCAGCCCGCGCGCTCGGCGTCCCGTTCCAGCAGGTGCCCGGCACCGTTCAGTTCCAGCGACACCCGGTCACGGGCCTGCGGGGCCCACACCTCGAACAGCACCGGCCGATCCCCTCGTCGATGGGCCAACGACTACGGCGTCCATCCTGGCAGCCGGGAGCCGGTGGCGCCCGGCGCGTCCCGTACCTCGTGCGGGCCCGTTCTGGACACCTCCGGCCCCTCGGCCCGACAATCACAGGTGTGACGACGCCTTTCGAGATCCCCACGCACTCGGCTCGGCTCACCGACGCCGAGCGGGACCGTGCGCTGGTGCTGCTCCGTGAGGGTGCCGCGCAGGGCAGGCTCTCGCACGACACCTTCCTGTTCCGGATGGAACGGGCGCTCACCGCGCGCCGGCCGGACGAACTGGCCCTCCTCACCGCCGATCTGCAGACCGAGTCCCCCTGGACCCGGCGGGTGGTCGGCGCGGTCGAGAAGATGTCGGCGTTCACCGCCAAGGTCGGACGTGCCTGGCATGCCGAGCGGCTGCCGAAGCTGCTCCTGCCCGAACCCGGCCCGTACCCGCTGCGGATCGGCCGCGACCCGGTGAACGGACTGCGGCTCAGTCATGAGACCGTCTCCCGGCTGCATGCCGAACTCTCCCTCCAGGGCGGCCTGTGGGTCCTGCGCGACCTCGGCTCGACCAACGGCACGACCGTCAACGGGCGCCGGGTCACGGGCGCGGTGGCGGTCCGGGCGGGCGACATGGTCGGATTCGGCCAGATGTCCTTCCGGCTCTCCCTGCGCTGAACGCCCCTTTCTCGCAAGGGTTTTCCCTTACGGGTGGGGGTAACCCCCCGGTCGTACACCGGAGTCCACCAGTGACCGCCCGCCGCCTCCGACGGGAGGCTGGTCGCTATGAGAAGCACAGGTCAGCAGGTCCGGAACAGCGGAGTTCCGGTGACGGTCCGCACCGCACAGTGGTGCGCCACCCACCCCTTGAAGGCGATCGCCGGGTGGGTGTTCCTCCTCGCGGTCTGCATCGGCGCGGGGGCCGCGGTGGGCACCAACAAGGGCTCCTTCGCGGACTTCTGGGTCGGCGAGGCCGGGCGCGCCGAGGCCATGGCATCGGGCAGCGGGCTCACCCCGCCGCCGGTCGAGCAGGTGCTGATCGAGCGCAGGGCCGGTGGCGGGACGGCCGGTGGGGGGACCGCCGGTGAGGGGACGGCCGGGCCCGGGGAGCCCGCGGCCGCCGCGGGCGAGATCCGCGGCCGGATGGCGGCGCTGCCCGCCGTCGAGTCGGTCGCCGAGCCGGTCGTCGCCCGGGGCGGCGACGCCGTACGGGTCGCGGTCACCCTGCGCGGGGACAAGGAGACCGCCAAGCAGGACGTCGACGCCCTGCTCGCGCAGACCGCCGCCGTCCAGGAAGCGCATCCGGGGCTGCTGATCGAGCAGACGGGCAGCGCGTCGATCTCCGTCGCCGTCAACGACAAGCAGGGCCAGGATCTCGGGCGGACCGAGATGATCAGTCTCCCGGTCACCTTCCTCATCCTGCTGGTCGTCTTCGGCGCCGTCCTCGCCGCCGGTGTCCCGGTCCTGCTCGCCCTCTTCTCCTTCGCCGGCGCGGTCGGCCTGTACGGGCTCGCGTCCTGGGTCTTCCCGGACGCGGGAGGCGCGGCGCTCAGCGTCATCTTCATGATGGGCATGGCCGTCGGCGTCGACTACTCGCTCTTCTACCTCAAGCGGGCCCGCGAGGAGCGCGAGCGCTCCGGCGCCACGATCTCCCACGCCCGGGCCGTCGAACTGGCCGCCGCGACCTCGGGACGGGCCGTCGTCGACTCCGGTCTCGCCGTCGCCCTCGCGCTCGCCGGCCTGTACCTCGTCGGGGACGTCGTCTTCTCCTCCATCGCCACCGGGGCGATCCTGGTGACGCTGGTCGCCGTGGGCGGTTCGCTGACAGTTCTGCCCGCCCTGCTCGCCCTGCTCGTTCACCGGATGGACGGCGGCCGGCGCGCCCGTCGAAAGGGCCGGCGCGCCGAGGGACGGATGTGGGCCGCGGTGCTGCGGCCCGTCGTGCGCCGTCCGCTGGTCGCCCTGGCCGCCGGACTCGTCGCGACCGTCGCCCTCGCCGCACCCGCGCTCTCCATGAAGCTCGGCACCGAGGGCAAGGAGACCTTCCCGGACAGCATCCCGGCCGTCGCCGCGTACGACCGGCTCGTGGCGGCCTTCCCCTCCGAGGGGCCCGCCCACCTCGTCCTCGTACGGGGAGAGGACCCGGCCGCGCCGCTGCGGAAGCTGGCCGCGGCCACGCGCGGCGACGCGCTCTTCGCCCAGGACCGGGCGCCGCGGCTGCGGATCGCCGAGGACGGGCGCACGGCGCTGCTCGCGCTGCCCGTGCCGTACGCGGCGAACTCGCCGGAGGCGAGCCGCTCCCTGGAGCGCGTACGTGAGCGGCTGCTGCCCGCCGCCGTCGCAGGCGCGCCCGGGGCGCAGTGGGCGGTGTCCGGCGAGATCGCGGCGGGCGCGGACTACGCGGCCCACCAGGAGCGGCGGCTGCCGTGGGTGGTCCTCTTCGTCTCGCTGGCGACACTGGCGGTCATGTACGCGGCGTTCCGCTCGGTCGTGGCGGCGGCGCTCGGCACGCTGCTCAACCTGGCGGCCGTGCTGGTGTCCTGGGGCGTGCTCACCCTGGTCTTCCAGGGCACCTGGGCGGAAGGCCTGCTCGGCTTCGAGTCGCTGGGCTTCGTCGGCTCCCGCACGCCGCTGATGGTCTTCGCGATCCTGGTCGGACTCTCCACCGACTACCAGATCTTCGTGGTCAGCCGGATCCGGGAGGCGGTGCGGCGCGGGGTGCCGACGCGGGAGGCGGTGGTGGACGGGATCGCCGGTTCGGCGAGCGTGGTGACGAGCGCGGCGGTGATCATGGTGTCGGTCTTCGTCAGTTTCCTCTTCATCGACCGCATCGAGATGAAGCAGATAGCGGTGGGTCTGACGGTCGCCGTGCTCTTCGACGCGATCGTGCTCCGCGCGGTGATCCTGCCGTCGGCGATGGCCCTGCTGGGCGACCGGGCATGGTGGCCGGTACGGCCGGCCCGCCCGACCGCCTCCGTGTCGGTGACGCTGTCCGGCAGGGGGACAGGGGAGATGGCCCAGGTCTGAGGCGACCGGGGGGTGGGGACGGCAGAGCCGCCCCCACCCCCCGGTTCTCTCAGGCCTGCGGCGTTCCCCAGCCGAGGTCGACGGCACTGCGTGTGCCGAGACCGCCGGGCTTGCCGGGGTAGAGGTGGGCGGTGCCGTCGTTCCACACGGCCATGAGGTCGGGCTGTCCGTCGCCGGTGAGGTCCCCGGCTCCCGTCATGACCCGGACGATGCCCCAGCCGGTGGAGACCTGGGTCCGGGCACCGAGCCCGGACGGCGTGCCTGGGTACAGCCACAGCACACCGGCCTCATCCACGGCGAGGACGTCCGGACGGCCGTCGGCGCTGAGATCACCCACCCCGGAGAAGAGCCGCATGCTGTTCCAGCTCACACCGATCTGGGCGCGTGTGCCCAGGCCGCCGGGCTTGCCGGGGTAGAGGTGGGCGGTGCCGTCGTTCCACACGGCCATGAGGTCGGGCTGTCCGTCGCCGGTGAGGTCGCCGACTCCGGTCATGGCCCGGACGACGCCCCAGCCGGTGGAGATCTGGGCCCGGGCGCCGAGCCCGCCCTTGGCCCCGGGGTACAGCCACAGCGCACCGGCGTCGTCCACGGCGAGGACGTCAGGCCATGTGTCGGAGTCGAGGCGTCCCATCCCGGACACCAGACGCATGGAGTTCCAGTTCGTCCCGATGGAGGTGCGGGCGCCCACGCCGTTCGCGGCTCCCGGGTACAGCGTGAGGTTCCCGTTGCCGGCCGGCGCCGACGGGGATGCGTCGGGTCGGACGGCGAGCAGGTCGGGCACCGTGTCACCCGTGAGGTCGCCCCAGGTGCCGGTGAGGGAGCGCAGCGGTATCTCGGGCTTGGGCCAGCGGGTGTGGAACACAGTACGGTCACCCGGGGCTTCGTTGATCGTCCACAGCTCGTCGGTAGTGGGCCAGTAGGAGACGTTCTGTGCGTAGATGCCCGTACGGGTCCACAGGCGTACCGGCTCTCCGGGCCACGCGTGGTAGAGACAGCTGGCGATCCGGGTCTCCAGTGCGACGAATTCGGGGCAAGCCGCCGACACGACGACGCGACCCCGGTTCATGGCGACGCCCTGTGCGCCGCTGACGGTCGATTCGTACGCACCCGCAGGGCGGACGATGTGATCGGCCTTCGCTGCCGGCAGGCCGGTCGCCTCGTTCAGCGGCCATCGCACGATCGACCTCTTGGTGCCGAACGTCTGATGCTCGTGATCAGGGATCTCGCCGACCTCCGTGGTGACGAGAGCCGGCTCGGCGCCGCTGTCGTCCAGGGAGATGCCGGCGAAGCACGGAGGATCGCCGAACTGTGACCCGCAATTCGCCGGGGAGTACGTCGGGCTGTTCTCCGGCTTGTACCGGGGGTTGTTCGGGTCCCACCCCGGGTCGTTCGGTGCTTCGAGGAGATGCTGGTAGCGGTCGACCTGAGGAAGGGCGTACGCGTGCCAGGCGGCCGAATTCGTACCGCCAGAGCTTCCGACGCCGCCTGCGCTTTCCTCCATGCGCCAGATCCTGGTCAGGTCGAAGACCGCCAGACCGGCGGCGGTGGAGACGTAGAGGTAATTCTGGTACCACGTCACCGAATTGGCGTGACCGCGGAGATTGGTGAATCCCGATGCGGTGGGCGTCACCAGGAGGGTGTGGCGGTAGCGCACATTCGCGGGGTCGGTCACGTCCGCGAACGTGACCCGCATGAGGTCTTCCTTGTTGTACGTCGGATGCGGGTCACCGCTGTACCAACTGCTGACGACGATCCGCCTGTCGCCCACGAGCTGCTGGTTGTGCCGGGACTCACCCGATCCGGTCAGGCCCTGCGGGACGAATTCCATCTTGCTGTCGTCGCCCCAGGCGTCGTTCCAACAGAACCCCTCGGCGTCGGCGACATTCGTCGCATGACACAGGGGCCGCGCGGAGACGTTCAGATCTCCCAGAACCTCAGCGATTCCCACCCGCTGGACCCCGCGGGCCTCGGCCGCGGCGATGTTCTGCGCGAACGCGGTCCGGTGGTCCTGAGGGACGACTCCCGATTCGGTCGACGTCAGCACCCAGGACTTGCCAGGTGTGATCGGCGTGATCGTGGCCGGCACGACCTCCCCGTTCGGTACCGTGGCGGCGGAAGCCGACTGCGGCAATACGCCGACGGCCAGTACCGCCGAGATCAACGCGACTGCCCAACGGGTGCCCCCCCGTCTCAACATTCCATCTCCTGCACTCTCCTCCGGGTATTCGAACGCATCGCCGATGACCTTAGCGGCGAGGGCTGACAGCACCGATGTTTCACTCGTTCGGCGGTTTACGGGATGCGATGACTGCCGGCCGGTGGTGGGGTGGGGGGACGCGCGCCAAGACCTCGGGCCGCGGAACAAGCGGACCGACAGGGGGCGCGATGAGCGACGAGTCGAACCAGGGCATACGGCAGGACGGCTGGGCGCAGCTCCCGCCCATGGGGCCGACGCCTGCGCCCCCGCTGTCTCCCCGACCTCGCTCCGTGCCCACGACACCGTCCGCCGCGCGGGCCAGGACCGCCCGGCCCACGACGGCCGAGGCGGCCGTGGCGCGGACCGTTGCGCCCAGCCCGCTCGACCCCGGCGTCACGCGGGACCCGCACGGCGTCCATCGTGTGCTGCGCGAGGAGTTCCCGCTCACCTACGATCCGCTGCTGCGAGCCTGGGTCCTCAGCCGGTACGCCGATGTCGCCGCCGCCCTCACCGACGCCCGGTTCACCCACGGCCACCGGCCCGGCGACCCGCCCTGCGCGCAGTCCCACGTCGAGGTCGACGAGGCCGAGCTGCGCAGCGTCACCGCGCGCACGGCGTACGTCCTCGCCCGCCGGCTCGTCGACCGGCCCCAGGTGGACCTGGTCGCCGACTTCTGCCACCGGCTGCCCGCCGGAACCGTCGCCGCCGCCGTCGGCGTGCCCTACCGCGACATGATGCGCCTGGTGCGCGGCCGGGCCGCCTCCGCGCTCGCCGGCCAGTGCACCGGCCAGATCTCGGTACGGGAGAAGGCCCTGGCCTCCTTCCTCGCCAACGTGCTCGCCGACCGCGCGTGGGCCACGACGTTCCAGGACGCCCCGGCCGGCCGGATCGCGCGTGCCTGGACCGAGTCGCTCCGCCGGGACCCGCCTGTCCAGATCGCCGTGCGCCGCACCTGCGCCGAGGTCCGGGTGAGCGGGGGCACCATCCCGGCGGGGGAGTCCGTCGCCCTGCTGATCGGAGCGGCCGGCCGGGACCCGGAACGGTTCCGCGACCCCGACCGCTACGACCCGCAGCGCGACGACCCCGGCCAGCTCACCTATGGCGGCGGCGCCTGCCCCGCTGTCCTCCTCGCCGGGCTCGAAGCCGAGTACGCCCTGCGCGCCCTGCTCGACACCATGCCCCGGCTGCGTCTCGCCGACGGCTTCCGGCCCGAGCGGGCCGGCCTGATCACCCGCGCTCCACGGACCCTTCTCGTACGGCCCGGCGGCTGAGCAGGGCCACCGGACGTTCGGCGAAGAGTTCGGCCAGCTTGACCGCGCCGCCCGTGAACTCCCGTACACCGTCCAGGAGATCGAACCAGGGCCCGGGTGGCAGCGACAGCTCCGTGTCCTGCCACCCGCCCGCCTCCGCGAGTCGCAGCGGCAGCCGGGTGACGGCCGTGACGACCTCCTCGGAGCGGGCGAAGGCCAGGCAGTGCCCGGCCGCGGGCCCGCTCGCGGCCAGCGGGGCGTAGCCTCCCGCCTCGCCGAAGACATCGGGGTGCTGCCGCCGCAGCGCGAGGACCGCGCGGACCACCGCCGTCTTCTCGTCGTCGGGACCGACCGCGAACGGCCGCCGGTTGTCGGGGTCCACGAGAGCCCGGTACTCCCGTTCCGTCCCCTGGTACAGCTCCGGCACCCCCGGCATCGTCAGCTGCACCAGGGCCGCGCCGAGGACATGGGCGCGGATGTGCGGCTCCAGGGCGAAGGCGGCCTCGGACGCGGCCCGCAGTGGAATCCGGCCGGGCCCGGCCGCCACGAAGTCGTGCACGGCCCGTTCGTACGCCGGATCGGGCTCCGTCCAGCTGGTGTGCAGCCCCGCCTCCCGTACGGACTTCAGCACCGCGGGCCCCAGCCGCGCGGCGTCCGGGGTGCCGAACCCGAACGCGGTCTGCCACGCCGTCCACGCCAGATGCGGGTCGGGCGCGGGCACCCCGGCCACCTCCTCCAGCAGGCCGGCCCAGACGCGCGGGCACTGGGACAGCACGGCGATCCCGGCCCGGACGTCGGCGCTGCGCTTGGTGTCGTGCGTGGTCAGGACGGTCCCGGTGGCCGGCCAGTCCCGGGCGAGCCGCAGGCAGTACGCGTGGAACTCCTCGGGCGCCACGGCGGGGCGGCCAGGGTCGCCACCCACCTCGTTGGCCGACAGGAGTGGGGTGTAGCGGTAGAAGGCCGTGTCCTCCACGGACTTGGCGCGCAGCGCGGAGGACGTCTGCTCGAACCGGGCCCGGAACAGCTGGTGTTCCGGCCCCTCGCCGAGCCGGCTGAGCGCCAGGTCCCGTACGGTGTCGACGGCCGAGGCCTCCTCCGGCACCGCGAAGGCCGCCTTCGCCCCACGGGCCGCGTCCGGGGTGATGACGCTCTCCCCGCCGGTCCGGTAGGTGCGGTAGACCGGGACGCGGACCAGGAGTTCACGGATCGCCGTCAGCAGCGCCCAGGGCGCGTGGTCGCGCAGATCGGGGTCCGCGGCGCAGATCCGTCCGGCGATCCGGGTCAGGGCGGCGGTCTCCGCCGCCAGCTCGTGCGTCACGACCTTGTACGCGGCGCGCCGGGCGGTCGCCTCCCAGTAGCCGCCCCTGTCCCCGGCCCTGCCGGCGAACTCCCGGTAGAGGTCTAGGAGTTCGTCGGCGCCGGCGGGGTCGACGAAGACCCCGTCCACGTACCGCAGGGCGTCGTAGCCCGTGGTCCCCGCGACCGGCCAGGTCGGCGGAAGCGGCTCCGTACCGGTGAGGATCTTCTCCACGACCGTCCAGCACCGGCCGTCCGTCGCCTCGCGCAGCCGCTCCAGATAGCCCTCGGGGTCGGCGAGCCCGTCCGGGTGATCGATCCGCAGGCCGTCGATCACCCCGTCCCTGACCAGCTCCACGATCTTCCCGTGGGTCGCCGCGAAGACCTCGGGGTCCTCCACCCGTACCCCGATCAGATCCGAGATGGTGAAGAAGCGCCGGTAGTTGAGCTCCGTGCGGGCCAGGCGCCACCAGGCGAGGCGGTACCACTGCGCGTCGAGCAGTTCGGCCAGGGGCAGCCCCTCGGTGCCCTCGCGGAGCGGGAACTCCTGCCCGTCGAGGTGCAGCGCGCCGTCGGCGACCCGCATCCGCTCCCGCACCTCCGGCAGCCTGGCCGGCAGGACGGGCAGCAGCATCCGGCCGTCCCCGGCCGCCCAGTCGATGTCGAACCAGCGGGCGTAGGGGGAGTCCGGCCCCTCGCGGAGAACCGCGCGCAGGGCGTGGTTGTGCCGGGGCGAGGCGGCCATGTGATTGGGGACCAGGTCCACGACCAGACCGAGACCGTGGGACCGCGCGGTCGCGGCGAGCGCCCGCAGGCCCTCCTCGCCGCCCAGCTCGGCCCGGACCGTGCGGTGATCGGTGACGTCGTAGCCGTGCCCCGAGCCGGGCACGGCCTCCAGGACCGGCGAGAGATGGAGATGGGACACCCCGAGTCCGGCGAGATACGGGACGGCCCGCTCGGCGGCCGAGAACGGGAACTCCGGTTGGATCTGGAGCCGGTAGGTGGCGGTGGGAACCGTCGAGGCGGTGGGCGAGGGCGTCATGCGAACGTACGTACCCGCCTGGGAGGCTTCTGTGTCATCGCCTCATGCGTCCATTCGTGTGCATCGCGTTACGTTCACGTGATGCTTCGGATGTATCGCGACACCCTGTCGCTGCTCGGGCCCGTGCTTCCCGTGGTCTCCTTCCTGGGCCGGTTGCCCACCGCCATGTGCCAGCTCGGCAGTCTGCTCCTGGTCGCCGAGACGAGCGGATCCCTGACCACGGCGGGGCTCGCGGGCGGGGCGCTCGCGGCGGGGCAGACGGTCGCCGGGCCGGTCATCGGACGGCTCGCCGACCGGCGTGGGCAGCGCGGGGTGGTCCTCGCCGCGTCCCTGGCCAACGCGGTGGCCGTCGCCGCGCTGGTGATCGCGGCGCTCGGGCACGCGGCGACCGGCTGGCTGGTCCTGCTCGGGGCGTTCGCCGGCGCGACCGTCCCGCAGGTCGGGCCGCTCGCGCGGACCCGGTCGGTCGCCCTGGCCCGGCGCTCCGGGGCGGACGACCGTCTGGTGGGGACGGTGCTGTCGTTCGAGGGCACGCTCGACGAGGTCTCGTTCGTCCTCGGGCCGGCGCTGGTGGGCCTCGCCGCCGCCCTCGCCCACCCGGCCGCGGCCCTGCTCCTTGCCGCGGCGCTCCTGGCGACCTGCGGCACGGCGTTCGCCCTGCATCCGTCGGCGGCTGCGGCGGAGAAGACGGCTGTGGCGCAGGTGGCGGCTGCGGGGGAGACGGCCGGTGCGGCGGAGACCGTGAGTGTGCCGAAGACGCGGGGCACAGCCGGCGGTACGGCGGCCCGCGCGGCCCCCCGCACCGCCACCCGTACGGGCGCCGCCGTACGGGCGCGGCTGCCGAGGTCCGCGCACGCCCTTCGGGTCACGATGGTGCTGCAGGGCGCCATGTTCGGGGCCTCGCAGGCCGGGATCACCGCCCTCACCGAGAAGCTCGGCGCGCCCGCCCAGGCCGGTCTCGTCTATGCCGCCATGGGCGTGATGAGCGCCGTCGTCGGCCTCTCGATGGCCGCGGTACCCGCGCGGATCGGACTGCCCACCCGCTGGCGGGTCGCGACCGCCGCGCTCGTCGTGCTCTCCGTCCCCCTGGTCCTCGTCGACTCCCTCGCCGCGCTCTACGCGGTCGTGATCGTCCTCGGCGCCGCCTACGCGCCGCACCTCATCACCGTCTTCGGCCTCACCGAAGGGACCGTCCCCGCAACCCGTCTCGCCGAGTCCATGGCCTTCCTGACCAGCGGGATCGTCGGCGGCCAGGCAGTCGCCCTGGCCCTGTCGGGCCGGCTCGCCGACAGCCACGGCGCGCCCGCCGCCTTCGCGGTGGCGGTGGGCGCGGCCGTGGCGTGCGCGGTGCTGTCCTGGACGGTACGGACCGGGTACCGGAGTCAGGAGCGGGCGACTACGCCGGCCGTCTCAGCACCGTGAGACTCAGCGGCGCCAGCGTCACCCGTTCGCCCGCCGCCACCTTGGGGCCCTCCTGGGGCGGGATGCCCTCCGGGTGGGAGGTGTCGACGACCACGCGCCAGGTCTGGCCGTGATTGACCGGCACCTCGAACTCCAGCTCCTGCGAGGACGCGTTGAACATCAGCAGGAAGGAGTCGTCCGCGATCCGTTCCCCCTGCGGTCCGGGCTCCGAGATCGCGTTGCCGTTGAGGAAGACCGTCAGCGCCTGCGCGTGCGCCGCCTGCCAGTCCCGCGAGGTCATCTCCTCGCCCTCCGGCGTGAACCAGGCGATGTCCGTGAGCTCGTCGTGCGTTCCCTCCACGGGACGCCCGTGGAAGAAGCGGCGGCGTCTGAAGACCGGGTGGTCGCGCCGCAGCCGCACCATCGCCCGGGTGAACTCCAGGAGCGTGCCCTCCTCCTCGGCACCCGGCTCCGGCCACCGCACCCAGGAGACCTCGTTGTCCTGGCAGTACGCGTTGTTGTTGCCGCCCTGCGTCCGCCCGAACTCGTCGCCGTGGCTGAGCATCGGAACGCCCTGCGACAGCATCAGCGTCGCCAGGAAGTTCCGCATCTGGCGGGCCCTCAGCTCCCGGATGCCGATGTCGTCCGTGTCGCCCTCGGCGCCGCAGTTCCAGGACCGGTTGTGGCTCTCCCCGTCCCGGTTGCCCTCGCCGTTGGCCTCGTTGTGCTTGCCGTCGTACGAGACGAGGTCGCGCAGCGTGAACCCGTCGTGGCAGGTCACGAAGTTGACCGAGGCCAGTGGCCGGCGGCCGTCGTCCTGGTAGAGGTCGGAGGAGCCGGTCAGCCGGGAGGCGAACTCGGCCAGGGTCCGCGGCTCGCCCCGCCACAGGTCCCGTACACAGTCCCGGTACTTGCCGTTCCACTCGGTCCACAGCGGCGGGAAGTTGCCCACCTGGTAACCGCCCTCGCCCACGTCCCAGGGCTCGGCGATCAGCTTCACCTGGCTGACCACCGGATCCTGCTGCACCAGGTCGAAGAAGGACGACAGACGGTCCACCTCGTGGAACTGCCTCGCCAGCGTCGCCGCCAGGTCGAAGCGGAAGCCGTCGACATGCATCTCCGTCACCCAGTACCGCAGCGAGTCCATGATCAGCTGGAGCACGTGCGGGGACCGCATGAGCAGCGAGTTTCCGGTCCCGGTGGTGTCCGTGTAGTACCGGCGGTCGTTCGCGAGCCGGTAGTACGAGGGGTTGTCCAGGCCCCGGAAGGAGAGCGTCGGGCCCAGATGGTTGCCCTCGGCGGTGTGGTTGTAGACCACGTCGAGGATGACCTCGATCCCGGCCTGGTGCAGCGCCCGTACCGCCGATTTGAACTCCAGGACCTGCTGGCCGCGGTCGCCCCAGGAGGCGTACGCGTTGTGCGGGGCGAAGAAGCCGATGGTGTTGTAGCCCCAGTAGTTCGCCAGCCCCGCGTCCACCAGCCGGTGGTCGTTGACGAACTGGTGCACCGGCATCAACTCGAGCGCCGTGACGCCCAGTTCCTTCAGATGGCCGATCACCGAGGGGTGCGCGAGCCCGGCATACGTCCCGCGCAGCTCCTCCGGAAGCTCCGGATGGAGCATCGTGAGGCCCTTCACATGCGCCTCGTAGATCACTGTCCGGTGGTAGTCGGTGCGCGGTCTACGGTCGTCGCCCCAGTCGAAGTACGGATTGACCACGACCGAGCTCATGGTGTGCGGCGCGGAGTCGAGGTCGTTGCGCGAGTCCGGCCGCCCGAAGTGGTAGCCGTACACCGCCTCGCCCCAGTCCACCTTGCCCGAGACCGCACGGGCGTACGGGTCGAGCAGCAGCTTCGCCGAGTTGCAGCGCTGCCCGCGCTCCGGCGCGTACGGACCGTGGACCCGGAATCCGTACCGTTGACCCGGCATCACGCCCGGCAGATAGGCGTGCCGGACGAAGGCGTCCGACTCACGCAGCTCCACCGCTGTCTCCGAGCCGTCGTCATGGAGCAGACACAGCTCGATTCTGTCGGCGGTCTCCGAGAAGACCGCGAAGTTCGTTCCGGCGCCGTCGTAGGTGGCGCCCAGGGGATACGCCTGTCCCGGCCAGACCTGCATAGATAAGACTCTTCCATTCTGATCCGGGTGTGGGGGTGCACTCCGGCCAAATCCTGCCCGAAAGAGCGGCGACCTCCTAGGACTTCGGCCCGTCCTACCGGGTGACCGCGGGGAAACGGGTGGGAACCGCCACGAAAGGGCGGAAGAGTGTACGAATAGTGCACCGCCATCCGGAGGGGGTGGTGACGGGCGCGACTGCGTCGGCCCGGGCCCGTTGGGCGGGGACCGGCACACGCGGGTCGAACGATCCCGTCAGCGGTCGTGGCCGCCGCCGTGGTCGCCGGCAACTCGGTGCCGCTGCCCGGGAGCGACGCGATCGTATCCGCCGGCGGGGTGAATTCCTCTCCACGACGCCCACCGCCAGTCTGAAACACAGGGAGAACCGTCCGCGAGCCGGACCGGCGTCGCGGGGCGGTGCGGTGACGGAGCCGACAATGCGTCCGGGTGCTCCGCGGGACGCTGGTCCGACTCTCGTGCGGGCTCGGGTGCTCACGCCTTCGCCTGCTCGGCAACGGCCGGGCCCGCGTGGGCGTCAACCGCCGTCCCTTCGCCTTCCGGAGATGCCCGACGAGGCGGCCCCTTACCGGCTCACGCTCGCGCCGCCGTTGCCGGAGTGCTCGTACGCAGGGAAGCAACCACTATGAATCCGCTCACTCCGGCAGATCTCGCCGACCGGAACGGGGCGTTCCGAAGGGGCAGTTGAGTCACGAGCCTGCCGATCCTGCTGCACCGCCTCCCGCTCCCGGAGTACCCTTCCTTGATCGTTGACAGACGGTCGGATCGGGTGTTCGGGAGCAGAGGCGGTGCGCGGGTGAGCTCGGGAGGTCTGGAGCTGCCCCCAGGGGACGCGGGTCACGAGGGGGACTCCTCGGACCCCGTGGACGCGCCGCCCGGCGCTGTCTCCGTCGCCCGGCCGATGGAGATCGGGGCGGAGCTCGATTGGGGCGCCGAGGCCTGGAGCGAGGTGCGCACCCGTGCCCAGCGGGCCGGGCGGGCCTATATCTGGCTCAATCTCGTCGAGCAGCGGCTGCGGGCCGTGGTCGCAGCCGTCCTGCGCCCGGTGTACGAGCCGGTGCACGGCGAGGACTGGGTGGTGGCCGCGGCCGGCCCGGCCGGCCAGGAGTGGGTCCAGCGGGCGGTCGCCGTCCGCGAGGTCTCGCGGCGCAAGGGCTATCTCCTCGACCCGGCCGACGACAACGTCCTCAGCTTCCTCACCCTTCCGCAGCTGCGGGAGCTGATGGTGCAGCACTGGCCCTGCTTCGAGCCGTACTTCGACGACCGGCGCGAGGTCGAACTCGCCCTGGACGAGCTTGAGGTGACGCGTAACGTCGTCTCCCGCAACAGGGCCCTCTCGCTCACCGTCCTCGCCCAGTCCGAACGGGCCTCCGCCCGGCTCCTGGAGATCCTCGGCAGCGGGGCGGCGGTGCCGTCCGCGGACCGGCTGCCCGTGGACGCGGTCGAGGACCTGGTCGGGGACCGGTACGCGGACGTGGTCTCGGTCCACTCCGACCGGGTGCGGCTGCAGCGGCAGATTCCCGCCGAGGACCTGTTCGGCGGGGCGCGCCGCCTCGACGCCACCGGCATAGGCCTGAACCTGCTGGTGCAGAACTTCTCCGGGCGGCGCCTGGTCCGGCTGGCCGAGTCCGGCTGCCGGATACGGCTCCTCTTCCTCAACCCGGCGAGCAGCGCCGTCAAACGGCGCGAGCGCGAACTCGGCCTGAAGAAGGGGGAGCTGAGCCGCTCGGTGGAGATGAACATCCTCCACATGCGGCGGGTGCGCTCCAAGCTGCGCGACCCGGGCGCCTTCCAGATCCATGTCTTCGACGAGACGCCGCGCTTCACCGCGTACCTCGTCGACGGGGACGGCCCCGACGGGGTCGCCGTCGTCCAGTCCTATCTGCGGCGGGCGCGCGGTATGGAGGCGCCGGTCCTGGTGCTGCGCGGGGGCGGGCGGAACGTGGTGCGAGCCGGCCGGGCGGACGGCCGGGACGGCGAACACGGACTTTTCGAGACATACAGAGAGGAGTTCGAGTCGGTCTGGCTCGACTCCCGTCCCGTCTCCTGAGGCCCGTCCGAGGCCGTTGTCAGTGGCGCGTGCGAGGGTGTTCAGCACCACGGGGGAGATCACGTAAGGAGGACCCGATGGCTTGGCATGGGGAAGAGCTGGTCGGATTCGACCTGGAGACGACCGGCACCGAACCGCTGGAGGCGCGGATCGTGACGGCGTCGATCGTCGGCGTCCACGGCGGGCGGGTGGTTCGGCAGCGGGACTGGCTCGCCGACCCGGGGATCCGCATCCCGGCACAGGCGTCCGCGATCCACGGCATCAGCAACGAACGGGCGGCCGCCGAAGGGCGCCCGGTCCGCGAGGTGGCCGACGAGATCGCCGAGACCTTGACGGGGTACTGGCGGCAGGGCGTCCCGGTCGTGGCGTACAACGCGGCCTTCGACCTGACCCTGCTCTCCGCCGAACTGCGCCGCCACGGTCTGCCCTCGCTGAGCGATCGGCTCGGCGGCGCCGGGATCGGCCCGGTCGTCGACCCGTACACCATCGACCGGGCCGTCGACCGCTACCGCCGGGGGAAGCGGAACCTGGAGGCGGTCTGCGGGGAGTACGGAGTGGTCCTCGACACCGCCCACCAGGCCGCCGCCGACGCCCTGGCCGCCGTGCGCGTGGCCATGGCGATAGCCGAGCGGCACCCCTCGGTCGCCGCACTCACCCCGGCCCAGCTGCACGAGCGTCAGATCGGCTGGTACCGCGCCTGGGCCGAGGACTTCCAGGACTTCCTCCGGCGCAAGGGCAGCCCGGACGCGGTCGTCGACCCGTCGTGGCCCCTGCGGGAGCTCGCGCCGGTGGCGTCCTGAACGCGGCCGGAGCTGCCGTCAGCCGACCGGGTTCTCGGCCAGGAAGTCCAGGAGCAGTTCGTTGACACGCTCCGGCCGGTCCAGCTGGAGCCAGTGACCCGCGTTCTCGACCCGCTCGTAGCGCCAGGTGCCGTCCACGTGCTTGGCCGTTCCGGTCATCGACTGCTCGGTGAGGAAGCGGTCGCCGGTGGACCAGACGCCCATGACCGGGCCCCGCAGCGGGGGAAGCGGCAGGGCCGGGCCGAACTGCACCTCCGCCGGCAGGCCCGCCCGGTAGATGTCCAGAGCGGCGGTGAGCGCACCCGGTGCGCGCAGCGGCTCGATGATCGTCTCCGCGTCGGGGTGCTCGCCCAGCATGTCCCGGAAGTTGGCGAAGTCGTCCCGCGAGAGCCACTCCTCGGCGAGCCCCGCGAGCTGGAACAGGATCATGTACCAGGACCGCTGCTTCTGCTCCCAGCCCGCGTCACGGATCGCCGCCAGGTGTCCCACGGACAGGATGGTCAGACTGGCCACCCGGTCGGGGGCGGCCTGGGTGAGGCCCTGCACGATCCCCGAACCCCAGTCGTGGCCGACCAGATGCACCCGGTCCGCCCCGAGCCGGTCGAGCAGTTCGACGAGATCGCCGACGGACCTGGCCGGGTGGTAGGCCTCCGGGCCGCCCTCGGGCCGGTCGGAGGCGCCGAAGCCGCGGAGGGTCGGGGCGACGCACCGGTACCCGGCCGCGACCAGGGCCGGCACCTGGTGGCGCCAGAGGTGGTGGCTGTCGGGGAAGCCGTGCACCAGCAGCACGGTCGGGCCCTCGCCGGTCACCTCGACGTCGAGCGTCACGTCCGACAGTCCCATCCGCATGCCAACACCCCGTTCACCGACAGAAATCCAGGTCGGGGCCATGATGTCAGAACGGGTACCAGCGCACCTCGGGGTCGCCGTCCCGCAGCGAGGCCACCCGCCGCTCGAACTCGGCCAGCGCCTTCGGGTTCGTCGGCGCGTGCTGGGCCACCCAGGCGCAGCTCGCGGTCTCCCGGGCCCCGCGCAGCACGGCGCACCCCTCCCAGTCGCGCACGTCCCAGCCGTACGCCTCGGTGAACGCGTCGTAGGCGGCCGGATCGAGCCCGTACCGGTCGCGGGAGAGAGCGAGCACCACCAGGTCGTGCTCGCGCAGATCGGAGGAGAAGGTCTCCAGGTCGACGAGGACCGGACCCTCGGGGCCGACATGGACGTTGCGGGGCAGCGCGTCGCCATGGATCGGGCCCGGGGGGAGATGCGGGGTGAGCGCGGCCGCCGCCGGGGCGAAGGAGTCGCGCCGCTCTCGCAGGTAGGCGGCGTCGGCCGGGTCGATGGCGTCACCGGCCAGCCGCAGCCACCGCTCGACCCCGCCCAGCAGTTCACGCCGGGGGAGCGTGAAGGCCGAGGGCGCCGGCAGCGTGTGGATCCGCCGGAGCAGCGGAGCCAGATCGCGGGGCTCGGGCGGGCGCACGGCGTCGGGCAGCCGGTGCCAGAGCGTCACGGGGTGCCCCTCCACCAGGCGCGGCTTCGGCTCGGCCGCCCGTACGGCCGGGACGCCGCTCCGAGCGAGCCAGTCGGCGAGCGCCAGCTCCCGCTCGGCGCGGGGCAGCAGCTCCGCGTCCCTGCCGATCTTGACCACGACATCGCCCGCGGCGAAGACCGCGTTCTCGCCGAGGGCGAGCAGCGGCACCTCCGGCCCCCGGGCCGGCAGCTCCGCCGCGGCCAGGATCTCCCGTGCCCGGGCCTCGTCCATGGGTGTCTCTCCGTCTCTACCCGGTGCGTGTGCGAATCAGCCAAAGTCTCGCATCCATGCAGCTTGCCTTGACGAACCGACGACTCGTCAGGACCATGACGGAGGCCGATGCAACGTGGCAAAAGGCGCATAAGGGGTCGAATCTGTGAGTTTGGCGACCGCGACGCAGCGGTCCGGCGGAACAGCGGCCGCCGGCCAGAGACCCGGACCCGGGCAGGACCACGCTGCCTGGTTCCTGGTGCTGCCCGCGCTGATCCCCATCCTGATCCTCAGCGTCGGCCCCCTGCTCTACGGCATCCTCCTCGCCTTCACCGACGCCCAGTCGGGCCGCACCCAGCCCACCCAGTGGGTGGGCACGCTCAACTTCCAGGACCTGCTGCACGACTCGCTCTTCTGGGACTCCTTCCGGATCGGCCTGCTCTGGGCCGTCGGCGTCACCGTCCCGCAGTTCCTGCTCGCCCTCGGCCTCGCGCTGCTGCTCAACCAGAACCTCCGCTTCCGCTGGCTGGCCCGGGCGCTCGCGATCATCCCCTGGGCGATGCCCGAGGTCGTCGTCGGCATCATGTGGCGGCTGGTGTACAACCCCGACGCGGGCATCCTCAACGAGACGCTGCGCGACCTGGGCCTGGGCGACGGACGTGACTGGCTCACCGGCCTCGCCACCGCCCTGCCGGCCGTGATAGTCGTCGGCATCTGGGCCGGCATGCCGCAGACCACCGTCGCCCTGCTCGCCGGACTGCAGAACACCCCGCACGAACTCCACGAGGCCGCGGCCCTCGACGGCGCGGGCGCCTGGCGCCGCTTCCGTACCGTCACCTGGCCCGCCCTCAAACCGGTCGCCCTCGCCATCACCGCCCTCAATTTCATCTGGAATTTCAACTCCTTCGCCCTGGTCTACGTCCTGACCAACGGCGGACCCGGCGGCCGGACCCGGCTGCCCATGCTCTTCGCCTACGAAGAGGCCTTCCGCTACGGGCAGTTCGGGTACGCCGCCGCCATGGGGTGCGTCATGGTCGCCGTCATCTCCGTACTCCTCGCCCTCTACCTCGTCGGACGGCTGAAGGGGGACCAGGACCGGTGAGCACCCTCCGCACCAGCGGGCCCGCGCGCTTCGGGCAGTACCTCGCGCTCCTCGCCTATCTCGGATTCCTCGGCCTCCCGTTCGTCTGGCTGATCTCCACCGCCTTCAAGCCCGCCCCCGAGCTGGGCTCGCTCCACCCCACCTGGATCCCCGAGGACCCCACCCTGGCCAACTTCCGGCAGGCCTTCGACGAGCAGCCGCTGCTCCGGGCCGCCGGGAACAGCCTGCTCGCCGCTCTCGCCGCGGCACTGATCGCGGTCGTCATCGCCACGCCGATGGCCTATGTGATGGCCCGCCACCGCAGCCGGCTCTCCACGGCCGCCACCGGCTGGGTGGTCATCAGCCAGGCGTTCCCCTTCGTTCTGGTGATCATCCCGCTCTTCCTCGTCCTCAAGAACCTGCATCTGATCAACAGCCTCTTCGGCCTGGTCATGGTGTACGTCGTCTGGTCGCTGCCGTTCGCGCTGTGGATGCTCACGGGGTACGTCCGGGCCGTCCCGGCCGAGCTGGAGGAGGCCGCGGCCGTCGACGGCGCGGGCAAGCTCCGTACGCTCGTCTCGGTCACCGCCCCGCTGCTCGCCCCCGGCATCGTCGCCACCGCGCTCTTCGCCTTCATCACCGCATGGAACGAGTTCTTCTTCGCGCTCGTCCTGCTCAAGACCCCGGAGAAGCAGACCTTGCCGGTCGTCCTCACCCACTTCCTCGGCGCGGAGGGGGTCGCCGACCTCGGGCCGCTGGCCGCGGCGGCGTTCCTCGCCACGATCCCCTCGCTCGTCGTCTTCGCGGTCATCCAGAGACGCATCACGGGCGGCATGCTGACCGGGGCGGTGAAGTCCTGATGCGCGTACGGGTGTTCACCGCGACGGCGGCCGTCCTGACCCTGCTGCTCACCGGCTGCTCCGGGGCCGGGGACGGGGAGGGGGACGACGGCCCGATCCGGCTCCGCTTCCAGTCCCTGGCCTGGCAGCAGGAGTCCGTCGACGCCAACAAGGAGCTGGTGGCGGAGTGGAACGCCGCCCACCCCGACGTCCAGGTCGACTACGTCCAGGGCAGCTGGGACTCCGTCCACGACCAGCTCCTCACCTCCTTCGAGGGCGGCGAGGCGCCCGACATCATCCACGACGCCTCCGACGACCTGGCCGACTTCGCCTACGGCGGCTACCTCGCCGATCTGACCACGCTCCTTCCCGCACGGCTGAAGTCGGACATCCCGGCGCGCAGCTGGCAGAGCACGACCTTCGGAGGCGGGATCTACGGGGTTCCCTTCCTCCAGGAGCCGCGCGTGATCATGGCGAACAAGAAGATCCTGGAGTCCTCCGGCGTGCGGCTGCCCACCCCGGAGAAGCCCTGGAGCTGGGAGGAGTTCCGGCAGATCACCAAGGACCTGACGGCGACCATGGGCAGGGGGAAGTACGCGATCGCCTGGCCGCTGAAGGAACCGGTCTCGGTCAGCCTCAACCTGGGCCTCTCGGCCGGCGGACAGCTCTTCCACCGCGGCGCGGACGGCAAGGTCACCCTCCGCTTCACCGAGGACGACGGCGTGGTGCCCGGAACCGTCCACGACCAGGTCAACACCGACCGCAGCGCCTCGCGCTCCACCCTCGGCACGGGCGGCTCGGACACCCTGCCCGGCTTCTTCGGCGGCAAGTACGCGATGGTCCCGCTGGGCTTCTCGTACCGGCAGCAGATCACTCAGCAGGCGCCGAAGGGCTTCGAGTGGATCGTGCTGCCCGCGCCCGCGGGCAAGGACGGTCTGGCGCAGGGGGTCAGCCCGCAGACGCTCTCCATCGCCGAGGACAGCCGCCACAAGCGGGAGGCGGCTCGGTTCCTCGACTTCTTCCTCCAGCCCTCGAACATGGTCCGTCTCGCGCGCGGTGACTGGATGCTGCCGACCGGCACGGCGGCGCTCGCGGACCCGTCCCTGCACACAGCGAAGGACGGGTGGGCGACGGGAGCGGCGGTCGCCGAGCATCTGCGCTCGGCGCCGGCCCAGTCGGTCCGTGGCTATCCGGAGTGGAAGGACAAGGTGGCCACCCCGGCGTTCCAGGAGTACTACAGCGGGGCCATCGACGCCGACGAGTTGCGCGAACGACTGGTTGAGGACGGCAACTTGGTGCTGGCCCGCTACCAGCGCGACTGAAGCGCGGACAAGGGCCGCTGAGCTCATCCAGGCCGAACTGGCCTGAAATCCCGCCCACATCACGTATAAGGCCCCTGGCGACCCCAGGGGCCTTATACGTGCGCCGAGTTGGGCGGACTTGACCGCTTTATTATTAAGAAACCTTGTTGAATAAGTCACAGGTGTATGAAGGCCTTGATTTGCACTCGTCAATAGGTCAGGGTTTCGAACCAGCTACCGGAGAGTTTCCTTCCAGTGGCCCAACCCCCCACAAATCCTGACGAGGAGACCCCTCTTCATGGCAACACACAAGCGTGTCAGCAGGACGAAGCTCATTGCCGTCGCGACCGCGACAGCGGCCGCGGCCGGAGTGACCGTCCTCACCACCTCGTTCGCCGGCGCGGCCCCCACGCCCGCCCTCGGAACGGTCCACGGACTCGGCGTCGAAGGCGCCGTCGACGGCAGCTTCATCGTCCTGCTGGACGAGAAGGCCGACAAGGGCGAGCTCGCCAAGGAGTACGGCGGCACCCTGCGCCGCAGCTACGACTCCGCGGTCAACGGCTTCTCGGTGAACGGCCTTTCGGAGACCGAGGCCAAGCGCCTCGCCGCCGACCCGTCCGTCGCCAAGGTGGTCCAGAACAAGACCTTCACCATCAACGCCACCCAGGCCGATCCACCCTCCTGGGGACTCGACCGGGTCGACCAGACCGAGACCGCCGGGGACGCGAAGTACACCTATCCCGACGGCGCCGGCGAGGGCGTCACCGCGTACGTCATCGACACCGGAGTCCGGATCTCGCACAGCGACTTCGGCGGCCGCGCCTCCGACGGCTTCGACGCCGTCGACAACGACAACACCGCCCAGGACGGCAACGGCCACGGCACGCACGTCGCCGGAACCATCGCCGGAACCGCCCACGGTGTCGCCAAGAAGGCGAAGATCGTCGCCGTGCGCGTCCTCGACGACAACGGCTCCGGCACGACCGAGCAGGTCGTCGCCGGCATCGACTGGGTCACCAAGAACCACCAGGGCCCGTCCGTCGCCAACATGAGCCTCGGCGGCGGAGCCGACCCGGCCCTCGACGAGGCCGTCAAGAAGGCCATCGCCTCGGGCGTCACCTTCGGCGTCGCGGCCGGCAACGAGTCCGCCGACGCCGGCCAGGGCTCTCCCTCCCGCGTCCAGGAGGCCATCACCGTCGCCTCGTCCACCAAGGACGACCAGCAGTCCAGCTTCTCCAACTTCGGCTCCGTCGTGGATCTCTACGCGCCCGGCTCGGACATCACCTCCGCCTGGAACGACAGCGACACCGGTACGAAGACCATCTCCGGTACGTCCATGGCGACCCCGCACGTGGTCGGCGCCGCGGCCGTCTACCTCGGGGCGCACTCCGACGCCACCCCGGACCAGGTGGCCCAGGCGCTGATAGCCGGAGCCACCGCGGACAAGATCAGCAACCCCAGTCAGGGCACCGCCAACAAGCTGCTCAAGATCGTCGAGTAGCGGCACCGCCCCCCTGACCGGCGGCCGCCGCGCCCTCCCCCACGGGGCGCGGCGGCCGCCTTATCGTGTGACCATGACGACGACGTACGCCCTGCTCCTGCGCGGAATCAACGTGGGCGGACACCGCAAGGTGCCCATGGCGGAGCTCCGTTCCCTGCTCGCGGAGCTCGGACACCGGAACGTCCGGACCCATCTGCAGAGCGGCAACGCCGTCTTCACCACCGACGCCGACGACCTCGGCGAGGACGGACTCACGACGGCCGTCGAGGACGCCCTCGAGAAGCGGTTCGGCTTCCGCGTCGACTGCCTCGTCCGCAGCGGCGAGTACCTCGCCGCCGTCGCCGACGCCTGCCCGTTCCCGGCCGCCGAGCTGGAGGGCAAGCAGCTCCACGTCACGTACTTCTCCCAGCCCGTCGGACCGGAGCGGTTCGCCGCGATCGACCCGGCCGCCTTCCTGCCCGAGGAGTTCCGGCTCGGGGACCGCGCGCTCTACCTCTACGCACCCGAGGGGCTCGGCCGGTCGAAGCTCGCGGAAGTGCTCTCCCGGCCCGCACTCATGCGAGGGCTCGTCGCCACCTCCCGCAACTGGAACACCGTCGTCAAACTGGTGGAGATGACGCGCTCCTGACCGCCGCCGACTGGCCCAGTTGACGGAGTCGTAAGTGGCCCACCGATTCCGGAGGCCCGCTGGCTAGGCTCACGGCATGACCACCACCAAGACGCAGCCCAGGACCGTCGTCGACTTCTACTTCGACCCCGCCTGCCCCTTCGCCTGGATCACCTCCCGCTGGATGCTGGAGGTCGAACAGCACCGCGACATCGAGCTGCGCTTCCGGGTGATGAGCCTGTACTTCCACAACATCGGCAACGAACTGCCCGAGTGGTACCGGGAACTCGTCGACAAGTCGATAGGCCCGGTCCGGGTGGCCGCCGCGGCGGCCCGGCAGCACGGCGAGGAGATTTTGCGCCCGCTCTACACCGCGTACGGAACCCGCATCCACCAGGAGAAGCAGACGGACTTCGACGCCGTGATCGCCGACTCCCTCGCCGAGCTCGGGCTCCCGGCCGAGCTCGCCGAGGCCGCCCACGACGAGACGTACGACGAGGCGGTCCGCGCCAGCCACGACGCCGGCAAGGACCCGGAGGCCGACGGCTACGTCGGCACCCCCACCCTCCACGTCGACGGCACCGTCTGGTTCGGACCGGTCCTGCGGGCCGTCCCGCGCGGCGAGCGGGCGGCCGAACTCTTCGACAGCTTCCGGGTGCTCGCCGGCCACTCCGACCTGTTCGAACTCAAGCGGACCAGGACCGGCGGCCTCGACTTCAGCTGACCGCCACCAGCGCCTTGTCGATCCGCGCCTCGTCGTACCGCTCGATCAGCAGGCGGGCCAGCTCCGGGCAGGGGCCGAGGACGTCCGCGAGGACATCGGCCTCCGCCGCGCCCGCCGCGATACGGTCCGGCAGCCGGCCCGGAGCGATGACGTACGGCGCCACCGCCACCCGGCGCACACCGTCCGCGCGCAGCGCCCGGACCGCGTCCTCGGTCCTCGGAAGAGATGCGGAGGCGAACGCAGGCCGCACGGAGCACCAACCGGTGCGCCGCAGCTCCCGCGCCGTTTCAGCGATCACTGCGATCGCCTCCGGGTCCGTGGAGCCCGCCGAGGCCAGGACGACCCCGGTCGCGCTCTTGTCGCCGGGCGTGAGCCCGGCCTCGTACAGCCGCCGCTCCACCGCCGACACCAGCAGCGGCGACGGGCCGAGCACCTCCGCCTGGCGGACGCGCAGCGAGGGCGGGGCCTGCCGCAGCACCGCCGGGATGTCGGCCTTCGCGTGGAAGGCCCGGGTCAGCAGCAGCGGCAGCGCCACCACGTCCCGAACCCCCTCCGCCGCGAGCCGGTCGAGCACGCCCGGCACCGACGGCAGGTTGAAGTCCAGGAACGCCGTCTCCACGCGCAGCCCCGGCCGCAGCGACCGGGCACGGCGCACCAGCGCGTGCACGGTCGCCGCGTGCCGCGGATCGCGGCTGCCGTGGGCGACGACAAGGAGGACAGGGCTGCTCATGGTCTCGTTCAGCTCTTCCCGCTCAGCTCTTCACCAGCAGGCCGCGGCTGCGCAGCACCGCGCGCTCCAGCGGGCTGAAGATCAGCAGATCGATGGCGATGCCGACGAGGAGGATCAGGATGATGGCCAGGAAGATGCCCGGCATGTCGATGTTGTTCCGGCCGTTCTCGAGCAGCTGGCCAAGACCCAGCCCCAGTTCGGGGGAGGACGCGATGATCTCCGCGGCCATCAGCGAACGCCAGGAGAACGCCCAGCCCTGCTTCAGGCCCGCCAGATAGCCGGGCAGCGCGGCCGGCATCACGATGTGCCGCGCGCCCCTGAGCCCGGTCGCACCCAGCGTCCGCCCCGCCCGCAGGAACAGCGGCGGGATCTGGTCGACACCGGCCACCAGACCGTTGGCGATCGACGGGACGGCGCCGAGCAGGATCACCGCGTACATCATCTGGTCGTTGAGGCCGAGCCAGAGCACCGCGGGCGCCACCCAGGCCACCGACGGCAGCGACTGCAGACCCGACAGGATCGGTCCGATCGCGGCACGGACGAACTTCACCCGGGCGACGAGCAGACCCAGCGGCGTACCGATCGCCAGCGCCATCAGGAAGCCGAGCAGCGCCCGGGACACGCTGGTCCACAGAACGTCGAGGAGCGTGCCCTCCAGCCACATGGTGGACAGGCTGTCCCAGACCGCGGACGGCGGCGGCAGCTTGAACTCGTCGGTGACCTTCGCCGTCACCAGGAGCTGCCAGACCACCAGGACCAGTGCCACGGCCACGACCGGCGGCAGCACCTTCTTCAGCAGCACCTCGCGCACCGGCGTGCGGCTGACCTGCACCGCGTCGAGCGCGTCGAGGCCCGCTTCCAGTCCGGCCAGGTCGTCGGCCTTGGTGGTCGTCTCAGTGCTGGCCATGACGGCGGATCTCCCCACGCAGTTCTTCGGTGATCTCGACGGACAGCTCCGCCACGTCGGCGTCCTCGATACGGCGCGGCTGCGGGATGTCGATGGTCCACTCCCGGGCGATCCGCCCCGGCCGGGACGACAGCAGCACCACGCGCTCGGCCAGCCGCACGGCCTCGCGCACGTTGTGGGTCACGAACAGCACCGACAGCTTCGTCTCCCGCCAGATCCGGGTCAGCTCGTCGTGCAGGACGTCACGGGTGATCGCGTCCAGCGCCGCGAACGGCTCGTCCATCAGCAGCAGATCGCTGTCCTGGGCGAGCGCCCGCGCCAGCGCCACACGCTGACGCATGCCGCCGGACAGCTCGTGCACCCGCTTGCCGTACGAGCCGGCGAGCCGTACCAGTTCGAGCAGGCGCTCCGCCTCGGGCCGGCGCTCGGACTTCGGCACCCCGCGCAGCCGCAGGGCCAGTTCGATGTTCTTGCCCGCGGTCAGCCACGGGAACAGGGCGTGCTCCTGGAACATCAGGGCCGGCCGGCCGCCGGGGGTCTCGATCGACCCCGCGGACGGCCGGTCGAGCCCGGCGACCAGGTTGAGCAGCGTGGACTTCCCGCAGCCGGAGGCTCCCAGGAGGGTGACGAACTCGCCCGGGGCGACATCGAGCGAGATGTCGTCGAGAACGAGCTGCTGCCCGGTGGGGCCGCCGAAGGACTTCGAGACATGCTCGATGCGGGCGGCATGGGTCACCGCCACACGGTCCTCGGCCTTGGCGAGCGTCGCGGTCGTGGCCATGGTCGTCACCTCCTGGGAACTCGGCTGCTACGGGCGTTACTTGACGCCGAGACCGGCGTCAGCGACCTCGGGCTTGCCCGCGGCCTTCAGGACCTTGTTGAGCGGCTTCAGGTCGTAGATGCCGGCCAGGTCGGGCTGCTCGAGGAGACCGGCCTTGACCGCGTGGCCGGCCTGGGCCTGGAGCGTGGCGGCCAGCGGGTCGTCGATGAACTGGATCGACGGCCAGGCGGCGTCGATCACCTTCGCGCCGAGCGGCTTGCCCGTGAGGTCCTTCAGCTTGGAGTTCGCCGACTCCTTCGCCTTGTCCGGGTTGGCGTTGATCCACTCGTTGGTCTTCACCGAACCGCGCAGCACCGCCTCGACCACGTCCGGGTGCTCCCTGAGGAACTTCTGCGACACGATGATGTTCGTGATCACGAACTTCTTGTCGGGCCACAGCGTGGACTCGTCGAGCAGGACCTTCGCGCCCTCGGTGACCAGCTTCGACGCGGTCGGCTCCGGCACCCAGGCGCCGTCGATCGCACCGGAGGTGTAGGCGTTCGGGGTCACCTTGTTGTCCGTACGGACCACGGAGACGTCGCCCTTGCCGCTCTGGGGGTCGACCTTCCAGCCCTGCTCCGCGATCCAGTTGAGGAAGGCCACGTCCTGCGTGTTGCCGAGCTGCGGGGTGGCGATCTTCTTGCCCTTGACGTCGGCCGGCGTCTTGATCTTCGCCGGGTCGACGACCAGCTTCACACCGCCGGAGGCCGAGCCGCCGACGATGCGCAGGTTGTTGCCCTTGGACTTGGTGTAGCCGTTGATCGCGGGGGAGGGGCCGATGAAGCCGATGTCGATCGAGTCGGCGTTGAGCGCCTCGATCTCGGAGGGGCCTGCGTTGAAGGTCGACACCTCCAGCTGCGTGCCGCCGAGCTCCTTCTGGATGATGCCTTCCTGGTCGCCCACCAAGGCGGTGGCGTGGGTCAGGTTCGGGAAGTACCCGAGCCGGACCTTGTCGGCGGAGAGCTTCTCGCCCTCGGCCGCCACCTTCTTCTCGTCGTTCTTGGCCTGGGAGCCGTAGCCGCAGGAGGCGAGCGCGCCGATCAGCAGCGGCAGGGCCGCGGCGGCGGCGAGTGAGCGGCGCAGGGTGGTACGGGAGGCAGGCACGGAGGTGTTCCCCTCAGGGTTTTCGAATTCTTCGTCGTCGGTGTCGTGCGGGGTGGAGCGGGTGCGCGCCGCGTACGCGGCGCATCGGCGTCAGCACGCACATCGCGCGACACCTCCCCGGCCCGCGCCGAGGGCGCCGGAGCCCACGCGGCCGCCCTCCTTGGCGAAGGTGGCGAAAGCGTTGATCGTCATGTCAGAAGTCCCAGCCCTCGTCGTCGGCGGGGTCCGCGACGGCCACGGCCTTGGCGGTGGCGAAGGACTCACCGGCCATGCCGGCGGCGAGCGTGGTGCCGTCCGCGGGGTCGATGAGCAGGAACGAGCCCGTACGACGCGAATCCGCGTAGGCGTCGAGCGCGAGCGGCTCGGCGGTACGGACCTTCACCTGACCGATGTCGTTGGCGACCAGCTGTCCCGGCTCGGGGTGCTGGGAGAGGTCGTCCAGGGTCAGCCGGGACGGGATCTCCTTGACGATCGCCTTGACCGTACGGGTGGTGTGCTTGAGGAGCACCCGCTGGCCGACGGTCAGCGGCTGGTCCGCCACGTGGCAGACCGTCGCCTCGATGTCCTGGCTGGTCGCCG
Organism: Streptomyces sp. ISL-36; assembly: GCF_018614205.1. GTDB lineage: Bacteria > Actinomycetota > Actinomycetes > Streptomycetales > Streptomycetaceae > Streptomyces. Next base: position 15,785 of record NZ_JAGGOS010000132.1, on the reverse strand, counting down.
GGGCGTCACCGCTCGGGGCGAGCAGGTCGCCGCGCGAGATGTCGATGTCGTCGGCGAGCCGGATCGTGACCGACTGCGGGGCCCACGCGATGTCCACCGACTCGCCCAGGGCGTCGATCGCCGTGATCGTGGAGGTGCGCCCCGAGGGCAGGACGGTGATCTGCTCGCCGACCCGGAAGGCACCGGCCGCGATCTGGCCGGCGTAACCCCGGTAGTCGGGGTGCTCGGCGGTCTGCGGGCGGATCACGTACTGCACCGGGAAGCGGGCGTGGCAGGCCGTCAGGTCGTGGCTGACCGGGACGGTCTCCAGGTGCTCCAGGACGGTGGGGCCGCCGTACCAGTCCATGTTGGCGGACGGCTCCACGACGTTGTCACCGGCCAGCGCCGAGATCGGGATCGCGGTGATCTCCGGGACGCCCAGCTCGGAGGCGTACGTCGTGAACTCCTCGGCGATCGCCGCGAAGACGGGCTCCGCGTAGTCGACGAGGTCCATCTTGTTCACGGCCAGGACGACGTGCGGCACGCGCAGCAGCGCGGCGACGGCGGCGTGCCGGCGGGTCTGCTCGACGACACCGTTGCGGGCGTCGACCAGCACCACGGCCAGCTCGGCGGTCGAGGCGCCGGTCACCATGTTCCGGGTGTACTGCACGTGCCCCGGGGTGTCGGCCAGGATGAAACGGCGGCGCGGCGTGGCGAAGTAGCGGTAGGCCACGTCGATGGTGATGCCCTGCTCGCGCTCGGCCCGCAGGCCGTCGGTCAGCAGCGCCAGGTCCGGCGCCTCCTGACCGCGCTTGAGGGACGCCGCCTCCACGGCCTCCAGCTGGTCGGTGAGGACCGACTTGGAGTCGTGCAGGAGCCGGCCCACCAGGGTGGACTTGCCGTCGTCGACGGACCCGGCGGTGGCGAAGCGCAGCAGGGTGGTCGCCGCGACGTCGGCGAACTGCTCAGGTGTGCTCGTGCTCGTCATGGCTAGAAGTACCCTTCACGCTTGCGGTCTTCCATCGCGGCCTCGGACATCTTGTCGTCGGCGCGGGTGGCGCCCCGCTCGGTGAGGCGGGAGGCGGCGATCTCGGCGATGACGGCGTCCAGCGTGGTGGCGTCGGAGTCGACGGCGCCCGTGCAGGACATGTCACCGACGGTGCGGTAGCGGATCAGCCGCGTCTGGACCGTCTCGGTCTCCTTGGGGCCGCCCCACTCGCCGGCCGTCAGCCACATGCCGTTGCGGGCGAACACCTCGCGCTCGTGGGCGAAGTAGATCTCCGGAAGTTCGATCTTCTCCCGCTGGATGTACTGCCAGACGTCGAGCTCGGTCCAGTTGGAGAGCGGGAAGACCCGGACGTGCTCGCCGGGGGCGTGGCGGCCGTTGTAGAGCTGCCACAGCTCCGGGCGCTGCCGCCGCGGGTCCCACTGGGAGAACTCGTCCCGCAGCGAGAACACCCGCTCCTTGGCGCGGGCCTTCTCCTCGTCGCGCCGGCCGCCGCCGAACACCGCGTCGAAACGGTGCTGCTGGATCGCCTCGGTCAGCGGCACCGTCTGCAGCGGGTTGCGCGTCCCGTCGGGACGCTCGCGCAGCTTCCCGGCGTCGATGTACTCCTGCACGGAGGCGACATGGAGCCGCAGACCGTGCTGCTCGACCACGCGGTCGCGGTACTCGATGACCTCGGGGAAGTTGTGTCCGGTGTCGACGTGCAGCAGCGTGAACGGCACCGGCGCGGGCGCGAACGCCTTGAGCGCGAGGTGCAGCATGACGATGGAGTCCTTGCCGCCGGAGAAGAGGATCACCGGTCGCTCGAACTCGCCCGCCACCTCACGGAAGATGTGGACGGCCTCGGACTCCAGGGAGTCCAGGTGCGACAGCGCGAACGGGCTGTCGGTCGCCTCGTCGATGGTTACGGCGGTCGTCATGAGAGACCCCTCTCGGTGAGCAGCGCGTGGAGCTGTGCTGCCGACTCCTGCACGGTCTGGTTCTGGGACTGGATCCGCAGATCGGGGTTCCGCGGCTCGTCGTACGGGTCGTCGACCCCGGTCAGACCGCTGATCTCGCCCGCGGCCTGCTTGGCGTACAGCCCCTTCACATCGCGTACGGAGCACACGTCCACCGGAGTGGCGACATGCACCTCGACATAGGGGGTGCCCTCGGACTGGTGGCGCTTGCGGACCGCCTCGCGGCTGTCCTCGTACGGAGCGATGACCGGGACCAGGACCTTCACACCGTTGGAGGCGAGCAGCTCGGCGACGAAGCCGATCCGCTGCACGTTGGTGTGCCGGTCCTCGCGGGTGAAGCCGAGGCCCGCGGAGAGGAACTCACGGATCTCGTCGCCGTCGAGCACCTCGACGCGGTGGCCCTCGCCGCGCAGGCGGCCGGCCAGCTCGTAGGCGATGGTGGTCTTGCCGGCGCTCGGCAGGCCCGTGAGCCAGATGGTGGCACCGGTCACGTGGTTCTCCTGGGAAGTCTCGGTGGTGGTCATCAGCCGTGCAGTCCGCACTCGGTCTTGGCGCGTCCCGCCCAGCGGCCGGCGCGGGCGTCCTCGCCCTCCGCGACCCGTCGGGTGCAGGGCGCGCAGCCGACGGAGGCGTAACCGTCCATCAGCAGCGGGTTGGTGAGGACGCCGTGCTCGGCGACGTACGCGTCGACGTCGTCCTGCGTCCAGCGGGCGATGGGGGAGATCTTGACCTTCTGCCGCTTCTCGTCCCAGCCGACGACCGGGGTGTTCGCCCGGGTCGGGGACTCGTCGCGGCGCAGGCCGGTCGCCCACGCGCGGTAGGCGGTCAGGCCCTCTTCCAGCGGCTTGACCTTCCGCAGCGCGCAGCACAGGTCGGGGTCGCGGTCGTGCAGCTTCGGCCCGTATTCGGCGTCCTGCTCGGCGACCGTCTGACGCGGGGTCAGGGTGATGACGTTGACGTCCATCACCGCCTCGACCGCGTCACGGGTGCCGATCGTCTCCGGGAAGTGGTAGCCGGTGTCGAGGAAGACGACGTCCACACCCGGCATGGCACGCGACGCGAGGTGAGCGACCACCGCGTCCTCCATGGAGGAGGTGACGCAGAACTGCTTGCCGAAGGTGTCGGCCGCCCACCGGAGGATCTCCAGCGCGGAGGCGTCCTCCAGCTCACGCCCGGCCCGCTCGGCCAGCGCCTTGAGGTCGGTGGACCCGGTGATGACCTGAGTCGTCGTCATATCTCTTCCCCTCCAGCGGAGTTGCTCTGAGAGCCCTGAGGTTCCGGGGCGAGGAGCCCCAGGAACTTCAGCTGGAAGGCTCGACCGCATGCCCGGCATTCCCAGGCGCCGTGACCCTGCTCGTTCGGACGCAGGTCCTCGTCGCCGCAGTACGGGCAGTAGAAGGGCGCCGCACGCTCGCTCATGAGAGGGCGTCCTCGGACGCGCGCGCCGCCCAGGTGGCGAAGCGCTCGCCGTCCTCGCGCTGCTCCTGGAAGCGCGTGAGGACCCGCTCGACGTAGTCCGGCAGCTCGGCGGCGGTGACCTTCAGGCCACGGACCTTGCGGCCGAAGCCCGCCTCCAGACCGAGCGCGCCGCCCAGGTGGACCTGGTAGCCCTCGACACGGTTGCCGTCGTCGTCCAGGACCAGCTGGCCCTTGAGACCGATGTCCGCCACCTGGATGCGGGCGCAGGCGTTGGGGCAGCCGTTGATGTTGATGGTGATCGGCTCGTCGAAGTCGGGGATGCGGCGTTCGAGTTCGTCGATGAGCGACGCACCGCGCGCCTTGGTCTCGACGATCGCCAGCTTGCAGAACTCGATGCCGGTGCAGGCCATCGTGCCGCGCCGGAAGGGCGAGGGGGTGACCCGCAGGTCCAGCGCCTCCAGGGCGGAGACGATCGACTCGACCTGCGCCTCCTCGATGTCGAGGACGATCATCTTCTGCTCGGCGGTGGTGCGGAGCCGGCCCGAACCGTGCGCCTCGGCGATCTCGGCGATCTTCGTCAGCGTGGCGCCGTCGACCCGGCCGACGCGCGGCGCGAACCCGACGTAGAACCGACCGTCCTTCTGCTTGTGGACGCCGACGTGGTCGCGCCACTGGCCGGCGGGCTGGGCCGGGGCGGGGCCGTCGGTGAGCTTGCGCCCGAGGTACTCGTCCTCCAGGACCTGGCGGAACTTCTCCGGCCCCCAGTCGGCGACGAGGAACTTCAGACGGGCGCGGTTGCGCAGCCGGCGGTAGCCGTAGTCGCGGAAGATCGAGATGACGCCCTCGTAGACGTCCGGGACCTCGTCGAGGGAGACCCACGTGCCCAGGCGCACACCCAGCTTGGGGTTGGTGGACAGGCCGCCGCCGACCCAGACGTCGAAGCCGGGGCCGTGCTCCGGGTGGCGGACGCCGACGAAGGCGATGTCGTTGATCTCGTGCGCCACGTCGAGCAGCGGCGAGCCGGAGACGGCGGACTTGAACTTGCGGGGCAGGTTGGAGAAGTCCTTGTTGCCCACGATCCGGCGGGAGATCTCGTCGATGGCGGGGGTGCCGTCGATGATCTCGTCCTCGGCAATCCCGGCCACCGGCGAGCCGAGGATGACACGCGGGGTGTCGCCGCAGGCCTCGGTGGTGGACAGACCGACCGCCTCCAGGCGGTTCCAGATCTCCGGGACGTCCTCGATGCGGATCCAGTGGTACTGGACGTTCTGCCGGTCCGTGATGTCGGCGGTGCCGCGCGCGAACTCCTGCGAGATCTCGCCGATGACCCGGAGCTGTTCGGTCGTCAGCCGGCCGCCGTCGATGCGGACCCGGAGCATGAAGTACTCGGCGTCCAGCTCCTCCGGCTCCAGGACACCGGTCTTGGTGCCGTCGAGGCCTTCCTTGCGCTGGGTGTAGAGGCCCCACCAGCGCATGCGGCCCCGCAGGTCGTTGGGGTCGATCGAGTCGAATCCGCGCTTGGAGTAGATCGTCTCAATGCGTGTCCGCACATTGAGACCGTCGTCGTCCTTCTTGAACTGCTCATTGCCGTTCAGCGGGGTGAAGTGCCCCACGGCCCACTGACCCTCGCCACGGTGACGGCTCACCTTGCGGCGGGGCGTTGCGGGTGCGGGGTTTTCCGGGGTGGCGGCCATGGCTTTTTGTCCTTCGGGACTGCGGGAGGGCGGCTCTGACCAGCACACTCGTACTCGGGTCAGGGGATGGCGCGACGGTGCGCAGCAGGGTCGGGCAGAAGTGGAATCGCGGCGGTGCTGGTTCTCTCAGCGCGCCGGACAGATGGCGCTGGACATGCGGCCGAGGTCGACGTGCCGCCGACTCACCAAGGCAATTCCAGTTCCAGACATGACGGAAGCGTGTCACGGGACTTTGGACCCAGTCCAGCTTCGTCCAAGATGTGGACACAGCCGTCCCGCATCGCGAGACGGTGTGTCGTGGGTCACTTCAAAGTCGGGCTATTCCTCAGGCGTGGGCGCCGGGCCAGGGGCCGGGGGCCTCGCTCTCCTCGACCTCTTCCACCTTGGTGTCGAAGAGCTTGAAGCCGCGCCGGAGGTAGTTGTCCATGGCGTGCGGCCCGTCCAGCGAGCAGGTGTGCAGCCACACGCGCCGCGTCGGCTCCCGGTCCGGCCAGCGCTCGGCGAGGTCCCACGCGCGCTGGACCCCGTACGACAGCAGATGGCCGCCGATCCGGCGCCCCTGGAAGGCCGGGATCAGCCCGAAGTAGACGATCTCGACCACACCGTCGTCCTGCGGGTCCAGCTCCACGTATCCGGCAGGCGTCCCCTTCTCGTACGCCACCCAGATCTCCGCGCCCGGCTTCTCGACGATCTCCAGCCACTGCTTGTACGTCAGGGCGAGCCGGTCGTTCCAGCGGATGTCGCCGCCGACCGCCGTATAGAGGAAGCGGCTGTACTCGGGCGAGGGCACCTCGGCGCGGGCGATCGTGATGTCGTCGCCCGTGGGCGGGGTGGCGGGGCGCAGATCGCCCGGCGAGGTCTGTTCGAGGGACCAGGTGGTGAGAGTGATGCTCATGCCGTCCATCGCATCATGCGGAGGCGCCGATTCCTACAGGGGGCCGGTGGAGGTGGGGGGCGGTGCGGGTCGGCGCCCCCGTGGCAGGGCCGTCCAGCTGTCCGTATGGCGGACAACCTGTCCGGATGCGCCGGGCCGAGCCGGGCCGGGCCCAGCCGTGGCCCTCGTGGCTCGGCTTGGTCGTGGCCCGGCCCCGCCCCGGCCTGATCCAGGTCCGGCCCGGCACGCGGCTGTGGCCGGGACCGTCGCGCGGTTGCGGCCAGGATCGTCGTGCGGGTGCGGGTGCGGTTGCGGGTGGGGTTGCGGGCCGGCCGTGGCCGGTCAGCGGGGCGGTGGGGGAAGCTCGCCGCTGCCCCGTGCGACCAGGGTGACCGGGACCGTACGGGTCGCCGCGCGCGAGCGGTCGCCGCCCAGGCGGGCGAGGATCTGCTCCGCCGCCGCCCGGCCGATCGCGGCCGGGTCCTGGGCGACCACCGTCAGGCCCGGCTCCAGGACCGCCGCCAGTGGCAGGTCGTCGAAGCCGACCAGGGCAACGTCGCGCCGCCCCGCCTCGGCCAGCGCCGGCACGACCCCGAGCGAGGCGAAGTTGTTCGCCGCGAAGACGGCGGTCGGCGGGTCCGCGAGCGCCAGGAGGCGCCGTACGGCCACCCCCGCCGCGTACGGGTCGTGGGCGGTGACCACCAGCGAAGGGTCGTGGCCGATCCCCGCCGCCTCCAGCGCCGCCCGGTAACCGCGCTGCCGCGTCTTGCGCGTGTAGAGGGTCGCCGGCCGGTCCCCGATGAAGGCGATACGGCGGTGTCCGTGCGCGATCAGATGGGCCACGCCCGTCCGCGTGCCCTCCTCGTTGGCGCTGACCACCGCGTCCGCCGCGAGCCCCGTCCCCGGCCGGTCCACGAAGACCACCGGAAGGCCGCTCTCCCGCTCCCGGCGCAGGAAGCGGTGGTCGCTCCCGGCCGCCGGGACGACCAGCAGCCCGCTGATCCGGCGGGCGAGGAAGGTGGTGATCAGCGCGTGCTCCATCGACTCGCGCTCGCCCGACGACCCCATGAGGAGGGTCAGCCCCCGGTCCCGTACGACGTCCTCGACGCCGCTCGCGACCGTACCGAAGAAGGGGTTGCCCATGTCCGGCACGACCAGGCCCACGGTGGAGTCCCGAGCGCCCACCCGCATGTTGCGGGCCATGAGGTTGGGGCGGAACCCCAGCTCCTCGACGACCGCGAGCACCTTCGCCCGCGTCGCCTCGGACACCGGCCCGTCCTCGTTGAGCACCCGCGACACCGTCTTCGGGGTCACACCGACCCGCACTGCCACATCGGCCAGGGTCGGCCGTCGGGTGCTCCCCATGGTCACCGCATCTCCGTCGTCGCTTCAGCGTTGGTCGGTCATGACCGTACCGCCGTCCTCCGGCGCCACGGTCAGAGCCCCGGTCATGATCGCCACCACGTCCGACATCGAGTGGTCCGCGGGCCGGATCTGCGCCACCCGGCGGCCGAGCCGCTGGACATGGATCCGGTCCGCGATCTCGAAGACGTGCGGCATGTTGTGGCTGATCAGCACGACCGGCAGACCCCGGTCCCGTACCCGCCGGATCATGTCCAGGACCTGACCGGACTCCTTCACGCCCAGTGCGGCCGTCGGCTCGTCCATCACCACCACGTGCCGGGCCCACGCGACCGCGCGCGCCACCGCGACGCCCTGCCGCTGGCCGCCGGAGAGCGTCTCGACGGCCTGGGTGAGGGAGCGCAGCCCGATCTTCAGGTCCGCCATGTGCGCGGCGGACTCCTCGCGCATCCTCTTGTTGTCGAGCATCCGCAGCACCGAGCCGAGGGGGCCGCGGCGGCGGACCTCGCGGCCGAGGAACATGTTGCTGGCGATGTCGAGGGAGGCGGCCACCGCCAGGTCCTGGTAGACGGTCTCGATGCCGTGCCGGCGCGCGTCGGCCGGATCCCGGAACCGGACGGGCGCCCCGTCCAGCTCGATGGTGCCCTCGTCGGGCTGGAGCGCGCCCGTGAGCGCCTTGATCAGACTGGACTTGCCCGCGCCGTTGTCCCCGATGACGGCGAGCACCTCGCCGGGCATCAGATCGAAGTCGGCGCCGTCGAGCGCGGTGACCTGGCCGTACCGCTTCACCAGGCCGCGGGCCCTGAGGACGGGGGTGGTCGTCGGCGTCTCCGCCGGCGCGCCCGCCGGCGACGTGGCCGGGGTGTGCGTCGGGGCGTGCCCGGGGGTGTTCGTCGGCGCGGTCATCGGCGGGCCTTCCTACGGGAGAACTGGTCGACGGTCACGGCGAGGATCACCAGGCCGCCGGTGATCAGGGTCTGGTAGATGGAGCCCACGCCCATCAACTGCAGCCCGTTGCGGAACACACCCACGATCAGCGCCCCGACGAGCGTGCCGAGGACCGCGCCGCGGCCGCCGAACAGGCTCGTACCCCCGAGCACCACCGCGGTGATGGCGTCCAGGTTGTCGGTCTGGCCCGCCTTCGGGTCGCCGACGCCGGTGCGCGAGACGAGCAGCAGGGCGGCGACGCCGTAGATCACCCCGGCGAGGGTGTAGATGCCCAGCTGGAGCCGGGTCGTGCGGATCCCGGTGAGCCGGGCGACCTCGGGGCTGTTGCCCAGGGCGTAGGTGTGCTTGCCCCAGGCCGTACGGCCGAGGAGGTAGGCGAAGCAGAGGAAGAGCGCGATGGTGAGCACCGAGCCGTACGTGATGTCGGTGCGGCCCAGCGGAAAGGTCTCGCCCAACCCGGTGAGCAGGCCCGGGAGTTCGGTGATGGTCTGCTCGTCCGAGTAGATGTGGGTGAGAGCGAAGGCGACGTTGAGCATGCCGAGCGTCACGATGAACGGCGGCAGTTTGACGAAGGTGACGAGGGCGCCGTTGGCGAGCCCGAACAGCGCGCAGACTCCGATGCCGGCCGCGATCGCGACGAGGGGCGGGAGGGTGCCCTCGGCGGCGAGCTTCGCCATCACGATCGTGCCGAACGCCATCACGGCGCCGCAGGAGAGGTCGATGCCGGCGGTGAGGATGATCAGGGTCTGGCCGAGGGCGAGGGTGCCGACGACCATCACCTGCTGGACGACGAGCGAGAGGTTGCCGCCGGAGAGGAACTGCTCGCTCTGGAACGAGAAGAAGAGACAGGCGACGAGCAGGGCGACGAGCGGGCCCGCGGTGGGATGGCTGAGGAAGCCGAGCCGGGCACGGGCGGCTCGGGCGGCGGTGGGTGGTGTGGCGGTCGGGGGTGCGGCGGTCGCGGTCAACGAAGCTCCTTGAGCGGAGGGGAGGGGAGGGAGGAAAGGGGCGGTAGGTCGGGGTCGGGGCTCAGCCCCAGCAGTTCTCCAGGCCGTACGCGCTGTCCTTGGCCGGGACCGCCGAGGTCGGTGTGTCGGTGATCAGGGTCACGCCCGTGTCGACGTAGCCGGACGCCTTGGTCCCGCCCTTGGCGTACGCCACGACGGCGTCGACGCCCTTGACGGCCATGAGCAGCGGGTACTGCTGCGAAGTGGCCGCGATGCGCCCCGACTTGACCGCCTCCGTGCCGGTGCAGCCGCCGTCGACGGAGACGATCAGGACGTCCTTCTCCCGGCCCTTCGCCTTGAGCGCCGTGTACGCGCCCAGCGCCGCGGGCTCGTTGATGGTGTATACGACGTTGATGTCCGGGGCCTTCTGCAGACAGTTCTCCATGGCCGTCTGTCCCTTGGCCTGGTCGCCTCCGGTGTCCTGGGAGCAGACCAGGGCCGGGTCGCCCTCCTTGATGCCGTACCCCTTCAGGAAGCCGTCGTGGCGCAGCTGCCCGACGGCGACGCCGGGCGCGAGGTCGAGCGTGGCGATCTTCGCCGGCTTGCCGGCCGTCGCGGCCTTGGCGTACCGGCCGATCAGCTCGCCCGCCTTGAGGTTGTCGGTGGCGAAGAGCGCGTCGGCGGCGTCCTGGGGGTCGGTCGGGCTGTCCAGCGCGATCACCAGGACGCCCTTCTTCCGGGCCTGCTGGATCGCGGGGACGATCGCCTTGGAGTCGTTCGGGGTGATCAGGATGCCCTTGACGCCGGCCGCCACCATGTTCTCGATCGCGGTGACCTGGCCTTCGTTGTCGCCGTCGAACTTGCCTGCCGCCGTGGACAGTTCGGCGCCGGACTTCTTGGCCGCCGCCTCGGCACCCTCCTTCATCTTCACGAAGAACGGGTTGGTGTCGGTCTTGGTGATCAGCCCGACCTTCACCGGGCCGCCGCTGCCGCCGGAGCCGGCGGAACCCTTCGCTCCCTCACCGCAGGCGGTGAGCAACAGGGCTGCCGAGGCGAGGCTCGCCACGAGGGGGAGTGCGGTGCGGACGGTGCGCTTCATGGCGCGGCTCCTCAAGGACGCAGGACTGTCATCGTTGACTTATGTCAACGTTGACATCGACTGGCCAGGATGATGGACTCCGCCGCGAGCAACGTCAATGCCCCTTACTCGTCACGAGTTGGCAACGGAGGCTTCCGGATGAGCCGCTGGAAAGCACCGAAACTGATCAGCGTCGCGGCCCTGCTCGTCGCCGCGACCGCCCCCATCAGCGTGAACGTCACCGCGCACCGCGCCCACGCCGCGCCGGCCCAGCCCCACGCCGCGCCGGCCCGACCCCAGGCCACCGGCCCGGTCAACCCCGGTTTCGACACCGGGGATCTCACCGGCTGGACGGTCACCGAGGGCACCGCCTTCGGTCCCACCGCCGTCACCACCACCGACACCTACTGGGGAGGCCCCTTCCACCACCGCGGCAGCCACCACCTCTGGGGCTACGCCGCCGCCGGAGACGACGCCACCGGCACCCTCAGGTCCTCCTCCTTCACCGCCCCCACGAGGATGAGCTTCCTGGTCGGCGGAGGCTGGGACCCCGAGCGCCTCTACGTCGCCCTCGTCAGGGACAGCGACGGCCGCGCGCTCCTCCGCCAGACGGGACCCGAGGACGAGGCGTACGTCAGGATCGTCTGGGACACCTCCGCCTGGCGCGGCCAGGCGGTCCACCTCGAAGTCGTCGACCGGAAGACCGGGGGCTGGGGTCACCTCAACCTCGACGACGTACGCACCGGGGACGCCGCTGTCCGGGACGACAACGGCCTCACCTTCCGTACGCTCGGCCAGGCCAACCAGCCCACCGCGACCAGGGACTACGCGGCGGACCCACTGCGGCCCCAGTTCCACTACACGCCCTACCAGGGCTGGATCAACGACCCCAACGGCGTGATCCAGTGGCGCGGCCGCCACCACCTCTTCAGCCAGTACTACCCCGACGCCCCCAAGTGGGGCCCCATGCACTGGGCGCACGCCGAGGGGCCCGACGCCGTCCACTGGCGCGACCTGCCTGTCGCCCTCACTCCGCCGCCGCGCGCCACCCCCACCGACAACAGCGGCATCTTCAGCGGCAGCGCCGTTGACGACGACGGCACCCTCACCGTCGCGTACACCAAGTTCACCGACACGGGCGCGCACCCCGGCGCCACGCCCGAGACGGTCGCCGTCGCGACCAGCACGGACGGGGTCGTCTTCGCCCCCGGGACGGAGGTCATCACCGAGGCCCCGCCCGGCTCGTCGGCCGGGTTCCGCGACCCCAAGCTCTTCCGTGACCCGGTCGACGGCCGCTGGAAGATGGTCGTCGGATCGGGCGACGGCGGACGCGGCAAGGTGCAGCTCTACGCCTCCGACGACCTGCGCACCTGGTCGTACGCCGGCGTCCTGACCGAGGGCGACGGCACGACCGGCGCCATGTGGGAGTGCCCCGACCTCTTCGAGCTCGACGGCAAGTGGGTGCTGCTGTACTCCACCAACGAGGGGGGCCGGTCCCTCCAGCGGTACGCCGTCGGCACGTACGACGGCGCCCGCTTCAGCGCCGAGCGGCACGGCGTCCTCGACGGCGGCGGCGACGTCTACGCGGCCCAGAGCTATCGGGACGACGCCGGACGACGGGTGATGACCGCCTGGATGAGCGACTGGAACGCGAAGGAGCCGACCCGGGTGGGAGGTTGGGCCGGCGCCCAGTCCCTCCACCGGGAACTGTTCCTCACCGCCGACGGGCGCCTCGGCCAACGGCCGCTCGCGGCAGCCGACTCGCTGGCCGACGGCCGGACGATCCGGGTCACCGACCGGACGGTGGACGGCAGCTGGCGGCTGGGCCGGGGCGACACCGCACGGATCAGGGCGGTCCTCGACCTGGGCGGGACCACCGCCGACACCGTCACCCTCCGCCTCAAGGCCTCCGCCGCCGAGGCGACCGTGCTGCGGTACGAGAAGTCCACCGGCACCCTGACCCTGGACACGAGCGCGGCGGGCTACGGCACGCGGGCGACGTACACCACCCATGTCGAGCCGAGAGCGGACGCGACCCTCGCCCTCGACATCTTCGTCGACCGTTCGTCGGTCGAGGTGTTCACCGGCGACGGCGCGGCCCTCACCGCCCGGGTCTATCCGCGCTACCGCGAGTCCGACGCCGTCGAGTTCACCGCGACCGGCGGCCACCTCCGGCTGAAGAGCGCCTCCTTGACCCCACTCGGCTCCGCCGTCCTCCCCGACTGACCCTCCGCTCGCTCCTCGGGGGTGCCGCCGAGATCGACGATCTCACCGATCTCACCGTCTCGCCGGACTCGCGTCGCCCGACGCCTGATCCGGCCCGACCGACACGGCACCACCTCGCTCCTCACGACCTGAAAGGTTCTCTCCCATGACCGCGACCCGCCGCCCCGTGGCCGTCCTCGGCGAATGCGTCGCCGACGCCTTCGTCGCCCCGACCGGGGCCGAGGGCCCGGGCCTCCGGCTCGATGTGCTGCCCGGCGGCGGGCCCGCGAACACCGCTGTGGCGCTCGCCCGCCTCGGCACCCCCACCCACTTCCTGGCCCGGCTCTCCGGCGACGTCTTCGGCGGCCTCTTCCGCCGCCGGCTCACCGAGTCCGATGTCCGCATCGACCTCTGCCCCGACGCCACCGAGCCCAGCACCCTGGCCGTCGCCGGCCTCGGCCCGGACGGCGCCGCCGAGTACTCCTTCCACGCCGAGGCCACCGCCGACTGGCAATGGACCCGACAGGAGCTCGCCCCGGTGAGCCGGCTGGACGCGGCCTGCCTCCACACCGGCTCGCTCGCGCTGGTGCGGGAGCCCGGCGCTTCCGCCGTCGAGGAGCTCCTCGACGAACTGCGGCCCACCACCACGATCTCCCTCGACCCCAACGTACGCCCGCTGCTCGTGGCACCCGAGCGGTACCGGGCCCGCCTGCCGCGCTGGTGCGCCCTGGCCGACATCCTCCGCCTCAGCGAGGACGACCTGGCCCACCTCCATCGCGGCACGCCTCCCGAGGCCGCCTGCGACACCTGGCACCGGGCGGGCGTCCCGCTCGTCCTCGTCACCCTCGGCGGCGACGGCGCCCTCGTCTCGTACGACGGCGTCCGCCGGCTGGTCCCCGCCCCGCCCGTCGATGTCGTCGACACCGTCGGCGCGGGCGACGCCTTCACGGCCGGCCTTCTCCACCGGCTCCACACCGCCGGCGCGCTCGGCGGCCGCCTCTCCACCCTGACCTGGGACACCCTCCACGAGGCCGTCGCCTTCGGCACGAGGGTCGCCGCGGCCACCTGCGCGGTCCGCGGCGCGAACCCGCCCTACGCCGAGGAGCTGACGATCCCGGCGTAGCGCGGGCGCCCGGTCCGACGGGGGAGCGGCCCATCGGCGTCCGGCTCCGGGCCCGTTCCCTACGCCGCGCCCCTGCGTGCCGCGCGGACCGCGGGGGCCGTCGAGTGGGGGAGCAGGTCGTCCGGGTGGGGCGGGCGGACGATCTCCACTTCGACCTCCTCGCTGAAGCGGTACGGGCGGTGGGCGAGCACGCCCGCCAGCGTCCGGCGGACCCGTGACATCTCCGCCCGTACCGTCACCGTCCTCGTCCGGTCGCCGAACACGTCCTGCGCCAGCTCCGCCGCCGTCCGGCCGTCACGGTGCAGGGCCAGGACGTACAGCAGTTCGGCGTGGCGCGGGCTCAGCTCCTGCGTCCAGCTGCCCGCCGCCCCCGACACCGCCACCGACCAGCGGCGCGGCCGGCTCAGGTCGAGCACCACCCGGCTCGCCGCACCCGCGGCCGCGTCCAACGCGCTGCGCTCCTCCTCCACCCGCAGCAGCCAGCCGCCCGGCAGCGGCTCCACCGCGCACATCCCCAACGACGGCAGCCAGACCCGCCCCGCGCGGAAGGACTTCGGCAGCGCGACCCGGTCCATGGGCGCCATCCCGGTCACCGCCGCCGTCCAGCCGTGCGTGTCCACCGCGACCGCCCGCCCGCCCACCCGGCACAGGATCGGCGCCGCCACCGAACGCAGGCGTTCGATCGACCGCAGATGGCGGTCGCGCATCTCCGCCTCGGCGAGCCGGGCCACCGAGCCGACCAGCGCCAACGTCGCGGGATGGAAGCTGGAGGCCGGACCGCTCACATCGACGATCCCCAACAGCCCCGGTCCCCCGGGGCGTGGGCCGGGGGGGGGGCGGNNGGCCACCGAGCCGACCAGCGCCAACGTCGCGGGATGGAAGCTGGAGGCCGGACCGCTCACATCGACGATCCCCAACAGCCGCTGGTCCCGCGGGTCGTGGACCGGGGCGGCGGCGCAGGTCCAGTTGTGCAGCGTGTGGACGTAGTGCTCGGCCGAGTGGACCTGCACGGGCCGCCCCATGGCGAGCGCCGTCCCCACCGCGTTCGTTCCGGTGGTGTGTTCGGTCCAGGCCGCGCCTTCCTCCAGACAGATGGTGTGGGCCTGCCGCAGCACCGCGAGATTGCCCTCGCGCCACAGCACCCGGCCCTGTTCGTCGGTGACCACCATGATCTGCATGGAGGCGTCGGCGATCCCGGCGAGCCCGGTGCTGAGCGTCCGCATCACCTCGCCGAGGACAGTCGTACGGCGCCGCTGCTCCAGCTCGTCGCGCTGGAGCAGCACACTGCTGGTGCCCTGGTCGGGATCGAGGCCGAGCCGGAACATCCGCTGCCAGGACGCGTCGATGACCGGGCGCGGCGCGATCGGCGGCGTCCGGCCCGCCAGGGTCTCCTCCCGTACCCGGTGCAGCAGTCGGGTCGCCTGGGCGGCGTCCATGGTGGCGAGCCGGTTCATGTCGAGCTGAGTGTTCTTCATCGGTCTCTCCCAGCCACCCGCGGTGCTGTATCGGTTCTGCAGAATTCCGGAGTCTTGGTGACCATCGTGCCGCTCACCGCTTCCCGGTGAGGGGCGGTTCGGGTAATCCTGCAACCCTTTGCAACTCTGGAAGTCACTCCCTCGGTGCATGAGGCTGTGTACAGCGGAGGGTGGTGCCGTGTCGGCGCAGCACCACCCTCCGCTTTCGTGCGGGACGAACCCCTGCCGGCCCGGACATCCACGCCCGCCGGCCCGGACATCCACCCCCGCAGGCTCAGACCTCCACCCGCGCCCGCTCCACCACCGCCCCCAGATCCAAGGTGTGCGGCAGCGTCCCGAACGCCGACCCCCAGTCGCCCCCGAGCCGCGAGGCGCAGAACGCGTCCGCCACCTCCGGCGGCGCCCACCGCACCAGCAGGGACCCCTGCAGCACCAGGGCCATCCGCTCCACGAGCCGCCGCGCCCGCGCCTCGATCGCCTCCAGGTCGGCCAGTTCGGTCAGCATCCCGGTGATCGCCCGGTCGAGCCGGTGGTCCGCGCCCCGCGCCCGCCCGACCTCCGTCAGGAACGCGTTCAGCGCCATCGGCTCCTGCCGCAACGCCCTCAGCACATCCAGCGCCTGGATGTTGCCGGAGCCCTCCCAGATCGAGTTCAGCGGCGACTCGCGCAGCAGCCGAGGCATCCCCGACTCCTCCACGTAGCCGTTGCCGCCCAGG
>NZ_JAGGOS010000131.1 GCF_018614205.1 Streptomyces sp. ISL-36 | reverse complement strand
CGGCGGTGCGGTCGGCCGCCGCCGCGAGGACGGCGGCGAGTCCCGGCAGCACGGGCAGACCAGGTTCGGGGGCCGGCGGCCCGTAGCGCACCGGACCGCGCCCCTCCGGAGCCGTCTGCCGCATCTCCCGCACCTCCTGGGCCGTGGCGGGCGCCCGGCAAGGCGCCCCAGTGCCCTTTATACGAAGGTTCGGGCGGCCGCGCCGCTTCAGCGGGCGGTGACGGGGTGCCGCACCGTCGCGGCGGGGGGACAATCCCGCGGGTGGTGGACCGTGGCGGTCGCGGGCGTTTCCCGCACCCGCCCGACCAGGGCCGTACGGGTGAGGGCGCGGAGGCGGAACCGGGGCGCCGGGCGCGGAGGCGAAGGCGGAGACGGAGACGGGGGCGGGGGCGGAGACGGGGGCGAGAGGGACACGACGGGAGCTTCCTCCGCGGTGCCTTCCTCCGAGGGGCCGGGGAGGGTCCGGGCCGCACCGCAGACTGGTCGCATGAGCGATCTCACCGCGGTCCCCCTCCTGACCGACCGCATCGACCTCGTGCCGCTGCGGCTCGACCATGCCGACGAGATGGCGACGGTCCTCGCCGATCCCGGGCTGCACACCTTCATCGGTGGTGTCCCCGCCTCCGGGCCCGCGCTGCGTG
This sequence comes from Streptomyces sp. ISL-36, assembly GCF_018614205.1. Lineage (GTDB taxonomy): Bacteria > Actinomycetota > Actinomycetes > Streptomycetales > Streptomycetaceae > Streptomyces. Next base: position 38,208 of record NZ_JAGGOS010000131.1, on the reverse strand, counting down.
AACGGTACGCGCGGATGCTCGCCGGCTCGCCCGAACCCGGGGTCTCCTGGTGCAACTGGGTGCTGCGGCTGCGCGCGGAGGACTGCCTGGCGGGCACGGTCCAGGCCACCGTCTCGGACGCCGGACCGGGCGGCCGCGCCGCCGAGGTCGCCTGGGTGGTGGGGACGGCGTGGCAGGGCCGGGGCCTCGCCTCCGAAGCAGCCGTCGCGCTCGTCCACTGGCTGCGCTCCCGTGACGTCCGTACCGTCCTGGCCCACATCCATCCCGACCACCACGCGTCCGCCCGGGTCGCCGCGGCGGCGGGGCTGGCACCCACGAACCTCCGGCAGGACGGCGAGATCCGCTGGGAGCTGACCGCGGCGGACGCCTGAGGGGGCGCGCCGCGCCGGAGCCGGCCGCAGGGGGGTCCGGCGGCGAGTGCGGAGGACGTTCGAGCCGCTCACGGACCGAACCGGCTCACGGACCGAGCCGACTCACGCACCGAGCCGACTCACGGACCGAACCGGCTCACGGACCGGGCCGACTCACGGACCGAACCGGCTCACGGACCGAGCCGACTCACGGACCGAACCGGCTCACGGACCGAGCCGACTCACGGACCGAGCCGACTCACGGACCGAGCCGACTCACGGACCGAGCCGGCCCAGTCCATGAGCCCATCCGCTCAGCGGAGGAAGCCGCTCCCGGACGGACCCGGTCAGCGGACCAGGATGCGTTCCACCAGCAGTTCGACCGCCGCGACGATCGCGTCCGCGTCGATGCCCGCCGCGTGGAGCTGCTCCTCCGGCGTCGCCGAGGCCGGCATCGAGCGCACGGCGAGACGGGCGAGACGGGGCGTGTTGCCGTGGCCGTCGGCGTATGCCTCGGCGACGGCGTCACCGAGGCCGCCCTCGGGCCGGTGGTCCTCGACCGTCAGGACGCAGCCGGTCGTCCCGGCGGCCTGGTCGAGGGTGGCGCGGTCGAGCGGTTTGATCGAGTAGAGGTCGATCACCCGGACCGGGACGCCCTGCTCGGCCAGCCGGTCGGCGGCGCGCAGCGCCTCGTGCACGGTCACTCCGGCCGCGACGACGGTCGCCCTGTCCTCCTCGCCATGGCTGCGCAGGACCTTGCTGCCGCCGACCGGGAACTCCTCCTCGGGCCCGTAGACGACCGGCGTCCCGCCGCGTGTCGTGCGCAGATAGCGGACTCCGTCCAGGTCGGCCATGGTCGCCACCAGCTTCGCCGTCTGGTTGGCGTCGCAGGGATGGAGGACGGTGCTTCCGTGCACGGCCCGCATCATCGCCAGGTCCTCCAGGCCCATCTGGCTGGGTCCGTCCTGGCCGATGGAGACGCCGGCGTGCGAACCGACGAGATTGATCCCCGCCCGGCTGACGGCCGCCATCCGGATGAAGTCGTACGCGCGGGTCAGGAAGGCGGCGAAGGTCGAGGCGTAGGGGACGTAGCCGCGTGCCTGGAGTCCGACGGCCGCGCCGACGAGTTGCTGCTCGGCGATCCAGCACTCGAAGTAGCGCTCGGGGTGCGCCTTGGCGAAGTACTCGGTTCGCGTGGAGTCGCTGACCTCGCCGTCGAGCGCGACGACGTCCGTGCGTACCTCCCCGAGCGCGGCGAGCGCATGCCCGTACGCATCGCGGGTGGCGACCTTGTCGCCCTTGTCGTAACGCGGGAGCGGTGGCGCGCCGGCCCTGACGAGGTGCGGGGCCTGTGCGGCGGGCGGGTCCGTCACCTGGACCCGCAGGTCGCTGTAGCCGCCCAGTTCGGCGATCGCGGCCTCGGCGTCGGGGAGGGGCTTCCCGTGCATGCCCTCGCGGTTCTCGACGGCCGCCACGCCCCGGCCCTTGCGGGTGGCGGCGAGGACGGCGGTGGGCCGCCGGACGGTCGCGCGGGCCTCGCGCAGCGCCGCGTCGACGGCCTCGACGTCATGGCCGTCGATCTGCACGGTGTGCCAGCCGAAGGCTTCGAGGCGGGCGGCGTAGGCGCCCAGGTCGTGCTGGTGACGGGTGGGGCCGCGCTGGCCGAGCCGGTTGACGTCGACGATCAGGGTGAGGTTGTCCAGGCGGCAGTACGCGGCGTGCTCGACGGCCTCCCAGATGGAGCCCTCGGCCATCTCGCTGTCCCCGCACAGCACCCACACCTGGTAGGGGACGCGGTCGAGGTACTTCCCCGCCAGCGCCATGCCGACCCCGATGGGCAGGCCCTGGCCGAGCGAGCCGGTGGCGACGTCGACCCAGGGCAGCCGGGGGGTGGGGTGGCCTTCGAGGAGGCTGCCGCGGCGACGGAAGGTGAGCAGTTCCCCCTCGCCCACGACCCCCGCCGCCCGGTACATGGCGTACAGCAGGGGCGAGGCGTGGCCTTTGGAGAGAACGAGGCGGTCGTTGCCCGGATGGTCGGGGCGGTCGAAGTCGTAGCGCAGATGACCGGCGAGCAGGACCGCCCCGATGTCGGCGGCGGACATGGAGGAGGTCGGATGGCCCGAGCCGGCCGCGTCGGCGGCGCGGACGGCGTCGACGCGGAGCTGCTGGGCGAGCGATGACATCGTTTCGTAGCGCATCAGGGTCTTCCTCCACGGGCCGTGGCGGTGTGGCCGGACGGTGCGGGCTCCACACGGCGGCTACCCGGGGCGCGGGGGCGTATGCCCGGCAATGCACGGCCGGGTGTGCCGGGGAATGCCCGGTGGCGACATGCGGTGGCAACGTGCGTGGCGATACACGGTGGCGCGCGTTGCGGTGGCGTTATGCGGTGGCCCGCGCGCCGGATGCGCGTCGAGAATGCGGCGCATGCCGATCCGTGAAGCTCTCCTCCAGGACGCGGCCGCCGTCGCCGCCGTCCATGTCCGGTCCTGGCAGGCCGCCTACCGGGGCCTCTTTCCGCAGTCGTATCTCGACGGGCTCGACGTCGAGGAGCGCACCGGTGTCTGGGAGGCCCGGTTGGGGGCGCGCGAGGGGCCCACGGTGCTGGTGGCGACGGATCCCCGCTCGGGTGACGGACGGGTCGTGGGGTTCAGCTGCGTCCGGGCCTGGTCGGGCGGGGGTCTCGACCCCGCCACGACCGGGGAGGTCGCGGCCCTCTACACGGTGCCCGAGGTGTGGGGAACGGGGGTGGGCCGGGGGCTGGTGGACGCGTCCGTCGAGGCGTTGGTCGCGGCCGGGTTCCGGGAGGGGGCGCTGTGGGTGCTCGCCGGCAACGCCCGGGCCCGGGGTTTCTACGAGGCGGCCGGCTGGCGCGCGGACGGCGCGGTGGCCCAGGACACGACGGCAGGCCGGACGCTCGACGAACTCCGGTACCGTCGACGGCTGTTCCCCTGAGCCTTGTCCGTATGGCGAGATGCGTATCTCACCATACGGCCGGAACACGTACCGTGTCCGTACCACCCACACGAGGGAGTCCGGTCATGACCCATACCTCCGAGCCGTCCGCGCCCCAGGAGACCGCCGTCTACACCCATGGACACCACGAGTCGGTGCTGCGCTCGCACAGTTGGCGCACCGCCGCCAACTCCGCGGCGTATCTGGTCCCTGAGCTGCGCCCGGGACTGGACGTCCTGGACGTGGGTTGCGGGCCCGGCACCATCACCGCCGATCTGGCCGCGCTGGTGGCGCCCGGCCGGGTGACCGGCGTGGACACGGCGCAGGACGTCCTGGGCAAGGCCCGCGCGGTGGCCGCCGAACGAGGCGTCGACAACGTGGAGTTCGCGGTCGCCGATGTCCACGCCCTGGACTTCCCGGACGACTCCTTCGACGTCGTCCACGCCCACCAGGTGCTGCAGCACGTGGGCGACCCGGTGCGTGCGCTGAGCGAGATGAGGCGGGTCTGCCGCCCCGGCGGTGTGGTCGCCGCCCGTGACAGCGACTACGGGGCCTTCACCTGGTACCCCGAGCCGCCGGCGCTGAAAGAGTGGCAGGCGCTGTACCACCGGGTCGCGCGGGCCAACGGCGGTGAACCGGACGCCGGCCGGCGGCTGTTCTCCTGGGCGCGGCGGGCCGGGTTCACGGAGATCACCACCACGGCGGCCACCTGGTGTTTCGCCACCGACGAGGAGCGGGCGTGGTGGAGCGGACTGTGGGCGGACCGTACGACCGACTCCGTCTACGCGAAGCTGGCGGTGGAGGGCGGCCACACCACACCGGAGGGGCTGGCCGCCGTCGCCGAGGCGTGGCGGGCGTGGGGCCGGCACGAGGACGCCTGGTTCATGGTCCCGCACGGAGAGATCCTCTGCCGGGTCTCCTGACCCCCGGGCCGGTGAGCAGCGCTTCAACTAGGCTCGTCCGCATGGAGATTCTCGGGACCACACTGCGTGTCTGCGTCGACGATCTCGATTCGGCGGTGGACTTCTACGAGCGGCTCACCGGCGGCCGCGCCCAGCGTTTCGAGCGGGGTGGGGTGGCGGTCGCGGCCGTCGGCTGCTTTCTGCTGATGAGTGGGCCGGAGGCGGAGCTGGAGGTCCTGCGCAAGGTCGCCGCGACCATCTCCGTCGAGGATGTGGACGCGGCGTTCACGGCGCTGGCCGAGGCGGGCGCCAAGATCCTCGCCGGTCCGGTGCCCACGCCGGTGGGCCGCAACCTGATCGCAGTCCACCCGGACGGCTCGGTCTTCGAGTACGTCGACCGTCGCTCGGCCTCGCCGGTCGAGTAGGGCGACCCAGTCCACCCGCCTCAGTCCCCCTCAGTCCCCCTCAGTCCCCCTCGGCTCCGGCCGGGGCGGCCGGGCTCAGTACGTGAAGGCCAGGCCGTGCGTGCGGGCGATCTGCCCGGTGACATGCCCCGCGTGGATCACCACCGGGTTGCCCCACGTGTGCTTGACCTTGAGGGACACCCGGATCTGCGAGCAGCCGCCGAGGTCGGCGGTGGTGAGGTAGAGCGTGTTGGTCGCCGCCTGGTGGTGCTTGTCGTTCGAGATGCGCCAGGTGGCGACCGTGCTCGCCTTCGGGGCGCCGCACCGGGTGCCGTCCGGGTTCTGCGGCTGAGCCTCGATCCATGTCTGGAGGTGGGTGCCGTCGTACGCGGTCGTGCCGCCCGGGCAGATGGCGGAGCCGGCCTTGCAGGTGGTCAGGGCTGCGTCCTGGACGACGGCGATCCGGTCGGCGCCGGTCGGCGTGACCGTGTAGCCGAGGGTCGTCGCGGTGCTGCCGGATCCCACCACCCGCTCGCTCTCCTCCAGGAGCGTCCAGCGTGCCGTGTACGGATATGTGGCCCGGGCGAGCTCCGCGCCGGCGCCGACCCGCATGGTCACCTCGCGGCCGGACGCGACGATGGTGGAATAGCTGGTGACCGACAGACGGCAGGTGTACGTGCCCTGCTCGGGCGCGATGAACACCCACCGCACCGTCGGCGTCTGCGAAGACTCCTCCGGCGGCAGGAAGTTGGCCGCCCAGTACGCGCCGGCCTCCACACCGGCGGGCAGCGGGGCGGTCTCCGGGGTGCCACCTGCGTACGCGCAGCGGATGGAGAGGGTGGTGCCGAGCCAATCGCCCTCGGCGAGCTTCGTGACGTTCGAGACGACGACGTTGCGGGACCACAGGTACGAGCGCTCCCCGGCCGCCGCCGTGAACGTCACCTCCGTACCCGGGATGTCCCGGTACGGGCCGGCCTTGGGGGTCACCTGGTAGTCGAACGGCTCCGTCAGCGCCGCCTGCGCGGGGGCGGCGGTGCCCACCAGGCCGGCGAGAGCGAGGACGGACGCGGCGAACATGCCGCCGAGGCGGGCGGCGAGTCGGCTTCTGAGACGCATACGGGACATACCCCTGTGATGGTCGTTGATCGTTGACGTGGAAGGACCAGGGGACTGTAGCCGTCGCGTGCCTCGAACCCCCGCGGCGGGGGGCCGAGAGCGGCGTGCGGTCGCCATCTAGGCCTCGAAGAACGGGGGTTGCCGAGCCGGCCAGGGTGTCCTGCGGCTCAGGCCTCGGCCAAGGCCGCCACCACGAGGTCCGTGAGAAGGGCCCCGGCGGTGCCCTCCGGGTCGAGGTCCGGGTCGTAGATGGTGACGTTGAGTCCGACGCAGCGCTCGGAGCGGACCAGGGTCCGCAGCAGGGGGGCCAGTTCGTCGGGCAGCAGCCCGTCGGGGTCGGGGCTGTCGACGGCCGGCATCACGGACGGGTCGAGGACATCGGCGTCGAGGTGGACCCAGAAGCCGTCGAGCGCCGGGGATTCGAGACTGATGACGGTGGCGGCGGCGATCTCGGCCGGCCCCCACGCCCGCAGCTCCGAGACGGTCACGGTGGGAATCTTCAGGGCCCGCAGCTCGACGAGTTCCGGGTCGTCGTGGAACGCGTCGCGGATCCCGAAGAGCCGGATGTCCTCCTCCCGGAGGTAGGGTCGCCGCCCCTCCAGGTCGGTGAGATCGGCCTGGCCCCGGCCGGTGGCCAGGGCGAGTTCCTCGCCTCCGGCGGCGCCGACGCGGTCGGAGTTGCCGGGGTGGCGGAAGTCCGGGGAGGCGTCGACGACGGCGAGGCCGTAGCGTCCGATGCGGCGCAGGGCGAGGGAGGCGCCGAGCTGGATGGAGCAGTCGCCGCCGAGGACGAGGGGGAAGTCCCCGGCCCGTACGTGGCCCTCGATCCGGTCGGCGAGGGTACGGGTGTAGGTCGCGAGGGCGGCCGCGTTGAACACACCGTCGCCCTCCTGCCAGTCGCCCCGGTCGTAGCGGGGCGGGACGACGACTCCGCCCTCCAGCGCGCCGAGCCGCTGGACGATCCGGTTCTCGCGCAGGGCTCCGGCGAGCTTGTAGCAGCCGGGCACGGCACCGGGCACGGGCGGGCGCAGCCCGAGGTTGGAGGGGGCGTCGAGGGCCACGATATTCCGCATGCGCGTCATCCTCGCCGCCGTAGTCTGGATCTTCAACGGTGACGGGAGTACGGAGAGAGATGAGCGACCAGCACACCTACCGGGTCATCGTGCGCGGCACGTTCGACGCACTGTCGGAGGAGAGCCGGGCGCGGCTGCTCGCCGAGGTGGACGCGCACGGGTTGACGGCCATGCAGTTCACGACGGAGGGCTCGCTCGCGTACGACCGCGTGCTGAAGCACTTCTCGTACCGCTACGTCGTGGTGTCGGACGCGGCGGACGGCGAGGAGATGGCCGGTGCGATCGCCGAGGACCGGGCGGAGTCGGCGCTGAAGGCGCTGGGGCACGGTTACCGGGACCTCAGGTCGTCCGTGACGGACATGGACACCATGAAGATCAACTACAAGCGCTGAGCCCCCGACGACAGCGGCGCGGCGGAGGGGGACGCGGGCGATGCGGGCGCCGGGGTCACGGGCGCCGGGGTCACGGGCGCCGGGGTCACGGGCGCGGGGGTCACGGGCGCCGGGGCGGTGATCGCCCACCGCTCGTGGTCGCGCCAGGCGCCGTCGATGAAGAGCAGGGCGGGCGAGAAGCCTTCGAGCCGGAAGCGGGCCCGGCGCACGAGCGCGCGGGAGGCGGCGTTGCCGGGCTGGATGTTCGCTTCGAGGCGGTGCAGGCCAAGCGGCCCGAAGGCGTACGGGAGCACCAGCCCCAGCGCCTCGGTGAGCAGCCCTCGGCCGGCGGCGTGCGCGAAGGCGCCGTAGCCGAGGACTCCGCTGAGAAAGGCGCCGCGCACGATGTTGTTGATGTTGACGAAGCCGGCGAGCCGTCCGCCCTCCGCCCGTTCGCAGACCAGGAACCCGACCCTGTCGAGGCCCTCGATCAGCGCCCGCGCGTAGCTCTCGTACGCCTCACGGCGGTCGGGCGGGAAGAGCCAGGGCCGGTGCAGTGCGCGGCTCTCGCGCACTCGGGTGGTGAACTCCTCGGCGTCGTCCAGGGAGTACGGCCGCAGCCCGACCCGCGGACCCGCGGTGACGTACCGGTCGGGTTCCTGGGACATGGCGTCTTCCTCCGACATGGTGTCGCCGGACATGGTGTCCTCCGACATGGTGTCGCCGGACATGGCGTGGTCGGACATGGCGTGGTCGGACATGGTGTCGTCGGACATGGCGGGTCGGGCGGGCGGCGTGCGCCTCAGCGGCGAGAGGAGCTGACCCGGAGCGGACAGGCCTCCCCCTTCTTCACCACACCGATCATCACGGTCGTACGGCCGTCGAGGTCCACCCCTTCCGCCGGGTGCTGGGTGCACACCCGCCAGCTCGGCGGCCACAGCACGCGCCGGTCGCTCCCGCTCACGTCGTGGACGTCGATCCGTGTGCGGTGGTCGAGCCCCGTGAAGACGCGCCACAGCCCTCTGCCGAGGAAGCGGGGCATCGGCGGGCCGTCCGTCGCGGCCACCGCCTCCCCCGAGGTCGCGGCCACGGCCGCGACGGCGAGGACCGCGCCCGCGCCGAGGAGCGCCGCCCGCCTCATCGACGCCTCTTGGCCGCGGCGCAGGAGCCACTCCGCCCGGGGGCGACGGCAGCGGCGGCCCGGGGCCTTCGTGCGCTCGATGTCTGCTGACGGTCCATGGGCGGCCCTCTCTCCTCCGTCGTACCGGCAGCCGTACGCGGCCGCCCCCGTGGGACCAGGATGGAGGGATCCGGTCGCACGGGGGCGGTGGAAGGGCCGTACGGGTGAGGGTGCGGCCGTCACCCGACGGCCCGGTCGACGGCCGGCCCGTCAGTGGTGGGCGAGGACCAGCTGCGGCTCGCCCTCCGAGGCCTCGGCGGCCTCGGCCGGGTCCGGACGCTGGATGAGCAGGGCCGTGACGACCCCGACGCCGAGCAGGGCGAGCGCCGCGTACATCGCGTGCTGGTAACCGGCCTCGGTCACACCGCCCGCGTCGCTCCCCGCCGTGATCATGGCGGAGGCGAGAGCGATGCCGAGCGAGGCACCGATGCCGAAGCAGGCGCCGTTGAGGCCGGAGAGCGAGCCCGGCTTGTCCTTCGGGGCGGTGGTGACGGCGAGTCCGTTGAGGCCGGTGAGCATGAAGCCGCCGTACGTGACACCGAGTGCGGCCAGGGAGGCGACCAGGATCCACTCGTTGTGCAGGAAGAAGGTGGCGAAGAGGAAGATCGCGAAGTTGGCGACCGCGCCGGTGACGACGATGGTGCGCCAGCCGATCTTCGGGCCGAGGCGCCCGGTCAGCGGGGCGGAGATCACGCCGATGAGCTGGATGGGGGTGAGGAACAGAACGGCCGCGGTGACGGCGGAGAGGCCGAGCCCCACGCGCGTGTCCTGCGAGAAGAGGGGGATCGTGAGCGCGATGGCGCCGAAGGCTCCGCCCAGGGTGCAGATCGTGGTCAGGAGCAGCGGCCAGGCGCGACGCGAGGCCAGGACGTCGATGTCGATGACCGGGTTGGCGGCGCTCTTCTGCGAGACGACGAAGAAGACGAGCGAGGCCAGGCCGCCGAGGAGGAAGCCGAGGGTGAGGGCGGAGGTCCAGCCCCATGCGGCGCCCTGGGCGAGACCGACGAGGATCCCGGTGAGACCGAGCGCGAGGGCGGCGATGCCGCGGGAGTCGAAACGGCCGTCGGCGGGGGCGGCCGGGACGTCGGGGACGTACTTCCGTACGCCGATCAGACCCGCGACGGCGATCAGGGTCGAGCAGACGAAGATGCCGCGGAAGCCGATGGTGTCGGCGATCTGGCCGCCGGCGATGGCGTCGACACCCGCGAGGCCGCCGTTGACGGCCGTGATGATGCCCGCGGCCTTGCCGAAGGCGGCAGGCGTCAGCAGCTGGTTGAGGGTGAGGAAGGCGAGGGTGAACATGGCCGCCGAGATGCCCTGCAGGATGCGCCCGGCGATGAAGACCTCGATGGTCGGCGCGAAGACGCAGAGCAGGTTTCCGGCGATCAGCACGAAGGCGCAGACGATCATCATCGGCTTGCGGCCGCGCTGGTCGCTGAGGCGGGCGATGGTGACCTGGCCGATGGCCGCCATCAGGAAGAAGAGGGTCTGGGAGAGACCGGCGGCGGCCGTGGTGGTGCCCAGGCGTTCGATGACATCCGGCAGTGCGGGGCTGAGCATCGTGGCGTTGATCTGGTAGCCGAGCACGGCCAGCACCATCGCCAGGAGCATGGGCCCGCGGCCCGTGAGGTCGGATTTGGCTGACATATCGGCCCCTTTGCCTTGGATGTCACGTCGTCGTACCCGCCGCTCACCTTGCTTGTCTGACAAGCGGCGCCCAGACAGGCTGGACTCTACGCGCGTCACACGTCAAGACCCTTTGACCTGTGAATCCGCATACCGTTGACTTGCCGGACAAGTCGGCGGAGGAGGGGCAGTGGCAGTCAGCGGGCAGCAGCGGCGACCGGTCGTGGTGCTCTACGAGCGGATCGCGGACGCCATCCACGACGGCACCTATCCCCCGGGCTCGACCCTCCCCTCCGAGCCGAAGCTCGCCGGTGAGCTGGGCGTGAGCCGCCCCGCCCTGCGCGAGGCGCTGCTGCTGCTCCAGGAGGACGGGCTGCTCTCGGTACGGCGCGGGGTGGGCCGGACCGTCAACGACCACCCCCCGCGGCGCGGATTCGAGCACATCCAGCCCTTGGAGGAGCTGATCGGGACCGGTGCGCCGCTGCGCGTACGAGCCCTGCTCCGCGCGGTCGAGGAGCCCACCGACTTCACCACCCAGCACCTGCTCGCACCGGCCAGGGCGGAGCTGCGGTTCTGGGAGTCGCTGCTGGCCGGGGAGGGTACGGCGGCGGCTCTGAGCCAGGAGTGGGCGGCCGCCGACGACGTACTGGAGCGGGTGCACCCGGAGTTCGCCCGGGCGCTGCGCACGGTGGAGTCGGCCGAGCGCACCTCCATGCTGGCGGTGCTCACCGGCGCCTCCCGCGGCGTCCCCCTGGGGGCGCACAGCAGCGTGACGGCGACCCTGGTCGGGCAGCGCCGCGGCGAGCAGCTCGGGCGCCCCGCCGACACTCCGGCGGTCCTGATCACCCAGGTCGTACGGGTCGACGACACCCCGGTCCTGGCGGCCAAGCACATGCTGCCGACCGGTGCGCCGGCCCTTCCGGTCCTCCAGTCGAACTGAGCCGGCCGGTCGCACCGAACCGGGCCGGACCGAACCGGGCCGGACCGGGCCGAACCGGGCCGGACCGGGGCCCGGCGATCGCGCCCGGGTCCTCCCGCACGCCCGCCGCGGTCACCCGCCGCACGGCCTGTCGTCCACGCCACAGCACGCCGGGCTCGGCGTGGCGTACACTTCCGCGCCATGCACTTGTCTGACAACCATGCCGCCCCTGCCGCTGCCTCCTCCGCCACCGCCGTCGCCGAGTGGATCCGGCAGGCCCCCAAGGCCGTCCTCCACGACCACCTGGACGGCGGGCTGCGCCCCGCCACCATCGTCGAGCTGGCCCGCGCGTGCGGTTACACCGCGCTGCCCACCGAGGACCCGGCCGAGCTCGCGGTCTGGTTCCGGGACGCCGCCGACTCCGGTTCGCTGGAGCGGTACCTGGAGACCTTCGCCCACACGTGCGCGGTGATGCAGACCCGCGAGGCGCTGCACCGGATCGCGGCCGAGTGCGCCGAGGACCTGGCGGCCGACGGTGTCGTCTACGCCGAGATCCGCTACGCCCCCGAGCAGCACCTGGAGGGCGGGCTGAGCCTCGACGAGGTGGTCGAGGCGGTGAACGACGGCTTCCGCGAGGGCGAGCGCCGCGCCGGCGGCCGGATCACCGTCCGTACCCTGCTCACAGGCATGCGCCACACCGACCGTTCCCTGGAGATCGCCCAGCTCACCGTGGCGCACCGGGACCAGGGCGTGGCGGGCTTCGACATCGCCGGCGGCGAGATCGGCAACCCGCCGGCCCGCCACCTCCCCGCCTTCCAGCACCTCAAGCGGCACAACTGCCACTTCACCATCCACGCCGGCGAGGCGGTCGGTGCGGAGTCGATCCATGAGGCCGTCCAGGTCTGCGGCACCGAGCGGATCGGCCACGGGGTGCGGATCACGGACGACATCGCCGAGGACGGCACCCTGGGCCGGCTCGCCTCGTACGTCCGTGACAACCGGATCGCCCTGGAGGTCTGCCCGACCTCCAACCTCCAGACCGGCGCGGCCAAGGACTACGCCTCGCACCCGATCGACGAGCTGCGCCGACTCGGCTTCCGCATCACCCTCAACACGGACAACCGGCTGGTCTCCGGCACCACCATGAGCGAGGAGTTCCAGCACATGGTGGACGCCTTCGGTTACGGCCCCGAGGTCTTCGAGGAGTTCACGGTGGCCGCGCTCGACGCCGCCTTCCTGCCGCTGCCGGAGCGGCAGCGGCTGATCGACGAAGTCGTCCGCCCGGGGTACGCCTCCCTCGCGGGCTGACGCCGAGACCTGCCGGCCCGGTGCCGGGCGACAGAAGTCGCCCGGCACCGCGAGGCCTGCGGGACCCGCGAGGCCTGCGGGACCCGCGAGATCGGCGGGACCGCGAGATCGGCGAGGCTTCCGGGGCAATACACCTAGCGCACCGTGCCGCTCACGATCGGCAGTTCCAGCGTCCCCGTGTCCTCGGGAGCGCTGGTGACGGTCACCGGCTTGATGCCCCGGTTGCCGGAGTACGCCGTGTCGCTCGCGGCGATCACGAACTCCAGCCGGTGGCCCGTCTCGTAGCGGTGCACGATTCCGGGGAGTTCCACCGTGAAGGGCCGGGTCGCGTCCGGCACCCGCACCGGGGCGACGAGCCGGTTGACCAGGGTCTTCCCTCCGTCCGGCGCGATGTCGTACACCTTGGCGAAGAGCACCAGCTTGTCGGCGGCGTCGCCGGAGTCCTGGACGCGTTCGGCCGCCGGGGAGACGACCCTGAGCGTGGCCTTAGGGGATCCGACGACGTCGACGGGCGCGGTGAGCGGGGCGCTGGTCCAGCCCAGGTAGGTGCCGTGGATGTCGTAGGGCTGCGGGTCGGGCAGTCCGATCATGCCGGCGAGCGAGGACTCCGAATGGCTGGTCGGGACCAGCCAGTTGCTGTAGGAGCGGAAGCCCCTGGCCACCTTGGCGCGGTTGTCGACGAGCTTGCCGTCGCCCGAGAGGTAGAGCTTCTGGCTGAGCGCCGGCACCTTGGCGGCCGTGCCGTACCCACTACGCCAGTCGCGATAGTAGGCGAACTCGGGACCGGTGTCGGCGGACCGGTCGTCCCGCAGGTGGCGGTCGAACCACGCGAGGACGCGCTGCCCGACGTAACTCGTCTCCAGGTTCCCCTGGCTCAGGTCCAGTTCGCCCGCCGCCGGGTCGTCGATGCCTCCGCTGTGGCCCCAGGACTGCCAGATCATCTTCGTGTCGACGCCTCGCGCTTGGAGCTTCTCGTAGGTGTCCTGGGCCTCGTTGAGGTTGAAGAGGCTGTCGGACTGGCCCTGGACGATCAGCGTCGGCGCCTTGACGCGGTCGAGGTACGACACCGGTGAGACGCTCCGGGCGAAGTCGAGCATCTTCTTCGACTCGGCCTCCGGGTAGCGGCCGGAGTTGAGCAGCCGGACGGTGTCGCAGGCGTCGGTGACGAAGTGCAGACAGCCGAGGGAGTTGATCCGGCTGGGGTCCAGCGAGGGGACGAGCAGCGGCTGGCCCTCGCCGAGCAGGTAGAAGCCGTTGGCCCACTGCCATTTGAAGACGCCGGGGGTCGCGCGGTCGGCTCCGTTGGGCGCCAGGGAGTACGCGAGGTCGTTCCAGGTGATGAGCGGCACGAGCGCGTCGAGACGGGGATCGACGGAGGCGGTGGCGAGTTGGATGGCACCGCCGTAGGAGCCGCCGATCATGCCGACCCGCGGGTCGGACGCCCCGTCCTTGAGCACGAAGTCGGCGCGGGTTCCGTCGTCGGCGGCGCGCGTGCCGGCCAGGAAGTCGACGAGCCGCGCGGCGGCCTGTCCGTCGAGGCGTGGATCGTCGAGGGAGATCAGGCAGCCGGACGCGCCGAAGCCGAGTCCGGAGTACACGAGTCCGACATAACCCCGGGTGGCGAAGGCCTTGCCGATGGCGTCCGTGGTTCCGTCCGCCTTGCTGCCGCCGAAGCCGTTGGTGGCGAGGACGGCGGGCGCCGGGTGGGCGGCGTCCACTCCGGTGGGCCGGTAGAGGTCGGCGTCGACGGTGCAAGTACGGCCGCCGGCCTCGACGGTGAACGTCAGCGGGGTGACGGTGTACGAGTCCGACTCGGCCCCGCTCGCGGGTGCGGCGAAGGTGAGCGGCACGGCGCACGCCGCGCTGGCGACCAGGGCGAGGGCCTTGCGGGATCGGGTCTGACGGGATCGGGCCGCACGGGATCGGGGCAGGGCACGGGACACGGACACGGGGGGCCTCCACGCTGAGGATTACCGACTGGTAAGTACCGAGCCGCGCCCATGCTGTGACACGTGTCATAACCCCGTCAACACGCGTGACAGCGGTTGTTGACGAAGATTCAGTGAAGGTCGGTCAGCTCACAGGAGAGCCGGGACATCGAGGGTGAGCGTCCCCGATTCCGCGTCAAGCGTCCCCAGCACCCCCAGCGGCACGGTCAGCGCCGTCGCACTGTGCCCGAATCCCATCTCCTCCACGACCGGGACGCCGAGCCCGCCCAGCCGGTCGGCGAGCACCGCCCGGATCTCGTCGTAGGGACCGCACTCCTCCCAGGAGCCAAGGCCGATGCCCGCGACCCCGTCCAGCCATCCGGAGCGCAGCAGTTGGGTGAGAATCCGGTCCAGGCGGTACGGCTCCTCCCCCACGTCCTCCAGGAGCAGCAGGCCGCCGCGGGCCGAGGGGCGGCCGTACGGAGTGGCGAGATCGGCGGCGAGGAGGCTGACGCAGCCACCGAGGGTGACGCCGCGGGCCCGCCCGGGGACCAGGGCCCGCGCGGTGTCCAGGCCGACGGTGCGCACCGACTCGGGTGCGAAGAGGGTCGCCCGCAGCGACTCCTGGGTGCGGGGGTCCTTGAGGAAGGTCGCCGCCGCGACCATCGGTCCGTGGAGGGTGGCGAGGCCCGTGCGGACGGCGAACGCCTCGTGCAGCGCGGTGACGTCGCTGTAGCCGACGAACACCTTGGGACCCGCGGCCCGTATCGCCGCCCAGTCCACCAGGTCCACCATCCGCTGGACGCCGTAACCGCCTCGCGCGCAGATCACCGCGGAGACGGACGGATCGCACCAGGCCTCCTGGAGGTCCCGGGCGCGCGCCCGGTCGTCACCGGCGAGATACCCCAACGCGGGATGGGTGTCGAGGACATGGGGAGCCACCAGCGGCTCCAGGTCCCAGCCGCGCAGGATGTCGAGGCCGGTCGCCAGGCGTTCCTCGGGGACGGGTCCGCTGGGCGCGACGACGGCGACCCGGGCGCCTGGGCGCAGCCGGGCGGGCCGCGCGAGCGGGGTCACGGGGGTCGCCGTCATTTCCTCAGCTCCAGGAGGGGGACGTCGGGCCGCTCGATGCCGAAGGTCTGTGCGTAAAGGGAGAGTTCGGCCTCCAGCGCGCGGATCATCGTCTCGGCCCTGCGGAAGCCGTGGCTCTCGCCCTCGAAGGCGATGTAGGCGTGCGGCACGCCCCGCCCCGCCATCCGTGTGAGGAACCGCTCGGCCTGGGCCGGCGGGCAGATCACGTCGTCGAGTCCCTGGAGCAGTAGGAAGGGGGCCGAGATCCGCTCGACGTGGTTCAGCGGCGAGCGCTCGCGGTAGCGGGCGGGGACCTCGGCGAGCGGGCCGATGAGCGACTCCAGGTACCGGGACTCGAAGTCGTGGGTCTCGTCGGTCGCCCAGCCCAGCAGGTCGAGGATGGGGTAGATGATCGTGCCGCAGGCGTAGACGTCGGAGGTGACGAGTGAGGCGGCGGTGGTCCAGCCGCCCGCGCTGCCGCCGCGGATCGCGAGGCGTGCCGGGTCGGCGGTGCCCTCGGCGGCGAGCGCCTCGGCGACGGCGGCGCAGTCCTCCACGTCGACCACGCCCCACTGCTCGCGGAGCCGTTCGCGGTACTCCCGCCCGTAGCCGGTCGACCCGCCGTAGTTGACCTCGGCGACGCCGATGCCCCGGGAGGTGAAGTAGGCGATCTCCAGGTCCAGGACGAGGGGGGCGTGCCCGGTCGGGCCGCCGTGGGCCCACACCACGTAGGGCGGCAGCTCGTCTCCGGGGGCGATCCGGTCGGGGCTGTGCGGCGGGTAGACGTGGGCGTGGATCTCGCGGTCGTCGGGTCCGGTGAAGGTGCGGATCTGGGGTTCGGGGTAGTACGACGGGTCGACCGGATCGTCGTGGGCCGAGCCGATGACCCTGGCCCGGCCGGTGCGGGTGTCGAGCTCCACGACCTCGTAGGCGCTGCGCGGGCTGGCGGCGACGCCGACGACCCGGGTGCCGTGCACGGCGAGGGTGGACGCCCACTCGGTCCAGGGGCCGGCGGCGTCGACGAGTTCGCCGCTCTCCGGGTCGAGTATCCCGAGCGCGGTCGCTCCCCTGCCGTGGATTACGGCGATCAGCCCGTTCTCCAGGGGAGAGAACCAGCTGAGGCCGATCTTCCACAGCGGTCCGCCGAACTCCTCGGGGCGGGGGCACAGCGCGACCGGTTCGCGGTCGGCGTCGGCCGCCGAGCGGTAGAGGTTCCACCAGCCGCTGCGGTCGCTGACGTGGAGCAGCTGCCCGTCGGCGGTCCAGCCGATCTGCGGGATCGACTCCTCGGGGCCGCCCGCGACGGGGCGCGCGTCGCGGAAGGTGCCGTCGGCCGTGACGTCGGCGACCAGCACTTCCGTACCGTCCCAGGGCATGCGCGGGTGGTCCCAGCCGATCCAGGCGGCCCGGCGCCCGTCCGGGGAGAGCCGGGGGCCCGTGACGAACCGGTGCCGCCCGTCGGAGAGTTCGCGTACAACGGAGCGGTCCTCGGCGGCCGATCCGTCCAGGGGTACGGCGGCGAGCACCCGGCGTACGTCCGTGGGGGCGGGCCCGGTGAACTCCTCCAGCACGCACCAGACCTCGCCCCGGTCGAGGTGGATCACGGGGTCGGCCCAGCGCAGGCCCCCGCCGACGGACGAGACGGGGGTGAGCGGCCGGGGCGCGGCGGCGCGGCGGCCACCCGGGGTATCGGGCACGTCGGGCGCATCCGCGCCGTCCGGGGCGTCCGGCACGTTCGGCAGGTCCGGCGCGTCCGGTTCGTACGCGTAGAGCCGCTGGTCGGGGAAGTGGCTGAAGACGACGAGCGGTCCCCCGTCCTCGCGGGCGGCGCCGGCCCAGGGCTGTCCGCCGTACTCCACGACCCGGCTGCGGACGTTCCACGGGGCGGGCAGCACGGACTCCTCGGTGCCGTCGGCGCGTCGGCGCACCAGCGCGCGTCTGCCGCCCTCGGTGGGCCGCGGGGCGGTCCACCACACCTCGTCGCCGACGACCCCGACGTACTCGGGACGTCCGTCGTGCGAGGCGGCGAGCGCGGCGCCGATGGGTGAGGGCCAGGTGCCGTAGGCGCCCGTGGGGACCATCTCGACTCCTTTACGCGGACCGCAGATAGCGGTCGAGGACGCGGACGCCGAAGTGCAGGGCGTCGACGGGGACGCGCTCGTCGACGCCGTGGAACAGCGCCGCGTAGTCCAGGCCGGGGGGCAGTTTCAGCGGGGAGAAGCCGTAGCCGGTGATGCCGAGCCGGGAGAACTGCTTGGCGTCGGTGCCGCCCGACATCGAGAACGGGATCACATGCCCCGCGGGGTCGAAGTGCTCCACGGCGGCCCGGAGCTTGGCGAAGGTCGGCGAGTCGACCGGGGCCTCCAGCGGGACCTCGCGGTGGTGGAACTCCCACTCCACGTCCGGCCCGGTGAGCCGGTCCATCGTCTCCCTGAACTCCTCCTCACCGCCCGGCACCATCCGGCCGTCGACGTACGCGACGGCGTGGCCCGGGATGACGTTGACCTTGTAACCGGCGTCCATCATGGTCGGGTTGGCGCTGTTGCGGACGGTCGGCTCGACCAGCGCGGCGGCCGGGCCGAGCTTCTCCAGGAGCCCGTCGACGTCGAATCCGTCCGCGGTCACATCGATCTCGATGCCGTACAGCGCGGCCAGTTCGGTGAGGGCGGCCCTGACGGTCGGGGTGAGGCGGACCGGCCAGGGGTGGCTGCCGATGCGGGCGATCGCGGCGGCGAGCCGGGTGACGGCGTTGGCCGTGTTCACCTTGGAGCCGTGCCCGGCCCTGCCGTGCGCGGTGAGCTTGACCCAGGCGGTGCCCCGCTCGCCGGCCGCGATGGGGTAGAGCGTCATGCCGGGGTCGGGATGGAAGCTGAACGCCCCCGATTCGCTGATGCCTTCGGTGCAGCCCTCGAAGAGCCCCGGATGGCGGTCGGCGAGAAAGCCCGAGCCGTCCTCGGCGCTGGCCTCCTCGTCCGCGGTGTAGGCGAGGACGATGTCCCGGCGCGGCCGGATGCCGAGGCGGGCCCAGGACCGGACGACGGCGAGCACCATCGCGTCCATGTTCTTCATGTCGACGGCGCCGCGGCCCCAGACGACTCCGTCGCGGATCTCGCCGGAGAAGGGGTGGACGGCCCAGTCGGCGGCCTCGGCCGGGACGACGTCGAGATGGCCGTGGACGAGCAGGGCGTCGGCGGAGGGGTCGGTCCCCTCGATGCGCGCCACCACGTTGGTGCGGCCCCGGGTCCGTTCGAGAAGTGTCGGTTCGAGGCCGGCGGCGGCGAGCCGTTCGGCGACGTACTCGGCCGCGGGTCGCTCGAAGCAGTCCCCGCCGCCCTTGTTGGTGGTGTCGATCCGGATCAGCTCGGAGGTGAAGGTCACCACCTCGTCGAGCGCCGTGCCGTCGGCCCCCTGGACCGGCTCAGCCATACTGCTCCTCCACGGCTGCGGAGACGATCGTGGTGACCGCCTTGAACGTGCGAATTCCCTCGTACATTGTCTCGCTGGTGTACCCGACCCGGCGTTCACCGCTCCGGGCCACGCCGGGCACCACCGTCGCAGCGGCCGCCAGATGCTCGGCGTCGAACTCCAGCTCCACCGTGAACGGCCCGCCCCGCACCGGCTCGTGCCGTACGGCGAGGCCGGCCGCGGCCTTCGCCGCCGCCCGGATCTCGGCGGCCGTACGGCTGGGGGTGCGGCACACCGCCGCGTACCGCGAGACATGGTCCTTGACCGCCACCTTGTGCGCCTCGGGCGCGTATCCGAGGGCGTCCTCACAGGTCAGGTCGTCACCGGTGACGAGCACCACCGGCACGCCGTACTCCGCGACCACGTGGGCGTTGAGCAGGCCCTCGCTCGCCCGTTCCCCGTTCAGCCAGACACCGGTGATGGAGTTGGCGAGATAGGTGTGCGCGAGCACCCCTTCGGCTCCGGCACCGGTGTGGTAGCCGACGAAGGCGATGCCGTCGACGTCGCGGTGCTGCACGCCTTCGACCATGGAGAGCGACTTGTGGCGCCCGGTCAGCATCTCGGCGCGCTCGTCGAGCTGTTCGAGAAGCAGATTGCGCATGGTCCAGTGCGCCTCGTTGATGAGCACCTCGTCGGCGCCCCCGTCGAAGAAGCCGAGCACCGCCGCGTTCACGTCCGAGGTGAACAGGGACCGGCACCGCTCCCACTGGGGCGTGCCGGGCAGCACGTCCGCGGGCCAGGTGACGCCGGTCGCGCCTTCCATGTCGGCGCTGATCAGGATCTTCATGCCTGGAAACCGTACGCGCCGACCGGCACCCGGGCCAGCCCTGTGGACAACTGTCGGTGGGGTGGACCTCTGACAGTGACCGGTTCGGCCCACACGCCGTCACGGCGCGCCCGCCGCGCCGCGCGTCCAGGAGCGCCGGACGACGTTCCACGACAGCCTCCGGGAGGCCACCGAGGTCTTGGAGGAACTGGCGGGTGAGGTCAGTCCTCGTGGCCGAGTTGGAGGTCGCGTTCGGTGCGTCCGCCGCCCGCGACCTGGAGGACGGTGGCCACCGGCGGATAGCCCGCCGCGATGACCGTGTACTCCCCCGACGACAGGTCCACGAAGCGGAAGGTGCCGTCCGGCCCGGTCGTCAGCGTGTCGACCACGTTGCCCGCCGCGTCGAGGAGGGTGACCCGGGCGTCCTCGACCGGCCGCCCGCCGCCGGCGCGTACCGTCCCGCGCAGCACGGCGCCGCCGGCGAGCTCGATGTCCTGCCGGGTCTCGCGGGAGGCCTGCACGCTGACCGGCAGCGCGGCCGGCCGGAAGGCGGGGGCGCTGGCGGCCAGGGTGTACTCGCCCGCCACCAGCTCGGTGATGACGTAGCCGCCCTCGCGGCCGCTGCGGGTGGAGGCGACGACGTCGCCCCGCACGTCGGTGAGGGTGACCGCCGCGTCCCGTACGGGTGTGCCGTCGGCGGTGAGGACCGCTCCGGCCAGCCGGCCCGCGCCGCCGAGGACGACGTCGAGCTCGACCGGCCGTTCGCCGACGGTGACGGAGACCGCCTGCGGCTGGTGCCCGCCGGCCGCCGCGATCAGGACGTACGAGCCGGGGCCCGGGACGCTGAGCGCGTAACGGCCGTCCTCACCGCTGCCGCCGCGGCCGATCTGCTGTCCCTGGACGTCGATGAGGGTGAGGGCCGCGCGCGGGACGCGGGTGCCGTCGTGGTGCTGGACGGTGCCGCAGACCGGGAGGCCCGCGGTGTATCCGGTCGGTGCGGGGCCGGCCGCCGCGCGGGCGCGCGGGACGGCGTTGGCGGCCTCGGTGGTGGGGGTGTGGTGGGACACCAGCGGTTTCTCCTTGAGGAAGAAGGCGAGGACGAGGCCGAGCACGAGGACCGGCACGAGATAGAGGAAGATGCGCGGCATCGCGTCCGCGTAGGCCTGGATGTAGGCGTCGCGCAGGGCCGGCGGCAGGGCGTGCACCGCCTGGGGGGTGATCGATTCGGCGGCCGGCAGCGCGGTTCCCGCCGTGTGCGGGAGGCGGTCGGCGAGGGCGTCGTCGAGCCGGGCGGCGAAGAGGGTGCCGAAGACGGCGGCGCCGACGCTGCCGCCGATCTGGCGGAAGTAGTTGTGGGCGCTGGTGGCGGTGCCGAGGTCGGCGGCGCGTACGGAGTTCTGGACCGCCAGGATGAGGACGGGCATGACCAGGCCGATGCCGATCCCGAGGACGGCCTGCCAGATGCTGTGGTGCAGGCGCGGGGTGTCGGTCTCCATCCGTGAGAGCAGCCACATGCCGACGACGGAGACGGCGCCGCCGAGCACCGGATAGATCCGGTAGTGGCCGGTACGGCTGATGAGCTGGCCGGAGGCGATCGAGGCGCAGACGATCCCGCCCATCAGGGGCAGCATGAGGAGGCCGGACTCGGTGGCGGTGGCGCCCTCCACCATCTGCAGGAAAGTCGGCAGATAGCTGGCGGCGCCGAAGAGCGCGATGCCGATCACCGCGCCGACGAGGCTCGTGACGGTGAAGACGGAGTCGCGGAAGAGCCGCAACGGGATGAGGGGTTCGGGGGCGAAGCGCTCGACGACCAGGAAGAGCAGGGTCGTCGCGGCGGCTCCGCCGCCGAGGGCGATGATCACCCGCGAGTCCCAGGCGTACTCCGTTCCGCCCCAACTGGTCAGCAGGACCAGGCAGGTGGAGGCGGCGGCGAGCAGGAGCGCGCCGAGGACGTCCAGCCGGGCACGGGTGCGGGGCTTGGGCAGTTCGAGCACGACGGCGACGACGGCGAGGGTGACGAGCCCGAAGGGGACGTTGAAGTAGAAGCACCAGCGCCAGGAGACGTGGTCGGTGAGGAAGCCGCCCAGCAGGGGCCCGGCGACGGAGGCGAGACCGAAGGCGGCCCCGATGAGGCCCATGTAGCGGCCGCGCTCCCGGGCCGGGACGATGTCCGCGATGATCGCCTGGACGCCGATCATCAGTCCGCCGGCGCCGATGCCCTGGACGGCCCGGAAGGCGATGAGTTCGTCCATCGTGCGTGACCAGCCGGCCAGGCCCGAGCCGATGACGAAGACCACGATGGCGAAGAGGAAGACGCCCTTGCGGCCGAAGAGGTCGCCGAGCTTTCCGTAGATCGGCAGACCGATGGTGGCGGTGAGGAGATAGGCGGTGATCGCCCAGGACATCCGGTCGAGGCCCTGCAGCTCGCCGACGATCTTCGGCAGGGCGGTGGCGACGATCATCTGCTCGAGCGCGGCGAGCAGCAGCGCCAGCATGAGACCGCAGAAGACGAGGCGGACCCGGCGGGGGTCGAGGGCCGGCTCGGCGTCGGACGGCGGTTCGTGGCCGGAGGACGGGTCGCCCGCGACGAGCGGCGTCGTATCCTCGGCGGCTTTCACCAGCGTGATCGCACCCACGTGCTGCTCCCCTCGTCACGGCGTCAGCGCCGCGCCATTCTTCGCATTGGGCGCGAAGCGGGAGCAAGTCGGGCGGTACGGAGCACCGGAGACGACCCGGGCCGCGAACACCCCTGTCTCAGGTGGCACTTGGGGCGCTCATCAGCGCGTTTACGAGAGCGCCCGCGCCCCCTCGGCGCGCGGGGCGCTCTTGCGGGGGTCGCGGGGAAACCACTCGAATCGGTGAGCGGTGTTCGTCGAGGAGGTTACTTCTCGACCTCGGCGAGGTTACTTCTCGACCTCGGTGGCCAGGTTGGCGAGCACGGCGTCGTAGATGCGGCCGAGGCCCTTCGGCGCGAAGGTCCTCTCGAAGAAGCCGCCGATGCCGCCGGCGCCGTTCCAGACGGTGCTGACGACGGCCTTGGACTTCCCCTCGCCGGCGGGGGTGACGGTCCAGGTGGTGACCATGGAGGAGTTGCGGTCCTTCTCGACGAGCTGCCCCTCGGTCGGCTCGGTGACCTCCAGGAGGCAGTCGCGGACGCGCTTGCTGGTGGCCTGGAGCTTCCAGTGGACGAGGGTGCCCTGGCCGTCGCCGCCCTCGCGGACCTCGTACTCGCTGAAGTGCTCCGGCAGCAGCTTCGCGCGCGTGCCGCTGTAGTCGGCCAGAGCGTCGAACACCGCCTCCGCGTCCGCCGCGATGATCCGCTCCGTCGTGGCCTCGACCTGCGCCATGGCACTTCCTCCAGCTTGGTTCCTCGGGGGTGTGGGACCAGCCAACCACCTGGACCCGGCCCTCCCAAATCCGGGTTGCGGCGATCAAGGGAACATGTGTTCTATTCTGGGGCCACAGCTGAGGGCACTGCTACCGAGGAGGCGTCCATGCGCTGGGACAATCTGGGCGACGACCCCGCCGCCCCTGCCGCGACCGCACTGTTCGGTACCGAGGCGGTCACCACCCGTACCTTCGACACCCCGGAGTTCCGCGGGATCACCTTCCACGAGGTGCGGGCGCGCTCGATCGTGAACCGGGTGCCGGGCGCCTCCCGCATGCCGTTCGAATGGACGGTCAACCCCTACCGTGGCTGCACGCACGCGTGCGTCTACTGCTTCGCCCGCAAGACCCACAGCTATCTGGACCTCGACACCGGACTCGGCTTCGACTCCCAGATCGTGGTGAAGATCAACGCACCGGAGCTGCTGCGCAAGCACCTCGCCTCCCGGCGCTGGCAGGGCGCGCACATCGCCATGGGCACCAACGTCGACTGCTACCAGCGCGCGGAGGGCCGCTACCGCCTGATGCCGGGGATCATCGCCGCGCTGCGCGACCACGCCAACCCCTTCTCCATCCTCACCAAGGGCACCCTGATCCTCCGGGACCTGGATCTGCTGGTGCAGGCCGCGGAGGTGACCGAGGTGGGCATCTCCGTCTCCGTCGGTTTCACCGACCAGGAGCTGTGGCGCACGGTGGAGCCCGGCACCCCCTCACCGCAGCGTCGCCTGGACGTCGTCCGGACGCTCGGCGAGCACGGCATCGGCTGCGGGGTGCTGATGGCCCCGGTCGTCCCGTTCCTCGGCGACCGGCCCGAGCAGCTGCGCGAGACGGTGCGCTCCATCGCCGAGGCGGGCGCGACCTCCGTGACCCCGCTCGTCCTACATCTGCGGCCCGGCGCGCGCGAGTGGTTCATGGCGTGGCTGCGCCGGCACCACCCGCATCTGGTGGGGCGGTACGAGCGGATGTACGCGGACGGGGCGTACGCGCCGACCTGGTACCAGCGTCGGATCACCCGTCAGGTGCACGAGCTGGCGGCGGAGTTCGGGATCGGGCCCGGCCGACGGGGAGCGGCACGCCGGATACCCCTACCGGAAGAGCCCGTTCCCGCCGAGCCGACGCAGGCTCACCCTCCTCTGATCGGGTGAGCTCTCGGCGGAAGCGGTCCTTCCGCACGGTGTTCGGGGCACGGACGCCCTATGAATCCACGCGCCGGAATGCTGATCGCCACTGGGGCACTGGTCGCAGGGACGGTCACCGTCCTGCCCGCGTCCGCCGAACCCCGCCCCGAACCCCGCCCCGAACCGACCGTCCGACCCATCGCGCCACTGGCATGGACGGCGTGCGCCACCCCGGCGTATCCGAGGCTCCAGTGCGCCACGCTCAAGGTGCCGCTGAACCACGACGATCCGGCCGGCCGGTCGATCACGCTCGCGCTCACCCGGGTGGCCCGTACGGCGAAGGCCCCGAAGGACTATCAGGGGCCGCTGCTGGTCAATCCGGGCGGGCCCGGCGGAAGCGGGCGCATGATGGCCGGGTTCGTGGCGGCGTCACTGCCCTCGAAGGTCGCGGCGCGGTACGACGTGATCGGCTTCGACCCGCGGGGTGTGGGCAGGAGCGAGCCCGCCCTCGACTGCAAGGCCGGCCACTTCGACCCGGTGCGGCCGGACTCGGTGCCGATCGGCGCCGCGGGCGAGCGCCGTGGTGTCGAGCGGGCGCAGGCCTTCGCCGAGGCGTGCGGGAAGAAGCACGGCGACGTGCTGCCGTACATCGACACGGTCAGCACGGCCCGGGACATGGAAGCGATCCGCGTGGCGCTCGGCGCGCCGGAGCTCAACTACCTGGGGTACTCCTACGGCACGTACCTCGGCGCCGTCTACGCGCGGCTGTACCCCGAGCGGGTGCGCCGGTTCGCCCTGGACTCCGTCGTCAATCCGCAGGGCGTCTGGTACGAGGACAACATCGCGCAGGACTACGCGTTCGACAGCCGCCACAAGGACTTCATGGCGTGGATCGCCCGCCGGGACACCACGTACGGGCTGGGCACGGACCCGGCGGCGGTCGAGAGCGCCTGGTACCGGATGCGGGAGGCGCTGCGGAGCAGCCCGGCCGGCGGGAAGGTCGGTCCCGCCGAGCTGGAGGACACCTTCCTTCCGGGCGGGTACTACAACGGCTACTGGCCGAAGCTGGCCGCGGCGTTCTCCGCGTACGTCAACGACAAGGACCCGGCGCCGCTGACGAAGGCGTACGAGGCCTACGGGGCGTCCGACGCCACCGCCGTCAACGGCTACTCGGTCTACACGAGCGTCCAGTGCCGGGACGCGAAGTGGCCGCGCGACTGGAACGTCTGGCGCAAGGACAACTGGGACGTACACCTCAAGGCGCCCTTCTCCACCTGGAACAACGCCTGGTACAACGCGCCCTGCGCGTTCTGGCCGGTGGACTCGCTCACCCCGCCCGACGTCTCGAACGACCAGGTGCCGCCGGTGCTGATCCTCCAGGCGACGGACGACGCGGCGACCCCGTACGAAGGCGGCGTGGCGCTGCACCGGATGGTCGAGGGTTCCAGCCTCGTCGTGGAGGAGGGCGGCGGCAACCACGGCGTGGCGCTGAGCGGCAACGCCTGTCTGGACGAGCACCTGGCGGCCTACCTCGACACGGGGCGGGTGCCGCGCGGTGACGGCGGGTCGGAGGCGGACGCGGTCTGCGCGGCGCTCCCGGAGCCGGAACCGGAGCCGGAGCCGAAGCCGGTGAAGTCCGCCACATCCCGGAGCGGTGCCGCGACGGGCGGCACGGTGCTGCACGGTCTGCTGGGCCACGGAGGCTGAAGGGGGCGCGGCTCGTTGTCAGTGGCGTACGCGAGGATGTCGGGCATGAGTACGCATCTCACCCACGTCTCCGCACCCGAGGGGATCGCCCCGAGCCCTCAGTACAGCCACGTCGTGTGGGGCACGGGCCGGTTCGTGGCGATATCCGGCCAATGCTCCCTCGACGCCTCGGGCGCGGTCGTGGGTGAGAACGACCCGGGGATGCAGGCCCGTCAGATCTTCTGGAACCTCCGTCGCTGCCTGGCCTCGGCGGGCGCCGGCTTCGCGGACGTGGTGAAGCTGACGTACTTCGTCACCGATGTCGCACACCTCCCGGCGGTACGGGCGGCGCGGGACGAGGCCTTCGGCACGGCCCCGCTCCCCGCGAGCTCGGCCGTCCAGGTCTCGGCGCTGGTCCGCCCCGAGCTGCTGATGGAGATCGAGGCGTTCGCGCTCGTCCCGGAGGGTTCCTAGCGCACTCGTCCCCGAGGGTTCCTAGAGAGTGTCCCCGCCCCGGACCTTGATCCTGGCGAGGGCCTGACCGGCCGCCTCGCCGAGCCTGGGGTGGGGCAGGGCGGCTTCGAGCGTGGGGCGGGCCCGCGGGTCGCCGAGCGCGCCCAGGCCCTCCACGCAGGCCAGGCCGACCCGCCAGTGCGGGTCGTCGGCCGCGAGGCGCCGTTCCAGGACGGTGATCAGCGCCGGCACGGACTCGGGCGCGCGCAGGTCGGTGAGCAGACGGACCGGCAGCAGGGCGTATCCCACGCGGAGTTCGTTGGTGGCGAGAGCGGCGGCGGCCCGGGCGGTGCGCGGGTCGTCGAGCCGCGCCAGCGCGTAGGCGGCGGAGACGCAGCGCTCCGGGTCCCGGTGGTTGAGCAGCAGGACCAGGGCCTCGAAGGCGCGGGGGTCGCCGGCGAGGCCGAGCCGGAAGGCGGCGATCTCGCGGGCCCAGAGGGGTTGACCGGGGGCGGTCAGGACGCGGGCGAACGCCTCTCGCCCCTCGGTGGCGAGGAGTTCTTCGAAAGGTTTCCGATCGGCCTCTGAACCGTTTTGGATCTCGTCCCGCAATCGATCGATCATCGAGCAGAATTCCGGGTCCTGGGCGATATCCATGACGGCCAGCGTATCCGCGATCCAGATCACATTTTCCGAACTCCCCGGGACTGGCGCGCTCGTTACCCGCCGGTTAATCTCAGGTGAGCGGGTCAACCCCGCAGCCTCACAACAGCCAGGTGACGCAGCTGTTGCGAGACCGAGTTTGTCGGTTCGGCATTTTTCGACGTGGCTCCGGGACAGAGTCCGTCGCCCCTTTTTTCCCGCGCGTTCTTCCGCGCCCCGCGGGCGATCCCCATCGCGCCCGTATTGCCGCCTTCAGTCGTCACTCTTCCCTCCTGGAGTCCCCTGATGGACACCCCTCTCTCCACCATCGCCGTCGTCGGTCTCGGCACGATGGGCGCGGGCATCGCCGACGTCCTCGCCCGGTCCGGCCGTGAGGTCATCGGCATCGACATCAGCGAGGCCGCCGCCGGCCGCGCCATCGCCGCACTGGAGGCCTCCACCGCCCGTGCGGTGGCCCGCGAGCGGATCACCGAGGAGGAGCGGCAGGATGTCCTCGCCCGCTTCCGCACCTTCTCCGACCTCCAGGCGGCGGCCAACGCCGACCTGGTGATCGAGGTGGTGCCCGAGTCGTACGAGGCCAAGCAGGAGGTCTTCCGGGCCCTGGACTCCATCGTCCGGCCCGAGACGATCATCGCCACGGGCACCAACGCGCTGTCCGTCACCCGTCTGGCCGCAGACTCGGCACATCCCGAGCGCGTCCTCGGCCTGCACTTCTTCACCCCGGTGCAGGCGATGAAGCTGGTGGAGATCGTGTCCTCGGTCCTGACGGCGCCGCAGGCCGTGGCCGCCGTCACCGACCTCGTGCACGCCCTCGGCAAGGAGCCTGTGGCGGTCGGCGACCGCCCCGGCTTCGTCGCCGACGGTCTGCTCTTCGGCTACCTCAACCAGGCCGCCGCCATGTACGAGGCCAAGTACGCCTCCCGCGAGGACATCGACGCCGCCATGAAGCTGGGCTGCGGCCTGCCGATGGGCCCGCTGGCGCTGCTCGACCTGATCGGCATCGACACCGCCCGTACGGTCCTGGAGGCGATGTACAGCGAGTCGCGCGACCGGCTGCACGCTCCCGCCCCGATCCTCAAGCAGCTCAGCGAGGCCGGTCTCACCGGGCGCAAGTCGGGCCGCGGTTTCTACACGTACGACGCCCCGGGCTCCGCCACGGTGGTCCGTGACGCGCTCACCCCGCTGGAGACCTCGGCCCTCGCGGGCGAGACCCGTGAGGTCCGCTCGGTCGGCGTCGCCGGCTCCGGCACCATGGCCTCGGGCATCGCGGAGGTCTTCGCCAAGGCCGGTTACGACGTCGTCCTGGCCGCCCGCTCGCAGGAGAAGGCCGACACCGCCAAGGCCCGGATCGCGAAGTCGCTCGCCCGTTCGGTCGACAAGGGCCGGATGACCGGTGAGGCCCGGGACGAGACGCTGGCCCGGATCGCTCCGGCCGGTTCGCTCGACGCGTTCGCCGAGGTCGACCTGGCCGTGGAGGCGGTCGCCGAGGACCTGGAGATCAAGCAGCAGCTGTTCGCGACGCTCGACAAGATCTGCAAGCCGGGCGCGGTGCTGGCCACCACGACCTCCTCGCTGCCCGTCGTCGCCTGCGCCCGCGCCACCTCGCGCCCGCAGGACGTCATCGGTATGCACTTCTTCAACCCGGCGCCGGCGATGAAGCTGGTCGAGATCGTCCGTACGGTCCTGACCGCCGACGACGTCCACGCCACCGTCCGCGAGGTCACCGCGAAAATCAGGAAGCACCCGGTGGACTGCGGCGACCGGGCCGGCTTCATCGTGAACGCGCTGCTCTTCCCGTACCTGAACAACGCGATCAAGATGGTCCAGGAGCACTACGCCACCCTGGACGACATCGACGCCGCCATGAAGCTGGGCGGCGGCTACCCGATGGGCCCGTTCGAGCTCCTCGACGTCGTCGGCCTGGATGTCTCGCTCGCCATCGAGAAGGTGCTGCACCGCGAGTTCCGCGACCCGGGCCTGGCCCCGGCGCCGCTCCTGGAGCACCTGGTGGCGGCCGGCTGCCTGGGCCGCAAGACGGGGCGCGGCTTCCGCGAATATGCCCGACGCTGAGTCCGCCGCGGGCTGGGGAGGGTTGCTGAGTCCCCCGGGCGCCTCCGGCACCCCGGGTCCGGCGCCCGGCGACCCTCCCCCACCTGGGCACACTCCCGCACCGATGCAGTACGTTCAGGACATGTCCAAGGCCGCGAAGTCACCCCGTGCCACGTCCACGTCCGACTCACAGGAGAGTGCGGCGGGCACCCGCGCGGCCGCCCAGCGCCTGAAGATGCGCCGTGAGCTGGCGGCCGCGGCCATGGAGCTGTTCGCGACCAAGGGGTACGAGGCCACCACCGTCGACGAGATCGCCGCCGCGGCCGGGGTCGCCCGGCGGACCTTCTTCCGCCATTTCCGCTCCAAGGAAGAGGCGATCTTCCCCGACCACGACGACACCCTGGTACGGGCGGAGGCGGTACTGAATGCCGCGCCGCCCCACGAGCATCCGCTGGACACGGTGTGCCGGGGCATCAAGGAAGTCATGAAGATGTACGCGGGGTCCCCTGCGGTCTCCGTGGAGCGGTACCGGCTGACCCGCGAGGTCCCGACCCTGCGGGAGCGCGAGATCGCCTCGGTGGCCCGCTACGAGCGGCTCTTCACCCGCTATCTCCTCGGCCACTTCGACGAGCGCGACCACCACGACGGCAACGACGACCCGCTGCTCGCCGAGGTGGCCGCCTCCGCCGTGGTCACCGCCCACAACCATGTGCTGCGGCGCTGGCTGCGTGCGGGGGGCCAGGGGGACGTGGAGGCGCAGCTGGACCACGCTTTCGCGATCGTCCGGGAGACGTTCGGCTCGGGCATAGGCGCCCGGCCGGCCCAGGCCCCGCAGGGCGCCCAGCAGGCCGCACAGCAGACGGCCGCGCGGGCGGCGTCCTCCGCGCCGGCGGCGACCGCCTCCACCGAGGGCGGGGTGCTCGTGGCTGTGGCGCGGACCGACGCCCCCCTCGACGAGGTCATGCGAACCATCCAGCAGGCGCTCAGGACCGACTGAGCCTCCCGCCAGCAGGAGAGCCGCCCCCACCAGGGGGCGGCTTTCGTCGTTTTTCGCACCCCTCTCCGATCGATCATCGCTCATGTGTGAGCGGTGGGTTGCATCTGAGTGAAATTGTTGGCACGCAGTGCCTTGTCAGGTGACACGCGGTGCCATACGTTGATGTTGTCCGGGCGGCCGGCGCGCAGAGATCTCCTCGTGCGCCGGCTGTCCCCACAAGCGATCGTGATTGTGCGCCCGGACGCCTGCGTCACAGGCACCCTCAGCGCCGCACGCTGTGCTTCCTCAGCACCTCTGTCACGAGCAGAGGCCGAGCGAAGCGGAGTCGGCGCCGCCACCGCACCACCCGCCGAACCGACGGCACACCTCCACAGCAGCACCCCAGACGTAACCCCTCAGCGTCCCCCTCGGACGCCGCACCGCCGGAGGCACACCCGTGAAGGAAATCCTGGACGCGATCCAGTCGCCGGAGTCCACGTCCGCCGACTTCGCCAACATCAAGCTCCCCGAGTCCTACCGCGCGGTGACCGTGCACAAGGACGAGACCGAGATGTTCGCCGGTCTCCCCAGCCGCGAGAAGGACCCCCGCAAGTCGCTCCACCTCGACGACGTGGCCCTGCCCGAGCTCGGCCCCGGCGAAGCCCTGGTGGCCGTCATGGCCAGCTCCGTGAACTACAACTCGGTCTGGACCTCGATCTTCGAGCCGGTGTCGACCTTCGGGTTCCTGGAGCGCTACGGCAGGCTCAGCGACCTCAGCAAGCGTCACGACCTGCCGTACCACATCATCGGCTCCGACCTCGCGGGCGTGGTCCTGCGCACCGGTCCCGGCGTGAACTCGTGGAAGCCCGGCGACGAGGTCGTCGCGCACTGCCTCTCGGTCGAGCTGGAGTCCTCCGACGGACACAACGACACGATGCTCGACCCCGAACAGCGCATCTGGGGCTTCGAGACCAACTTCGGCGGCCTGGCCGAGATCGCGCTCGTCAAGTCCAACCAGCTGATGCCGAAGCCCGACCACCTGAGCTGGGAGGAGGCCGCGGCCCCCGGCCTGGTCAACTCCACCGCGTACCGCCAGCTCGTCTCCCGCAACGGCGCCGGCATGAAGCAGGGCGACAACGTCCTGATCTGGGGCGCTAGCGGCGGGCTCGGCTCGTACGCCACCCAGTTCGCGCTGGCCGGAGGCGCCAACCCGATCTGTGTCGTCTCCAGCGACCAGAAGGCGGACATCTGCCGCTCGATGGGCGCCGAGGCGATCATCGACCGCAACGCCGAGGGCTACAAGTTCTGGAAGGACGAGCACACCCAGGACCCGAAGGAGTGGAAGCGCTTCGGCAAGCGCATCCGCGAGCTCACCGGCGGCGAGGACATCGACATCGTCTTCGAGCACCCGGGCCGCGAGACCTTCGGCGCGAGCGTGTACGTCACCCGCAAGGGCGGCACCATCACCACCTGCGCCTCGACCTCGGGCTACATGCACGAGTACGACAACCGCTACCTGTGGATGTCCCTGAAGCGGATCATCGGCTCGCACTTCGCCAACTACCGCGAGGCGTGGGAGGCCAACCGCCTGGTGGCCAAGGGCAAGATCCACCCGACCCTCTCCAAGGTCTACTCCCTGGAGGACACCGGTCAGGCCGCCCACGACGTCCACCGCAACCTCCACCAGGGCAAGGTCGGCGTTCTCGCGCTCGCGCCCGAGGAGGGGCTGGGCGTGCGCGACCCGGAGATGCGCGCGAAGCACATCGACGCCATCAACCGCTTCCGTAACATCTGATCCCGGGATCCCACATGACTGAGCGCCAGAAGGACCGGCCGTGGCTCATGCGGACGTACGCCGGTCACTCGACCGCCGAGGCGTCCAACGAGCTGTACCGGCGCAACCTCGCCAAGGGTCAGACCGGTCTCTCGGTCGCCTTCGACCTGCCGACGCAGACCGGCTACGACCCCGACCACATCCTCGCCCGCGGCGAGGTCGGCCGGGTCGGGGTCCCGGTCTCGCACCTCGGTGACATGCGCCGGCTGTTCCAGGACATTCCCCTGGAGCAGATGAACACCTCGATGACGATCAACGCCACGGCCATGTGGCTTCTGGCGCTCTATCAGGTGGTCGCGGAGGAGCAGGGCGCGGACGTCACCAAGCTCCAGGGCACCACCCAGAACGACATCGTGAAGGAGTACCTGTCGCGCGGGACGCACGTCTTCCCGCCCGGCCCGTCGCTCCGCCTCACGACGGACATGATCACCTACACGGTGAACAACATCCCGAAGTGGAACCCGATCAACATCTGCAGCTACCACCTGCAGGAGGCGGGGGCCACTCCGGTCCAGGAGATCTCGTACGCGATGTCCACCGCGATCGCCGTGCTCGACGCGGTGTTCGCCTCCGGCCAGATCCCGGAGGACCGCAAGGGCGAAGTCGTCGCCCGGATCTCCTTCTTCGTGAACGCGGGTGTCCGGTTCGTCGAGGAGATGTGCAAGATGCGGGCGTTCGGCCGCATCTGGGACAAGGTCACGCGCGAGCGGTACGGCATCGAGGACGCCAAGCAGCGGCGGTTCCGCTACGGCGTCCAGGTCAACTCGCTCGGCCTGACCGAGGCCCAGCCGGAGAACAACGTCCAGCGCATCGTCCTGGAGATGCTGGCCGTGACGCTCTCCAAGGACGCCCGCGCGCGCGCCGTCCAGCTGCCCGCCTGGAACGAGGCGCTCGGCCTGCCCCGCCCGTGGGACCAGCAGTGGTCGCTCCGTATCCAGCAGGTCCTCGCACACGAGTCGGATCTGCTGGAGTACGAGGACATCTTCGCCGGGTCGCACGTCATCGAGGCGAAGGTCGACTCCCTCATGGAGGAGTGCCTGGCCGAGATCGACCGGATCCAGGAGATGGGCGGTGCGATGGCCGCCGTCGAGTCCGGCTACCTCAAGTCGCAGCTGGTCTCCTCGCACGCGGAGCGGCGCGCCCGGATCGAGGCCGGCGAGGAGAAGATCGTCGGCGTCAACATCTTCCAGTCGACCGAGGAGAACCCGCTCACCGCGGACCTCGACACGGCGATCATGACGGTCGACCCGGCCAACGAGGCCAAGGTCGTGGCCAAGCTCCACGAGTGGCGCGACAACCGCGACGAGGCCCGTGCCCAGGAGTCGCTGGCCGCCCTGAAGGCGACCGCGGCCGGGGACGGCAATCTGTTCGCCGCCACGCTGGAGTGCGCGCGGGCCGGCGTCACCACCGGCGAGTGGTCCTGGGCGCTGCGGGACGTCTTCGGCGAGTTCCGCGCCCCGACCGGTGTCTCCTCGGCCCCGGTCGCCGTGACCGCCGAGGAGGGCACGCCGCTGGCTCTCGTACGGGACAAGGTGGCGCGCACCGCCGCCGAGCTGGGCTCGGGGCGGCTGCGGCTGCTGGTGGGCAAGCCGGGCCTGGACGGGCACTCCAACGGAGCCGAGCAGATCGCGGTACGCGCGCGTGACGCCGGTTTCGAGGTGGTCTACCAGGGGATCCGGCTGACGCCCGAGCAGATCGTCAACGCGGCCCTCGCCGAGGACGTGCACTGCGTGGGCCTGTCGATCCTCTCCGGCTCGCACGCCGAGCTGGTCCCGGACGTCCTCGACCGCCTCCGGGAGGCGGGCGCGGCCGATATTCCGGTCATCGTCGGTGGAATCATCCCGAACGCCGACGCCGCAGAACTGAAGCGCGCGGGAGTGGCCGCCGTCTTCACACCGAAGGACTTCGGTATCACCGAGATCATCGGCCGTATCGTCGACGAGATCCGGAAAGCCAACAAGCTCAGCCCCCTCGAAAGTACGGAGGTCCCCGCATGACGACCGTGAACCGGCTCCGGCCGCGCCGCTCCTGCCTCGCCGTCCCCGGCTCCAACCCGCGCTTCCTGGAGAAGGCCCAGGGCCTCGCCGCGGACCAGGTCTTCCTGGACCTGGAGGACGCCTGCGCGCCGCTCGCGAAGCCCGAGGCGCGGCACACCATCGTGAAGTTCCTCAACGAGGGCGACTGGACCGGCAAGACGCGGGTCGTGCGGGTCAACGACTGGACGACCCACTGGACGTACCGTGACGTCGTCACCGTCGTCGAGGGCGCCGGCCAGAACCTCGACTGCATCATGCTGCCGAAGGTCCAGGACGCCCAGCAGATCGTGGCGCTCGACCTCCTGCTGACGCAGATCGAGAAGACGATGGGCTTCGAGGTCGGCAAGATCGGCATCGAGGCGCAGATCGAGAACGCCCAGGGCCTCAACAACGTCAACGCGATCGCCACGGCCTCCCCGCGTGTCGAGACGATCATCTTCGGCCCGGCCGACTTCATGGCCTCCATCAACATGAAGTCGCTGGTCGTCGGCGAGCAGCCGCCCGGCTACGACGCCGACGCCTACCACTACATTCTGATGAAGATCCTGATGGCCGCCCGCGCCAACAACCTCCAGGCGATCGACGGCCCCTACCTGCAGATCCGTAACCCGGAGGGCTACCAGGCCGTCGCGCGGCGCGCCGCCGCCCTCGGCTTCGACGGCAAGTGGGTGCTGCACCCGGACCAGGTCGCCGCGGCGAACGAGATCTTCTCCCCCTCGCAGGAGGACTTCGACCACGCCGAGCTGATCCTGGACGCGTACGACTACTACACCTCCGAGGCCGGCGGCAAGAAGGGCTCGGCCATGCTCGGCGACGAGATGATCGACGAGGCCAGCCGCAAGATGGCCCTGGTCATCTCCGGCAAGGGCCGCGCCGCCGGTATGCAGCGCACCACCAAGTTCGAGATCCCGGAGGCCTGAGTCCCATGCAGTTCGGCCGCACCTACGAAGAGTTCGAAGTCGGCGCCGTCTACAAGCACTGGCCCGGAAAGACGGTCACGGAGTACGACGACCACCTCTTCTGCCTGCTGACGATGAACCACCACCCGCTCCACATGGACGTCAACTACGCCGAGAACACGACGGATTTCGGCAAGAACGTCGTCGTCGGCAACTACATCTACTCGCTGCTGCTCGGCATGTCCGTCCCGGACGTCTCGGGCAAGGCGATCGCCAACCTGGAGATCGAGTCGCTGCGCCACGTCGCGCCGACCTTCCACGGCGACACCATCTACGGCGAGACCACGGTCCTCGACAAGACCCCGTCGAAGTCGAAGAACGACCGCGGCATCGTCTACGTCGAGACCAAGGGCTACAAGCAGGACGGCACCCTCGTGTGCGTCTTCCGCCGCAAGGTGATGGTCCCCACCGAGACGTACATCAAGGAGCGCGGCGGCGAGCAGCCCGGCCGCCCGCCCGTCTCCCACCACCACCCTCAAACGACGCCCAAGGGCGACACCCCTGGTTCCGAGCTGATCGAGCCCTCCAAGAAGTCGGAGAAGTAGTCATGGCGCGACTCGCCCAGACCCATGGTCTGACCGATGTGCAGCAGGAGATCCTCTCCACCGTCCGGGACTTCGTCGACAAGGAGATCATCCCGGTCGCGACGGAGCTGGAGCACCGCGACGAGTACCCCCAGGAGATCGTCGACGGGCTCAAGGAGCTCGGCGTCTTCGGTCTGATGATCCCCGAGGAGTACGGGGGCCTGGGTGAGTCGCTGCTCACCTACGCGCTGTGCGTGGAGGAGATCGCCCGCGGCTGGATGTCGGTCTCCGGCATCATCAACACGCACTTCATCGTGGCGTACATGCTCAAGCAGCACGGCACCCAGGAGCAGAAGGAGTACTTCCTTCCCCGGATGGCGGCCGGCGAGACGCGCGGCGCGTTCTCCATGTCGGAGCCGGCCCTCGGCTCGGACGTGTCGGCCATCACGTCCAAGGCGGTCAAGGACGGCGACGAGTACGTCCTCAACGGCCAGAAGATGTGGCTGACGAACGGTGGGACGTCCAACCTGGTCGCCGTTCTCGTCCGAAGTGACGAAGGACACCCGGAGGGCACCGCCCCCCACAAGTCGATGACGACCTTCCTCGTCGAGAAGGAGCCCGGCTTCGGAGAGGTCCGCCCCGGCCTCACCATCCCCGGGAAGATCGACAAGATGGGTTACAAGGGCGTCGACACGACCGAGCTCATCATGGACGGACTGCGCATTCCGGCCAATCGGGTGCTCGGCGGGACCACCGGCCGAGGGTTTTACCAAATGATGGACGGCGTGGAAGTGGGCCGTGTGAATGTTGCGGCTCGTGGCTGTGGCGTCGCTCAGCGTGCCTTCGAACTGGGTGTCTCGTATGCCCAGCAACGTCACACTTTCGGCAAGCCGATCGCCCAGCACCAGGCGATCCAGTTCAAGCTGGCCGAAATGGCTACCAAGGTCGAGGCCGCTCATGCGATGATGGTGAACGCAGCGCGCAAAAAGGACTCCGGGGAGCGAAACGACCTCGAAGCGGGGATGGCGAAGTACCTCGCCTCCGAATACTGCAAGGAAGTCGTCGAGGACGCCTTCCGTATCCATGGCGGATACGGGTTCTCGAAGGAGTACGAGATCGAGCGCCTCTACCGTGAGGCTCCGATGCTGCTCATCGGTGAAGGTACCGCCGAGATCCAGAAAATGATCATTGGTCGTCGGCTGCTCGAGGAGTACCGATTCCAGGGTTGATTGTCGCGTTTGAGTCGATTCGGCCGCGAAGAAGATCACACCCTGTCATCATCTTCCGGCCGCCGACTCGGCTTCTGGCTTGCCCAGTTGCGCCCCGCAACCGATAGCATCGCCGGAAAGCCGCCGTCCCCCGTTGCCAGTGCGGCATCATCCGCTACGAAGGTCATCCATGCCCCACAGCCAAACCTCTGCACACCGCGACAGCCTCGCCGGCGTACGCCTCGCGCGCGGAGCATCGCCGTGGCTTCTGCCGACCGTCGCCACCGCGGCGCTGAGCCTCGTGCGCGCGCGCACGTCGAAGCGTGCCGCGGCCATCGCCGTGCCCACCACCGCGCTCGCGGCCGGCATGCTGTGGTTCTTCCGCGACCCCGAGCGTGAGATCGCTCAGGGCCGGGTCATCTCGCCCGCCGACGGAGTGGTGCAGAGCATCATGCCGTGGAAGGACGGACGCACCCGGGTCGCCATCTTCATGAGCCCGCTGAACGTCCACGTCAACCGCGCGCCGCTGGCCGGCACGGTGACGTCCGTGGAGCACATCCCCGGCGGGTTCGTCCCGGCGTTCAACAAGGAGAGCGAGAACAACGAGCGCGTTGTCTGGCACTTCGACACCGAGCTCGGCGACATCGAGATGGTGCAGATCGCGGGGGCCGTGGCCCGCCGCATCGTGCCGTACATCCCGCAGGGGACGAAGGTCGAGCAGGGCGAGCGTATCGGTCTGATCCGTTTCGGGTCGCGCGTTGACATCTACCTTCCGGAAGGTGTCGACGTCGCTGTCGAGGTCGGTCAGACCACGACCGCAGGGGTGACTCGCATTGACCGTGATTGATCCCGACACCCGGGCCGCCGACTGGGTCGCCGACGCGGAGGCGGCCGCTGCCGAAGAGGCCGAGGAGATGCCGCTGTCGTTGAGGCTGTCCATAGCGGACGCCCTCACGCTCGGTAACGCCACGTGCGGATTCATGGCGGTGTACTTCACCACCACCGGCATCCTCATCCCGCACCTCACCGGCAGCAACGAGACCGGCATGGCGCGCAACAGCGCCGCCACCGCCGTGATCCTCATGCTGTGCGCGGCGATCTTCGACCTGTTTGACGGGCTCGTGGCGCGCAAGCTGCGCAGCTCGCCGATGGGCGCGGAGCTGGACAACCTCTCGGACCTGATCAGCTTCGGTCTGGCACCGGCCTACTTCGTACTCGTGTACGGCATGGTCACGCCCGGCGCGCAGCAGAAGGTCTCGGCGGTGGCCGCGATCGTGGTGCTGCTCGCGGTGGTGCTGCGGCTGGCGAGATTCTCCTGCGTGACCTTGAAGGACGGCATGTTCCAGGGCATGCCGAGCCCCTTCGGCGCGCTCACGGTGGTCTCGATCGTGCTGCTTGAGCTGCCGTTCATCCCGACGCTGCTCGCGATCATCGGTGTCGCCTGGCTGATGGTGAGCCGGGTCGAGTACCCCAAGCCGCGGGGCATCCTCGCGGTGGCGATGCTCGCCTGGATCGTCGGAGCCATGGGCATGCTGGCGGCCTGGGCGTTCGACGCGCCGGGCGGACAGTTCCTGCTGCAGACCGGCTGCGCGCTGCAGGTCGTGATGGGCGCCGTGATCCCCCTCTTCGCGACCGCCCGTCGGGTGAACACCTTCCGCGGCAGCCGCCGCGAGAGCCGCGAGGCACGTGCGGCTCAGGTGCCGTAGAGATACGTGTACGGAGAAGGGCCCGGGTGCGGGAAGGAACGCACCCGGGCCCTTCCGCGTGCCTGGCGGCGTGCGATCCCTAGGTGTATTGCCCTGTGAGGTTGGGGACGCGGCTGGCGGGTGTTTTGCCTGCGAGTGCGGTGTGTCCGCGGTGGTGATTGTAGGTGTGCAGCCAGCC
>NZ_JAGGOS010000130.1 GCF_018614205.1 Streptomyces sp. ISL-36 | reverse complement strand
CAAGTAGGACGCCGCCGAACAATCATTGTGGGAAAGCCCCGCACCTTATGGTGCGGGGCTTTTCTGCGTTCAGGGGTCAGCAGGCTGATGACGACCCGGACTCGGCGTCCCGCCCCACCCGGCCCTGCCCGCGGGCCAAAAAAAGTTCGGCCGGCGATGTCGAGAACCGGTGAGTGGCTCCGTCCCTGGGGTGAACGCGGCCAGAATGGGTCGCACCAGCACCGAGGAGAAGCACCATGGCCAAGTACCTGCTGCTCAAGCACTACCGAGGCGCCCCGGCTCCGGCCAACAACGTGCCCATGGACCAGTGGACGCCGGAGGAGATCTCGGCGCACATGCAGTACATGCACGACTTCGCGGCCCGACTCGAGGGGACCGGCGAGTTCGTCGACGGTCAGGCGCTCGCCCCCGAGGGGGCGTGGGTCCGGTACGACGGTGAGGGGCGCCCGCCGGTCACCGACGGCCCGTTCGCCGAGACCAAGGACCTCATCGCCGGCTGGATGGTGATCGACGTCGACAGCTACGAGCGCGCCGTCGAGCTCGCCGGGGAGCTGTCGGCCGCCCCCGGGGCGGGCGGGAAGCCGATCCACGAGTGGCTGGAGGTGCGCCCGTTCCTCGCCGCGCCGCCCACCATCACGGAGTGACCGCTCCGATGAACGAGGCCCTGCTCCGGAGCCTCACGCCGAGCGTGCTCGGGATCCTCGTCCGCCGCGGAGCCGACTTCGCGGCGGCCGAGGACGCCGTTCAGGACGCGCTGGTCGAGGCGGTCCGCGTCTGGCCGGCCGACCCGCCACGGGACCGCAAGGGCTGGCTCATCACCGTCGCCTGGCGCAAGTTCCTCGACGCGACCAGGGCGGACACCGCCCGCCGCCGGCGTGAGGACCTCGTCGACGAGGAGCCGGCGCCGGGGCCCGCGCCCGCGGCGGACGACACGCTCCAGCTCTACTTCCTGTGCGCCCACCCGTCGCTGACGCCGTCGTCCGCCGTCGCGCTCACGCTCCGCGCCGTCGGCGGGCTGACCACCCGCCAGATCGCCCAGGCCTACCTGGTGCCCGAGGCGACCATGGCGCAGCGCATCAGCCGTGCCAAGCGCACCGTCTCGGCCG
Organism: Streptomyces sp. ISL-36; assembly: GCF_018614205.1. GTDB lineage: Bacteria > Actinomycetota > Actinomycetes > Streptomycetales > Streptomycetaceae > Streptomyces. Next base: position 38,919 of record NZ_JAGGOS010000130.1, on the reverse strand, counting down.
TGCGGTTCGATCAGCCCGGCGACGTCGCCACCGTGCTGCGCGTCCTCTACCTAGTCTTCAACGAGGGCTACTCCGGCGACGTCGACCTCGCCGCCGAGGCCATCCGGCTGACCCGGCAGCTCGCGGCCTCGATCGACCATCCCGAGGTGGCGGGGCTGCTCGCCCTGATGCTCCTCCACCACGCCCGGCGCGCCACCAGGACCGCGCCGGACGGCAGCCTGGTGCCGCTCGCCGAGCAGGACCGCGGCCGGTGGGACACCGCGTCAATCGCCGAGGGCGTCGCGATCCTGCAGACGGCCCTCGCCCGCGACCGGCTGGGCGAGTTCCAGGCCCAGGCCGCCATCGCGGCACTCCACGCCGACGCGCCCACCGCCGAGGAGACCGACTGGGTGCAGATCGTCGAGTGGTACGACGAGCTCGTGCGCCTGACCGACAACCCGGTCGTCCGGCTCAACCGCGCAGTGGCCGTCGGCGAGGCCGACGGCCCGCGCGCCGGGCTGGCGGCGCTCGCGGCGCTGGACGACTCCCTGCCCCGGCACGCCGCGGTGACGGCGTACCTCCACGAGCGCGACGGAGACCTGACGACGGCGGCACGGCTGTACGCCGAGGCGGCCGCGAAGGCACCCAACCTCGCCGAGCGGGATCACCTGACGCGCCAAGCCGCCCGGCTCAACGCCCGCCGGAGTCGCTGACGGGTCGCGGCCGGGTTTCCTGCGGCACATGGCGCGGCCCCGTGGCCGAAGGGGGCGCCTCACGTCGACGTTCAGGGAGCCGGTGACACCAGCTGGGTGTCGTAGGCGAGGATCACCGCCTGCACGCGGTCCCGGGCGCCCGTCTTCGCCAGGATGCGGCTCACGTGGGTCTTCACCGTGGACTCCGCGAGATGCAGACGCTCCGCGATCTCCGTATTCGTCCAGCCCTGGGCGATGACGGTGAGGATCTCGCGTTCGCGCTCGGTGAGGGAGGTCAGCCGTGGGTCCGTGGTGCGGGGGTCCGGCGAGCCGGGGTTGGCCGGGAGGTGGTGGACGTAGGCGTCGAGGAGCCGGCGGGTGAGGCTCGGGGCCACCACCGCGTCGCCGCTCGCCACCGCCCGTATGCCCGCCAGGAGTTCCTCGGGCTGGGCGTCCTTGACCAGGAAGCCGCTGGCGCCGGCGCGCAGGCCGTCGTAGGCGTACTCGTCCAGGTCGAAGGTGGTGACGATGAGGACGCGGGTGCGGGCGCCGGTGGCGATGATGCGGCGGGTGGCCTCGATGCCGTCCAGGCCGGGCTTCCGGATGTCCATGAGGACCACGTCCGGATGGTGCCGGTCCACCAGGCGGATCGCCTCGGTGCCGTTCCCGGCCTCGCCGACGACCGTCATGTCGTCCTGGCTCTCCAGGAGCATGCGGAATCCGAAGCGCTGCATGGCCTGGTCGTCCGCGATGAGCACGGTCGTCACAAGAGGGAGCCTTTCAGAGTCTCAGGGTTCAGGGATTCAGGGGCTCCAGGGACTTCAGGGACGTCAGGGGGAGTCGGAGCCGTACCCGCCAGCCGGCGGTCGGCAGCGGGCCCGCTTCGAGTGTGCCGTCGTAGAGGGCCGCGCGCTCCCGCATACCGGCGATGCCCTGGCCCGTGCCCGTCCCCGTTTCGCCCGCGCCTGTCCGGCCCGTTCCCGTCGCATCCGTGTCGCCGCCGCCCGAGTCCGTCACGTCGACCGTCAACCCGTCCTCCCCGTAGGCGAGGAGGACCGTTGACCGGGCCTTCGGGCCCGCGTGCTTGAGGGTGTTCGTCAGCGCCTCCTGCACGACCCGGTAGACCGTCAGCTGCGCGCCCGCCGGGAGAGACCCGTCCTCGGGTGCGTCGCGGATCTCCACCCGTACCGGCAGACCGGCCGTCCGTACGCCCGTGATCAGCTCGTCCAGATCGGCCAGGGAGGGCTGGGGGTCGCGTACGGCCTCCGGGGAGTCGTCGCGCAGGACGCCGAGCAGGCGGCGGAGTTCGGTGAGAGCCTGGCGGCTCGTCGTGCCGATGGCGTCGAGGGCCTGGGCGGCGCGTTCGGGGCTCTTGGCCGCCGCGTACCTGCCGCCGTCCGCGAGACCGGTGATGACGGAGAGGTTGTGGCCGATGATGTCGTGCATCTCGCGGGCGATCCGGGTGCGTTCGGCCGCCGCGGCGAGCTGGGCCTGCTGGTCGCGCTCGATCTCGAGGCGGCGGGCCCGGTCGACGAGGCCGGCCGTGTAGTCCTGGCGGGAACGGACCGCGATGCCGAGCAGCGCGACCATGGCGTATGCCCACAGCGTCGGTACGACCTGCTGGTCCCAGCTTCCCTTCGGGAACCGGATCGCCCCGGTCACCAGGGGCGGGACGATCAGGGCCAGGCTCCGGGCGAGGGCGCGTGGCGGCAGCCGCAGGGCGATGTGGAAGACGACGATCAACTGAAGGAACCCGGCCTGGAGGAAGGCCCCGCTCACGTTGCTGGCGAGGGAGGCGCACGCCATCACGGCCAGGACGGCCATCGGGTGGCGACGGCGCCACAGCAACGGGACGGAGAGGGCCAGGCTCATGGCGAGCACCAGCCAGACGGGCACGGACGGGTCGCGGGCGATGTTCCGCCAGCCACCCGCCGCGTCCGTGAGGGCGGCGCCCGTCCAGAAGACGCTCAGCAGGACGTCCCAGACCCAGGGCCGGCGGGCGTCGAAGGCCCGTACGCGCTGGGCCTGGCGCTGGATGTACCGGCTGAGCCCGGTGTCCTCCGTGGTCATCGCGCCATCCTCATACGTCCCTGCGCTTCAGCGACAGCGCCGGTACGGCCAGGGCCGCCGCGGCCCAGAGGCAGAGGGCGAACAGCGCGGCGCCGGGGGCCGCCGCGCCGGGCATCGGATCGGCGGAGCCGAGGGCACCCGCGGCCTGGGTGGGGAAGTACCGGACCGCGGTGTCCATCGCGTCGTACGGCAGCATCCCGAGGATCTCCGGCAGCACCATCACGCCGCCGATGAAGGCGCCGATGGCGCCCGGCACCGAGCGCAGCGCGGCGCCGAGACCGAGGGCGATGACGCCGAGGAGGGTGGCGCCGACGGCGTTGCCCGCGATCGCGGCCAGGATGCCGTCGTCGGTGAGGGAGGCGGCCTGGTCGGTGCCGTGGAAGAAGATCTGGGCGGTGAGGAAGGTGACCAGGGCTGTCACGAAGGAGACCGTGAGGACGGCCCCGGTGAAGATGGCGGCCTTGGCCCACAGTACGGGGAGGCGGCGGGGGACGGCGGTCATCGAGGCCCGGACCATGCCCGTCGAGTACTCGCCGGCGGTGACCAGGATGCCCAGCACCGCCAGAGAGATGCCGCCGAGTTGGGAGCCGTAGAGGGAGAGGACCACGGTGTCGACGTCGGAGTCGCCGCCGTCGGTGGTGTAGGTGGCGCCCATCAGAATGCCGACGCCGAGGAGGAACACGGCCGAGGCGATGAGGGTGATCCACGTGGAGCGGACCGTCCACAGCTTGTGCCACTCGGAGCGCAGGACACGGGCCGGGGTGATCCGGTAGGCGGGCGTGCTCATGCGACTGCTGCTCCTTGGTACTCGACCGAGTCGTGGGTGAGGTCCATGAACGCCTGTTCCAGGGAGGCGGTCTGTGGGGTGAGTTCGTACAGCGGGACGCCGTGGGCCGCGGCCGTGCGCCCGATGGTGGCGGAGTCCGGGCCGGTGATACGGAGGGTGTCGGGGGCCTCCTCGGTGACGTGGGCGTCCGGAAGGAGGGCGCGGAGGCGGTCCGCGTCCGGGGTGACGACGCGGACCGAGGCGCCGCCCGACTCCCGTACGAGCTCGGTGACGCTGGTGTCGGCGAGGAGCCGGCCCTTGCCGATGACGATCAGGTGGTCGGCGGTCAGCGCCATCTCGCTCATCAGCCGGTGACCGTGCCGGGGCGGACGGTGAAGCTGAGGTCGTGGACGACGGTCCTGCCCCCGTACCGCTTGGTGAGTTCTTCTGCTCGGATCATGTTCACGACGCTACGGAGCCGGGCGGGGCGGATCGTCCGACCGTGGGCGGGAGAGGGGCGGGGCGCGTGGTACCGGGGTACGACGCCGGGCCAGCCGGCCCTTGAAATGCCCTTGTCAGAAGGGTGCGGCGGTGACGAGGATCGGGGCATGGACTATTTGATTCGTACCATCCGCGCCGACGAGTGGGAGAAGGCCCGCGAGATCCGGCTGGCCGCGCTCCGGGACCCGGTGGCGCATCTCGCTTTCCTGGAGACGTACGAGACCGCCGTCGCCCGGCCCGACTCGTTCTGGCGGGAGCGGACCGAGGGGGCGTCGGAGAACGGCACGGGCGTACGGCAGTTCGTGGCCGAGGCGCCGGACGGGAGCTGGGCGGGCACGATCACGGTGCTGGTGGAGCGGCCCTCGGACGAGGTGCGCTTCGGGACCCCGGCGAAGGTCGACCAGACGCACGTCGTCGGCGTGTACGTACGGCCGGAGGCGCGCGGGAGCGGGCTGACGGAGGAACTGTTCCGGGCGGGCGTGGAGTGGTCCTGGGCGCTGCCCGAACCGGCGGTCGAGCGGGTGAGGCTGTACGTGCACGAGGACAATGCGCGGGCCGGCGCGTTCTACCGGCGGTTCGGGTTCGTGGCGACGGAGGAGACCGTGGCGATGCCGGGGGACGACTCGGCCTGCGAGGTGGAGTACGAGATCCGGCGGCCGACGGGGATCTAGCTGGGTCGGCGGGCCGCCTGGGAAGCTTGGGGTTCGCAGGCGGCGAGCGAACTCGGGGGAACCGTGCAGGAGTTGTTGCCGGATGATCCGGCGGTCATCGGTCCGTACCGGCTGACGGCCCGGCTCGGCGAGGGCGGGATGGGGCGGGTCTACCTCGGCCTGTCCCGCAGCGGGCGGCGCCTCGCGGTGAAGGTCGTGCGGCCGGACATCGCGGCGGACCCGGGTTTCCGCGAGCGGTTTCGGCGCGAGGTCGAGGCGGCGCGGACGGTGGGCGGGTTCTGGACCGCGCCGATCGTGGACGCCGACCCGGACGCGGCGACGCCGTGGGTCGCCAGTGACTACATCGACGCGCCGAGCCTGGGGTTGCTCGTGGACCGCCGGGGAGCGCTGGACGAGCGGGCGTTACGGTCGATGGCGGCAGGGCTCGCCGAGGCGTTGGAGGCCATCCACGGGGCCGGTCTCGTCCATCGGGACCTGAAGCCGTCGAACATCATGGTCACCGGGGACGGGCCTCGGGTCATCGACTTCGGCATCTCGAAGGCGGCGGAGGGCGCCACGACGCTCACCGAGACGGGCCTGGTGATCGGTACGCCCGGCTTCATGAGTCCCGAACAGGCATCGGGTGCCCGCGTCGGGCCGGCAAGCGACATCTTCTCGCTGGGCGCGGTGCTGGCGTTCGCGGCGACGGGGGAGGGGCCGTTCGGGGCGGGAAGCGTGCCCGCGTTGCTGTACCGGGTGGTGCATGACGAGCCGAGCCTGGAGGGGGTTCCGGAGGGACTGCGCGGGGTGGTGGCTGTATGTCTGGAGAAGGAACCGGGGCGGCGGCCGTCCGCGTCCGAGTTGCTGGATCTGCTGAGCGGGGGCGCCGCGCCGGGCGGGACGGGTCGAGGTTCCCCCGCGTATGCGCGTCCGCCTTCTGTTCCGCCGATGGGGCCGGTGGCGGAGGTTCACGAACCGCAGGAAGCTCCTTCCGGTGTTCCCGACGAGGTCGAGGTACGCGCGGGCACGGCCCGGCGGCAGGGCAGGGGCACGACCCTCGGAGGGTGGATGACCCTGATCGGCTTTCTGTCGATCTTTCCGGGCGCCCTGGTGACGGAGGCCTTCGCCGGAGGGGGCGCGGTTCTGACGGTTCTGGTGCTCGGCATGGTCGTGGGCATGGTGGGAGGCGGCATCCTGAAGAGGCAGCCTCCCGCCGAGCGTTCTGTCGCGCTCACTGCGGAAGGGCTCCATTGCCGCGTCCTGCGACTGGAATGGTCGTCGCCGTGGGAGGACGTCGAGCGCATCACTCTCAGGCCTCTGGTCACGGCGGCCACCGAGCGCCAATGGGTCCTCTCTGTCGTCCTGCGCCGGGGCATGACCGTACCGCCGGGCTTCGCCGACGGCCTGGCCAAGAACAAGGCCGGCATACCGCTGGTGTTCGCGGACCAGCAGGACCATCGAGCGGCGCTGCGGCGTCTGGACGACGCACTTCGTTGCTTCGCCGACGGGCTGTACGAGCGGCACGACGCCCTTGCCGCGTTGCTGGGCGGCCATGGAGGCCGGGGCGGGGCGGGCTAGGGCTGGACGAGGTTCTCCTCCGGCCAGCGGGCGCGGGCCTGTTCCTGGGAGCGGAGCAGGGCCAGGGTCGGCAGGCCCTGGTCCTGGCCGCTTGCCAGCAGCTCCGGGAGCCGGGGAAGGGGAGCCACGGCGGCGACGTCGTCGAGGACGAGCGTCATTGGTGGGTCGAGCCGACCGTCGGATGACCGTGCGGCCATGCGGCGGCCCTGCTCGACCACGCTTGCGGTGAGGGCGGTGAGCAGAGGCATCGCGCCGGGGGTGGTGCGGGGGTCCTCGATCGGTTCACCCACCACATAGAGCGTGCCCCCTTCGGCGACGAAAGATTCCAGTGTCAGGGAATCCGTTCGATTGGGGGTGCAGGCTTCCCTGATGTGGATCGAGGAGAGCGAGGACAGCGCCCGGGCGGTCAACTCCTGGGCGATCTCCCGACGTTCCGGGTAGCCGGTGAGTGCGGACTCCAGGAGTCCGGCGTGTCCCGAGGCGGCCTTGGGGTGGGTACGGAGGATCCGTACGGGCTCGTGGGCGCCCGTGCCCTGCGCCCAGCGGTGGACCTGCTTGAAGGGCCGGTTGTCCAGGGCGGCGGCGTGCAGCCAGCAGCGCAGGAGCGTTTCCGCCGTGTCGGCGACGGCGGCGTCCAGACGGGACGGCGGGCGTACGGGGGCGAGGAGCGCGATCGCCCGTTCCTGGGCCGTGGCCGGGTCCTCGCAGCCGTCGGACGGGGACCAGTGGAGGCGGGCGGGGGTGTCACAGAGGTGCCCGGGGTCGTAGACGAGCACGGGGCCGAGTTTGCCGCGGGCGTCCTTGGTGTCGGCCCAGAGGCTGGGGTCGGAGGTGACGACGAGCACCGGGCCCTCGGCGTCCTGGACCGCCTGCAGGGCGGCGGGGCGGCGGGTGGCGGGGGCGCCGTAGAGGACGCGGGGGGTACGGGGGGAGGGGAGGACGGCCTCAGTCGGCTGTGGGACCGGGGCCGAGACCGGCGCAGGCACCGGGGTCGGGGTCGGGGTCGGTACCGGGACCGGGGTCGGGGCGGGGGCCGGCGCAGGGGCCGGGGTGGGGGTCGGGATGGGGGCCTGGGCCGGTGGGGCCGGCTGGGCCGGGACCGCCTCCGTCGGCTGGGGGGCCGGAGCCGGGCCCGGGGCGACCGCCGCCGCCATCGCCATCGTCGTACTCGTACTCGTACCGTACGTGCCCCGTCTGCTCGCCCGTACCGCTCTCCACCGTGCCAGCGTCCCCACCACGAACACCGTCAGGACCACCAGCACCATCAGCTCGCCGATGAGCAGGCCCCAGAACAGCCCGTACCCCGATAGCTCTCCCGCCGGGGTGGCCGGCCACGCGCCCGCCAGGTCCTGCGGCCGGCCGATGAGGGCGCGCACAGCCATCGGGGTCCTGGTGAAGGTGACCCCGGCCGGCCAGGAACCCTTCGAGAAGAGACCTGCCAGGCCGGTCGCCGTCCACACCAGCACGGTCAGCCCGAGGACGAAGCCGACGAGCCCGACTACCAGACCGTCCGGGATCCCCCCTTGCTGCTGGTGCCGGGCCTGCGAATCCTTGGACATCTCACGCCACCGTCGACTGCGAGGGATCGTTCATCTGCTGCTCGATGAGGGCCGCGCGCTGCTCCGTCTCCCACTCCAGTTCCGGGTCGACGGACGACTCCGTCATGGCCCGGTCGGTGTAGACGAGCGGCCGTTCCCTCTCGGTGATGAGGTGTTTGACCACCTGCACATTGCCGTTGACGTCCCAGACGGCGATACCGGGGGTGAGGGTCGGGATGATCTCGACCGCCCACCGTGGCAGGCCGAGGACCCGGCCCGTGGCCCGGGCCTCGTCGGCTTTCTGGGCATAAATGGTCCTGGTGGAGGCCATCTTGAGGATGGCCGCGGCCTCCCGGGCCGCCGCGCCGTCGACGACGTCCGAGAGGTGGTGCACCACCGCGACGAAGGACAGGCCCAGCCGGCGCCCGAACTTCAGCAGCCGCTGGAACAGCTGGGCCACGAAGGGGCTGTTGATGATGTGCCAGGCCTCCTCGACCAGGAAGATGCGCTTCTTCCGGTCGGGGCGGATCCAGGTGTGCTCCAGCCACACACCGACGATCGCCATCAGGATGGGCATGGCGATCGAGTTCCGGTCGATGTGGGACAGGTCGAAGACGATGAGCGGGGCGTCGAGGTCGATGCCGACGGTCGTCGGGCCGTCGAACATGCCGCGCAGGTCGCCGTCGACCAGCCGGTCCAGGACGAGTGCGACGTCCAGACCCCAGGCGCGTACGTCGTCTATGTCGACGTTCATCGCCTCCGCGGACTCCGGCTTGGGGTGGCGGAGCTGCTCCACGATGTCGGTGAGGATCGGCTGGCGGTCGGTGATCTGTTCGTTGACATAGGCGTGGGCGACCTTGAGCGCGAAGCCGGCGCGCTCGTCGAGGCTGTGGCCCATGGCGACCTCGATGATCGTGCGGAGCAGCGCCAGCTGGCCCGTCGTGGTGATCGACGGGTCGAGCGGGTTGAGCCGGATTCCGGCGTCGACGGCGACCATCGGGTCGAGGCGGATGGGGGTTATTCCCAGCTCCTGGGCGATGAGGTTCCACTCGCCGACGCCGTCCTCGCCCTGCGCGTCGAGGACGACGACCTGCCGGTCGCGGAAGCGCAACTGCCGCAGGACGTACGTCTTCTCCAGCGCCGACTTGCCGTTGCCGGACTCGCCGAGCACCAGCCAGTGGGGGGCCGGCAGCTGCTGACCGTAGAGCTGGAAGGGGTCGTAGATGTAGCCCTTGCCGCTGTAGACCTCGCGGCCGATGATCACGCCGGAGTCCCCGAGGCCGGGGGCGGCGGTCGGGAGGTAGACGGCCTGGGCCTGTCCGGTGGAGGTGCGTACGGGCAGCCGCGTGGTCTCCACCTTCCCGAAGAGGAAGGAGGTGAACGCCTCGGTGACGGCGGAGAGTGGATCTCGCATGTGCACGGGCCCCTTAGCGGCTAGCGGCGGATGCCGGTCGCGAACGGCAACGTGTTCACAAAGGCCCGGTGGTGCTCGCGGTCGCACCACTCCAGCTTCAGGTACGACTTGCCCGCGGAGGCCCTGATCGTGCGCTTGTCCCTGGCCAGGGCCTCGGGCGAACGCGACGACACAGTGATGTACCCGACGAGGTTGACGCCCGCCGCGCCACTGGCGAGATCTTCACCCCGCTGGTCGAGCCGGCCGTGCGCGGCGATGTCGCGGGGGTCGACCGTGCGGTTCATCTTGGCCTGGCGGGAGGCCTCGGCCTCGTCGTTGGTCTTCTCGGTGAGCATGCGCTCGATGGCTACCTCGGTGGGTTCGAGGTCCATGGTCACGGCGACCGTGCGGATCACGTCCGGGGTGTGGACGAGGAGCGGGGCGAGGAAGTTGACGCCGACGGGGGTCATCGGCCACTCCTTCACCCAGGCGGTGGCGTGGCACCAGGGGGCGCGGGTGGAGGACTCCCGTGTCTTGGCCTGGAGGTAGGTGGGCTCCATCGCGTCCAGCTCGGCCGGCCAGGCGTTTCGCTTCGTCATGGCCTGGATGTGGTCGATGGGGTGGTCCGGGTCGTACATGGAATGCACGAGGGAGGCGAGGCGGGACTGTCCGAGGGGCTGGCGGACCCTGATGTCGGCTTCCGCGAGCCGGGCGCAGATGTCGGTGAGCTCGCGGGCCATGACGACGGCGAGTCCGGCGTCGCGGTCGAGCTTGCGGGCGCCGGAGGTCTGGCGGGCGGCGCGGGCCATCGCGTTGGCTTCCGCCGCCAGTTCGCGGGTGTAGTGCATGCACGCGACGAGGTAGGCGCGGTGCTGTTCGCTGGAGGTGGAGACCATCGACTGGAGCTGTTCGTACGACTCCTGGAGCCAGACCGGGGCGTGCGGGTCGCCGCGCTGGGCGACGTCCTTGGCGTGCGCGTCGGGGTCGGCGGGGAGGGTACGGGCGAGCATCTGGAGGCGGGTGACGAAGCCGTCCCCGTTGGCGACGTGCTTGAGCAGCGTGCCGAAACGGTCCACCAGCGCTTCCTGGTCCTCGCTGTCGCGCAGTCCGACGCCGGGGCCCTCGATCTCGATGGCGGCGGTGACGGTGCGGCGGTCGGCGTGGAGGAGGACGGCGATCTCGTCGGGTCCGAAGGGGGCGGACATCCAGTTGATCCGGCCGATGCCGGGGGGCGGGCCGACCTCGACCTCGCGCCCGTCGAGCCGGGTGCCGGCCTCGGCGGCGGCGGAGCGGTAGGCGGTGCCCCGCTTCAGGCTCCGCTTGTAGCTGCGGTTGATCTCGAACCACTTGTAGAAGGTGCGGTGCTTGTACGGGACGTACACGGCGGCGAGCGCGAGCAGCGGGAAGCCGACGAGCAGCAGGATCCGCAGGGTGAGGGCGGGGACGAGGAGTCCGCTCATCATGCCGAGGAACGCGCCGGCGATGATGAGGGCGATCTCGCCGGTCTCCCGGTTCTTGCCGACGATCGCGTTCGGCCGGGCACGGCCGATCAGATACGTACGGCGGGGCGTGACCGGCTGGGACTGGGTCGTCAACGCCCTCCACCTCCAGAGTTCTTTCGGTTGCTGTGCGGGGTGCCTGATGTGGGGCTGCTGCTACGCGGCGGGGGTGCGGCGGAGGGGACAGTTCCGCCGCCGCCCCCGCTCGTACCCCCGCCGGTGCCTCCCCGGCTGCTGTGGGCGGCGACACCGCCGGCGAGGGGGTTCGCGGGCCGGGCGGCGGCGTTGGTGCCTCCGCCTCCGCCCTGGCCGCCGTCGCCGCGGGTGCTGTGGGTCTTGATGCCCTGCGAGACGAGGGAGGCGGGGGAGGAGATCACGGCGGCGGCCGCGTTCTCACCGGCGCGGTGGAGCCGGTTGTTGCGGGAGGCGACGATCTCGTCCCCGAAGCCCGGGACGAAGCGGTAGATCATCCCGGACGCGAAGATGGCCAGCAGGATGATCGCGAGCCCGGACACGACGGCGGAGAACGAGTCGGGACCGGTACCGGAGGAGAGCGCCCCGGCGAGCCCGAGCACGATGACGATGACGGGTTTGACGAGGATGACCGCGATCATGATCCCGGCCCAGCGGCGGACGTGGCCCCACATGTTCTTGTCGACGAGCCCGGAGTACACGACGACACCGAGCAGGGCGCCGACGTAGAGCAGGACGGCCCGGAGGAACAGCTCGAGGTAGAGCACGCCGGCGGCGAGGACGGTCACCAGCGAGACGATGATCAGCATGATGGGCCCGCCACCGATGCTGTCGCCCTTCTGCAGGGCTTCCTTGAAGCTGCCGAAGAAGACGTCGGTCTGCTGCCCGGTACCGGAGGCGATGACCTCGGTGACGGCGTCGGTGGCGTTCACGACGGTGTAGAGGATGAGGGGCGTGAACGCGGAGGCGAGGACGGTGAGCCAGAGGAAGCCGATGGCCTCGGAGATGGCGGTGGTGAGGGGGACGCCGCGGATGGCGCGCTTGGCGACGGCGAGCAGCCAGAGGAGGAGGGTGAGGACGGTGGCGGCGGCGAAGACGATGGCGTAGCGGCCGAGGAACTCGAGGTTGGTGAAGTCGACGTCGGCGGTCTCTTTCACGGCCTGCGAGAGCTTGTCGACGATGGAGATGGCGGCGTCGGCGCAGCCGCGGGCGAGGGAGGAGAGGGGGTCGAGGGCGGTGGTGGGGTCGTCGAGCCCGGAGGGGGTGGAGCGACCGGGTTCGCCTTCGGAGCAGTACTCCTTGGCAGGGCCGATGAGCAGGTCGCAGGGATCGTTGCTCGTGGTCGGCGACGGCGTGGGGGTGGGTGCGGCGGTGGCTCGCGCCGCGAAGAGGAATCCGGCCGTCTGCGCTGCCATGAGCGTCGCGGCGATGGATCGGGCGCGACGAGGCTTACCGGGCATAGGTGAAGCCTCCGAACTCCTCTACGGCCTGGCTGATCTCGTCGGCGCTGGAAGCGGCGATGTCGCCCGGCACAGGGGCCGGACCGTCCTTCTGGCTGTCGGCCACGATCTTCCAGTCGTTGTTCGCCCACTGCAGGTCGAACGTCCACGTCTTCCATGTCGTGCTGACAGGATCGGTGGAGCCGGGACCGGACATTCCGATCAGACCCGTGTACCAGACGGACACCTTGGCGGTGTTGCCGTCGAAGGCCTCGACCTTGGTGCCGACAGGGATCGTCCGGGAAACGAAGGTGTTTCCCGCAGGGGCGTTGCCGCCCGCATCGAGGCCCAGTCTCTGCAAGAACTCGGGTGAGTAAGCAGCGTCCTGGGGGCCCTTCAGGCGGGACGACGCCTCGGGCGTGTAGACCGTATCCACGATTCGGTGTCGGCTGTCGGCGTTGAACATCCCGTCAGAGCCCAGCGCCACCGCGTAATTCACCGCCGCGCTCTGGGCGCCCTGTTCGTCTCTTGCGAAGCCCGATGGGATCTCGCCGTTCTTGCCCGTCACCGGACGTACCCCCGTCGCCCCCGTCGGTGCCCCCGTGCCCGAGGCCTTGGCCGGGGAGGAGCCCGAGGGGGGCGTGCCGTCGCTGTCGCTGCGGTTGGCGAAGGCGATGGCGGCGATCAGGAGGACCACCACGCCGACCACCGTGATGAGCGAGCGGGAGGTGCGGACGGGGGTGCGGCGGGCGCCGCCGTAGACGTCGCCGGTGCCGCCCTCGGGCAGCCGCGTGCGGGTCTGGCCGGTGCCGCCGAAGCCGTCGTTGTCGTCGCCGAGGCTCATGACGGGTACGCCCCCTCAACCGTTCGCGGGTACGACAGAAGCCGTGCTGGTCTCCGCGCGGGCGCGGTGTGGTGACTGGACATCAGGGAACGTGACCTCGGTGGTTAGACAGCCATCCCGTACACGATCGTGAACAGCGTCCCCAGCGATCCGATGATGAAGACTCCGGTCAGACCGGCGACGATCAGGCCCTTGCCCTGCTCGGCGCTGAACGTGTCCCGGAGGGCGGTCGCGCCGATGCGCTGCTTGGCCGCTCCCCAGATGGCGATGCCGAGGCAGAGCAGGATGGCCACGGCCATCACGACCTCGATCATCACCTTGGCCTCATTGCCCAGGCTCCCGAAAGGCCCCCAGTTCGGGGCGATTCCACCGATGATGGTGGTGATGTCGCCTTTTTCGGCCGCCAGGTACATGTAACTCACCGCCCCTGTTGGGTAGTTCGTCGCCCCTGCCTCATGGCATGGGTCATCGCCCTATCTTCGCTGATGAAACCGCTCGCGTGTGACGGCTTGACGGCTCTCTTTACCCGATTCCCGCACACGTGGCCGATCCGACCGTCTTGACCTGCGGCGGTGTGGCCGGTTTCCATGCGAAGAAGCGTATGGTCACTCTGTGTATCACGGGGGGTGACTCCGGGCAATGACTGTCGTTGTTGCACTCTTGGGGTGGTCGCGGCCCGTCGGCGGCCCGGCCGTCAGGCGTACGAGGCGATCAGGCGGGCGAGGTGGCGGCCGGCCAGGAGCAGGGGGGTCTCGGAGCGGGTGACCTGAGCGGTGACCTCGGCGCCTTCCAGGGTGTTGATGACGGTCGCCGCGAGGTCGCGTGCCTCGGGGTCGGCGAAGCCGCAGCCGAGGAGCTTGTCGGCGACCAGGTTCTGCCAGGCCAGCAGGGCTTCGGCGCAGGCGCGTTGGATCGGGTTGTCCGAGCCGAGGGTCTCCAGGGCGGCCGCGGTGACCGGGCAGCCGTCGGTCCAGCCGGAGGCGCGGAGTTCCTTCGCCAGGAGGCGGGCGCAGGCGTCGACGGCCGCGGCGGGGTCGTCCTCGCCGTCCAGGGCGGTGCGCAGGACCGCGGCGAACTCCTCGCGTCCGTGCTCCATCGCCGCGACGGCCACGGCCTCCTTCCCGCCGGGGAAGAAGTGGTAGACGGAGCCGAGGGTGGCTTCCGCCTCGGTGGCGATCTGCTTGATGCCCGTGCCGACGTACCCCTGGCGCTGGATGAGGCGGGAGGCGGCGACGACGATCCGGTCGCGGGTGGAGCCGGTGCTGCTGGTCTGCATGCGGCGAGTGTAGCGAGCCATTGAGTAGAGCGTTCGTTTTAGAACTGTGCTACGTTCGTGCCGCAGCTCTGGATAGAGCGTTCGTTTTAGGAAGGGGCTTCCGTGAGCAACTCCGTGACCGTCATCGGGCTCGGCCCGATGGGCCGCGCCATGGCCGGCGCCTACCTCGACCACGGGTACCGCGTCACCCTGTGGAACCGCACCGCCTCCCGCGCCGACGAGCTCGTGCGGCGCGGCGCAGTCCTCGCCCCGTCACCCGCCGAGGCGGTCGCCGCCAACGAGGTCGTGCTCCTCAGCCTCACCGACTACGACGCCCTGTACGCGGTCCTGGGCGGAGTCGACCCCGCGCTCCTGGCAGGCCGGGTCCTCGTCAACCTCAGCTCCGACACCCCCGTCCGCGCGCGGGAAGCCGCCACCTGGGCGCGGGAGCGCGGAGCCGTCCAGCTCACCGGCGGGGTGCTCGTACCGCCCTCCGGCATCGGCGCAGCCGGCTCCTCCGCCTTCTACAGCGGCCCCCGCGACGTCTTCGAGGCCCACCGCCCCACCCTCGAAGTGCTCACCGGCACCGACTACCGCGGCGAGGACCCCGGACTCGCCGCGCTCTTCTACCAGCTCAACATGGTCATGTTCTGGACGGCCCTCAGCGGCTACTGGCAGGCGCTCGCCCTCGCCGACGCGCACGGGTTCAAGGCCGCCGACCTCCTTCCGTACGCCGTCAACGCCCTGGATCTGAAGCAGTTCCTGGAGTTCTACGCACCGCGTGTCGACGCGGGCGACCACTCCGGCGACGTGGACCGCCTCGCGATGGGGCTGGCCAGCGTGGAGCACGTCCTGCACACCGTCACCGACGCGGGCGTCGACGGAGCGCTTCCGGCCGCCGTCGTCGACCTCTTCCGCCGAGGGGTCGAGGCCGGGCACGGGCAGGACAGCTCCTCCAGCCTGGTGGAGGTCCTGAAGCCGCCGAGGAATTGAGCCACCTCCTGGGCCCGGGCGGGACATCTCCGATCCGCCCCCTTCGTACACCCCCGCGAGCCCGGGTCCGCCACCTAGACTTGGCCGCGGTGGACTGCCGAGAGCCGAGGGGTGGTTGACGGTGCGTAGGGCGGGCGCTGCGGGCAAGGCGTGGCTGGTGGCCGGTGGGGTCCTCGGGGTGTGCCTGAGCTTCGTCGCGCTGCTCGTCGTCGGAACGTACTCCGCCGCCGCAGGGCTCTTCGGGGGCGCCGGCAACGCCAAGAACGGCACGGTGGGCCTGGCCAAGGGGGCCGTGCCGGCCGCGTACCAGGGGCTGGTGCAGCAGTGGGGCAACCTCTGCCCCGCCATCAACCCGGCCCTGCTCGCCGCCCAGCTCTACCAGGAGAGCGGCTGGAACCCGAGGATCGTCTCGCCCGCCGACGCCCGGGGCATCGCCCAGTTCATCCCCGGTACGTGGGCCGGTCACGGCATCGACGGCGACAAGGACGGGGACCGGGACATCTGGGACCCCGCGGACGCGATCCCGTCCGCCGCTTCGTACGACTGCGAACTCGCCGGCTATGTGAAGGACGTGCCCGGCGATCCGACGAACAACATGCTCGCCGCGTACAACGCCGGGGCGTACCGGGTCATCAAGTCCGGTGGCGTGCCGCGGATCAGCGAGACCCAGAACTACGTGCGGATCATCCGCTCCCTGGAGAAGAGCTTCGCCCGCCCCCTCGGCCGCGTCGAGCCCTCGAAGCAGGCCGCGGGGGCGATCTATTTCGCACAGCAGAAGCTCGGTACGCCCTACCTCTGGGGTGGCACGGGAACAGCCGCGCAGAATGGCCGATTCGACTGCTCCGGGCTGACCCAGGCCGCGTACCGGAGTGTCGGGATCGACCTGCCGCGCGTCGCCAACGACCAGTACAACGCCGGGCCCCATCCCTCCCGCGACGAACTGCTCCCCGGCGACCTCGTCTTCTTCTCCGACGACTTGACGAACTCACGCGCCATCAGGCACGTCGGCATCTACGTCGGTGGTGGATACATGATCGACGCGCCGCGCACCGGGGCCGTGATCCGCTTCACGAAGATGGACACGCCGGACTACTTCGGGGCGACCCGGGTCACGCGGGAGGGCGCGGCGGCACTGCCGACCCGCCTTCCGCAAACCTGACCATTGGCCGGAACTCTCCGTAAACCACAGGCCCTGAGCTGCGACGACGTGTCACTCTTCGGTAACGTCAGGGTGATCGTCGAGGAAGAGCGGAACGCACGCCTCAGGCGGTTCGTTCCCTGATCCGACCGCCCACGGTCGACTCACGTGACAAGGCAAGGGGCCGCAGCAGATGGCTGGACTCGCATCGGACGGTTCGAACCCCGATGTCAGCCTGCTCTACGACATCAACGGGCTGGCGAAGGACGCTCCGCCCTGGTTCGACCGCGTCATGGAGTTCGTCGGCGAGTACGGGATCATGCTCGGGCTCGTCCTCGTCGCGCTCTGGTGCTGGTGGAGCGTCCGCCGGCGCGGAACCCTCGCCGACTCCGTCTCCGCCCTGGCGGGTCTCGTCTGGGCGCCGCTCGCCGCCGGTGTGGCGCTGCTGGTGAACATCCCCATCCGCGGGTTCGTCGAGCGGCCCCGGCCGTTCAACGACCACCAGGGGCTCGACGTCCTTGTCGACGGCAAGACCGACTTCTCCTTCGTCAGCGACCACGCCACCATGGCGATGGCCATCGGCGTCGGACTCTTCGTCGCCCACCGCAAGTTCGGCCTCGCCGCCATCGCCCTCGCCTTCGCCGAGGGCTTCTGCCGGGTGTACATGGGCGTGCACTACCCGACCGACGTCATCGGTGGCTTCGCCCTCGGTACGGCGGTGGCGCTGCTGCTCGCCCCGCTCGCCCACGCCCTGCTGAACCCGCTGGTCGCCGCGATCGCCCGCTCCAGGCACGGCGCCCGGCTCGTCCGCTCCCGGCGCGTGGCCGAACGCTGCCCGCTGCCCGAGACCCTCGACATCGCCGAGCCCAAGCTCGGCTCCGGCAACGGCGAGAACGGCCTGGCCGCCTAGCCCCCAGCCGGGCCGGCGCGAGCCGAAGAGCTAACGCGTCGGCGCCTGCTGGGCGGCCTCGTGCGCCGCCGCGTCCGTGCGGGCCCGCTCACGCGATCGTCGCGCCGGGCCCGCCCACCCGCAGCTGCACCGGGCGATCGCGAACGAGCCGCGTTCCGTGGTCGTCGTGTGATGCGGGGACTGCTCATGCACGGATCCACCGTACTGCGCGTGACGGGTCGTCGTGACCGTCGTTATGCGTACGGGTCTCTCCAGGTCCCAGGGCTGGGGAAGGGCGGGTCCCGGGCAAGCGGTGGCACGGCGTTGGGGGTTGGCAGGCGATGGTGGTGCGGAGCGGACGCTCGGGCGGGGCGTGGGCCGTCGCCGCAGCTCTGATGGTCGGCGGCTGTGCGGCCGCCGAGGACGCCAAGCCGGGCGGCGATCCGAAGGCGACCGTGCGGGGCGCGGCCGAGGTGCTGAGCCGCGCGGGCACCTCCAAGGCGAGCACGAGCATGGAGATGGCGACCGGCGGGACCCGGGTGACCATCCGCGGCGAGGGCGGCTACGACTTCCGCCGGAGCACCGGGCACCTCCAGGTCGTGCTTCCCAAGGACGCCGCCGGGGCCAGCGAACACCGGCCCATCACCGAACTCCTCGCCCCGGGCGCGCTCTACATGAAGAACCGCGGCGCCGGGGTCCCCGCCGACAAGTGGGTGCGGGTGGACACCACCACCCTCGACGACGGCAATCTCGTCACCGGCGGGGCCACCGACCCGGCCGCCGCGGCCGAACTGCTGCGGGGCGCGCAGAAGGTCGCGTACGTCGGCGAGGTCGACCTCGCGGGGGTGAAAGTCAGCCACTATCGCGGGGTCACGGACATCGCGGTGGCCGCCCGGGCCGCTTCCCCGCAGGTGCGCGGAGCGCTGGCCGCCGCGGCGAAAGGGTTCGCCAAGGACGCCGTCCCCTTCGACGCGTATCTGGACCACGAGGGTCGGCTCCGCAAGGTGCGGCACCAGTTCAGCTTCGCCAACCAGGGCCGTACGGTCGCGGTCGCGTCGACGACGCTGCTGTACGGGTTCGGCACCCGCGTCGAGGTACGGCTGCCGAGCCGGAAGGACATCTACGCCGGGAAGATCAAGGTCTGAAACGCGTCACCCTTCGACCAGACCCAAATGGTCCGGACGAGTCATGCGCGGTGTGTGGCCCGCTCCCTACGCTGGGGGACCGACGCCGGCAGGAAGAGGTGAATGCGCGTGGCTCCGCCCAGTACAGCGACAGTGCCCACCGAACAGGACCGCGTCGCTCTCGCCGAGATCGAGCTGTGCGGTGAGCTGATCATCGCGGCGTCCGCGGCCGACGGGGAGCGCCTCAGCGCGGACCGAATCGACGAGGTACTGAGGGTGGCCGCCGAGACCGCCCCGCCCGCCGATCACGCCGAGCAGGCCGGTCATGCCGATCACGCCGAGCAGGCCGGTCATGCCGATCACGCCGGTCGCGCCGAGCGGGCCGACCGGGATCGCTGACCGGCCGGGCCCGGCCCGGTTCAGGTACGCATCATCCGCGCGATGGCCTTGGTGGCCTCCTCGACCTTCGCCTCGATCTCGTCGCCGCCCTTCAGCGCCGCGTCGGCCACGCAGTGCCGCAGGTGCTCCTCCAGGAGCTGGAGCGCGAACGACTGCAGGGCCTTCGTGGACGCGGAGACCTGGGTGAGTATGTCGATGCAGTAGGTGTCCTCGTCGACCATCCGCTGCAGCCCGCGGATCTGGCCCTCGATGCGGCGGAGCCGCTTGAGGTGCTCGTCCTTCTGCTTGTGGTAGCCGTGCACGCCGTGGTCGTGGTCGGCCGGCTCGACGGTGTCGGGGGTGACCTCGGCCGCCTCGGTGGTCGTCATCGCGTCCTCCCGTTGTCCAGAAAGGGGTGTATACCCCTCGTGGGTATATGGTACCGATCCCCGCCGATCCGGGCGGGGGCCCGTGCATGTCACTGTGCCTGATGGGCGACACTGAGGGGACGCCGGTTAGCCGTGGCCGGATGATGCGCCTAGCATCAGCCTGACCGAAACCCAGCACCCCGAGGACCCCACGTGCGATTTCGTCTGACCCCCAGGGAGACGAGCTTCTACGACATGTTCGCCGCGTCCGCGGACAACATCGTCACGGGCTCGAAGCTCCTGATGGAACTGCTCGGAGCGGACCCCTCCGCCCGGGCCGAGATCGCGGAGCGGATGCGGGCAGCGGAACACGCCGGTGACGACGCCACCCACGCGATCTTCCACCAGCTGAACTCCTCGTTCATCACGCCCTTCGACCGCGAGGACATCTACAACCTCGCCTCCTCCCTCGACGACATCATGGACTTCATGGAGGAGGCCGTCGATCTGGTCGTCCTCTACAACGTCGAAGAGCTCCCCAAGGGTGTCGAGCAGCAGATCGAGGTGCTCGCCCGCGCGGCGGAGCTGACCGCCGAGGCCATGCCGCACCTGCGGACGATGGACAACCTCACCGAGTACTGGATCGAGGTCAACCGGCTGGAGAACCAGGCGGACCAGATCCACCGCAAGCTTCTCGCGCAGCTCTTCAACGGCAAGTACGACGCCATCGAGGTGCTCAAGCTCAAGCAGATCGTGGACGTGCTGGAAGAGGCCGCCGACGCCTTCGAGCACGTCGCGAACACGGTGGAGACCATCGCGGTCAAGGAGTCCTGAGCTTCGTGGACACCTTCGCCCTGATCGTGACCATCGGTGTCGCGCTCGGCTTCACGTATACGAACGGCTTCCACGACTCGGCCAACGCCATCGCCACCTCCGTCTCGACCCGGGCGCTGACCCCGCGGGCGGCGCTGGCGATGGCGGCGGTGATGAACCTCGCCGGTGCCTTCATGGGCAGCGGGGTGGCCAAGACGGTCAGTGAGGGCCTGATCGCGACGCCCGAGGGCGACAAGGGGATGGGCATCCTCTTCGCCGCGCTCGTCGGCGCGATCATCTGGAACCTGGTGACCTGGTACTTCGGTCTGCCGTCCTCCTCCTCGCACGCCCTGTTCGGCGGCATGGTGGGCGCGGCGCTGGCCGGCGGCACCGAGGTGATCTGGTCGGGCGTGCTCGACAAGGTCGTCATCCCGATGTTCATCTCGCCGGTCGTCGGCCTGGTGGCCGGCTATCTCGTCATGTGCCTGATCATGTGGGTCTTCCGCAAGTCCAACCCGCACAAGGCCAAGCGCGGCTTCCGTATCGCGCAGACGGTGTCGGCGGCGGGCATGGCGCTCGGCCACGGTCTGCAGGACGCCCAGAAGACGATGGGCATCGTGGTGATGGCCCTGGTCATCGCCGATGTGCAGCAGGCCGGCGACGCCATCCCGGTGTGGGTGAAGATCGCCTGCGCCGTGATGCTCTCGCTCGGTACGTACGCCGGTGGCTGGCGGATCATGCGGACGCTCGGCCGGAAGATCATCGAGCTGGACCCGCCGCAGGGCTTCGCGGCGGAGACGACCGGTGCCTCGATCATGTTCGGCTCGGCGTTCCTGTTCCACGCGCCGATCTCGACGACGCACGTGATCACCTCGGCGATCATGGGTGTGGGCGCCACCAAGCGCGTGAACGCGGTGCGCTGGGGTGTCGCGAAGAACATCATCCTGGGCTGGTTCATCACGATGCCGGCGGCCGCCTTGGTCGCGGCGGTGAGTTACTTCGTGGTCCAGCTGGTCTTCGGCTGACGGCGGCTGACGGCGGCTGACCCCGACCGCCTCGACCGCCTCGACCGCTCCGGACGTGGTGAGGGCCCGGCTCCCCTGTGGGGGAGCCGGGCCCTTCGTCCTGCGGTGGCACCGCCATGCAGCACCGCAGGACGGTCTGGGGGAGCGGCTTATCCGAAGCGGCCCGAGATGTAGTCCTCGGTCGCCTGGACGCTCGGGTTGGAGAAGATGCGCTCGGTGTCGTCCAGCTCGATCAGCTTGCCCGGCTGACCCACGGCCGCCAGGTTGAAGAAGGCCGTACGGTCCGAGACGCGGGCGGCCTGCTGCATGTTGTGCGTCACGATGACGATGGTGAAGCGCTCCTTCAGCTCGCCGATCAGGTCCTCGATCGCGAGGGTCGAGATCGGGTCCAGGGCCGAGCACGGCTCGTCCATCAGCAGGACGTCCGGCTCGACCGCGATCGCACGGGCGATGCACAGACGCTGCTGCTGACCGCCGGAGAGGCCGGAGCCCGGCTTGTTCAGGCGGTCCTTGACCTCGTTCCAGAGGTTCGCGCCCTTGAGGGAGCGCTCGACGATCTCGCTGAGCTGGGACTTCTTGTACGAGCCGTTCAGCCGCAGGCCGGCCGCCACGTTGTCGAAGATCGACATGGTGGGGAAGGGGTTCGGGCGCTGGAAGACCATGCCGACCGTACGGCGCACGGCGACCGGGTCGACGTGGGAGCCGTACAGGTTCTCGTCGTCCAGCATCACCTTGCCCTCGACGCGGCCACCGGGGGTGACCTCGTGCATGCGGTTCAGGGTGCGCAGGAAGGTGGACTTGCCGCAGCCCGAGGGGCCGATGAAGGCCGTCACCGAGCGGGGCTCGACGGTCATGGAGATGTCGTCGATCGCCTTGTGGGCGCCGTAGTAGGCGGAGAGGCCGCTGACGTCGATTCGCTTGGCCATATCAGTTCACTTCCCAGGTGGCCGCGGTCAGCGGCCGGTCTTCGGGGCCTTCCAGCGGGCGATGCCGCGGGCCACCAGGTTGAGGATCATGACGAAGGCGATCAGGACGAGCGCGGCGGCCCAGGCGCGGGCCACGGCGGCGTCGGTGCCGACCGCGTACTGCTCGTACACGTAGAGCGGCAGCGAGGACTGGGCGCCTTCGAAGGGGTTCGGGTTGATCAGCTTCGTACCGAACACGAGGAGCAGGACGGGGGCGGTCTCACCGGTGATGCGGGCGACCGCGAGCATGACGCCCGTGGTGATGCCGCCGATCGCGGTGGGCAGGACCACCTTCAGGATCGTGCGCCACTTGGGGATGCCGAGGGCCAGGGAGGCCTCGCGCAGCTCGTTGGGGACGAGCTTGAGCATCTCCTCGGTGGAGCGGACCACGACCGGCATCATCAGGATGGCGAGGGCCATCGCGCCGGCGAATCCGGAGGGCCCGAAGCCCAGCATCAGATTCCAGGTGGCGAGGATGAACAGACCCGCGACGATCGAGGGGATGCCCGTCATGACGTCGACGAAGAAGGTGACGGCCTGGGCGAGCTTCCCGCCGCCGTACTCGACGAGGTAGACCGCGGTCAGCAGGCCGATCGGCGCGGCGATCAGGGTGGCGATCCCGACCTGTTCGATGGTGCCGAGCAGGGCGTGGTAGACGCCGCCGCCGGCCTCGGCGTCGAGGACGCCGTTCATCGAGTGGGTGAGGAAGTACGGGTCGAGGACTTCGAGGCCCTTGCTGACCGTGACCCAGGCGAGGGAGAGCAGCGGGACGACGGCCAGGACGAAACAGACCCAGACGAGGCTGGTCGCGACGCGGTCCTTGGCCTGGCGCGAGCCCTCCACCTTGCTGGTGATCGCGTAGGTGGCGAGGACGAAGAACAGCGCGGCGATCATGCCCCACTGGATGTGG
This sequence comes from Streptomyces sp. ISL-36, assembly GCF_018614205.1. Classification (GTDB taxonomy): domain Bacteria; phylum Actinomycetota; class Actinomycetes; order Streptomycetales; family Streptomycetaceae; genus Streptomyces. The sequence continues at coordinate 16,139 of NZ_JAGGOS010000130.1, read as the reverse complement.
CTGTGCCAGCCGGCGGCGAGCCCGAGGCCGACGGCCGCGGCGATCGACCCTATGGCGATGGCCAGGGGGGTCCAGCGGGGGAGGCGGGCGTGCCGCAGCGCGTCGCGCCGCACGGTGGGGACGGTCACCGGCGGACGGTCCTGTATGGCGTTGCTCATGCTCGGCCCCCTTCGCGAGCTTCTCCGGCCGCGCGGCGCAGAGGTGCGGCTGTCGTTGTCGTCTGCGGCCGGAAGGCCGCGAGCGTGGCGCTCACGCGGCGGCCCCCGAGTACTCCTTGCGGCGGCCGATGATCCAGCGGGCCGCGCCGTTGACCAGCAGGGTGATGGCGAAGAGGACGAGACCGGAGGCGATCAGCGCGTCGCGGCCGAACTCGTTGGCCTCGTTGAACTTCGCCGCGATGTTCTGGGCGAAGGTGCCGCCGCCCGGGTCGAGGAAGTGGCCCGAGATGACGAAGCTGGGGGAGAGCACGACGGCTACGGCCATCGTCTCACCGAGCGCGCGGCCGAGGCCCAGCATCGAGGCGGAGATGATGCCCGAGCGGCCGAAGGGGAGGACCGACATCCGGATGACCTCCCAGCGGGTGGCGCCGAGGGCGAGCGCGGCCTCTTCGTGCATCTTCGGGACCTGGAGGAAGACCTCACGGGTCACGTTGGTGATGATCGGCAGGATCATGATCGCCAGCAGGATGCCCACGGTGAACAGGGACCGGGCGACGCCGTCGCTGGACTTGTCGAAGATGTACGTCCAGCCCATGTACTGGTCGAGCCACTTGTTCAGGCCGCCCAGGTACGGGACCAGGAAGATCGCGCCCCACAGGCCGTAGATGATGCTGGGGACGGCGGCGAGCAGGTCGACCACGTACGCGAGCGGCTTGGCCAGCCTGCGCGGGGCGTAGTGCGAGATGAACAGCGCGATGCCGATCGCGACCGGTACGGCGATCACCATGGCGATGACCGACGAGACGACCGTGCCGAAGGCGAGGACGGCGATGCCGAAGGCGGGCGGGCTGCCGGCCGGGTTCCACTCGGCGGTGGTGAGGAAGTTCGTGGAGTCCTGCGAGATCGCGAGGACGGCCCGGTAGGTGAGGAAGACCGCGATGGCGGCCATGATCACCAGCAGGGTGATGCCGGATCCGCGGGACAGGCCGAGGAAGACCTTGTCTCCGGGGCGGGAGGCGCCCTTGGCGCGCCGGCTGTTGCGTATGGGTGGTGTTGTGGTCGTCACCATCGGTCTCTCCGGTCTGCGGGGCGGGTACGGATGTACGCGCCCTTGGCGGCGGTGCACCGGATGCCGGGCCGGTCCGTCGGAGGTGAGTGACGGACCGGCTCCGGCCGGGGGTCAGGACAGGGTGGGGACGATCTCGCGGACCTTGGTCGCGATCTCGGCAGGGAGCGGGGCGTAGCCGGCTTCGGAGAGGACCTTCTGGCCCTCCTCGCTGACGGTGTAGTTCAGGAAGGCCTTCAGGGTCGGCAGGGTCTCCGCCTTGTTGCCCTTGTCGCAGGCGATCTCGTACGTCACGAGGACGATCGGGTAGGCGCCCTCGGCCTTGGTGGCGTAGTCGAGGGAGAGGGCCAGGTCGCTGCCGGTGCCCTTGATCTTGGCGGCGGCGATCGCCTTGGAGGCGTTCTCCGAGGTGGCGGCGACCGGGGTCGCGGCACCGGTGTTGATGCTGACCGTGGAGATCTTGTTGGCGGCCGCGTAGGAGAGCTCGAAGTAGCCGATGGAGCCCTCGGCGTCCTTGACGGCGGTGGCGACACCGGAGGAGCCGTTGGCGGCCTGGCCGCCCTGGGCGGGCCACGACTTCGACTTCGGGTCGTGCTTCCAGTCGGCCGCGGCGGCGGTCGAGAGGTACTTGCCCAGGTTCTGGGTGGTGCCCGACTCGTCGGAGCGGTGGAAGGCCTGGATCGTGGAGTCCGGCAGCTTGGCGCCCGGGTTGAGCTTGGCGATCGCCGGGTCGTTCCACTTGGTGATCTTGTTGTCGAAGATCTTGGCGATGGTGGAGGCGTCCAGGACCAGGTTGTCCACGCCGTCCAGCTTGTAGCCGATGGCGACCGGGCCGCCGACCATCGGCAGGTTGACGCCCTTGCCGCCCTTGCAGATCTTCTGCGACTCGGCGACCTCGTCGTCCTTCAGCGCCGAGTCGGAGCCCGCGAAGGCGACCTGGCCCTGGTTGAACTTGGTGATGCCGCCGCCGGAGCCGATGGCCTGGTAGTTGATCTCGACGCCGGAGCATGCGGCCTGGAAGTTCTTGACCCACACGTCCATGGCGTTCTTCTGCGCGGAGGAGCCCGCGGCGAGGAGCTGACCCTTGGCGCCGTCGCACTTGACGTTCGAGGCGGCGGCGGACGTCTTGTCGCCGTTGGGAGCGGAGGTGTTGTCGTCCGAACCACACGCCGTGAGGACCAGGGCGCCGGAGACGGCGAGGGCACCGATCGCGGTGGCGCGAAGCCCGTTCTTGCGCGAAAGCTTCACTTTCGGGTGTTCCTTCCAGAAGCCGCCAGTCGCGGGACCTTGATGTCCTGAACGTTCTACGGCGGCGCGTGTCGGGGTTGCGGGTGCGTCGCTGTGCTCGTGCACCTTGTACGGCCGAAATTAGGCAGAACAGGTGAAGCGGTCGACGGGGGAGAGTGAACGGCAAGTGAACCGTGCCGGAAGCCACGGTGCGGCTCCGTGGTGTCGTGCCGCGGGGGGCCGCGCGCCGGCGCCGGACCGGCTGTTTCGCGCCGGGGCCGGCCGGTCAGCGGGAGGTCGTGGAGACTCAGGGTGAGGTCGTGGAGACGAGGGTGTCCAGGAGCTCGCGGTCCCTGGGCTGGGTCAGACGGGGTCGGGCCGCCGAGGGCGGGAGCCAGAGGAGCCGGTCGACCTCGGTGGTCGCGGTGAACGTGCCGCCCAGGGCCTCGGCCGACCAGTACGCGACCTGCTTCGGGCGGCCGTTCGCGACGTAGCGGACCGTGGGCAGCCGGCGGCCCAGGACGCAGGACTGGCCCGTCTCCTCCCCGACCTCGCGGACGGCGCACTCCTCCTCCGTCTCGCCCCGCTTCAGCTTGCCCTTCGGGTGGGACCAGTCGTCGTACTTCGGCCGGTGGACCAGGGCGATCTCGATGCCCTCGCCCGACGGGGCCGGGCGCCACAGGACGCAGCCGGCCGCCCGTACCGTGTCCGGATCCGTCATGGCACCCCCGCCGTCGCTCTCTGCCAGGCGTGCTGGAAGGCGAAGCGGGCCGCCTCGACCTCGTGGCGCTGGTCCGCGTGGAGGACGCCGAGGGCGTAGGCGGTGGCCGGGGCGATGCGGGGGGTGCGGGCCGCCGTGGCCGCGGCGGCGGCCGCCTCGGCGGCGTCGCGGTGACGGTCCAGGGCGCGGCCGGCCTCGTAGAGGACGGGGTCCGGGGTGGTCGGGGTGTGCAGGACCTCACGGGCGTACCGGTGGAGCCGCAGCAGGAGCCGCGTCTGGTGCCAGGGCGCGTCCTGGGCCTCGCCGGTGGCGAGGGCGAGGGCCTCGGCGTTGTACGGGTGGGCCGCGCGGGTCAGGGGCAGGCCGGCCACCGCGTCCAGGAGGCGGCGCTCGACGGCCTCGGCGGGAGCGTCGAGGACGTTGACCGCCGGGGCCGCCCCCGCGGGGCTCAGGGGCACCTCGGAGGCGAGGAGGGCGACCGCGTCGGCGACCGCGTGGAAGCGGGAGGAGCCGAGCGCCTGGAGCGCCGCCGAGTGGGCGCGCGTACGGGCCAGGGTCAGCTGGCGTTCGAGGAGGGCGCCGGCCCGGGCGGCGCCCACGGTCAGGCCGGGGCTTCCGGCGCTCGCCGCGCCCCGGGCGGCCGGCACCGGTCCGGCCGACACCGGTCCGCCGCCGCTCGACAGGCGGGACAGGGCGTCCACCAGCCGGACGAGCCGCGAGGTGCAGGCGTGCTCCAGGGCCAGGGTGCCGGAGAGCCAGGCCAGCTCCGTGCGCAGCTGGTCGGCCCAGGCGGTGTCGAGGAGTGGCCGGAAGGTGTGCAGCGTTCCGCCGATGCGGCGGGCGGCGGAACGCAGGGCACGGGCCGCCTCCTCCGCGCCGGCGGTGTCCGCCCCGCTCTCGGCGTGCAGTCGCAGGGCCCGCAGGAAGTCCCCGGCCCGTGCCTGGAGGTAGGGGGTGAGGACCTCGCCGGCTGTGACTCCGGCGCTGCCTCCGGAGGTGACGCCGGAGGTGACGCCGGCGGTGACTTCCGCCGGGCTTCCGGCAGTGACGCCAACGGTGACTTCAGCCGTGGCTCCGGCGGTGGCGCCGGGCGTGACTCCCGCTGGTGCTCCGGTGGTTCCGGCGGTGGCGCCGGTGGCTCCGGCGGTTCTCGCGGGGATGTCCACGGGGATGTTGCCCGCGGCGGTGGCCGCGGAGGTCTCCGTGGTGACGTCGTGGTCAGGGTTGTGCACGCCGGCGCCTCCGCGCGTCGATGAGCATCTCCTGGACGTGCCGCAGCGGCTGGCCTTCGGGGTCGGTCGCGTGGCGCGTCCAGTTCCCGTCCGGGCCGAGGTGCCAGGAGGAGGTGGTGTCGGACATTCCGGTCTCCAGGAGCCGGGTGAGGGCCGCCCGGTGGGCCGGGTCGGAGACCCGCACCAGGGCCTCTATGCGCCGGTCCAGGTTCCGGTGCATCATGTCGGCGCTGCCGAACCAGACCTCGGGTTCGCCGCCGTTGCCGAAGGCGAAGACGCGGGAGTGCTCCAGGAAGCGGCCGAGGATCGAGCGGACCCGGATGTTCTCGGACAGGCCGGTGACGCCGGGCCGGACGGCGCAGATGCCGCGGACCCAGATGTCGACCGGGACGCCCGCCTGCGCGGCCCGGTAGCAGGCGTCGATGACGGCCTCGTCGACCATCGAGTTGACCTTGATCCGGACGTAGGCGGGCCGGCCCGCCCGGTGGTGGACGATCTCCTTGTTGATCCGGGAGACCAGCCCGTCCCGCAGGGACTTGGGTGCGGTGAGCAGTCTCCGGTAGGTCTCGCGGCGCGAGTAGCCGGAGAGCCGGTTGAACAGGTCGGAGAGGTCGGCGCCGACCTGCGGGTCGGCGGTGAGCAGACCGAGGTCCTCGTAGAGCCGGGCGGTCTTGGGGTGGTAGTTGCCGGTGCCGACGTGCGAGTAGCGGCGCAGCACCTCGCCCTCCTGCCGGACCACGAGCGAAAGCTTGCAGTGCGTCTTGAGGCCGACCAGGCCGTACACGACGTGGCAGCCGGCCTCCTCCAGCTTGCGGGCCCACTTGATGTTGGCCTGCTCGTCGAAGCGGGCCTTGATCTCGACGAGGACGAGGACCTGCTTGCCGCTCTCCGCGGCGTCGATGAGGGCGTCGACGATGGGCGACTTGCCGGAGGTCCGGTACAGAGTCTGCTTGATGGCGAGGACGTCCGGGTCGGCGGCCGCCTGCTCCAGGAAGGCCTGGACGGAGGTGGAGAAGGAGTCGTACGGGTGGTGCAGGAGGACGTCCCGCTCGCGCAGCGCCATGAAGATGTCGGGCGCGGAGGCCGACTCGACCTCGGCCAGGTCGCGGTGGGTGCCGGCGACGAACTTCGGGAACTTCAGCTCCGGCCGGTCCAGGGAGGCGATGCCGAACAGGCCGGTCAGGTCCAGCGGGCCGGGCAGCGGGTAGACCTCGGCGTCGGAGACCTTCAGCTCGCGCACCAGCAGGTCGAGGACGTACGGGTCGATGGACTCCTCGACCTCCAGCCGGACCGGCGGGCCGAAGCGGCGCCGCAGCAGCTCCTTCTCCAGCGCCTGGAGGAGGTTCTCGGCGTCGTCCTCCTCGACCTCCAGATCCTCGTTCCGGGTCACCCGGAACATGTGGTGGGCGAGCACCTCCATGCCGGGGAAGAGCTCTTCCAGGTGCGCCGCGATGACGTCCTCCAGCGGGACGTACCGCTGCGGCGATGCCTCCAGGAAGCGGGAGAGCAGCGGGGGCACCTTGACGCGGGCGAAGTGCCGGTGGCCGCTGACCGGGTTGCGTACGACCACGGCGAGGTTGAGCGAGAGGCCCGAGATGTACGGGAAGGGGTGCGCGGGGTCGACGGCGAGCGGGGTGAGGACGGGGAAGATCTGCTGCCGGAACAGGGTGAAGAGCCGCGCCTGCTCCTTCTCCGTGAGCTCGGGCCAGCGGATCAGGTGGATGCCCTCGTCGGCGAGGGCCGGGGCCACGTCCTGCTGGTAGCAGGCGGCGTGCCGGGCCATGAGCTCGCGCGAGCGGGTCCAGATCAGGTCGAGCACCTCGCGGGGCTGCAGACCGGAGGCGGAGCGGGTGGCGACGCCGGTGGCGATACGGCGCTTGAGGCCGGCGACGCGGACCATGAAGAACTCGTCGAGGTTCGACGCGAAGATGGCGAGGAAGTTGGCCCGCTCCAGCAACGGGGTCGTCGGGTCCTCGGCGAGTTCGAGCACCCGCTCGTTGAAGGCGAGCCAGCTGCGCTCGCGGTCGAGGAACCGGCCCTGGGGGAGCTCTCCCGTGTCGCCGTCCTCCTCGTACCCGTCGAGGTCGGCGTCCAGGTCGGGCTCCAGGTCCGAGACCGGGCCGGGGACGACCGTGTGGGTGCGGTGTGCGGCTATGGAGCCGACGGTGGGCTGGCCGTTCGAACCGTTCTGCGCGGACTGCGGGGCGGACGGCGTGGCGGAGGACTGGACCGGGACCTCGGCGGGCTGCTGGCTCATGGCCCCATTCTTCCGCGCGAAGGGGTGGTCGGGCGCGTCGGAGCGGGCCGTGGTGGAGGGAAGTCTCCCTTTCGGGAGCGCCTGGCGGGGCGCGTGCACGGCGGGCTTCATTGCGTGAGCGTCGCAAGCGCGTCTGAATACTCGGTAACGGCGACGTGTCGTACGGGAATCGGGGGCGGGGCCCCTGAAGGGCCCCGCCGATCCTGGGTCGTGTCCGGAAAGCCCCTGAAGGCGGCCCCCTACGGGTGCCGGGCGCGCAGGACGCGGAAGGCGGCGAAGAGGGCGAGGGCGGCGAGGGCGAGCAGGATGCCGGTCTCGATGAGCTGGGTGGGCCAGAAATGGGAGGCGGGGTGGTAGTCGATGTACTGCACGGCGATGTTCTCGTCGGGCCGGCACAGCCCGTGCTCGTCGATCGGCTCGGCGCAGTACCAGCCGGGCAGCCGCTGCCCTGTGGTGGTGATCAGCCCGGACGATGTTTCGAGGCCCATGTCGGGCAGCCGGACCGTGGGGCCGACCGGGCCGGTGATCGTCCGTACCGTCAGGAAGTCCCAGCGGTAGGCGTTGAGCACGATCAGCACGGCGGCCATGATCCCGCCGGCCGCCGCCATGGCCACGACCGTGCGCCGTACGAGCTGGCCGACGAACGCGCCGACGGCGACGGCGAGCAGGCCGTAGGCGAGGCCGACCGTGCCGATCGCCTCGTACGTGCCCTGGTCGGACCACGTGAACTGGTAGTGGCTCGTCACCCTGACCCAGCCGAAGCGGTAGACCGCCATCAGCGCGAGCGTGCCGCCGAGCGTCACCGCGCCCGCCACCAGCAGCTTCGACGCGAACCAGCGGCTCGGCGTGACGGACTGGGTCAGGGCCAGTTTGTACGTCCCGGACTCCAGCTCACGGGCGACCATCGGGCCAGCGACGAACACGGCCGGCAGCAGCGGGAGCCCGATCATGCCCATGGAGAAGAGGTCCATGCCCACCCGTAGCAGCATGTAGCCGTCGTCCTGGTTGGTGCCGCTGGTACGGGAGTCCCACAGCCGCAGGCCCGCCACGCACACGAGGCTCAGCCCGACGGTGGCCGCGACCGCCCACCACGCTCGCCGGTGCTGGCGGACCGTCACCCAGTACGGGCCCTTCAACGCGAGGCTGCTCATGCGGAGGCTCCTTCGGGGGTGCGGGTGCGGGAGGCGCGGAGGTGGGCGAGGAGGAGTTCCTCCAGGGACGGTTCGGAGGTCTGCCAGGCGCCTTCGACCGGGGACCCGTCGTTGCGTACGAGCGCGGTCAGTTGACGTCCCGTCGTGCGGGAGTCGACGACCGTGTGCGGGGCCAGGTCGGCGACCGGGCCGGTGAGCAGGGTGTGTGCGGCGAGGAGGTCGTCGATGGCGCCGTCGAGGCGGACTCCGCCTCCGTCGACGAGGATGAGATGGTCGCAGGCGCCCTCCAGCTCGGTGAGGATGTGCGAGGACATCACGACCGTCGTGCCGTGTTCGGCGGCGTCGGCCATCAAGGCGCCCATGAGCTCATGGCGGGCCAGCGGGTCCAGGTCGGCCATCGGCTCGTCCAGGAGCAGGAGCTCGGGCCGCTTGCCGAGCGCGAGGGCCAGGGCGACGCGGGTGCGCTGGCCGCCGGAGAGGGTACGGATGCGGGCGTCCTCGTCCAGGGGGCCGGCGTCGACGATCCGTTCGGCGACGGCCGCGTCCCAGCGGCCCGGGTTGAGCTCCCGCCCCATGGCCAGGGTGTCGGCGACGGTGAGCTGCGGGTAGAGCGGCTTGTCCTGGGCCACATAGGCGAGGGCGTCGCGGGCGGGGCCGTGGATCGTGCCCTCGGTGGGCTTGAGCAGGCCCGCGGCCAGGGCGAGGAGGGTGGACTTGCCGGCCCCGTTGGGTCCGACGACGGCGCAGACGCGGCCGGCGGGGAGGCTGAAGGAGCAGTCGCGCAGGGCCCATGGGTGCCTTCGTCCTCCGTAACTCTTGCCCAGGCCTCTGGCCTCCAGAGCCGTTTCGGCGGTCATACGTCGTCCCCCTCGAAGTGTTCTTTCAGTACGGATGTGAAGAGCGCGGCCACGTCGTCCCGTTCCAGGCCGGCCGTCCGTGCCCGCCGGGCCCAGGCGTCGAGTTCGCCCCGCAGGGGCGACTCGGCCGGGGCGGTCCCGAGCGTCGCGCGGACGAAGGTGCCCAGGCCCCGGCGGGCCTCGACGAGGCCCTCGCGCTCCAGTTCGCGGTAGGCCTTCAGGACCGTGTTCGGGTTGATGGCCGTCGCCTCGACGACCTCGCGCGCGGTGGGGAGCTTGTCGCCGGGTTCCAGCAGACCCATGCGCAGGGCCTGTTTGGTCTGCTGCACGATCTGGAGGTAGGTGGCGACTCCGCTGCGCCGGTCGATCCGGTACTCGAGCACGTTCCTTCCACCACCCTTTCACTAATCAAGTAGTGAAAGGGTGGTGGAAGAGAGGGGGCGGTGTCAACCGCCCCCTGATCTTCGGGCCTTGAACCTCAGGCCACCGGCCTCCGGTCACCGGCCTCCGGAGCTCAGGCCCCCGGCCACCGGCCTCCGGAGCTCAGGCCACCGGCCTCACGATTCCGTGCGGTACATCAGGTCGACCTCGTGGGTGACGAAGCCGAGCCGCTCGTACACCGTCACCGCCGCCGTGTTGTCCGCGTCCACGTACAGCATCGCCGTCGGCAGCCCCTCCGCCGCCAGATGCCGCAGACCGATCGCGGTGAGCGCCTTGCCGAGGCCGCCGCCCTGCGCGTCCGGCAGGATCCCGACCACGTAGACCTCGCCGAGCTGCTCCTCCGCGTGCACCTTCGTCCAGTGGAAGCCGATCAGCCGCCCCTCCTTCTCCGCCAGGAAGAAGCCCTTGGGGTCGAACCACGGCTCGGACATGCGGTCGTCCAGGTCGCGCTGGGTGAGCGAGCCCTGCTCGGGGTGGTGCGCGAAGGCGGCCGCGTTGACGGCGAGCCAGGCCGCGTCGTCCTGGCCCGGCACGAAGGTGCGGACGGTGACGCCCTCCGGCAGGACCGGCTCGGGAATGTCGAGCGGTACCAACGGGCGGCGCAGCTGACGCAGTTCCCGGAAGAGGGTGAGGCCGAGCACCTGGGCCAGGTGCCGCGCCGCCGACTTGCCGCCGTGCGCCCACACCCGCAGCCGCTTGCCCGAGGCCGCGAGCAGCGCCGTCCCGAGCGCCCGGCCGTGCCCGCGCCCGCGGTGCGAGGGGTGGACGACCAGCTCGGCCGCGGGGGCCTCCACCGGATCGGTGTCCTCCAGCTGGGCGTACCCGTAGAGATGCGGGCCGACGGTGAGCAGGAAGTGCCGTACACCCTCACGCCTGCCGTGGCGCAGATACAGCCGGCCCTGCTCGGACACGGCGTGCATGCCGTCGGCGCGGTCGGCCGCCTCCAGCAGGTCCAGGACGTCCTGGACCTGGTCGGGGGAGAGCTCGTCGAGGGTGTGGATCTGCCGGCCGGGTTCGAGGGCCGGTGCCGCGTCAGAAGTCATGTCTCCGAGCCTACGGCGGAAGAGGACCGGCAAAGGCAACCAGCTCGTAACCGGCCACCCCCTGTTGCGCTACGCGCGTTGACTCTAGGCTGCGCTCGCAGAGCAGGTGGTCGAACACCGCCACAAAAGGGGCGAGGAGCAAGGGAAGCGATGTCAGCGACACGGAAGAAGAACAGGGCGGGGCGGCGGATTCTCGTCGTCGGTGCGGGAATTGCGACCGTCGGGGCGCTCGTCGCGGCGCTGCCCGCCGGGGCCGCCCAGGACCGGAGCCAGGGCGCTGGTGGGGGCTGGGGCCGGACGGTCGACGTCCAGCTGCTCTCCTTCAACGACCTCCACGGCAACCTGGAGCCGCCGGCCGGTTCCTCGGGCCAGGTCACGCACGTCCACGAGGACGGCACCACGGAGAAGATCGACGCCGGCGGTGTCGAGTACCTGGCCACGCACCTGCGTCAGGCGCGTGAGGGGAACCGTTACTCCGTCACGGCCGCGGCCGGTGACCTGATCGGCGCCTCGCCGCTGCTGTCCGGGCTCTTCCACGACGAGCCGACGATCGAGGCGCTGAACAAGCTGGACCTCGACGTCACCTCGGTCGGCAACCACGAGTTCGACGAGGGCGCGCGCGAGCTGGCCCGGATGCAGAACGGCGGCTGTCACCCGACCGCCGGCTGTGCCGTCGACGGCAAGACCTTCGAGGGCGCCGACTTCCCGTACCTCGCGGCCAATGTGACGGACGAGAAGACCGGCAAGCCGCTGCTCGACCCGTACTTCATCTGGGAGAGGAACGGCGTCAGGATCGGCTTCATCGGCGTGACCCTGGAGGGCACCCCGAACATCGTCACCGCCGAGGGCGTCAAGGGCCTGAAGTTCGGCGACGAGGTCGAGACGATCAACAAGTACACGAAGGTCCTGGAGCGCAAGGGCGTGAAGTCCATCGTCGCGCTCGTCCACGAGGGCGGTGCCCCGGCCTCCGGCGCGTACAACTACGACTGCGACAGCCCCGGCCCGGGCGACGGCATCTCCGGCCCGATCACCGAGATTGCCAAGAACGTGAACCCGCAGGTCGACGCGCTGGTCACCGGCCACACTCACCAGGCGTACGTCTGCACCATCCCGGACCCGTCCGGCAAGCCGCGCCTGGTCACCTCGGCGTCCTCGTACGGCAAGCTCTACACGGACACCACGCTCACCTACGACCGCCGCACCAAGGACATCGTCCGTACGTCGGTCGCGTCGGCCAATCACGTCGTCACCCGTGACGTGCCCAAGGCCAAGGACATCACCGACCTGATCCGCGACTGGAACGCGCTGGCCGCCCCGATCGCGAACAGGCCGCAGGGCTTCATCTCCGCCGACATCAACGGCCGTGGCTCGACGGCGTACGAGAAGCCGCTCGGCGACCTGATCGCGGACGCCCAGCTGGAGGGCCTGTCCCCGGCGGACAAGGGCGGCGCGCAGCTGGCGCTGATGAACCCGGGCGGTATCCGCTCGGACCTGGTGTACAAGGCGTCCGGCGCCGAGGGCGACGGTGTGGTGACGTACGGGGAGTCCTTCACCGTGCAGCCGTTCACCAACATGATGAACGTCGTCGACCTGTCCGGCGCGAACCTGCTCGCCGCGCTGAAGCAGCAGGTCAGCGGCTCGAACGCGGCCTCGGTCAAGATCCTGCAGGTCTCGAAGGGCCTCACCTACACGCTCGACATGACGAAGACGGGCGCGGACCGGGTCGTGGACGGCTCGGTCAGGCTGAACGGTGAGCCGATCGACCCGGCGAAGACCTACCGGGTCGCGATGAACGAGTTCCTCGCGGGCGGCGGCGACGGCTTCCCGGCCCTGGCGGCGGGCACGAACAAGCTGGTCGGCGCCTCGGACCTGGACCTGTTCAACACCTACCTGGCGGCCCACTCCTCGGCGGCCGCACCGCTGGCGCCGCCGGCGGCGGACCGGATCACGGTCGTCAAGTAACCACGTAGGGCGAGGGGGAGGGGCGGCGGACCGTTTCGGCGGTCCGCCGCCCCTTTCGCGTACGGGCCCTCCCGCCCCTGGTGCTGTTTGACGCGTACCCGTCATACTCCCGGCCATGGACCGACGAAGCTTTCTCGCGGGAGCCGCGGCGACCACCGCCACCGTCCTCATCGGAGCCCCGCCCGCCCGGGCGCGCACCCGAGCCCTCGGGCTGCGGGACTGGATGGCCGGCCACGGCGACCCCACCCCGCTCCAGAAGCTCACCATCCCCGGCACCCACGACTCCGGCGCCCGCTTCGGCGGCCCCTGGGTGGCCTGTCAGAACACGACCATCGCCCAGCAGCTGGACAGCGGCATCCGCTTCCTGGACGTCCGCTGCCGGGTGACCGGCGGCTCCTTCGCCATCCACCACGGCGCCTACTACCAGAACATGATGTTCGGCGACGTCCTCGTCGCCTGTCGCGACTTCCTCGCCGCCCACCCCTCCGAGACCGTCCTCATGCGGGTCAAACAGGAGTACTCCGAGGACTCCGACGCCGCCTTCCGCCAGATCTTCGACGACTACCTGGACGTCCGCGGCTGGCGGTCCCTCTTCCGGATCGGCACGGGCCTGCCCTTGCTCGGCGAGGCGCGCGGCCGGGTCGTCCTGCTCGCCGACAACGCCGGCCTGCCGGGGCTGCGCTACGGCGACGGCACGTTCTTCGACATCCAGGACGACTACATGGCCGAGCCCGGAGCCAAGTACCCGAAGATCGAGTCCCATTTCAGGAAGGCCGCCACCCAGCCCGGCAGGCTTTACGTCAACTACGTCTCCACCGCGGCCCTGCTCCCGCCCCGCTGGAACTCCGACCGGCTCAACCCCAACGTCCACTCCTTCCTCGACGGCGGGGAGGCCACCGGCTGGAAGGGGCTCGGGATCGTCCCGATGGACTTCCCGAACACCCGCTCAGGTCTCGTCGAGTCCCTCATCCGCCACAACTGACCGCTCCGGCGGCGGAGTCGGCGCACCCGGGAGGCTGATCACCGCCGCCGTCCCGCCGTCCTCCGCCGCCGTCAGGGCCACCGTGCCGCCGGCCTGCTGGACCGTGCGGGCCACGATCGACAGGCCGAGGCCCGAGCCGGGCAGGCTGCGCGCCGACGGGGAGCGCCAGAAGCGGTCGAAGACATGGGGCAGCTCCTCCGCTGCGATGCCGGGGCCGTGGTCGCGAACTGTCAGCTCGCCCCGCATCAGGGTCACCTCGACCGTGCCCCGCGGCGGCGAGAACTTCACCGCGTTGTCCAGCACGTTCACCAGGGCACGCTCCAACGCGGCCGACTCCGCCCGTACGTACCAGGGCGCCAGGTCGGTACGGAAGGTCAGCTCGGGCCCGCGCAGCCGGGCCCGGTCCAGCGCCGAGCGCAGGATGGAGTGGAGCGGGACCACCTCCAGCGGGCCCGGCTGCACCGCGTCCGGACGGGCCAGTTCCTGCAGATCGCCGATGAGCGCGGCCAGCTCCGTCATCTGCGCCTTCACCGAGGCCAACAGCGCCCGCCGGTCCTCGGGCGGCAGCGCGCGGCCCGTCTCCTCGCTGCGGGCGAGCAGCTCGATGTTGGTGCGCAGCGAGGTCAGCGGGGTGCGCAGCTCGTGTCCTGCGTCCGCGATCAGCTGCGCCTGGCGGTCCCGGGAGACGGCCAGCGCGGCCGTCATCGCGTTGAAGGAGCGGGAGAGCCGGGCGACCTCGTCCTCGCCCTCGACCGGGATGCGGACCGTCAGATCCTGCGTCCGCGCCACGTGCTCCACCGCCCCGGTCAGCCGGTCCACCGGCTTCAGACCGGCCCGCGCCACCCACAGACCGGCCGCACCGGCGCCGACGGCACCGATCCCGGAGACGAGCAGCAGCACCCAGCCGAGCGTGGACATCGAGTTGTCGATCTCGGCCAACGGGCGGGCGACGGAGACGCCGACCACGTCCTGGAAGGCCGGCTGCGGATAGGTGTAGACCCGCATCTCGCTGCCGTTCTCGGCCTTCGCCGAGTGCAGGGCGTACGGCAGCTGTCCGCGCGCCACCGCCAGATCGTCCGCCTGGACGGGGATCGGCGAGGAGCCGTACGTACAGACCTTGCCGTTGCCCAGCACGATCTGCACCGTGTACGAGCCCGCCGACGGCACCGTCGGCTCGCCGCTCCGCGCGCAGGTCAGGGCCAGGTTCCCGACCGCGCCGGCGTCCAGCCTGCTGCTGCGCAGCGACGAGTCCAGCTCCGCCTCCAGCTGCGCCCGCGTCACGAACCAGCACGCCGCCGACACCGCCGCCACCGCCAGCGCCACCGCGACCGCCGTGAGCAGGGCGAGCCTGGAGCGCAGCGGCCGCGAGCGGAACCAGGTCACCGGACCGCTCACTCCGGACCTCCGCCACGCAGGACGTAGCCCACGCCCCGCACCGTGTGCACCAGGCGCGGCTCGCCGCCCGCCTCCGTCTTGCGCCGCAGGTACATCACGTACACGTCGAGCGAGTTCGAACTCGGCTCGAAGTCGAAGCCCCACACGGCCTTCAGGATCTGCTCGCGGGTCAGCACCTGGCGGGGGTGGGCCAGGAACATCTCCAGGAGCGTGAACTCCGTCCGGGTCAGCTCCACCGGCCGGCCGCCGCGCGTCACCTCGCGGGTCGCCAGGTCCATCCGCAGGTCGGCGAAGGAGAGCACCTCGCCCTCCGGCTCCGTGCCGGTGACGGCCGCGTACGAGCTGCGGCGCAGCAGGGCCCGGATCCGGGCGAAGAGCTCGTCCAGCTCGAAGGGCTTCACCAGGTAGTCGTCGGCGCCCGCGTCGAGGCCGGTCACCCGGTCGCCGACCGTGTCCCGCGCCGTCAGCATGAGGATCGGCACGGTCGAGCCGGACGCCCGGATGCGGCGGGCGGCCGTGAGGCCGTCCATGCGGGGCATCTGGATGTCGAGGACGACGAGGTCGGGCGCGTACGACTCCATCGCGGCGAGGGCGTCGACGCCGTCGACCGCCTCCTCGGTCCCGTACCCCTCGAAGGCGAGACTGCGCCGCAGCGCCTCCCGCACGGCGGGCTCGTCGTCGACGATGAGGATGCGGTCGCCTTCGTTCACCGGGCCAGTCATGGGGCCAGCCTCGCACGCGTTCAGTTGGCGCCGCCGGACCGGAGCTCGTCCAGATCGGCCTTGAGGGTGTTGACGGGAATGGCGAATCCGAGGCCGACGCTGCCGGCCGAGGAACCGCTGGAGGCACTCGGCGCGTACATGGCCGAATTGATGCCGATGATCTCGCCGTTCATATTGATCAGCGCACCGCCGGAATTCCCGGGGTTGAGCGAGGCGTCCGTCTGGATCGCCTTGTACGTCGTCTTCGACGAGCCGGTGTCCCCGTTGAACTGCTGCCCGCCGAACTCGAAGGGCCAGCCCTGCCGCGGGTCGTACTGCGGCTGCTGCTGCTGTTCCTGGCCGTCGTCCTTGGCCACGGTCACATCGCGGTCGAGCGCGGAGACGATGCCGCTGGTGACCGTGCCGGTCAGGCCCTCGGGAGAGCCGATCGCGACGACCTCGTCACCGACCTTCACGGTGCCGGAGTCGCCGAGGGTGGCCGCCTTCAGGCCGGACGCCCCGCTGAGCTTGATCAGCGCCAGGTCCTTGTCGGGGTCCGTGCCGACGACCCGGGCGTCGTACGTCTTGCCGTCGGAGAGCCGCACCTTGATCGCGGAGGCGCCGGAGACGACGTGGTTGTTGGTGACGATCTCGCCGTCGCCGGTGATGATCACGCCGGAGCCGGTGGCCTTGCCGGAGGTCGAGGTCGCGGAGATCTCCACGATGGACGGGGAGACGGCCTCGGCGACGCCGGCGACGGTGCCCTTGCTGCTCGCCGAGACGGTCGTCCCGGTGACACCGGACGCGGTGGTGGTGCCGTCCGCGGTCAGCTGCTGGACCAGGGTCGCCGTGCCTCCGCCGACGGCCGCCGCGGCGATCGCCACGGCCGCGAGGAGTCCGACGCCCCGCCCGGCCCGCCGCCGCTCGGGCGCCGCGTGCGCCGGCC